>JAZQUI010000001.1:0-43407 GCA_045631205.1 Bacteroidaceae bacterium
TCAATGACTTACGATCACCATGAGCAGGTAAGTGCTTCTTTGACAAAGCAGATACTTGAGGAACTTCAGAAGTAAAAATAATTCAGGCCTGTCGGTTAGCGAATGACTCTTAACCGACAGGCAATTATAAATTTTATAAATATTAAAAGACGATGAGTCAAAAAATTAGAATTAAACTTAAATCTTACGATCACAACTTGGTTGACAAGTCAGCTGAGAAGATTGTAAAGACAGTGAAGGCTACAGGCGCTATCGTAAGCGGTCCAATTCCATTGCCTACACACAAGCGTATTTTCACAGTTAACCGTTCTACTTTCGTGAACAAGAAGTCACGTGAGCAGTTCCAGCTCTCTTCTTTCAAGAGATTGATCGACATCTACAGCTCTACAGCTAAGACTGTTGATGCTCTTATGAAGCTTGAGTTGCCTTCAGGAGTTGAGGTTGAGATTAAAGTGTAATTAAATGTTGTTTACTAATTTTTTAAATTAAACTGAAATGCCAGGATTATTAGGAAAAAAAATCGGAATGATGTCCGTTTTCAGTGCCGATGGTAAGAATGTTCCATGCACTGTTATCGAAGCAGGTCCTTGCGCAGTTACACAGGTGAAAACAATCGAGAAGGATGGCTATGAGGCTGTTCAGGTTGGTTTCCAGGATCAGAAGGAGAGCCGTATCAGCGCTCCTCTTGCAGGCCACTTCAAGAAGGCCGGTGTAACTCCCAAGCGCCACTTGGCCGAGTTCAAGGGTTATGAGACAGAGCTCGCTTTGGGCGATGTTATCACAGTAGATCTCTTTGCAGATACCAACTACGTGAGCGTAACAGGTACTTCAAAGGGTAAGGGTTTCCAGGGTGTCGTTAAAAGACACAACTTTGGTGGTGTAGGTCAGGCTACTCACGGTCAGCACAACCGCGCTCGCAAGCCGGGTTCTATCGGTGCTTGTTCATACCCTGCAAAGGTATTCAAGGGTCTCCGAATGAGTGGTCAGATGGGTAACGCACGTGTTACTACACACAACCTCCAGGTGTTAAAGGTAATTCCTGAGCACAACCTTTTGGTTATCAAGGGTTCTGTTCCAGGTTACAATGGTTCAATCGTAATAATTGAAAAGTAATGGAAATCAGCGTATTAAACATAAATGGTGAGAACACCGGCAGAAAGGTTGTCTTGGATGAGTCAATCTTCGGCATCGAGCCCAACGAGCACGTTGTATACATGGCCGTAAGACAGTATCTTGCTGCTCAGCGCCAGGGTACTCACAAGTCAAAGGAGAGAAGCGAGATTTCAGGTTCTACACGTAAGCTCGGTCGTCAGAAGGGCGGCGGTGGCGCACGTCGTGGTGACATCAACTCACCTTTGTTGGTTGGTGGTGCTCGTGTATTCGGTCCTACTCCCCGTGACTACAGCTTCAAACTTAACAAGAAAGTTAAGCAGCTTGCACGTAAATCGGCTTTGTCGCAGAAGGCTATCGAAAATGCTATTATCGTTGTTGAGGACTTCAATTTTGAGGCTCCCAGCACAAAATCTTTCGTTGAAGTGTTAAATAAACTTAACATTTCTGAAAAGAAACAACTTTTTGTAATGCCATCTAGCAATAAATTCGTATATTTGTCTGCTCGTAATTTGAAGGGCACACAAGTTGCAATTGCTTCGGACATAAATACCTATGGTATTATGAATGCCGAAGTTATGGTTGTGACTGAAAGCTCTCTCGAGGTTATTAATAACATCTTAGCTAAAAAGGAGGCGTAAACAATGGGAGTATTGATTAAACCTATAGTCACAGAGAAGATGACTAACATTACCGATAAGTTTAATCGTTTCGGTTTTCTTGTTCGTCCCGAGGCTAACAAGTTGGTAATTAAGAAAGAGATTGAGGCGTTGTACAACGTAACAGTAGTTGAGGTTAACACTATGAACTACGCGGGCAAGAACAAGAGCCGTTACACTAAAGCAGGCTTTGTGAAAGGCCGTACAAACGCTGTGAAGAAAGCTATCGTCACACTTAAAGAGGACGATACTATTGATTTTTATAGTAACATTTAATAGAGATGGCAGTACGTAAATTTAAGCCTACAACACCGGGCCAAAGACATAAGATTATTGGTACCTTTGAAGAGATCACTGCTGCGGTACCAGAGAAATCGCTTGTAACCGGTAAACGTTCGACTGGTGGTCGTAACAACACTGGTAAGATGACTATGCGCTACAGAGGCGGTGGTCACAAGCGTAAATTCAGATTTATCGATTTTAAGCGTAACAAAGACGGTATCCCCGCTACAGTAAAGAGCATCGAGTATGATCCTAACCGTTCAGCTCGTATTGCTTTGTTGTATTACGCTGACGGTGAGAAGAGTTATATAATTGCTCCTAATGGTTTGGAGGTTGGCGCAGTTTTGATGTCTGGTGCCGATGCAGCTCCCGAACTTGGTAACACACTTCCTTTGAAGTCTATTCCTGTCGGTACAGTTGTGCACAACATCGAGCTTCGTCCCGGTCAGGGCGCAATCCTCGTTCGTTCTGCGGGTAACTTTGCACAGATCGTTTCTCGTGATGAGAACTACTGCGTAATCAAATTGCCCTCAGGTGAGGTTCGCCGCATCCTTGGTACTTGCCGTGCTACTATCGGTACAGTAGGTAACTCGGATCACGCACTCGAGAGCTCAGGTAAAGCTGGTCGTACTCGTTGGTTCGGACGTCGTCCTCACAACCGTGGTGTTGTTATGAACCCTGTTGATCACCCCATGGGTGGTGGTGAAGGTCGTGCTTCCGGAGGTCACCCCAGATCTCGTAAGGGCTTGTACGCTAAGGGTCTCAAGACTCGTGCGCCTAAGAAGCAGTCGAATAAGTACATCATCGAGAGAAGAAAGAAGTAATAATAAGGAAATTTTTGAAATAATATGAGTCGTTCATTAAAAAAAGGTCCATATATCAATGTAAAATTGGAGAGCAAAGTGCTTGCCATGAACGAGAGCGGTAAGAAATCGGTCATCAAGTCTTGGGCTCGTGCTTCTATGATTTCTCCCGATTTTGTAGGACACACAATAGCTGTTCATAACGGTAATAAATTTATCCCTGTTTATGTTACTGAGAATATGGTTGGTCACAAGTTGGGAGAGTTTGCTCCTACTCGTACTTTCCGTGGTCACTCAGGTAACCGTAAGAAATAAACAGGTTTTTTAAAATTGAATTAAATAAAATATAATAATGGGAGCAAGAAAAAAAATAGCTGCTGACAAGAGAAAAGAGGCTCGTAAAAGCCTTTATTTCGCCAGTGCGAAAGATATCCCCTCTTCACCCCGTAAAATGCGTCTCGTAGCAGATATGGTACGTGGTATGGAGGTAGGTCGCGCTCTTGGCGTGTTGAAATTCTCCACTAAAGCTGCATCGAACAACGTTGAGAAACTGTTGCGTTCAGCGATAGCAAACTGGGAGCAGAAAAATGAGCGTAAAGCTGAGAATGGCGAGCTCTACATCTCACAGATCTTCGTAGATGAGGCACGTACATTGTTCCGCATGCGTCCTGCACCTCAGGGTCGCGGATACAGAATCCGTAAGCGTTCCAACCACGTTACAATTTACGTGGACACCAAAGTAAATAATGACAATAAAAAAGTAGAAAGCAATGGGACAGAAGGTTAATCCAATTAGTAATCGACTAGGTATCATCAGAGGATGGGATTCCAACTGGTACGGTGGTAAAAATTTCGGTGACGAATTGGTAGAAGATTCAAAAATCAGAAAATACCTTAACGTACGTTTGGCTAAAGCCAGCGTTTCTAAGATTGTCATCGAGCGTACTTTGAAACTTGTTACAATTACCGTATGTACCGCTAAGCCCGGTATCATCATCGGTAAGGGTGGTCAAGAGGTTGACAAACTTAAAGAGGAGTTGAAGAAGATCACCGACAAGGAGATACAGATAAATATTTTTGAGGTTAAGAAACTTGAGTTGGATGCAACTATTGTAGCAAACAATATTGCACGCCAGGTTGAAGGTAAAATCGCTTACCGTCGCGCTATCAAAACCGCAATTGCTAGCACAATGCGTATGGGTGCCGAGGGTATCAAAATCCAGATTTCAGGCCGTTTGAACGGTGCCGAGATGGCTCGTTCGGAGATGTACAAAGAGGGTCGTACTCCTCTCCACACCTTCCGCGCTGATATCGACTACTGCCAGGCAGAGGCCCTTACAAAAGTGGGTATCCTTGGTATCAAGGTTTGGATTTGCCGTGGTGAGGTTTACGGTAAAAGAGACCTCGCTCCTAACTTTACACAGAGCAAGGAGAGCGGTTTCAACAACAACCAGGCTGGTGGAAGAAACTTCAAACGTAAGAAAAACAACAATCGCTAACGAATTGAATTTCAAGAATTATGTTACAGCCTAAAAAGACAAAATATAGAAGAGTGCAGCACGGTGTGCAGAAAGGTTTTGCTCAGAGAGGAAACCAACTCGCATTCGGTTCTTTCGGAATCAAGTGCTTGCAATATAAATGGTTAAACGGTCGCCAGATTGAAGCTGCTCGTATTGCAGTAACACGTTATATGCAGCGTCAGGGTCAGATTTGGATCCGTATATTCCCCGACAAACCTATCACTCGTAAGCCTGCCGATGTACGTATGGGTAAGGGTAAAGGTGATCCCGAAGGTTTCGTATTCCCCGTTACACCGGGCCGTATATTGATTGAGGTAGAGGGAGTTTCTTACGAGATAGCAAAAGAGGCTTTGCGCCTTGCAGCTCAAAAACTTCCTGTTACAACAAAGTTTATTGTTAGACGCGATTACGATTTTAATCAGGCATAATTATGAAAATAGCAGAAATCAAAGAGCTCGCAACTAAAGAGCTACAAGAAAGAATTGAGGCTGATGTAACTCGTTATGCCCAAATGAAACTGAATCACGCAATCTCGCCCCTGGAGAACCCCGAGCAGTTGAAAAAGTTGCGCCGTGATATCGCGCGTATGAAAGGTGAGTTGCGCTCTCGCGAATTAAATAAATAATTAAGACTTATGAGAAATTTGAGAAAAGAGCGCACTGGTATAGTTCTCAGCACTAAAATGGAGAAAACTATCACCGTTGCAGCCAAATTTAAAGAGAAGCACCCCATCTACGGTAAATTCGTGAGCAGAACAAAGAAATATCATGTACACGATGAGAAGAATGAGTGCTCTGTAGGCGATACAGTTCGCATAATGGAGACTCGTCCTTTGAGCAAGACTAAGAGATGGAGATTAGTAGAAATCATCGAAAAAGTTAAGTAATTATGATACAAGTTGAATCAAGACTTACAGTATGTGATAATAGCGGTGCAAAGGAGGCTTTGTGCATCCGTGTCCTTGGTGGCACACGCCGTCGCTATGCTTCTGTAGGGGATGTCATTGTAGTTGCCGTAAAAAGCGTTATCCCCTCGAGCGATATGAAGAAGGGAGCTGTTTCTAAAGCTCTTATTGTTCGTACTAAGAAAGAGGTTCGTCGTCAAGATGGTTCATACATCCGTTTCGATGACAACGCTTGCATTCTGCTTAATAATGCCGGCGAAATGCGCGGTAGCCGTATCTTCGGCCCCGTAGCGCGTGAACTTCGTGCAACTGATTATACAAAAGTTGTATCATTGGCACCCGAGGTACTTTAATATTTAAATTTTTGAAGTAATGAAGAAATTACATATCAAGAAAGGTGATATGGTCATCGTAAACTCTGGCGAGGACAAAGGCAAGACCGGTAAGGTTTTGAAGGTAATCGTAGAGAAGGACCGTGCCATCGTAGAAGGCGTTAATATGGTTTCAAAAAGCACGAAACCCAGCGCAAAGAATCCTCATGGAGGTATTGTAAAACAAGAGGCTTCGATCCACGTTTCAAACCTCAACTTGATTGATCCCAAAAGCGGTAAAGCTACTCGCATCGGCCGCAAGATCAACGAGGAGGGCAAGAAAGTTCGTTATGCTAAAAAATCAGGAGAGGAGATTTAAAAATGAGTAATACAGCCAGCCTTAAAAAAGAATATGCCGAGCGTATTGCTCCGGCTTTGATGAAGCAGTTCAACTATTCATCACCTATGCAGGTACCCGTACTCAAGAAAATCGTTATCAACGAGGGTCTTGGTGCAGCTACTCAGGACAAGAAGATCATCGACGTTGCTATCAACGAGATTACAGCTATCACCGGTCAGAAGGCCGTAGCTACTGTTTCTCGCAAGGATATTTCAAACTTCAAGTTGCGTAAGAAGATGCCTATCGGCGTTATGGTAACTCTGCGTCGCGAGCGTATGTACGAGTTCCTCGAGCGTCTTATCCGTGTTGCTCTTCCCCGTATCCGTGACTTCAAGGGTATCGAGAGCAAGTTCGACGGTAGCGGTAACTACTCTTTGGGTATCAAGGAGCAGATTATCTTCCCCGAGATCAACATCGATAACATTATGCGTCTGACAGGTATGAACATCACATTCGTTACCACAGCTAAAACAGACGAAGAGGGTTATGCTCTTTTGAAAGAGTTCGGACTACCTTTTAAAAACGCTAAAAACTAATATTAACTATGGCAAAAGAATCAATGAAGGCTCGTGAAGTAAAACGAGCAAAATTGACCAAGAAATATGCTGCTAAACGTGAGGCTCTGAAGAAGATCATCAATACCGGTACTCCCGAAGAGGCTTACGAGGCATCTCGCAAATTGCAGAGCCTGCCTTTGAACTCAAACCCCATCCGCATGCACAACCGTTGCAAGCTCACAGGTCGTCCCAAAGGTTATATCCGCACATTCGGCATCTCTCGTATTCAGTTCCGTGAGATGGCTTCACAGGGCTTGATTCCCGGTGTAAAGAAAGCAAGTTGGTAATAATTTTTTGAGTGTTTAATATAAATATTGTCAGGGAAGTCCTGATCAATTTAAAATTAATTTTTATGACAGATCCAATTGCAGATTATTTGACGAGGTTGAGAAATGCCATTCAAGCTAAGCACAGAGTGGTTGAAGTTCCTGCCTCAAACATCAAAAAGGAGATCACAAAGATTCTTTTTGACAAGGGTTACATCTTGAACTACAAGTTTGTTGAGGATGGCCCTCAAGGCACTATTATGATTGCCTTGAAGTACGACGCAGTAAACAAGGTTAACGCAATCAAGAACTTGGTTCGCGTTTCAAGCCCCGGTTTGCGCCGTTATACGGGATACAAAGATATGCCCAGAGTGATTAATGGATTGGGTATCGCGATTTTGTCGACATCCAAAGGTGTAATGACAGACAAAGAGGCTGCTGCTGAGAAAATCGGCGGTGAGGTACTCTGCTATGTCTACTAATAGAGGAGGATTGAGCAATGTCTAGAATTGGTAAATTACCTATTAGTATTCCCGCAAACGTTACAGTTGCTATCAGCGACGAGAACGTTGTTACTGTAAAAGGTCCCAAAGGTGAGCTTTCACAGAAGATTGATTCTTCTATCGCAGTTAAGGTAGAGGATGGTGTTTTGACAGTTAAGTATGCCGACGTTGAGACTTACGCTGAGGCTACAAAACAGCAGCACGCTTTCCACGGCTTGTACCGCGCGCTCATCAACAATATGATTATCGGTGTTTCAACCGGTTTCAAGAAAGAGCTTGAGCTCGTTGGTGTTGGTTATCGTGTAAACGACAAACCCAACAACGCTATTGAGTTGTTGCTCGGTTTTACTCACCCTATCTACATGCAGTTCCCTGCAGAGGTTAAGATAGAGACCAAATCAGAGAGAAATAAGAACCCTCTTATCATTTTGGAGTCTTGCAACAAAGAGTTGCTTGGTATGATTTGTGCAAAAATCCGCTCATTCCGCAAACCCGAGCCTTACAAAGGTAAAGGTGTTAAGTTTGTTGGCGAGATTATTCGTCGCAAGTCTGGTAAGTCGGCAGGTGCAAAATAATCTAGTAAAATCGTAAGTATATGACAACAAAAATAGAAAGACGTACCAAGATTAAATATAGAGTGCGCAACAAGATTTCTGGTGTTGCCGAGCGTCCTCGTATGAGCGTTTTCCGTAGCAACAAGCAAATCTATGTTCAGATAATTGATGACCAGAAAGGCTGTACATTGGCTTCTGCATCTTCACTCGGTCTTGAGGCTATGCCCAAGAAAGAGCAGGCTGCTAAAGTTGGTGAGATGATTGCCAAGAAGGCACAGGAGGCAGGTATCACAACCGTAGTCTTCGACCGTAACGGTTATCTTTACCATGGTAGAGTTAAGGAGGTAGCTGATGCTGCGCGTAATGGAGGTCTTAAATTCTAATGAATATGGCAATTAACAATAGAGTAAAAGTCGCAAACGACGTTGAATTGAAAGATAGATTGGTTGCTATCAACCGTGTAACCAAGGTTACAAAGGGTGGTCGTACATTCAGTTTCTCGGCAATCGTTGTTGTTGGTAACGAGAATGGCATCATCGGTTATGGTCTTGGTAAAGCAAGCGAGGTTACCGCAGCTATCGCTAAAGGTGTAGAGGCTGCTAAGAAGAACCTTGTACGCGTACCTGTTCTTAAAGGAACCGTTCCCCACGAGCAGATTGCACGTTTCGGTGGCGCAGAGGTATTCATCAAGCCTGCATCTCACGGTACCGGAGTGGTAGCCGGTGGTGCTATGCGTGCCGTGTTGGAGAGTGTTGGTATCACAGACGTTCTTGCTAAGTCAAAGGGTTCTTCTAACCCCCACAACTTGGTAAAGGCTACTATCGCAGCTTTGAGCGAAATGCGTGACGCACGTATGGTTGCTCAGAACAGAGGTGTAAGCATGAGCAAAGTATTTAACGGATAATTTATAGGAGGATAAATAATGGCTACAATTAAAATCAAACAAATTAAGAGCCGCATTGGTGCTCCTAAAACTCAGAAGTTGACACTCGATGCTCTTGGTCTTACAAAGATGAACAAAGTGGTAGAGCGTCCCGATAACGCATCAATCCGTGGAATGGTTAAGAAAGTTCAGCATTTGGTTACCATTGTTGAAGAGTAATTAATTAAAAAAAAGATTTGGCTATGAAATTAAATAATCTTAAGCCTGCCGAGGGCTCTGTCAAGGCGCGCAAAAGAATTGGACGTGGAACCGGTTCGGGTAGAGGTGGTACCTCAACTCGCGGTCACAAGGGTGCCAAGTCGCGTTCTGGCTACTCTAAGAAGATCGGTTTCGAGGGAGGTCAGATGCCTTTGCAACGCCGTGTGCCCAAGTTCGGTTTTAAAAACATCAATCGCGTAGAGTACAAAGCAATCAACCTCTCTACTCTCCAGGCTCTTGCTGAGAGCAAGTCTTTGGAGACAATCAACATCCAGGCTTTGGTTGCTGCAGGTTTCATCTCATCAACTCAGTTGGTGAAGATTCTTGCTAATGGTACTTTGACAGCAAAATTGACAGTCGAGGCTCACGCTTTCTCACAGAAAGCTATTGAGGCTATCGAGGCTGTAGGTGGAACAGTAGTAAAGCTTTAAAAAATGGCAAATAAACTATCAAACCATAAGTTCGTCCAGACAATTAAAAACATCTGGAAGATTGAAGACTTAAGAGTGCGCATCGGCATTACTTTGCTGTTTGTTGCAATCTATCGATTCGGCTCATACGTGGTGCTTCCCGGTATCGACCCCGCTATGCTTACACGTTTGCAGGATCAGACAAGTGGCGGTTTGATGTCTCTGCTCGATATGTTCTCGGGTGGTGCGTTCTCTAACGCATCTATCTTTGCCTTGGGTATTATGCCCTACATCTCGGCTTCTATCGTTATTCAGCTTTTGGCCATCGCTGTGCCTTATTTCCAAAAGTTGCAGCGTGAGGGTGAGAGCGGCCGTCGCAAGATCAACCAGTACACACGTTATTTGACTGTACTGATTCTTCTTGTTCAGGCTCCCTCATATCTCTTGAACCTTCGCTATACAGCAGGTATGGCTTTGAGCGAGTCGATTAACTGGAACGTATTTATGATAACATCTACCATTATCCTTGCTGCGGGCAGTATGTTCGTTCTTTGGTTGGGCGAGCGTATCACCGACAAGGGTATCGGTAATGGTGTTTCATTGATAATCATGATTGGTATCATTGCCCGTCTGCCCCAAGCATTCATTCAGGAGTTCACCTCCAGAATGTCTGCTGCAACAGGCGGTGGTATCATTATGTTCCTCTTCGAGGTGGTATTCCTGTTCTTGGTAATCTGTGCAGGTGTTGCATTGTTGCGTGGTACACGTAAGGTACCCGTGCAGTATGCAAAACAGGCAGCAGGTGGTGCATCGTTCAGTGGCGCACGTCAGTATTTGCCCCTTAAAGTAAATGCTGCCAACGTGATGCCTATCATCTTCGCTCAGGCTATAATGTTTATACCTTTGGCGTTCATGAGCTATGGTGCCGATTCTGAGCCTTCTGCATTTGTACAGAAGTTGGCCGATACATCAGGATGGCTTTACAACCTTATTTTTGCACTTCTTATCATAGTATTCACATACTTCTATACAGCTATCACCATCAACCCGATGCAGATGGCCGATGATATGAAGCGTAACAACGGTTTCATCCCCGGTGTAAAACCTGGCAAGCCCACCGCAGAATATATTGATACGATTATGTCACGCATAACCCTTCCCGGTTCGTTGTTCTTGGCAGCAATAGCAATCTTCCCTGCATTTGCGGGCGTCTTTGGCGTTCAGCAGGAGTTTGCGTCGTTCTTCGGAGGTACATCGTTGCTCATCCTTGTTGGTGTTGTCCTTGACACATTGCAGCAGGTTGAGAGCTATCTCCTCATGAGACACTACGACGGTTTGTTGAGTTCGGGCCGCATTAAAGGGCGTGTAGGTTAAATTGTAGAGCTAAGAATGATTTTTCTTAAGACATCTGATGAAATAGAACTACTTCGGCAGGCAAACCTGCTGGTAGGCAGAACGCTTGCCGAAGTTGCTAAAATAATCGAGCCGGGTGTAACTACCAAGCAACTCGATAGAGTAGCCGAAGAGTTTATCCGCGACAACGGAGCGATTCCCACGTTTAAGGGTTATCCCAACTACGAGGGTGTTCCTTTTCCGGGCTCGATATGCGCATCAGTCAATGATGTGGTTGTACACGGAATCCCCAACGATGTTCCCTTGAAAGAGGGCGATATAGTATCGGTCGATTGTGGAACATTGTTGAATGGGTTTTGTGGCGACTCCTGCTACACATTTTGTGTAGGAGAGGTTGACGAGGCAACAAAAAAGTTGTTGCGCGTTACAAAAGAGTCGCTCTATAAAGGTATTGAACAGGCTGTTCACGGTAAGCGTTTGGGCGACCTCGGTAGCGCAATACAGCAGCACTGCGAGCAGAACGGTTTTGGCGTAGTTCGCGAGTTTGTCGGTCACGGCATCGGTTGCGAAATGCACGAATCACCCGAAGTTCCCAATTACGGGCGCAAGGGTAACGGCTTACAATTGCGCGAGGGTATGTGCCTTGCCATTGAGCCGATGATAACACTCGGCAAACGTCAGATTTTTATGGAGCGTGACGGATGGACAGTGAGAACACGCGATCGCAAGAACGCAGCTCATTTTGAACATACCGTAGCCGTTGGCAAGAACGGTGCTGATATTTTGTCTTCGTTCGATTTCGTCGAAGAGGTTTTAAGAAACAAAGGATATTGATATGGCTAAACAAAGCGCTATTGAACAAGACGGTACAATCGTAGAGGCATTGTCAAACGCAATGTTCCGCGTAGAGTTGCAGAATGGTCACGAAGTGATTGCGCATATCTCTGGTAAGATGAGAATGCACTACATTAAAATTCTGCCCGGCGACAAAGTAAGAATTGAGATGTCTCCCTATGATTTGACCAAAGGAAGAATCGTGTTCCGATATAAATAAAAACAATATATTATGAAAGTAAAAGCATCTATTAAGAAACGCACTCCCGATTGCAAAATCGTTCGCAGAAACGGACGTTTGTATTTGATCAACAAGAAGAATCCCAAATTCAAACTGCGTCAGGGGTAATTAAAAGTAGTAATTAAAAATATATTCGTATATGGCTATAAGAATAGTTGGTGTAGATATTCCTCAAAACAAGAGAGGAGAGATTGCGTTGACATACATCTATGGTATAGGACGCAGCAGTGCAGCCAAAATCCTTGATAAAGCTGGTGTAGATAGAAATCTTAAGGTTCAGGATTGGACCGATGATATGGCAGCTAAAGTCCGTGAGATTATTGGTGCAGAGTTTAAAGTAGAGGGTGACCTCCGTTCAGAGATTCAGTTGAACATCAAACGTCTGATGGATATAGGTTGCTATCGTGGCATCCGTCATCGTAACGGTTTGCCCGTTCGTGGTCAGAGCACAAAGAACAACGCTCGTACACGCAAGGGACGTAAGAAGACAGTTGCTAACAAGAAAAAAGCTACAAAATAATAAGTAAGTAATATGGCAAAGAAAACAGTTGCAACAAAGAAAAGAAATGTGAAGGTAGGGGCCAATGGTCAGCTTCATGTTCATTCGTCATTTAACAATATCATTGTTTGCCTTACTAATGACGAGGGTCAGGTTATCTCTTGGTCATCTGCAGGTAAGATGGGCTTCAGAGGTTCAAAGAAGAACACTCCCTACGCTGCTCAGATGGCTGCCGAGGCTTGCTCAAAAATCGCTTTCGATTTGGGCTTGCGCAAAGTAAAGGCTTATGTTAAGGGACCCGGAAACGGTCGTGAGTCTGCAATCCGTACTGTACACGGTGCAGGTATCGAGGTTACCGAGATTATAGACGTAACACCGCTGCCCCACAACGGTTGCCGTCCTCCCAAGAGAAGAAGAGTATAATCAAAAATTTAATTAGGAATTAAAATGGCAAGATATACAGGACCTAAAAGCAAGATAGCACGTCGTTTCGGCGAGCCCATCTTTGGTGCCGACAAGGTGCTTTCAAAGAAAAACTATGCTCCCGGTATGCACGGTAACAACCGTCGTCGCAAGACTTCGGAGTACGGTGTGATGTTGGCCGAGAAGCAGAAGGCAAAATACACATACGGAGTTTTGGAGCGTCAGTTCCGTAACACCTTCGACAAAGCCGATTCAGCTCCCGGTATCACCGGTGAGGTGCTTTTGCAGTTGTTGGAGTCACGTTTGGACAACATCGTTTATCGTTTGGGTATTGCTCCCACTCGTGCTGCTGCACGTCAGTTGGTTAGCCACTGCCACATCTTGGTAGACGGTAAAGTTTGTAACGTTGCTTCACGCATCATCAAGGCAGGTCAGATCATTGGTGTACGCGAGCGTTCAAAGTCGCTTGAGGTTATCCAGAACTCTTTGGCCGGTCTTAACCACAGCAAATATCCTTGGTTGGAGTGGGACAACTCTTCAATGGCAGGTAAGTTCTTGAACATGCCCGAGCGTTCAGAGATTCCCGAGAACATCAAGGAGCAGTTAATCGTTGAGTTGTATAGCAAAAATTAATATTTGATAATGGCGATATTAACATTTCAAAAACCTGACAAAGTAGTGATGTTGGAGGCGAACGACTTCTATGGTAAGTTCGAGTTTCGTCCTCTCGAGCCCGGTTTTGCTACAACTGTCGGCAACGCATTGCGCCGCATCTTGTTGTCTTCTTTGGAAGGCTTTGCAATCAACTGCATCAAGATTGCCGGTGTAGAGCACGAGTTTGCCACAGTACCCGGTGTAAAAGAAGATGTAACCAACATCATCTTGAATCTTAAAAAGGTTCGATTCAAAAGAATCGTTGAGGAATTCGAAACCGAGAAAGTCACAATCAATGTAGAGAATACCGAGGTATTCACTGCAGGTGAAATTGGTAAGTATTTAACCGGATTTGAAGTGTTAAATCCCGAGTTAGTCATTTGCCACTTAGACTCTTCGGCTAAAATGCAGATTGAAATCAGCATCAACAAAGGTCGCGGTTACGTGCCTGCTGATGAGAACCGTGAGTTCTGCACAGAGCCCACTATGATTCCAATCGACTCGATATACACTCCTATTCGTAATGTAAATTACCAGCGCGAGCCCTTCCGCGTAGAGCAGAAGACCGACTACGATCGTTTGGTAATTGAGGTTACAACAGACGGTTCCATCCACCCGAAGGAGGCTCTTAAAGAGGCTGCTAGAATTCTTATCCATCACTTCATGTTGTTCTCTGACGAGAAGATTGCTATTGAATCTTCTGACATCGATGGCAACGAAGAGTTTGATGAGGAGGTATTGCACATGCGTCAGTTGCTTAAGAGCAAGTTGGTTGACTTGAACCTTTCGGTTCGTGCTCTCAACTGCTTGAAAGCAGCAGAGGTCGAGACTCTCGGCCAGCTTGTTAAGTACAACAAAACCGACCTTCTTAAGTTCCGTAACTTCGGTAAGAAATCGCTCACTGAGCTTGATGATTTGCTCGAGAGTCTGAATCTTTCGTTTGGAACAGATATTTCAAAATATAAATTAGACAAAGAATAATTATGAGACATAAAAAATCTTTTAACCATTTGGGCCGTACTGCATCTCACAGAAAAGCTATGCTTTCAAATATGGCTATCTCTTTGATTATGCACAAAAGAATCACTACGACCCTCGCAAAGGCAAAAGAACTCAAGAAGTTCGTTGAGCCTTTGATAACAAAATCAAAAGACGACACAACCAATTCACGTCGCGTTGTATTCAGCTACCTCCAGAGCAAGGAGGCCGTTATCGAGCTCTTCAAAGAGATTTCGGTAAAAGTTGCCGAGCGTCCCGGTGGCTATACACGCATCATCAAACTCGGTACTCGTCCCGGTGACGCAGCCGAGATGTGTTTCATCGAGCTTGTTGACTACAACGAGAATATGGCTAAGGCTTCTACAAAGAAAACACGCCGCCGTCGTTCTACCAAAAAGGCTGCTGACGCACCCGTGGTAGAGGAGGTAGCAGCAACTGAAGAGCCCGCTACTACAGCCGTTGCTGAATAAAAAATTACTTACTTAATAGATGTGAGAGGATACCGTGAGGTATCCTCTCATTTTTTTCCCATTTTCCAAGTCATCGCCTATCGTTAGTCCTGCTCGGTGTGAGTTGCAAATAAATTCGCCGCATTAGTACAATCTCTTTATTGTTCAGCCAGGGAACATGTTCAACACCATTGTAAAATTGCAGGTAAATCCCGGCTTTTTATCGCCAAAAACAGAGTTACACCCGAATAAAAAACTCTCTTAAAATGATTTATTTGTGTTAAAACGTTTAGAATTACGGAAAAAAACCTTAATTTTGTGCTGGATAATGTACTAACGTAACTCAATTTATATGCACAGAGTTGTAAAAATTTCTAAGGGATTGGATATCAATCTAAAAGGAGCTCCTGCGGCCGAGTTTACACAGGTTGCAGAGGCGAAGCAGTATGCTTTGATGCCTGCCGACTTTACTCGTGTAACACCCAAAGTGGTTGTTAAGCCCGAGGATAAAGTAAAAGTAGGTGAGCCCTTGTTCGTTGATAAGAACTGTCCCGAATTGCAATTTGTTTCGCCTGTGAGCGGAACTGTTGTAGCGGTTAACCGCGGAGAGAGAAGACGCGTATTAAGCGTAGTAGTGGAGTCAGACGGTAAGTTTGAGTCTGTGGAGTACAAAGCAAAAGATGTACTTTCTCTGTCATCAGAGGAGGTAAAGGCCGATTTGCTCAAAGCCGGTCTTTTTGCTTTTATGCGCCAAAGACCTTACGATGTTATCGCAACTCCCAGTGATTCACCCCGAGCAATCTTTGTTTCGGCCTTCGACTCAAAACCCCTTGCAGTGGATTTTGAGGTTGCCCTCAAAGGCAACGAGGAGGACTTCCAAGTAGGTCTCGACGCCCTTTCTCGCATTGCACCTGTAAACTTGGGTGTAAGCGCAGAGCAGAAGGCGGCAGCTCTCAGCGTAGCAAAGAATGTTACCACCACAATCTTCAAGGGGCCCCATCCCGCCGGCAACGTAGGCGTGCAGATCAACCGCGTTGCTCCCGTGAACAAAGGCGAGATTGTATGGACTATCGGTGCCGAGGAGGTAATCTTCATTGGTCGTTTCTTCAACAAAGGTAAAATCGACTTCACACGTACCGTAGCTCTTGCAGGTAGCGAGGTTACCAACCCCTCTTACAGCAAAGTTGTTCTCGGTGCGCAGATCAGCACACTCGTTGATGGCCGTTTGAAGAACGAGAACCCCTTGCGCATTATCGACGGTAACGTGCTCACCGGTAAAAAGACAACAGCTGACGCTTTCCTCGGAGCATTCTCTAACGAGATTACCGTAATCCCCGAGATTATGGGCGGCGACGAGATGTTCGGTTGGATAGCACCCCGTTTCTCTATGTTCAGCACCAGCCGCAGCTACTTCAGCTGGTTGATGCCCAAGCGCAGCTACACTATCGATGCCCGCATCAAGGGTGGTGAGCGTCACATGATTATGTCTAATGAGTACGACAAGGTATTCCCCATGGACATCTACCCCGAGTACCTCATCAAGGCTATCATCACCGGCAACATCGATAAGATGGAAGAACTTGGCATCTACGAAGTTGCACCCGAAGACTTTGCATTGTGCGAGTTTGTCGATTCTTCGAAACTCGAATTGCAGCGCATCGTTCGTGAAGGTCTCGACAAGTTGCGTGCCGAAATGTGTTGATGCAGCACAAATACAAGTGAATAATTGCTAACAGAACAAGCAAAATAAAAAATACACAGTATGAAATTTTTGAGAAACTATCTTGATAAAATCAAACCCAACTTCGAAGAGGGCGGCAAGTTGCACGCTTTGCGTTCGGTGTTCGATGGAATGGAGACATTCCTCTTCGTACCCAACGAAACATCGAAGAGTGGTGTGAACATTCACGATGCGATAGACAGCAAACGTATAATGTCGCTTGTGGTTATTGCTCTTCTCCCCGCCCTTTTGTTCGGTATGTATAACCTCGGTTATCAGAACGCTCTTGCGGCAGGCGAGCTCGCAACAACATCGCACATCGATATGTTCATCTTCGGTCTTATGATTATGTTGCCCAAAATCGTGGTAACATACCTCGTAGGTCTTGGTATAGAGTTCGTAGTAGCACAGTGGAAGAACGAAGAGATACACGAGGGATTCCTCGTTTCAGGTATCCTCATACCTATGATAGTTCCCGCCGGTTGCCCCCTTTGGGTTCTTGCAGTAGCAACAGCCTTCTCGGTAATCTTCGCCAAAGAGGTATTCGGTGGTACAGGTATGAACATCGTTAACGTAGCACTCATAGCTCGTGCATTCATCTTCTTCGCTTATCCCTCTGTGATTTCCGGTGAGTCGGTATGGGTTGCCACAAACTCAATCCTCGGCTTTGGTTACGACCTCCCCGACGGTTACACCTGCGCGACAGCATTGCAGTATATTAATGCCGGCGATACCATGATTGGTGCAGCGGGTGCCAACCTCAGCGTGTGCGATATGATTTGCGGTTTCATGCCCGGTTCAATAGGTGAGACAAGCGTAATCGCAATTGCCCTTGGTGCAGCATTGCTCCTTTGGACAGGTGTAGCAAGCTGGAAAGTAATGTTCAGCGTATTCGTTGGTGGTATTGCAATGATAGCTCTTTTTACAGGCCTTATGCCCGAGAATCCCGCATTGCAGCAGCCCATTTACACACACTTGTTGCTCGGCGGTTTCTGCTTCGGAGCAGTGTTTATGGCTACCGACCCTGTTACAGCAGCACGCACCGAGACCGGTAAGTTCATCTACGGCTTCGGCATCGGCGCAATGGCAATCCTCATTCGCGTGTTCAACCCCGGTTACCCCGAAGGTATGATGCTTGCCATCCTTCTTATGAACGTAACAGCACCGTTTATCGATTACTGCGTGGTACAGTCTAACGTGAAGAGCCGCGCAAAACGTCTAACCAAAAAGAACTAACAGATTATGGCTAAATATGTATGTAAAGTGTGTGGTTATACACACGAAGGAGCAGAGGCACCCTCTGCATGTCCTCTCTGCAAAGCCCCCGCATCGGAGTTCGAGAAGGTAGGCGGCAGCGATGATAATAAAGAAAAGAAAGCAAAGAAGGGTTTCAACACCGCCAGCGATTCATACGCTATCATCTACGCATCAATCGTAGTTGTTATCGTAGCCTTCCTTTTGGCCGGCGTTTCATCACTCTTGCGTCCTTTGCAGGAGGATAACATCCGTCTCGACAAAAAGAAACAGATACTCTCTTCTTTGAACCTTAAAGACCTTGCCGACGCGGCAGCAACTTACAGCGAAGTTGTGAAAAAGGAGATTGTAATCGATGCAGCCGGTAACACCGTTGCAACCGAAGGCGGTTTCGATGTTAAGAACGACGAGGTTAACGATAACAATCTTCCCCTTTACATCTGCGAAGTGGAAGGTGAGAAAAAATATGTTATACCTATGACCGGTAACGGTCTTTGGGGTGGAATCTGGGGCTATCTTGCCGTTAACAACGACGGTAACACCATCTATGGCGTTTACTTTTCACACGCCAGCGAGACTCCCGGTCTTGGTGCCGAAATCGCAGGTGACAAATTCCAGAGCCGTTTCCCCGGTAAAAACATAATCAAGGATGGTGCCGTAGCGCTTGGCGTTACAAAGAAAGTTAACGACGAGAACTGTGAGGTTAATGCAATCTCGGGTGCCACCATCACTTGTAACGGTGTAGATGCTATGCTTGCAAAAACAATGGAGAGCTACAAAGCCTTCCTTTTGGCAGCACAGCCCGCATCGGTAGTTGTTGAACAAGAGCCTGCTCCTGCTGAGGAGGCACAAGTAACAGAGGAGGAATAAAACTATGGGACTATTTTCAAAGAAAAACATTGAGGCACTTCAGACACCTCTTTTAAAAGAGAACCCTGTAACCATTCAGGTGCTCGGTATCTGTTCGGCACTTGCTGTTACAAGCAAGCTCGCTCCTGCAATAGTGATGGGTCTTTCAGTAACAATCATTGTTGCTATGGCCAACGTCATCATCTCTCTCATCCGCAACACAATTCCCTTGCGCATACGTATCATCATCCAGTTGGTTGTTGTAGCAGCGCTCGTAACCCTCGTGAGTGAGGTTCTCAAAGCCTTTGCCTACGATGTCAGCGTTCAGCTTTCGGTGTACGTGGGACTTATCATCACAAACTGTATCCTTATGGGACGTCTCGAGGCATTCGCAATGCAGAACAAGCCTTGGCCCTCGTTCCTCGACGGTATCGGTAACGGTCTTGGCTATGCAATGATACTCGTTATCGTAGCTATCGTACGCGAGATCTTCGGTTCGGGTACATTGCTCGATATCCCCGTTATCCCCCAGTGCGTGTATGAAGCGGGTTACATCAACAATGGTCTTATGCTTATGGCTCCCATGGCGTTCTTCCTTATCGCCATCATCATCTGGGTTCAGAGAGCAAAAGACAAGAGCTTACAGGAAAATTAATTTTGGATACAGAAGAATAAATTATGGAACATTTCATTAGTTTGCTTGTCCGTTCGATATTCGTGGACAATATGGTATTTGCCTTCTTCTTGGGTATGTGTTCTTATCTGGCTGTATCCAAGAGTGTTAAAACAGCTATCGGCTTGGGCTGTGCAGTTATCTTCGTTCAGGTTGTGACACTCCCCGTGAACTACCTTTTGCAGACAACAGTACTTGCCAACGGTGCGCTTGTTGAAGGTGTCGATTTGACCTTCCTTGCCTTCATTCTCTTCATTGCCGTTATCGCAGGTATCGTGCAGTTGGTAGAGATGATAGTGGAGCGTTTTGCCCCCGCATTGTACAGCCAGCTTGGTATCTTCCTTCCCCTTATCGCTGTAAACTGCGCCATCATGGGTGGTTCATTGTTCATGCAGCAGCGTATCGGTATGGAGTCTAACAACCCCCAGGCTATCCTCAATTTCTGGGATTCAGTAGCCTTCGCATTTGGTTCAGGCTTCGGTTGGATGGTTGCCATCGTGTTGTTTGCTGCCGTTCGTGAGAAAATGGAGTACTGTCACGTACCCAAGCCCCTCCGTGGTCTTGGTATAGCCTTCATCACTGTAGGTCTTATGGCTATGGCGTTCATGTGCTTCTCCGGTATTAAAATGTAATATAGAATAACTATGGATATACAATTAGTATTAGCAAGTATAGCAGTCTTCCTTGTAATCATCCTCTTGTTGGTGATTATCCTGTTGGTGGCGAAGAAATACCTTCTTCCCTCGGGCAATGTAAAGGTTAAGATAAACGGCGAGAGCGAAGTAGAGGTTGCTGCCGGCGGTACCCTTTTGGGCACTATGGCCGAGAATGGCATATTCCTTCCCTCAGCTTGTGGTGGTAAAGGCTCTTGCGGTCAGTGTAAAGTACAGGTTGTAGAGGGTGGTGGCGAAATCCTTCCCTCAGAGACCGGTCACTTCTCACGCAAAGAGCAGCAAGCACACTGGCGTTTGGGTTGCCAGGTTAAGGTTAAGAACGACCTTGCCATCAAGGTACCCGAGTCAGTTATGGGTGTTAAAGAGTGGGAGTGCGAGGTTATTTCAAACAAGAACGTTGCAACCTTCATCAAAGAGTTCATCGTGGCATTGCCTCCCGGTGAGCACATGGACTTCGTACCCGGTTCTTATGCGCAGATTAAGATACCCAAATACGATATGACCTATGATAAGGATATCGATAAGAGCCTTATCGGTGACGAGTATCTTCCCGCTTGGGAAAAATTCGGTCTTCTCGGTCTCAAATGTAAGAACACCGAGGAAACCATCCGTGCATACTCTATGGCCAACTATCCTGCCGAGGGTGACCGCATTATGCTTACCGTGCGTATTGCAACACCTCCCTTCAAGGCCGACCGTTCTGGCTTCATGGATGTACCCTGCGGTATAGCATCATCATACATCTTCACCCTTAAACCCGGTGACAAGGTAATCATGAGTGGTCCTTACGGAGACTTCCACCCCATCTTCGACTCAAAGAAAGAGATGATGTGGGTAGGTGGTGGTGCCGGTATGGCTCCTTTGCGTGCTCAGATTATGCACATGACAAAGACCTTGAAGACCACCGACCGTACAATGACATACTTCTACGGTGCTCGTGCGCTTAACGAGGTATTCTATCTCGAGGACTTCTTGCAGCTGGAAAAAGAGTTCCCCAACTTCACATTCCACCTCGCTCTCGACCGTCCCGATCCCGCAGCCGATGCTGCCGGCGTGAAGTACACCCCGGGCTTCGTACACCAGGTAATCTACGAGACCTACCTCAAGAACCACGAGGCACCCGAGGATATCGAGTACTACATGTGTGGTCCTGGCCCTATGTCAAAAGCTGTTGTAAACATGCTTGTTGACTTGGGTGTTGAGGAGAAGTCTATTATGTACGATAACTTCGGAGGTTAATATCAGCCTCTCCTTTATAAACAAGAATGGCGTTGTCTTTTTTGACAACGCCATTCTTGTTTTTTGTGAACAGACGGGAAAATATTACATAAAGAACAATATCACCGGGAAGATAATTTAAAAAGCAACGCACTACTTAAAATTGAAGAGGAAAAGCTATATTTGCACTACCACCAAAAAGAACAATGGAATTACACAAATACAACATAAGCAACGGAATTATAGCATTCTCCACCAAAAGAGGAGAACCCAACGGAAACTATGGAAGTTTCAACATAACACACTACTGTGGCGACACACCGCAACACGTCGCAGAGTGTCGCAAAGAACTCTGCGCGTGGCTTGAAATCCCCGACAATCGCCTTGTGTTGCCACGACAGACACACGGGTGTGAAATCCTCCATATCGACGAGGATTTTGTCGCCACAAGCCACGATAAGCAGCAAGAACTACTGCAAGGCATAGATGCTGTGATAACAACACTCCCACGTACTTGCATTGGCGTTTCTACCGCCGACTGTGTGCCGGTGTTGCTTTGCGACAGTGCAAAAATGGTAATTGCAGCGGTACACGCAGGGTGGCGTGGCACTGTGGCTAGGATAGCAGAGAAATGCATCGTGGCTATGACACAGCGCTACGGTTGCCGTGCACAGGATATCAAAGCCGTGGTTGCGCCATCTATCGGGCTCGATGCTTTTGAGGTAGGCGACGAGGTCTTCACCGCTTTCGATGATGCCAGGTTCCCCACCGAAAGCATTGCAACAAGAATGGAGAAATGGCATATTGACTTGTGGGAAGCCAACCGCTTGCAGTTGCTTGCAGGCGGTGTGTTACCCGAAAATATAACAATAACTGGAATATGCACGCACAGCAATCACGAGGAGTTTTTCTCGGCACGCCGTTTGGGGATAAACTCGGGAAGAATTTTTAACGGTATAATGATTGAATGAAGTATAAGATTATGAAATACAGAACAGTACTTGCCTTTATATCGGCACTTTTAATGGTTTACGGCACTGCGGCTCAAACACGCATATACCTTTCGCCACAAGGCAACGATGCAAATAATGGAACTGAAAAGGCACCGTTATTCTCGTTGCAGGCAGCGTTGAAAAAGGTTGTTTCAACAACAAGGAGAGATACTGCATATATAGAGGTTGCCGCCGGTGATTATTATATGCAGGAGGGGTGTTATATCACCTCGCCGACAAGTCGCCCCATCGTTGTAAGAGGCAAGGGAAAGGCACGTTTCATTGGTGGTGAACGGGTAACCAATTGGGAACGTAAAACACACTACAAGGCTTACATCGCGAAGACGCAGACCGAGGAATACACCTTCGAACAATTTTACATTAACGACAGACGTGCAACGCTTGCAAGAACACCAAACGAAGGGTTCTATAAGGTAGGTGAGGCTGCTGAAACCATTGTAAGCGAGGGAAATAGCACCAAAGAAAGTTTCGCGGGAGTGAGTATAAAGGGAGAGGACGATGAACTGAAGAAATTGGAGCACGTGTGGCCCGGCAGAAACGGACAACCTAAAATATCGCTCTACCACAAATGGAGCAATACCAAAATGCATATAGGGGTGATAAACAAGAGGGATTACAGCATAAATTTCGGTAGCAAAAGACTCCCTCCACTTAACAACGTAACAGAGCACACCCCTTATTACATATACGACTATGCACACGCGCTCGACACTGCCGGGGAGTGGTATATGAACTATGACGATGGCTACCTCACTTACATACCTTTGAGAGGGGAAAATCCCGATAAAGCCACTTGTATAATACCAACCTTGAAAAGATGGATTCTGTTCAAAGGTAGCGAGAACGGTGCTGTTGAAAACATAAGTTTCGAGAATCTTGTTTTTTCGGTGAGCCAATACAACATACCCACTGAAGGTTTCTATCCATCACAAGGTGGCGAAGCCCTGCCTGCTGCAATTGAGATGAGCCACACAAAGAACATTGTTTTTAATGGGTGCGAATTTGAGAAAACAGGCGCCTATGCGTTGTGGTTCAAAGAGGGTTGTCACAATAACAAGGTTACAAACTGCTACCTGCACGATTTGGGAGCAGGTGGTATAAGAATCGGAGTCACTACATACAAAGAGGGAGAACGTGTTACAAGCGGCTGTGTCATTGACAACAACATTATACGAGACGGCGGTAAGGAGATTGCCGAGGGCATTGCAATTCTTCTGCACCACACTGCCGATAATAAAGTGACACACAACGATATTTCGCATTTCTATTACAGCGGCATATCCATGGGCTGGAAATGGGGATACGGCAAAAGCCCTGCCTGCAACAATACCATTGCCTATAACCACATACACAACTTGGGTAAGGGGTTGCTTTCCGACCTCGGCGGAATATACACATTGAGCGAAGGTACGGGCAACAGCATCACAAACAATGTTATACACGATATTACAGCCGGCAGTTACGGCGGTTGGGGCATATACACCGATGAAGGCTCGAGCAACATCACTATAAAGAACAACCTTGTCTATCGTTGTCATGACGGAGGTTTCCACCAGCATTATGGCAAAAACAATATCGTTGAAAACAATATTTTTGCTTTTGGCGATAATTGCCAGATACAAACTTCCAGAGCCGAAGAACATAACTCATTTACATTCAGACGAAATATTATTCTGCAAGAAAAAGGCAACACTGCCGAGGGAAAATGGTTCAGTGCCAAAATGATTGTTGGTAAGAACCTTTATTGGAGCTATGGCAACGAATTGTCGTTTTGTGGCAAGAGCCGAAGTGAGTGGGTAAGAAAACGTGAAAAGGATGCTCTCTTTGCCAACCCCATGATGGTTGCGCCGTTGAGTGATGACTTCACTTTCGCGCGCACAAGCAATATAAAGAAAATAGGTTTCACTCCTTTTGATTATAAGCAGGCGGGTGTTTATGGTTCGGATGAGTGGAAACGCAAGGCTGTTAGTGGGTTATAACACAAACCGGAACTGTTACAATATATTGCCTTTTTAGAATTTAGGTGTAGACCGATGTATCTGCCCCTACGGGTTTGCGGTATTATTGATTAGTTTCTTTTCAGAGCACCATGTGCGCCCTGTTCTTATGTCTTATAAATGTTTTGGGCATGGCCAGTCCATAACACCATAAAAAAGCAAAAGACCGCAGGGGCGGTCTTTTGCTATAAAACAAAAATCTTTTTTTTAGATTTTAGAAAGCATTGAGAGCCTGTTCGAGGTCGGCAATAATATCCTCGGCATCCTCAATACCCACCGACAAACGTATCAAGTCGGGGTCGATGCCCGCCTCACGCAACTGAGCATCGCTCAACTGGCGGTGAGTGTGGCTCGCAGGGTGCAACACGCACGAACGAGCATCGGCAACGTGAGTTACAATAGCAACAAACTTCAAGCTGTCCATAAAACGTATGGCATCCTCTTTGTCGCCCTCAACAGCAAACGCCATAACACCGCAACCGCCCTCGGGCAAGTATTTCTGTGCAAGGTCGTAGTATTTGTTATCTTTCAAACCGCTGAAGTTCACCCATTTAACTTTGGGGTGAGCAGCAAGGAATTCTGCAACCTTCTGTGCGTTCTCGCAGTGGCGGGGCATACGCAAGTGCAGTGTTTCCAAACCCAGGTTAAGCAGGAATGCATTCTGGGGAGCCATCATTGCGCCAAGGTCGCGCATTACCTGTGATACCACTTTTGTAATGAAAGCAGCCTTGCCAAACGCCTTTGTATAGACAAGTCCGTGGTAGCTCTCGTCGGGCTCGGTGAGGCAGGTGAATTTGTCGTGCTGAGCCTCCCAATCGAAGTTACCGCTGTCGATAACAGCGCCACCAACAGCAACAGCGTGGCCGTCCATATACTTTGTGGTAGAGTGAGTTACAATGTCGGCACCCCACTCAATGGGGCGGCAGTTGATGGGTGTTGCAAAAGTGTTGTCAACAATGAAAGGCACACCGTTCTTGTGAGCAATTGTAGCAAACTTTTCAAGGTCGAGCACGTTAGCTCCGGGGTTCGAAATTGTTTCGCCGAAGAGAGCCTTTGTGTTGGGGCGGAACGCCTTCTGTATCTCCTCTGCGGGAGCGTCGGCATCAACAAAAGTAACCTCAATACCCATCTTCTTCATAGTTACGGCAAACAAATTGTATGTACCGCCGTAGATGGTCGAAGCCGAAACAAAGTGGTCGCCCGCCTGGCAGATATTAAGTATTGCGTAGAAGTTGGCAGCCTGGCCCGACGATGTTAGCACAGCGCCTATACCTCCTTCAAGCTCAGCGATTTTTGCGCCCACTGCATCTACTGTGGGGTTCTGCAAACGAGAGTAGAAGTAGCCCGAATCTTCGAGGTCGAAGAGGCGTGCCATCTGCTCGCTTGTCTCGTATTTGAAAGTTGTGCTTTGGAATATGGGCAGCACGCGCGACTCGCCCTTTTTGGGCTGCCAGCCACCCTGAACACAGATTGTTCCTTTGTTAAGTTTCTTGTCCATAAGTTCTATTATTTGTTTTTTATAATTCGTTCTCTTGGGCTGCGAAGATAACACTAAACATCGGAAAACTTGTAATATGTGCCCACAAAAAACAAACTTTTTAATCTCTTTTTGCTCCACTTTTGCAAAATGATATTTTACATAAATGTGCAAAAATTCCTTTTTAGTGGAAAGAAAAAGCCTGTTTGTTTAAAATGTCCTTTTTTTGCGATAGTTGCGCTCGCAATATTCCTGTTTTTTAAAACTTTTTTAATATTTTTGTGAACTTTATATATATATATTATATAATCCCTTTTTGTGCATTGATGGTGGCGAAGTTTTGCAAAATGCCACGGTAACGCAGAAGAATAGTATGGAAATAAAGAAACAATAAAATAACAAAACAAAATGAAAAGAATCACTTCGTTTTTAATCTCTTTGCTCGTCGTGCTTGCAACGATGGCGCAAAGTAGCACAAAAACTTTCACGGTGAGCCCATCTGATGGAAGTTACAACAGCGCAGGTTGGTGTTACAAATGGGCATCAAACTCTAACGATTATCCCGTAGAAATAAGTGTTGCGGGTAATATCAACAACATGAATGCTGCGACCACCTCGGGCGGTTTTGAAATGGCTGTGGGTAGTAATGGCAATAGTAATTACACCTGGAACTTCTCAGTTCGCGGCTATAAGATTGAATCTTATAGTTTTAAATTTAAGTCTAAAAACGATAATCAAAATATAAATGTTGTTGCGGGTGACCAAACAATAACATCGTCATATTCTACCCAGAATACATTAACTGTAAACAATGTTAACGCACAGGTTGCATCTTTTCAATTGACAGGAAACAACTATGCAATTATTGTTACAGAACTTACATTCACTGTGAGCCCCATTCTGGAGGAGGGTCAGGTGTATCGTTTCAACAATGTTCTGTATCCCTCTTATTCGTTGAACGCCAATAGTGCAACCGATGTAGATTGTGTGGCAACAAACGAAAACGACATCAAACAACAGTGGTATGTTACCAAAGAGAATGGAATGTATGTGTTGCGCAACCTAGCCTATGGAAAGTATCTTAAAGGTAATGGCCAGTCGGCGGCTTGGAGTATGACAGACGATTACTCTAATGACTATAATAAATTTGAACTGTATGTGTCTAACACAACATACAACACTCTGCACACAAACACTCTTCAAAATTACGCATACATACATTGCAATAGTTCTAAAAATATTGTAGGTTGGTCTAATAGTACCAGTGATAGTGGTTCTCATTGGGAAATTACCAAAGTCGAATATACCGACGCTGAGATTAAGGCGTTGCTTGATGCAGCTCCTACTATTACCGAGGTTGAGGCATACGATGATGCGCTCGCGGCAATCTTTGCCGATGGCGCTTGCACAATATTGAAAGACGATTATGCTTCAATGTCTGTCGAGGATATTAAGGCCGATGGCTATTATATTGCACTCCCTGCAACATTGCAGAAGATGGTTCTCAAAGTTAGGAACAACGAATGGGCCGAGGATAATGCCGACGATGCAAAAGGCGACTGGAGCGGTGAATATGCCAAAAAATTCCGCGTGCAGATGTACGAACCATATAGTATTGCGGGCGACATTACGTCGTGGATTGGAATAAATTCCCATGCCAATAACGATAACCCTACCGGTATTTATGTCCCTGCAGCCGGTAACGTCTTTATTATGGTCGAGGGTGAAATAAAGCAAGGCGCAACATTGCGCATTGTCGAGGCCGGCTCCAATAATCGTATCTTGAATGCTACAACCGGTGGCAACACCTTGAGACAAGGTTTGAATGTGGTGAATTTTACACAAGCAGGCGGAATGCTTTATATCTGCTATAATGTAGATACATACAACCCCAATGGAATCGATGATGCAACAAGGTTCCCCTACAAATTGTCCGAATTTGCTCCGTTGAAAATACACATTGAGGGTGGTGCCATCAACGGTTTCTACAATGCCTGTGGCGACTTCCTTGCCGGAAAAACATATGACGGCGTTACCTACAATGGTGACTTGTGGAAAGAAATTACCGGCGCAAGCGTCGATAACGATGCCGATTGGGAATATATGGAAGCACGTGCCAATTTGAGCGTGTTGCCGGTTCTTGGACACCGTCAGATATTGCTGTTTAGTTTGGGCGAGACAGAGGGCAACAACGGTATGGCATATTATTTGCCCGAAAATATCGAAGTACCACAGACTCCCTATAACAGAACTAAAAAATGGAGCGACTATGATATGGGCTGTGACCCCTCAACCGGTAGAATCAATATTATGGTGGAGGCTTGGGATAGAATTATGTATTCTGAACTTGCAACAATGGGTCTTGTGAGCAAGGCCGATATGACTAAAATAAACGACTTCTACCCGCGTTGGAATGCCGACGGAACTGTTGCAGCCGAGATATATGACTATTCAAATGCGTCATCAATTGACGGAAAGACTCTCGAAGAGTTCTGTGGTGTCGATTACAGCGATGTTTTTAACCACCACGGTGTTGCATTAGGTGTTGGCGGAAACAGTTATATGTATGGTGGTGGTGACCACTGTGGTTATAATCACAATACAATGAATGGTGTTATTCAGAGACTTGCTTCAGATGCAGGCTCAACTTGGGGCCCAGGTCACGAGATTGGTCACCAGCATCAGGCATTGCTCACATTGAACGGTCTCACCGAGGTTACAAACAATCTTTTTGCAAACGTCGCTTTGTGGTATAAGGGTATGTCAACATCGCGTTATAATGGCAATGAAGGTTCTTTGGAACAGGTATTGGGTGCTTTCAACTCTGAAGGCAGTGATATATATACCAATAACATTTGGGCACTTACCCATTTGTACTACCGCTTGTGGCTCTACTATCATCTGGCGGGTAACAACACACAGTTCTATCCCCGTCTATTTGAACTCTTGCGTCACAATCCTATGCAAAAGGGCTACAATGTATCGGGTGATGTATCTACATTGCATTTTTATAAACTTGCCTGCCAGGCTGCAGGCGAGGACCTCACAGAGTTCTTCCGTGCTCACGGCTACTTCTCTATAATGGACGACCGCTTGGTGGGCGACTATAGCAACTCGGTATACGAGGTTTCGCAGGAGATGATAGACGAGGCTATTGCCGAGGTAAAAGAGATGGGCTACGAAGAGAACCTTGCCATTATATTCATTTGCGACGACGATGAAAATGCCACGTATGTTCAGCACGACGGACAGACACAGCGTGTGATATACGGTGAGACAACTCCAAACTCTGATTTTGGTTCTGTGAGCGATTTTATTGCCGGTGATGTCGCAACAACACCATACACAGCAACGCTCAATAGTGACGGTACAATCACAATGAGCGGTGGTGAAGGTGGTGTCGGCTTCCTTATCGTCAATGAGAAGGGCGAACTTGTATCGTTCAGCAACAAGTCAACATTTGCGTTGAGCGATGAGGCTATGGAGGCAATCGTTTCTGGTAATGCAACAATCAAGGCTGTTGGTTCTGAAAGCAATGTGGTTGCTGCCGAGGTCGATATTACTGCTATGCAGAAAGATGTTCTCGGTATCCTCATTTCCAAGGCTCAGGCAATTATTGATAAAATAGATGACACTTACACAAAGATAGGTTACTTCAAGGGCGCTGCTATAGCCGACCTTGCAAGCGCTCTTGATTATGCCAAAAAGGTTTATGAAAGCTCTTCGGGCTACGAGGCTGCATACGACCTGCTCTATGCCGAGTATCAGAAGGTGTTGGAAAACCCCGATGCAAAAATACCTTTTGACCCATCGCTAACATATATCATCACCAATAAGGCATACACCAATGAGACAATGTGGGTGAACAGCGAGAAAACTGTTCGTTCCGAGGGTGGTGTTGACAAGACAAGCAACGATGCAAGATGGGTATTCGAGGAGACCACTACCGCAGGTGTCTATAACATTCGCACTTTGAACAACGACTATATCCCTGCCGTGCAACAATCGACATCGATGACCGCAACCACAGGCCAGGCCGACAACGATGCACTCTACACCTTGGAGGAGGTTAAGGATGGCGTGTGGGCCATTAAACTCTCACCTGCTGCCGGTTACAGAAACTTGCACTCCTCTTGGAACAATGTGGTTGGTTGGGAAACCGGTGCCGATGCTTCGCGCTGGTATCTCACAGCCGTTGCCGCCAACCCCGTGATTGCCGACTTGACCGACCTCGAGGTTTATATAAATAAAACCGAGACACTGATTGACGAAGTGCTTGGCACTGTTACATATACCAAAGGCGAATCACTTGAATTGCAAACAACAACCCAGGGTAGTGCAAACTATCTGTGGTCCAATGCGCCCGAAACTCGCGAGGGTGATATCGCCAACCTTGTAGATGGTGAAACCAATGACTATTTCCACACCGACTGGAGTAGTGAACCAACGTCGGGAACTCACTATTTGGCTGTATATTTGGGCGAGGATAATACCCTTTCACGTTTCACATTCAGCCACACAACCCGCTCAGGAGCATCGAGCGACTTCCCCAAAAGTGTCGATGTCTATGGCAGCAACGACGGAACAACCTATAAATTTATTGGTTCAGCATCGGGAATGCCCCAAAGCGCAGGCACTACTTGGGAGTTCGACGGCGTGATGCTCTCGTCGTTTAAATATTTGCGTTTCAATTACCACGCAAATCGCGGTTACTGGCATATGGCCGAGTTCGATATTACTCGCGTTACCGGTTTCACCGCAACAGTAAACGATACTTATAGCAGCACCGTTGGCGTTGATGAGGTTACAGCCGCAATGAATGCAATGCTCGAAGGAAAGGTTGTCGCAAACAGTTTCTCTCCAACAACAGGTGATGTCGCAGCCAAATTGGCAGCATTGCAAGATGCTTACAATGCTTTGTACACCCAATATGAGGCTACAATAAATGCACGCAAGGCTACGCTTGCCGAATTGGCTGCCCAAACCGAAACGCTTATCAACCAAGTGGGAACTGTTGAACTTGCACAAGAGGACAAACTTCCATTGACAACAGACAATCTTTATTGTAACGCACCTTATACTGCACAGAACAATAACGATAATAGTGCCGAGTATGTTGATAAACTGACCGATGGTGACAAAACCACCTACCTCCACACCGATTATAGTGGAGCCGTGGCGGCACCTCATTACCTGCGCGTAGATTTGGGTAGCAATTCTACTACTACCAAGTTCAGATTCAACTACAGTACTCGCGACAACGGTAACAACTGCCCCACAACAATTGTTGTAGAGGGCTGTAACGAGGCCGATGGAACATATACAACAATAACAACACTCACTACCGCTGATGGTTTGCCCAACCCTGGCCAAAATACCAACGGCGGTGTTGCCGAGGATTTTGAATCATCGGTTATATCAATGAGCGAGGCCTACCGTTATGTGCGTTTCAAAGTTACCGGTGTAGAGGGTAGCAATGCAACCTTCTTCGTAATTTCTGAATTTGGTTTCAGCACCGTTAAGGAGCAGGAAATCAATGTGGCTCTCTCATATAAGGAATGCGTTTCCGACGATTTGCTGCTCACCACTGTGCTTGCAACAAATTCGTCAAAGGCAATGAGTAGCAATGATCTTGTTACAAGCGTGCCTATGCTCGATGCGCAGATTCTTAACCAGCAGATAACAAAAGCCGCTCTTGAAGAGGCTATGCAAAATAAGCCGGCGTTGGATAAAACAGCATTGCAGACACTTTACAACGATGCTGTTGCTCTCTATAGCAAAATGACCGGTGGAGAGTTTGATTACACTCCTTCGGCTCTTACTGACGAAATGCTTACTGCTGCAAATGATGCACTCGTTGCAGCACAGGAGCAACTCGACGCACAAGATACCACCCAGGATGCTATTGAGCAGGCGAAAGCAACATTGCAGGCAGCTTACAATGCTTTGCTCTTAGTTGAGGAAGCCAATGTCGCTACAACTATTGATAAGACAGACTTGAACACAGCAATAACCAATGCTAATGCTTTGGTTGCAAGCATTACCGATAAAGGTGATGGCTATTACTCTACCGCCACCGGTCTTGGTCTTGATGCTTTGAACGCGGCTTTGAATGCGGCTGTGGATGCACGTGACCGTTATTACTTGACCGAAGAGCAGTATACCACATTGCTTGGAACATTGAACACTTGTTATGTGGCTACAGAAACTGTCGTTAATGCCGATTGTGTCGACCGTACAGCTCTTACCGCTGCTATTGCTGATGCCAATACTTTGGTTGCTGCAATTGCCGATGAGGTTGAAGCTACAGCATTGCCCTTGCAGGTGACCAATGCTAATGAGGCATACTATATATGGTGTAATGAACCCGCTGACGACAGTGATGGTGTTGCGGGCCTTATCGACAAGAATAGCGACGGAACAGCCAATATCGGAACTTTCTTGGGAACAGACTGGGGTGCCGATGTGGAACCATATACTCACTATATAGAGATTGACCTTGGTGCTGAAAATGCTATCGATAAATTGTCGATGGACTACACAACCCGTAATAGTACTTACGCCGACCAACGCCCTAATGCAATAAAGATTCTTGGTAGCAACGATAAAGAGACTTACACACTCATTACTGAAATTACCGAAGGCTTGGCTGCTAACTCAGCCGAGAAATGGTCAATGGCTGCTCCTCTTGAATTGGGTGATTCTTACCGTTATATCCGCATTGCTGTAGGTTCGCAGCGTGGTTTCTTCCATATGGCTGACTTTAACCTCTATACATTAGTGTCCTCGTATCTTCTTCGTGATTATTACACAACAGCCGAGAGATTAGGTTTCGATGAATTGTGCCTTGCCTTGCAGCAGGCCGAGGCTGTGAGTGGTAAATATGTGACAACAGAGCAGTGTGCCACAATCTGTTCTGCACTCGAGGAGGCTTGTACCACAACACAAGGTGTTGTTAATAATGATTATACCGACGACAACCGCTCTGCGCTTGCTGCACTGGCTGCCGAGGTGGCGCCTCTTGCCGATGGCGTAGTTACAGTAGTTGAGGGCGAAACTCCCATAACCTTGCAGTGCGACAACGAGTCTGCACCTTATTACATATATTGCAACGCGCCCGAAACCACAGATACCTATCCCGGCGACAACTTGGGTGTAGATGCATTGCTCGATGTCGATGCCAATGGCGAGCCTGTTACAACAACCCACCTGCATACAACTTATTCAGGAAACGACCACTATGACGACCTTGATCACTACTTACGCGTGGATATGGGTGAAAGCAATCTTGTATCGTTCAAGTTTGGTTATATAAACCGCAATGGCAATACAAACGACGCGCCAAAGGTTATTCTCATAGAGGGTAGCAACGACTGTGTGAATTTTGAGGAGATAACAACACTTACCAATCTGCCTACTAGATACCAGTCTGATGAGATAACCAACGGAAAGGCTTATCGTTACATCCGCTTTATGGTGAAAGCGACACATAGTGACAATAGCCATCCTTACTTTGCGATAAGCCACTTCGAGATGACTGCTTGCAAGACAATTGCCATCGGCGAGGGATACACATCGCCCGAATTGACGGTAAAAGTAGCAGCTGATATCCATAACGCCCTCTTCGATGCCAACAATATCGATGGACACTATTTAGCAAACGAGGATGGTGAAGCGTTGAAGAGAGATTTGCAGGCTGCAAAAGAACTGTTGCTCTCTATTACCGATAAAACAGCTCTTAACGACCTGATAGCTACTACAACTCTGTTGAAAAACAGCCTCTACGAAATTGCTGTGGTTTCTTGCACTGCAACCGATGTTGCTTTGCAGTGTACCGATGTGGCTGCTGCCGGCTATCTCTACTGTAACGCCCCCGAGACAAACTCAGGTTGGGCTTCCGATTATGGTGGTGTTAGTGCTGCTATTGACTTGACCGAAGGTGGCGACCCCGACCTCTCAACATTCTTGCATACAGAATATGGCAACGACCAATCGGCTGATGGTCTCGACCACTACTTGCGTGTAGACTTGGGCGCAGAGGGCGCAACCGCCTATGTGGAATTCGGTTATGTAGGTCGCAGTGGTCACGAAACCAAATCTCCCGAAACTGTGATAGTTGCGGCTACCAACGACCTGAACGGTGAGTGGACAACAATTAAAACCATCACACTTTCTCAGCCATCGGCTACAGCCGAGACAAAGACCGGCGCTCTTGGTAACGGTGTTGCTTATCGCTATTGGAGATTTATGGTAACCGATACTCACTTCGATGGAGCAGATGATAATGGTCACAAATATTTTGCATTGAGCGACTTTAATGTATATAAATGTACCGATGTTGTTCTCGATTCTCAATTGAAGAGCGAGTATACACCTAATATATATATATACGCAACAACAGAGCTTGTTTCCGAGGTCGAAGGTGCTATAGTTGCTGCTCAAGAGGTTGCTGATGCAACTGTCGGTCAGTCTGAGGTCGATGCCGCAGTTGAGGCTTTGCAGGTTAAATACGATAAACTTGTCGAGGCTATTGAGAATTATTGGTGCCCTGTTACGCTTACAACCGATGAGAACAATCCTGTACTCTATACCATAAATGCTATCGGTCGTGGCGATGGCAAGGCTTGGCAGTATAGTATCTCAAATAACAACATTACCATTGTTGATAAGGACGCGAATAACCTTTACCACTTGTGGTACTTTATTGCGGGTACAGAGGAGCACACTGTTAAGATAGTTCCTGTGATGACACCTTCGTATAAACTTGGTGCAACAGATTTTACCAATGGTGTCAATAAGGTGTCGGCAGTGGCAGAATCTTCGGTAGATTGGGTGTTTGCCTATGTGAACAGCAATTACAACTTCAAGCCCTATGGCCGTAACACATACTTTAGTAACTATAATGGCGGTAGCAATCCTCTTGGATTCTATGACGCTGCCGATGGTGGTTCGTATGTTTCGTTCACAAAGGTTGAACTTGAAAATTACGCTCTCAAACGCCTGCAGGCGTTGAATGCGAGTGTGGCGTCGAAGAACGCTGTGGTTACCGACGAGCCCACGGCAGGTTACTATACACCTGCAACCGCACAGGCCTTTGCTACGTCAAAGACCACCGCGGAGCAGATGGCTACAGCTGCCACAGCAACTCCCGAGGAGTATGTTGCGAAATTCACCGAGCTCTACAACGCGAGCCACGCACTTGAGGTGGTGCTCCCCGAGGAGGGTGATATGTATGTGTTGCGCAGTAAATATATAGCAAACCACAATGTTTTTGTAAACGATGTAAACTATGCACGTTATTCAAATGCAAAAGATGCTACCGGTAGCGATGCTGTTTGGCTGTTCGAAGGTGCTGTAAACGGTACGCTTAAGTTGAAGAGCCTGCACACCCAAAGCTACATACCCACACTCTCGGCTACAGGTGCTTTTGCCTTGTCGCAAGATGCCGGTAACATAACACTCGTAGCCGCCGGCGATGGTTCTGTTGAGATAAAGGGCGGTGACTATGGTCTTCACGCCAATAGCGGTACCGGCGCCGATTGCCAGCTGATTGCTTGGGGCTCGGGTGGTGCCAACTACTTCTATCTCGACAAGGTTACAAACATCGAGGATGTTAAATACACCACCACCATCAGCAGCCGTTACAAGTATTCAACCTTGCAACTCGGCTATAATGCCGTGGTTCCCGAAGGTGTTACTGCATACGTCGCGGTAAGTAACGACGACTCTTATGTGTACCTCGATGAAGTGGGCAACATAATACCCGCCAACACCGCCGTTATACTTAAGGCCGAGGACAACCTTGCCAACTACACCGTTGAGTTTAAATACACAACCGAAGAGGCCGACGAGGTGAGTGGCAACCTGCTCGATGGTGTTCTGTGGAAACAGCTTGTCAATATAGACCCCGCTGCAGTCAATGCTTATATGCTTATGGCACGCAGCGGTGTGCTGAAACTCTATCGTGTGTACTCGGAATATGACGCGAACGATGCAGTGAACGCTCCCTCATATTCGGGAACCGACAACGGAACCCACACAGTGTGTGCGGCCAACCGTGCATACCTAACCTTGTCAAAAGGTAACCAGGGTGCAAGCGAGGCGCAGGCTCTCAGCTTCCGTTTCGACTGGGGCGGCACCACCGGTGTGGAGAGTGTCGAGCCCGAGGGTGTGAGCGAGAAGACAATCTTCGATCTTCAGGGTCGTAAGCTCCAGGGCGTAACTGCTCCCGGCTTCTATATTGTGAATGGCACAAAGGTTTATATCCGCGATGTTGAATAATGTTTTACTTAAAGAGTGAGAAAGAGAAGATAATGAAAAAGATATATATACACCCACAGGCTGTAGCTGTGGAATTTGAGTTGCAAAGCGTTATAGCGCAGTCTATACCTACCGATAATAGTGGAACCTCCCCCGGTGACGGCGGTGTCGACGACGATGATACCGGTCAGCTCTCCAACGAGCACTTTGGTGGTTCTTGGAACGATATTTGGGGAGGTATGTAATTGTTTTAATTGTTGATTGAAACAAAACTTTATAGTGTGGTTCCCTGGGGCACGTCCCCGGGGAACCGCTGTTTTTTTTTGTGCGCAAACGGTGTATTAAAACTCCGCCCCTCGCGAGGGACGGCGCGAAGCCACAGCGCCGTTTGCTTTCTGCGAGAACCTGCTGCGTTCGTTGCGTGTACAAGCAAGCTTGCACCCACTCGCTTGCAAGGTTCTTGCGACGACGGAATATTTATATTCCCAAGGAGTAGATTTGATTCAGTGCAGTGACGGAAGGGAGTGAATGAAACGGCAGAACAATCCCCTTGTTGCAAACAAGGATGGGCACTGTACCATTCATATGTACCTTTTATGCGCTCTTGTATTGTACATCCCACCAATATAACCTCGGTAGAAAACTTTTTGTGTCGTCAATAACTTGCCATAAACAACAAGAGTTAGGGAGTGATACTCTATGAAAATCAATAAAAAAACAGTTAAATTTTTGTGGGACAATAGTGTGATAAATAATACTTGTTGTTATTTTTGCAAAAAATATTTACATTGGAATAAAATTGAAATTTAATACTTAATCGCAAATGAGAAAATTTACTTCATTTCTGTTTTTCATGCTCCTCGCTATGGGAGCAATGGCGCAGACACCTGTCGTTTCTGTTAGTGAAATAGGTACTGCACCCTACAAGTTGAGCGATGAAGATGCTGCAAAAATCTTCGAATTGGATAACTTGACAATTGTTTTGGATGTAACAACCGGATCTTCTTTTAGTGACCGTGGTGCGTTCTTCTGTGTGGCCGACCCAGAACAGCCCGTTCCTTCAAGCTTTTCCGGAACAAACACATCGTATATGGCTTGCGGTCATAATGGTGCTGCAATTGCTTATATTGCATCGGCAAAAAGTGGCCAGCACTTCTCTACTAGTTCAATACCAACTTCAAGTTCTATAAGACTTGCATTTGTGCTTGATAAAACAAACAACAAGTTCAAAGCTTACATAGGCGACACAAATACAAACTGGACAATGGACCGTAATTTTGGAAGTTATGAGATTGCAACTCCCAAAATGGTGAAGGAAGACTTTGAAAATGCCAATATTTACATTGGCGGTGGTATGGCAGGTGGTGTGGCACAAGAACTTGCCGATGCAACCATACATGGAGTGCGTGTTTACAGTGGCACTCTCACTATTAACGAGATAAAAGCACTTCCCAAGATGTACGTTCAAGGGATTTTCGATTTTGAGAATGGTCAGATATTGACTTTCGTTACATCGCGTGGTTGGATGGGTGCAAAAGAGGGTAACGATAATGTTATATCTACTGCAAAAACAGCTCACAATTTAACCGGTAGTAAGGAAGATGTTAACTTCCAGTGGACAGTATATAAGTCGGAGCAAGGTAAATATTACCTATATAACCTTGGTAAGCAGATGTTTATGGGTGTACAGTCGGCCAATAATACTTCGGTTCCCTTTGCGGCAACTCCCCAAACAAAGCGTCTTACTTTCAAAAAGTCGAGTTTAGCAGCATACCCCATTATGTTCTCTACCGACAATGCCGGCGTTGTAAATCACTCTCCAAACCACGGTGATGGTCTTATCACATGGACCGGTGGTTGGAATACACTTAACGATGGTGGCAGTAGTCATAAAGTTGAAATTGTTGGTACTCTCAATGAGGAAACACTAGCTAGGGTTGCCGGTCTTGTAGCTGATTACGAAAGTAGTATACCCGCAGAAGGTAAATACTATACCTTCAAGAACGGAGATTATTACATAACAAGCGGTGTGACAAATGATAGAATAGCAATGAGCACCGCAGAAGATGCAACAGCAATCTATTACTTCGATGGTTCTCACCTTTTGGCATATACCACGGGTTTGTACTTCGGTTTGAATGGAAATGATTGGACATTTGAGTCAGTTGGCTCTAATAATATTTCAGAAATAGAGTTCTGTCCCGCCGTGAATGGTGCAGAGGGAAAATGCAATATTAAATCGGGCGGGCGTTGGTTGCATAGAACAGATGGCTATGTAAATCGTTGTTCTGCCAATACTTGTGGCGATGCTCATAATTTTAGTTTTGAAGAGGTAGAGTCACTCCCCGTTTCAATCACTTCTGCTGGTTATGCAACATTGTATGCTCCCGTAGCACTTGAAATCGCCGATGATGTTAAGGCTTACACCGTAGCAATTGTTGATGGCAAATATGCTTCAATGAAAGAGATAGAAAGTGGTGTAATCCCCGCAAACACAGGTGTTATATTGAAGGGTGACGAGGGTACATACGATTTTGTAATCACAACAACCACCGAGACTGTTGATACAGAATTGGCAGGTACAGTAGCAGCAACATACATCACCGAAGATGCTTACGTACTCGGTATCGTAGATGAAGAGGTTGGTCTTTATACAGCAACCAAAAATCAACAGGAGGGTGCTGCTTGGAAGAACAACAGTCACAAAGCATACTTGCCCGCTCCCGTCGATGCAAACGGTATTGCATCTTACAGCTTCAACTTCGACTGGAACGGAACAACAGGTGTTGAGAATATTGAATCTGCTGTAAATAACGCTGAAAATGGTAAAATTTACGACATTACCGGTCGCACTATTAAGGCTATCACAGCCCCTGGTATCTATATTGTTAATGGCAAGAAAGTTGTTGTTAAGTAATTCTTTGTAACAATAATATGTTTTAAGGGTGCGCCTTGTGTGCACCCTTTTTTATATGTTTGGTTCGTGTTGCCGTAGGTTACAGGCCTGTGTGTCTTTCAACTTCTCGCCTTGCTCGCGAGGACGGCGCGAAGCCACAGCGCCGTTTGCTTTCTGCGAGAACCTGCTGCGCTCGTTGCGTGTACAAGCAAGCTTGCACCCACTCGCTTGCAAGGTTCTTGCGACGACGGAATATTTATATTCCCCAAGGAGTAGATTTGATTCAGTGCACAGTGACGGAGGGGAGCGAAAAAACGGCAGAACAACATAATCCCCTTCGGCCTTTCAGGCCACTCCCACTTGATGTATCAAGTGGGAGAGTTGTTGTTATCCATTTTTGCCTTTTTGTGCGCACCGCAGTGTGCGCCCTGTTCTTGTGTCGTATAAGCATTTCGCGCAAACACTCCAAATCCATGTGCAGGGTATGAATAAAAAAAGTCGTAGAAGCAAGAACCTCTACGACAAAACAATAAAGAAAAACAGGTGAAATTACTCCTCGATAAGCCCCATTTCGGCCCAGCAAGCAGCAATCTGCTCGCAATCCTCGCGAGCAATGTCATCACTCACCTCATACTCCTGAGTAAGCAACTCAACCATAGTGGCTGTGGTAAACGACTCGGCTTTGCTGCAATTCTCCCAAAGATAAGCAGCTGTTTCGTTAAGGCTTATTATCTTGCTGTAATCGACGTTGTCGATACCTGTGGGAACCACAATGTATTCCCCGCATACATTCTGTAATTCAAATCCTTCTTTAATTTTCATACTTTATATCTTTTTCCTGTTATTCTGCGGTAAAGGGAGAGCAGTGGGCGGCGTATGGGGCGCGTGGCATTCCACAAGGTGGAATATATCTTCCACTTGCGGCTGTTGGTGCTCACATATTCTCCTTTGCGTATGAAGGCGGTGGCGGTGCCTACTATTTTGTCGGCGGTGAACTGCTCGGTCATTGCGAGGGGGTTGCCGTCGCCACGCATTGTTATGGTGTTGCCTTCTATCTTTATTATGCGGTGCAGTGCGTAGCGCTGCGGTGCTATCTCGGCGAGTACTACTTGTCCGGTGCGCGGTGGGGCGGGTGGGGCGAGTACTACTTTGTCGCGTCCGTTGTGTAGAAAGGGGTGCATACTGTATCCGTAAACGACAAAGGTGACGCTGTTGCAGCTTTTTTCGCGGAACTGTCGCGCTATTTGCTGCATAAAGGTGTGGTTGTCCACTTTTATCTTCTTTGTCGCTTGCCGGTTCATACTCCTAATGTGCTGCTCGAGATTTGTGCTGCCTCTTTATCTGGGCGGCAGTATAGGGTGTGTACAGGTAGTGCCGAAAGTATCTTGCTTATGGTGGAGCATACTTGCAGGTGTATCTCTTTGTCGAACTTCATTGTGGAGGTGGAGCTGAGCAGTATGCCGAATGCGGTGGGTATGCTCTCTCTCTTTATGCTGTTTTCCTTGCTTTGCTCTATGGCGGCGAAGCCTCCTATGGGGTAGTGTACGTTTTTGTATATGGGGCGTTTGCCGCCCCAGGGGGAGCCATAGACGGTGGGGGTGCCGTCGGGAGCGATGCGTATGACGGGGTTGTCGTCGTTTATGAGTGTGCTGCCGGCGATGTGTTTTACCCACAGGTCGCTATGTGTGCTTTTGCCTTGCCCGCTCTTGCCCAGGAACATATAGGCTTTGCCGTTGTTCTCTATGGTGGACGAGTGTATGAGCAGGGTGTTGTGTGGTGCGGTGCAGATGGTGAATATGAGCATCGCGCTGTTGTTGAGTCCAAAGATTTGTTGCTCGTTGGTGCCACGAGTGGTTATGGTGAAGTGCTTGCGCTCTTTGTCGCTCTCGAGGAAGGCGCAAGGTATGTCGCGCTCGGTGAGTATGAGCACTTGGTATTCTCCGCTCTCGCGGTGGTACACCTCGAATGTTGCCGAGGGACAGGGAAATTTTCCCACCTTTTTGCCTTGCCACGAGGGTATGATGCTGTTGTCGACGGTGATAGTGAACAATGGGTCGGCAATGCTGTCGGCCTTGAAGGGGCTCATCGTGGGGAATAGTTCTTCGGCGCTGCCCTCTTTGGTGTTTATGGTAAAGGGGTGCCCGGCTACAATGTAGTGTGTCTGTTGCATATTCTCTTTGGGTGGGAGGTCTTTCTCCCTGTTGGGTGCGAAGTTACGAAAAAAGCATCTATTTACCATCTGTTTTGTTGTTAATTGTGTGGCGGTGCTGCTTTTGCGGGTTGTTGTGTTTATTTTTGGGTTGTTGCGTGGTTTTTTTCTCTCTTTTTTGTAACTTTGAAAAGTTTAAGCGTGATGGTTATGAATAGCTCTATAAATGTGAATGGCAGGTTGCTTGGCTTGGATACTCCGGTGGTTATGGGTATCCTGAATGTTACTACCGACTCTTTTTTCGAGGGGTCGCGAGTGGCTGCTGGCGAGGAACTTGTTGCGAGGGCTCGCCGTATGCTTGCCGACGGTGCCGGTATTATTGATATTGGTGCTTGCTCTACTCGCCCTTCGGGGGAGCCTGTGAGCGAGGAAGAGGAACTGAAACGCTTGCACGCGGCATTGGAGTTGCTCGATGAGCATCTGCCTTCGGCGGTAGTGTCGGTCGATACTTTCCGCGCTCGTGTTGCCGAGGAGTGTGTCGTGAACCATAATGTGGCTATTGTGAACGATGTGTCGGGTTTTGAGTGGGATGCTGCTATGCTAGACACTGTTGCGCGCTTGAATGTTCCTTATGTGCTTACCCATTCTGTGGGGTGGGCGGGAACGCAGCCTGCTTATGTCGAATTCCTGCCCGAAGTGCTTGCTGCGCTTGCGAAAAAGGTGTGGCAGTTGCATAGGTTGGGCGTGAAGGATGTTATTGTCGACCCGGGCTTCGGCTTTGGCAAGAGTGTGGAGCAGAATTATGAGATGCTTGCTTCGCTGGGTGTTTTTCGTGAGCTTGAGGCTCCGCTGTTGGTGGGGTTGTCGCGCAAGTCTATGATTACCAAGCTTGTGGGTATCGAGGCTGGCGATGCGCTCCCCGAAACATCGGCTCTTAATATGGTGGCGTTGCAGGGTGGTGCCAATATTCTGCGTGTTCACGATGTGCGTGAGGCGGTTAACGTGGTGAAGATGTTTGGCGCGCTTGGCGGTTTTTGATTGTTTGTTTATACCTTATATATATAAATAAGTATGTTTTTCGATATTTCAGTAAAAGATATTGTTGATATTATCCTTGTTGCCGGCTTTCTCTATTACTTCTATAAGTTGATGAAGGAGTCGGGTTCGCTGAATATTTTTACCGGTATTCTTGTCTTTATCCTGTTGTGGGTGTTTGTGTCGCGCGTGATACAGATGAGGTTGCTTGGCTCCATCTTCGACCAGTTGATGAGCGTGGGAGTGCTTGCGCTTGTGGTTATTTTTCAGGACGAGGTGCGCCGTTTCTTTAAGAATATTGGTACGCACGGCCATTTCAAGATGCTTGCCAATATCTTTTCGCGCAGTGAAAAGGTTGATAACAAGGTGGCGTTGCTTCCAGTGGTTATGGCTTGTATGAGTTTGAGCCAGCAGAAGGTGGGTGCGCTCATTGTGGTGAAGAAAAACGAAAATCTCGACGAATATATAAAGACCGGTGAGGTGCTGGATGCTGCCATAGGGCAACGCCTTATAGAGGCTGTTTTCTTTAAGAATGCTCCTTTGCACGATGGTGCGATGGTGATACAGGATGGTCGCATTGCAGCGGCGCAGTGTATTCTACCGGTTTCGCACAACGTAAATATTCCCAAAAAACTAGGGTTGCGCCATAGGTCGGCGATGGGAATTTCCGAGAAAACCGACGCTATTGCCATTGTTGTTTCCGAGGAAACCGGTGGTATTTCGGTTGCGGTGAACGGAAAATTCAAGCTTGGGCTTACTGCTCAACAGCTCGAAGAGATACTCGCGAAGTAAAAATAACGGCGGTTTTGCAGTGGCAAAGCCGCCGTTATTGTAAAAAACAGTGAGGTGGTACGGGATTTTTTTGCCCTTCGGCTCCAAAAATCGTACAAAATTCGGCAAACTTGGGCTGTGATTTTGGCGATTCTTCCCTGAAAAGGAGAAAAAATCGTGGTTTTTTTGAAAAAAGTTACATTGGGCAATTTTATTGTTTTTGCCGTTTTTCGCAAAACCTCGAAAAAATGCCCGAAAATGCTAATTTTTTTTGCTTTGTAAGTAGTTGAAAATCAATAGTGGTTGAAAAAAGTTGAATTTTTTATGAAAAAAAAGTTCGAAAAAGTTTTGTAGTCCAAAAAATCGCCTTACCTTTGTACTCGCTTTCGGCAAGCAACACAGTTCGCGAGTCGATACGCAAGATGATCCTTGAAAACATTCCATACAGACAAGCAGTACAACAAAGCTCATTATTAAATGAGTCGTGTATAAGTAAGGAACAATAAAACGAACCGTCAAAATATTTGATGTACTTTAATTCCGGCCAGC
>JAZQUI010000002.1:0-123542 GCA_045631205.1 Bacteroidaceae bacterium
AGGTCAGCCCGACTTTGCAGAAATACGCATCAGTTATATCCCTGATATAAAAATGGTCGAGAGCAAAAGCCTTAAGTTATATTTATTCAGTTTCCGTAATCATGGGGCTTTTCATGAAGATTGCGTAAATATTATAATGAAGGATTTGATAAAATTAATGAGCCCCAAATACATCGAAGTGTTAGGAATATTCCTACCAAGAGGAGGTATATCAATCTATCCATATGCTAATTATGGTCGTCCAGGGACAAAATATGAGCATATAGCTACACAAAGAATCCTATCTCGTCCTTGAATACAATATTTAACATTGACTATTCACACTCCCTTGTCTGAAAAATCGGACAAGGGAGTTCTTTTTCATGTAACCGTCGTTTAATTGAATGCTAATATTTCTGAACTACTATTATGTACGACTATTCTGAGGCAAGCTGCTACCTTAAAGGGAATTGTGAAAGATAGTTCTACAAGAGAACCGTTGATTGGTGTGGCTGTAACAGGGTATGTGAAAGAGATTAAAGATGCTGTTTCTACAAACTTTCCCTTCTATAAAAAGGCAACGGATAGGTAGCAACTCTTTCTCTAAACCCAACCATATACGGTTCTTTCTGCCGAAATTAGAAATATGACAGGGTAACACAAAAATGGTATAAGTGCCAACCACTTATCAAATTTTGCCCTCCTTCAGCCATTATTACGCAAGTTCTTTGTATCTTTGAAATATCAAATACACCGAGCTTGTGCCGACTAATATGGCTGACGCGTTGTGATTTGCTTTTAAATTTGTATCTTTGAAATATCAAATACACCACGCTTTGGCACAATGGAATAGAGAGAATGTTGTGATTTGCTTTTAAATTTGTATCTTTGAAATATCAAATACACCCCGGCAGGAGGTCGGCAGAATTGAAAGTTGTTGTGATTTGCTTTTAAATTTGTATCTTTGAAATATCAAATACACCTCATAGGGTGTATCTAACAAAAGATACGCGGTTGTGATTTGCTTTTAAATTTGTATCTTTGAAATATCAAATACACCACAATGTTTGTAAGTTGCTGTGTATTAGTTTATTGCGGGGAGTTTTAGAAAATAAAAAATGAGGTGTATTAGAAAAGGATTTGCATTGATATGGTGCAAATCCTTTTTCTGTTTTTTTAAAATAATTCCAGTTGTTGAGGTTCCAGTTCTTTTTTAATGTGTTGGCACCCGCGAAACAACTCCATTTGGCTAAATTGCTTGTCTGTTATGGTTAATATTCCAACATAACCCTCTTTGGGAAGCCATTTTTTTACTCGTTTTATGTGAACATCGGCATTTTCTCTGCTTGGGCAATGTCGAAGGTATATAGAAAATTGAAACATAGTGAAACCATCGCGCAAAAGTTGTTTCCTGAAATCGGCATATATTTTGCGTTCGCGCTTTGTCTCAGTTGGCAAATCGAAAAAGACAAAAATCCACATTATCTGGTATTCACTGAATCGTTCAATCATTCCATTGTTGGGTATGCAATTTTGCGTATTTCTCCACTATAACATTTATACAATGATGCTGTTGTAGTGCTAACACCAACCATCAATGGGCTTCGCCGGCCGTTGATTACAACATCTATAACTGGAATAGAGAGTAGTTTGCTCTTAATTTCAGTTGTCAGTGTTGAGTAATCAATTCTGCTATCTACAATTTCTGTAACCACTTTGTCAACATAAGGGCGGTATGGTTCCATAATGTCATCGGCCAAACAATATGCGTTGTATCTGTTGTGGTGGTGAATGCCTAATGTGGGTAACAAACCGCTGGCAACTAATGAACGTGCTACCACGGCACGCAGTATGGCATAGCCATAGTTTAACAGATTGTTTGGTGGCACTCCTTCGCGGTCGCGATTAAAGCCTGGTATGTGTCCAAAAAGGTTTTGCCAATAGAATGCTGCGGCACGTCCTTCAAGGTTTTCGCTATCGCCACTCTTTACTTGCTTTGCCCAAGCCTCCATATTCCCACATTCAAGCCCGCATTGTTGACGGAGTATGCTTGCTTGGTTTGCTATTTTAGCTTGGATGGTTTGTTGCCACAGTTGTTTCTTTAAAGGTAAAGATGCTTCTATTTGGTGCCTGAAACGCTCACTCTGGGTTGTGTTCCCTGCAAGTGGCAACATTAGCCCCGAAGGCATACGGTGTTCATCACAGGAAATAACAGCTACATTATTGTTCAGCAACGCGCTTAACGCCCCTTGTGTTATGGTTATCTGCTTATTGTCGAGAACCACAACACCTATATCCTCAATGGGAACCTGTTTTGTTGCTGATGTCTTAAAACTGTCGGGTAGAGTATTGTTCTTCTCTACCTCGGGCAAGCGAATTTCCAATTGTCCAAGTTTAGTACTCAAGTAAGCAGGGTTGCCGAAATATAATGTGCGTTTTATCATATTCCCGTTATTTTTCCGGTTATACTTATGTGGACTTTATGCGGGTTGTTCTCTATTAATGATTTTAAACTTTGAATTCTTATCATTTTACCCATCTTGATAGATAGTGTCTCATTTTTTGTTCCATTATATTTGTCATCGACAGTTGTTTCCAAATGATGTCTAAACACATAATAACTTTGCGCAATTTTCTGCACTCGATACAGGTATTTACTCAATGTAGCGTAATCATTCTTTTGCATAGCATCTTGGTATAACTCCTCCTCCATGCCAAGAATGAACATTTCATTCTGTTGCATAGAGAATTTGAAATTCCAGGTTGCCGACGGTGGTAGTTGCTGCTTAAATGCTTCGGGCATTCTATCGGTTACATTATCCCGAGCATCTGCGAGGTTAGTGATAATTGTGGGAATACCATATTTCTTGCGTTCTACGGCGTTGCAAAATGTTACAATGTGTTCTTGGAGTTTGCCTTTTTCGTCTTCATATATAGCAACGTGATGGTTGTTTCCTGGTTTTACAAAAGCAATAGGCTCGTTCTTGTCGTTATAACGCAATGGAACAACCGCGTTTAAGCCGGTTTTGCATCTTACACTGTGTATGGGCATTCCCTGGTGGTCGTGAACAGGCTCGGCAAAAGCCTTGTCGGGTTTTCCGCCATACTGCTCGAGTCTGTTACGCAATATCTCACGAATACGTTTATCGACAACAAAGTCAACATCTTTTAGCGTGATGTTTCCAATATTGTATTTTATAACATACTCTTGTTTGCCGGTTTCGCTGTCGGTTATACGGCCATATACACTTTCTTCACTCAACGCTCCGCGGGGAATTATTATTCCTTTTTGGGCACAAATGCGTTTGCCACCCTTGTGTATGTATCGTTTTCCCAAACTGGCTGCGCGTTTTCCGCTTTTGAAAGATATAGCGATTCCTTCCACAGCTTTTTCTACTTCGTTGGTAGAGAAGTGGGACTGAATTTTCAAGTATCTTTCGAGGCGTGTCAGACGTTGTTGTGTTGCAGTGTCCTGGTTTTCATTATTGAAAGAACCGAATGATATCTCTTTCAAAGAATTGAGGTTGTTAATGCGTTGTATATATCCTTGCTTTGTACAGGCAATAGTCAAGGCGTCTATAGCGTGGTGGCGGTGGTCCATGCGTTTAGACCAGCCGGCAATGCGCTCAACTTCAATCTTCTTTCCGTTTACTTCGCGCTCTACATTTTCTGTTAATCCTGCATCTTTATAGCGGTTGAAGTTGAGTGTGTGTAATATTTCGTCCCATCCCCAAATGTGACGTATAAAGTCGGTAATACTACCGCTTGTGGAGTACACATTATGGCAAACGGTTTGCAGTATTTCCTTTGCCTTTTTTGCAATATATTGGCTTTCGCGCAATTGGCGCTCAATAAAATCGGTAGGCAATTCGCTTGCAGGCATAAGCAGCTTCTTGCGTTTGGTTTGGGAAATACCAAGTGGTATTGGTAGTTTTGGATTGTATATATCTGCCAATTTGTTAATGCGTTCAATGTATGCGGTGAATTCGCCCTCGTCCTTTGTTTTCATATAGTCGTAGGCTGTGCGATTGCCTTTATCCTTATTACATTTTCTGCAAGAACAAACTTTGTTTGAAAAACTGTCGTCGAATAAAACAGAGCGGGGAATAATGTGCTCTACCTCTACTCCGAAGCCTAACAAGAACTCTTTTACATCCACTGTTTTACCACAATAGATGCATACGTGTTCTGTTTCTTCCCACATCTTGTACTTTTGAATGCGGGAGCGTGTTGGTGTAAGGCCATATTCCTCCTGTATGCGTTTGGCAATTTCCTCATTCTCTTTCTGCTTTTTGGCAATTGAGCGTGTTGCAGCCTCGCGTTCTTCTTTGTTCTGCTTCAGTTCTCGGGCAAGTTCTATTCTGATTTCGTCAAAACGCCCGTGTTCTTCCATAAGCGCGTTGACAAGGTTTACCAGCTGATTTAAAATCTTTTCCACAACGGGTTGGCGTAGTTCTCCTTTTTGAATAGGTAGTAACTTTTCGGCAAGTTTGCGCGCTTCGTTTTGTTCTTTTGTTAGTGTGGTGTCGTTGTATCCTGCCATTAACTTGGCATCGTGGTATTGCAGACCATCTTGCAGGTATGGTAATATTTTGCGTATAGCACGTGAAGATTTATTGCTGTATCCTGCTTTAACAAAATCTATTTGACAAAGATTTTCAATAACCTCTTCATTGTCGATGTTGAACTTTGCACGAAGCGTTTGCTTGAGTTCATCTATATTTGATATAGAATAGAGTGTGTGCCACAATTCGTATAATGGTTGTTTTTCAAACGATGCGTTTATTACTTTTACTTCGGTGATTTCTCCGGTTTCTTTGTCAACAAGTTCTTTATTTTCAATATCTAAATTGAATTTAAGTAGAGGGTTGTACTCTTTGTGATTTCCAAAAGCTTTGCTTATAGCACAGTAGGTGGTGTTTCCTTGCAACCCAGAGCTGCCTACTGCTTTACCCATTTGCCATTCTTTGGATTTTATACCAAGCAATGTCTTTAAGTCGTTTGCCTTCAACTTTTCGTGAGTGTTCATAAAGTTGAAGATTGCTTGTTTTTGTTCCAATGTTATGTGTAAAGAGTCGTTTATTTTCTTCTGGACATTGATGTTGTTTATACTTTCCCAAATTTTACATATTTGGAATAGGGGAGAGGTACGTGGTGCTACTTTGGGTGCGCAATTTATAGTGCGTTCACCTTTTTTTATTTCGCAACGCTCTAATTCGCATCGTGCAACTAAATGTTTGCACGATTTCAGTGGTCGTTGATGAAAAATTATGTAGTTACGTATGTGCGCAATAACTTCATTGGTCAACACTTCGGGGTAAAACTTTTGTTGGCAATTCATTATTGCATCATACTCTTCCATATATGCGATGCGGGGGAATATGCGCTCTTTGCATCGAAATGCAGGGTCGGATATTAAACCTTTGTACAGAAACTCGCCAATGGTAAGTCCTTGCTCGTTAATCTCTTTGTGGCGTTCCAAAACCTGGGATACGTATGCGCCTTGTTTCTTGTCTCCATAGTCGGCCTTTACGGTGCGATATCCTCGTTTTTGGTTTATATGGCACAGAATTCGCCCAAGTTCAAGCAATGATATTTGCTCGGTGGCAGCTTTGGCGCGCTTGCTCCATAACTCTAACTTGGAAAGTTTTAGAGTGGTGCCATCGTGCATTCCCAATTGTTTGAGTTTATCAATAAGTAACACTCTGCGCAATTGGTATCGGTCATAACCTTTGCGTTGGGTTCTGTATTTTGTCCTGTCGGCGTTTTTTGTTAAGGCTTGTCCTTTTGAAAATTGAGAACTTTCATCTGTACTTAATGGTATTATGCGACTGCCAATAGCGACAATTTTGTCTTTCTCGGGTATCGTATCTTCGGAAAGCACCTCTTTGCTTTGTTCTTCTATAACTGCCCATCCAATGCTTGACGAGCCTAAATCCAAACCAAGTATTCGTTTCATATACTTACAAATTTAAAAGAATATTACAAATCTAATTATAAATTTGGAATATTACGAATTGTAGTATATATTTGTCGAACAAATTTAAAAGCAAATCACAATAAGGATTATTCCGTTGTGAAAACATTTAAAGCGGGAAGGTTTTTAACTGACTCGCTTTTTTTTGTTTATATGTGATGTTAAAGACTTTAAGGCCGTGGGTATTCTTTAATAATGGCAATAATATAGCAGTTGGCCCAAAATGATAAAAAAGTAATAGGTTGGTTTGAAGTGAACCCCAAAAGTTTTTTGTCTAACTTTTGGGGTTCACTTCAGAATGTTATCCTATTTTTTTAATTTTGCCGGTTAATGGAGTCTTAACCGTGTGTCGTTCATTATAATTACTCCTCGTCGAGGAAACGTTTAGTGATAGGGTGATACTCCTCTATGCGGCGGTCGCGCAGGAATGGCCACCATTGGCGCACCTCTTCGCTGCGTTTAAGGCTAACCTCAATTACTTCAATCTGCTCTTCTTCGCCGAAGTGTGCTATGAATTCGCCTTGAGGACCGGCAACGAAGCTGTGTCCCCAGAATTGTATGCCGTTGGTCATGCCCGAGGGGTCGGGTTCGTGCCAGCAACGGTTAACGGCAATTACAGGAAGGCCGTTTGCCACTGCGTGTCCGCGTTGTACAGTCTGCCAAGCGCCAAGTTGTCGTGATTTCTCCTCCTGAGTGTCGCTGCTCTCCCAGCCGATAGCTGTGGGGTAGATAAGCAGGTCGGCACCACGCAGAGCCATAAGACGTGCTCCTTCGGGGTACCACTGGTCCCAACATACCTGTACGCCAAGTGTGCCTACGCTTGTCTTGATGGGGCGGAAACCTATGTCGCCGGGTGTGAAGTAGAACTTTTCGTAATATGCGGGGTCGTCGGGGATGTGCATCTTGCGGTATTTGCCGGCAATTGTACCGTCGCTTTCAAATACCACGGCGGTGTTGTGGTAAAGTCCTTTTGCACGTGCCTCGAAGAGTGATGTTACAAGCACAACTTTGCACTCTGCCGCTACTTTGCCGTAAAATTCGGTCGAGGGGCCGGGGATGGGCTCGGCGTATGAGAAGTTTGCGGTGGATTCCACCTGGCAGAAGTATGGTGAGTTGTGCAGCTCCTGCAATATTACAAGTTGCGCGCCTTGCTCGGCTGTGCGGCGTATTGCTGCTGCAAGTTTTTCTCTGTTTTTCTCGATGTCGTTACCTATCGACAACTGAATTACTCCAACTTTTATTGTGTTCATAGGTCTTGGTATTAGCGGTTAAAGAAGGGGGTATTGCATGGTTACGCAATGTAGCGAGCCGTGCTGTTTGATGAGTGCGCGGCAGTCGATACCCACAATTTCGTATGTGGGGAATGCCTTCTGCAACACATCGGCTGCAATAGCGTCGTTTGCAGGTTGTGCGTATGTGGGGTAGAGCACGGCGTTGTTCATTATAAGGAAGTTTGCGTATGTTGCAGGCAAGCGCTCACCATCCTCGTCGTATATGGGCGAGGGCGAGGGCAATGGCAACAAACGATAGGGGTTGCCTTCTTTTGTGCGGAAGGTGGCTAGTTGCTCTTCCATCTTTTTGAGACAGTCGTATTGCTCCTTGTCCTCGGCATCGTACTGCATATATACAATGGTGTCGTCGGGTGTGAGGCGTGCAAGGGTGTCGATGTGTCCGTCGGTGTCGTCACCCACGAGTTCTCCATAGTCGAGCCACAAAACACGTTCGCAACCCAAACGGTTGCACAGTTCCTTTTCGAGGTATTCTCTGTCGGTGAGGTTGCGGTTGGGGGCTGTGAGGCAACTGGTTGTTGTGAGTACAGTGCCTTTGCCATCGCTCTCAATGGAGCCGCCTTCGAGAACAAAATCGTTCATATCGCAGTACTCTCCCTTTACAATGCCTGCGTCGAAGAGTTTCTTGTTTATTGCGTTGTCGAGCGAAGCTTCGAACTTCTTTCCCCATCCGTTGAAACAGAAATCAAGATAACAGGGCTTGTCGCCGCCTGCAAGTGTTATGAAGGCGTGGTCGCGTGCCCAGGTATCGTTTGTGTCGCAAGTGAAGAGAGTGATGTTCTCCATTGTTGCGCCTGCTTTTTGCAGTGTTGCGGCGGTATTCTTTTCATTGGGGGTAACGATAAGCAGTTTTCCGCGTTGGCTTATCGCTTTTGCAAGTTCGGTGAAACACTCTTCAACCTCTTGCAGCATATAAGCCCAGTCGCTGTTCTCGTGTGGCCATGTCAATTGCACGAATGCTTGTTCGTGCCACTCTGCCGGCAAATATAGTTTCTTGCTCATACTTTTCTTTTTCTGTCGAAGAAGGGGTTTTTCGATGATGCGCTCACGGGTATTGCTATAAGGTAGTTGCAACCCTTCATCCAGCCGAGTTGCAGGGCTGCATATCCCGCCGAGTACATAACGCGTGTATCGAGACGAAGATCCGATGCAGTGGCGCAAGCCGAGCCCACTGCAATACCTACGTCTATGGTGTTCATTGCACAAGGCACACCTGCGGGGCGGCTGTCACAAGTGGGGCATCCGCAATAAGCACAATTGAGCCCCATAGCCTCTTCGCGTGAACCGATAAGCACAATTGCTTCGGCCGAAAGAATGTTGTCGGCATCGCGCAGAAGACCTCCACGGCCGAGTTTCTCGCCAATTTGGCGCAATCCGTTGCTCAAAGCAACAATATCATCGTCGGTAACAAGTGCTATCTCAATAATATCGACACCCTTAGCCTTGGGCGCAGTGCGTGCCGCTGTCATCATCTGTTTTGCGGCCTCAATAACGTGCTGGTGACGTATTTCGCGTTCGTCGTAAATCATATTTGTTTGGTTTTAATCTTCGGCGAAGATAACTAAAAAAGCCGAATATAAGTATAAATGTACTTAAAAAAGAAGATATACATCTCTTCTTTGTTTTATTTTTAGTACCTTTGCACCTGTTTTTAAAATGATGCTTGTGATGAAAATAAAAGACCCATACGTTCTTCTGCTTTCTATGGCATTGCTGCTTGCATCGTGCAGTAGTTTCGTGGCCATTGAACGTGCCGGCATTTCATCATCGGGCACAGCATTCAAGAACTATTTACAGGCAGAAAACATAGAGATTGTGAGTGGTAACAGTGTTGAGCTTTTGAATGGTGCCCACGCCAAATTCGAGGATATGTTCTCTGCCATAAAAGAGGCGAAACATCATATACACCTCGAATATTTCAATTTCCGTAACGACTCTATAAATGCTGTACTCATTGCTCTGCTTGCCGAGAAAGCAAAAGAGGGTGTTGAGGTACGTGCGCTTTTCGATGCATTTGGAAACTGTTCCAATAACAAACCACTCAAAGAAAGGCACATAGAGGCTATAAGAGCCGCCGGTGTGGAGCTTGTAAAGTTCGACCCTATAATCTTTCCGTGGATTAATCACACATTGTCGCGCGACCATCGCAAGATTGTGGTAATTGATGGAAAAATCGGGTACATAGGTGGCATAAATGTTGCCGATTACTATCTTACAGGCCTCGAAGGAATAGGCAAATGGCGCGATATTCACTCCCGTGTCGATGGCGCGGTTGTGGCAAAGTTACAGGATATATTTCTTGCAATGTGGAATCACGAAACAGGGCAGGGGATAGGTGGCGAGGCGTATTACCCGGTGGTAAACCCTGTTGGTGATGCCGAGGTTGCTGTTGTCGATCGCTGGCCGCGTAAAACCCCCAAAGCTATGCGTCGTGCTTATGCCAATGCAATAAATTCGGCAAAAGACAGTTTGGTGGTTGTGAGTCCCTATTTCATCCCAATGCCTGGAGTGAAAAAGGCAATTAAAAAAGCAATAGACGATGGTCTTAAAGTTGATATTATGCTCACTGCCAAGGGGGATATAAAATTGGTTCCCGACGGTGTGTGGCGCATTGGCTACCAGCTTATGAAACGTGGTGCAAATGTATATATGTACAACGGTGGGTTTAATCACTCCAAGGTTATGTGTGTCGATGGCGAATATATGACAATTGGCTCGGCCAATCTGAACAGCCGCAGTATGTGCTACGACTATGAAACAAATATATTTGTCTTTGACAAGGAGGATACCCGCGACCTCCAGAATATAATAGACGAAGACAAAAAGGAGAGTTTTCTTCTTACGAAAGAAATTTACAAAAAACGTACTTGGTGGCAGCGCGTTAAAGGCTTGTTTGTAGTGCTGTTGACTCCTATAATGTAATACAAAAAAGCGACAACTATGGTTGCCGCTTTTTTCTTATCAAAAACAATTTTGTTATTCAAAAACAAGTTCGCCGAAAAATTCGGGACGGTGGAAACTCGGCTCTTCCCACTCGATAGGTGCCCACGATATAAAGTGTGGTGTGCGGAGTTCGTCACCACATTTGTAGAAGTTTGCCTTCATTTTTTTGCCATTGAAGTTTTCAATTCCGCTACGGAAAAGTGCAGTGGCGGGTATCACTTCTATCACGCTCCAGGTGTGTTCTCCTGTGCGTAATGGGAAACACTCAGTACCAAGCGAGGGGTAACGCTTAACACTTTTCAATATCTCGGCCGGTGCCGGCTCCTTTGGCTCGCCGGCAGGGTGCCAAGCAAGCAATAATTTACCGGTGCAGGTGCATTCAAAATTATAATAGTCCATATTGCAGCCCGGCGATACAAAGAACTCCACGCAAGGGTCGGTCCAGGTGCGTCCCTGGTCTTCGGCAACCTTTGCCTGAATGTCATTTTCCGTTACATCGAACTTTATATATAGGTTTTCTCCGTTGTGAAAAAGTTTTACACTAACGGTGGGTGTATAGGGGAATTCTACTGGCCAGTTACAGCACGCAACAGCCTCTCCCTTCAAGGTTGCAAAAACCGTCTCTACATCCGCAAGGTTGTTGCTCGCGGGGAATATTTTAGGAACAATAATCTGTTTCATAGTTTTGTTTTTTTACATCAATTGCGAATATAACTTTAAATTTTGAATAGAGCACAGCTTGCTCTAATAAATAATGTTTTTTCTTTTAAAATCTCTTATTTATGGCAAGCAGTGGTGTTCTTCACATTTCTTTATTGTATCTTCGCACAAATTACAGAAATATGCCCATAATAGAGATAACATCACTCACACACCCCGGAGTGGAGATTTTTGCGACACTCACCGAGGCGCAATTGCGAAAAAGTATTGAGCCCGAGAAAGGAATTTTCATAGCTGAGAGTCCGAAGGTTATTCGCGTTGCGTTAGATGCCGGTTATGAACCCCTTGCCTTGTTGTGTGAACAGAAACATATTGACGGTGACGCTGCCGATATTGTTGCACGCTGCGGCGATATACCTGTTTACACTGGCAGCCGCGCTCTCCTTGCCGAACTTACCGGTTACACCCTCACTCGCGGTGTTTTGTGTGCAATGCGTCGCCCCGCACCTCGTGCAGTAGGTGATATATGCAATGGAGCGCGTCGTGTGGTTGTTGTCGATGGAGTGGTCGATACCACAAATATTGGTGCAATATTTCGTTCGGCAGCCGCTTTGGGCATAGACGCAGTGTTGCTCACTCCAACATCGTGCGACCCGCTTAACCGCCGTGCCGTACGTGTATCAATGGGTTCTGTTTTTCTTGTGCCCTGGACCTGGCTCAATGCACCGGTAAGCTCGCTTAAAGAGATAGGTTTCAGTACCGCCGCCATGGCGCTTACCGATAATTCAGTGTCGATTGATGACGAAAAACTTATGAACGAAGAGCGTCTTGCCATTGTTATGGGTACCGAAGGCGATGGCCTTGCCCACGAGGTTATAGATGCTGCCGATTACGTGGTGCGCATACCAATGGCTCACGGTGTTGATTCGCTGAATGTGGCCGCCGCAGCCGCAGTCGCATTTTGGCAGTTGCGTGCAAAATAAACCTTATATATATTAGCCAATTACCAATTGCAAGGCTCTGTTCTGTATTGTAACTAGCCTTATTCCGTCAATTTTCTGCAAGTTTTCTCGCAGTCGCCACGCTGCGCCGTTATAGGCGGTTGTGGCATCTTTTTCGCTCAGGTTCCACACTTCTCTGCAAATATCGGCTTTTGTAACTATGTGCTCTTCGGCTCGTGCGAGTAGTTCCATTATCTTCGCCTGTATTGTCGGCAGTTTAATCGTTTGCCCGTTTGCAATGTTGCGCAATGTGTGGTTGTTGCAGTCGTATATGATGTTGCCAAGTATTATTGTTGTTTGCTGTACGGTTATTTTTGTGATGGCGTTGGCTTTTATATACCTTATATATGTTACCACGATAAAAAGCAAGGCTATGGTGGCAGCGAGCACAAATTTCCAATCGAAAAAGCCGGTCTTTGCAATAACAACGCTTGTGGGTAACTCTATATGGCTCACAATCAACCCCTGCTTGCAGAAACCCAGGGCTACGGTATCGGTTACAAAAACATTCTTGCCTTGTAGCCTGCGGTTACTTGCAAGAGTGTTTGCAACGTTGGTAACAAGGGAGTCGGGTGTGGGGAACATATCGAAAAGGCTTTTATACAGCAGTTGCAGAGCGACATCCACATTGTAGCCTGCGTTCTTTAGTTGCTGTTTCCACACAGAGTCGGCCACGGCTATGTTGTAACTGTCGCTTTGTATGAACATACTCTGTGTCATTTGAACATCGTGCTTGTATTGGTCGCCCGAGATTTGATATTTGGCAGCGACGATACAGGTATCTTCCTCGCTGTATATGGTGCAAGGTCGTGCCTCGAAATAGTCGTATGAGTTGAAATTGCGTGTTGTAAGCCAGGGGAGGCTATCGACTTTTGCTATGCTGTCGTGTATGTGTTGCATCTTTTCAAAGAAAAGTTTGTTTATATCGTTTTTTATAAACTTCCTTTTATTTGCATAACCGAATGAAAACAGCAAACTGTATGTTGCGATAAATATTAAACAGGCCTGTACAATACTTTTCTTATTCATTACTCTTTTATTGTTTTTCACGTGCGAAGATAGCAAATTTCAAATACCAGACCGAATTAAAACAGTGCTTTTCTTTCTTCGCTCTTGTGAATGTAATTGTTTGTATTACAGGTGTTTCGGGTTTAATCTTTCATTTTTTACAAAAAATGGAAGATGTGAAAAGCGAAACAAAAGATTAAAATTGCGGGGTGTTGTGAATGGAAAAAACTAATTTTGTTGGCAATTAGTTGTGACGAATAAAGACTTTTTTACGTCTTACAAATAGAATGCATAAAAAACAAACAATATGAAAATGAGAATTCTACTTTCTGTCTTCGCGCTTTTAACAGCTATTGCAGCCATAGCGCAAAAAAACACGATTATTGAAAATCCCGATTACGAAGGGGCAAACACATCGAGCATTGAAATTACCCGCATAGAGGTGGGGAAGGAAACAACAATGGTGTCGGCTACCATTTGGTATTGGCATAATTATTATGTAAGGTTAAACAGTTCTTCAATACTTAAAGGAAGAACCACAGGTCGTGAGTATAAATTACAACGTGTAGAGGGAGTTGAACTTGATAAGGAGATTTACACGCCTGCAAGCAACCGCATAGACTGCACGATGTATTTTGAACCGTTGAGTCGCGAGGAGGAGAAGGTTGATTTCAGCGAGGGAGCAACAGTCAGCAATCCTTGGGAGATTTACGGAATTTCGCTCATTCCTTCAAAGTGGGTGTTGCAAGGCACTTGGGAAGAAGTGGGCAACGCCGGTAATGTGGTTGCAGCCTTTGTGCAAGACCGCTTGCTCTACAACAACGAAGTGTGGCGTTACACCACCACGAAGAAAGGGAAAAACATCACCATCGACATTACTTGCGGTGGTGTTTCGCGCCAGCTTTTTGCCGTGCAGAATAATAACGGCACACTTCTTTTAAAAAAGGATAAAAAAGAAAAAGGTATTTTGCTTACACGCAACGCTCAAACAGTTGCTGATGATGCTTACACTTACGACCCCTCCCGTGCCCACCCTCTGTTTTTTAGCGGGGGTAAGGTTGTTATAAAAGGTTGCATAATAAACAACTATGTAGGCAGTGAGCAGCAACGTCTTATGAAAATTCTCAAATATAATAATATAGTGAATGGTAGTGGAAGCAGCGAACTTATAACTATAAACCGCGATGGCACTTTCTCGGCCGAATTTGAGGTGGAGCATCCGCACTATGTTTATTTGCAGGAACCTTTGAATACTATGGTGTTTGTAACTCCAGGCGATACTATTGTTCTATGTTGGGATACAGTTGAGAGTAAGCGCGAACAGTTTACAAAGAGAGCTCCTGTAGTGCTCGGTAACAGCCTCTCGGCACAACTCATACGCCACTCTCAACCCCTGCAAAAAAGAATAGAGGATGGTATAGAAAATCTATCTTACTATAATACTTATAGCGAGAATTTTATTGAAACCAAAGAAGCCGCATACGATTATGTGAAAAACGCAGCACCCCTTTTCGAGGCAATATGTGAGAAAGCACCGGCACTGCTTGCTGGTGTGCCTCTCACCCCAGTTGCAAAGGATATAATAATAACCAATGCTCTTGAAGAACTCTTTACCACTATTTTAGATGTAAATAGTAATTATTACTATAAAGCCTACAAGCAGGAAGGCAATGCGTGGGTTAAGGACGAGAGTTTCAAGGGGCTTGAACGCGAGAACTTTTTCTCTTTTTTGAAAGAAGAGGCAAACAAGCGAATCCTCCTCGACAATCTTTATATTTTCTGCAATCGCAGCAATTGGGTAATATTCAATCGTTTTGGTTTTGAACTCTACTTTCCGTATTTTAGTAGTGTTGTTAATGACTATAGAAATAATATATTTATAGAAAGTGATGCTGTTAAAAAGGTAGAAGCCGCAACCCAAGGTAACGATGATACCGCCGATGACGAGGCGGTGGGATTCCTGCTATACGGCAGACACTATACCTCGCCCTACAACGCAAAAATATTGGAAGCTGTAAAAGAGGTGAGTTTCGATTCTGTACCTACAACAAGCTTTCTCTTTACCCAAACTTTCAAATTGATTGAGGAAAAATTGGGCATAGGCAATTGCTTGATGCTGCAACGCTCTATACTCGAAACAAGTAGTATTGGTAGCGACAATGATATACCACAGATAGTTGAACAGTTGGTGGGAGCAATGCCATTCTTTACATCGCCCATAATAGCCGCCCACACGCTGAAACGTCTGCGTAGCCTTGTTGCAGAGCAAGAGGGTGGTAATGCTGCAAAGAATATACACCCCGAGGTTGCAAAGTTTCTTAAAATCCTCAACGAAAAGTACCCTGGCGAGCCCATTATCCTCGACTTTTGGGGGCTTGGGTGTGGCCCTTGCCGTTCAGGAATGCTTAATCACCGCGAACTTGTCGAGGAGTTTGCCGGCAGAGTGCGCTTCGTCTATATTTGTGATGAATCGGTAAATCCCGAGGGTGATGTGAACGAGTTCTTCACCACTAATAATATAAAAGGAGAGAACCATCGTGTAAGTGCCGATATGTGGAAATGTCTAAGCCATCAGTTTAATTTCAGCGGTATTCCCCACACCGAGATTCTGCTCAGTGACGGCACTGTTATGCCCGAAAACTCCGATGCACATATAAGCAAAACATTTATAAAGCAAGTTATATTGAAAGAGTGATCCAAAGTTGGGAAAGGATAAAATTTTTATCGACCGCAAGAATAACGGTAAGTGGGAGGTTGTCTATAATACAATAGATGTTCACCACGAATGCTGCGAGCAGAATGGTTTGTTCTATTGTTACAACGATGGCCGTGGTCGCGAGCACAACGGCTATTATGTACGTGGTGATAGAGGTGAGTGGCGCGAATATGCTCCCGGAAAACTCCGTAGACGAGGATAAGAAGATTTGGCTGTTCGAAGGAAATGCTCGTGTCGATTGCAAAGCTATCTGCAAAAATGCCTATTTTCTTGGCGGCGATTCCAAGGAGTTTGCAAAAATCAAAGAATTATTGGCATTAGGTACGTTTCGTATGTAAGATATACGGAATAAACATATATGCATAAATCTCATTAACGTAAAAAGAGAACCGCTCCTTGCCCTTTTGAAGAGGGTAAGGAGCGGTTGTTTTTACACCGGCACTGCTTGAGATTCTTCAACAGCAACCTTGTCGTAGCTGTAAATGTTTAGTCCTAACTCTTTTACAATATATGTTATTGCTTTTTGTGCCCGCACCGAGTTTCCTGCCACGTCTATTGGCGGCGAGAAAGCGGCGATACCGAATAGCCCGGGAAGTACACCAATGATACCGCCGCCCACGCCTGTTTTTGCAGGAATTCCTGTGGAAAACATCCAATTGCCGCTATGCTCGTAGAAACCCACAGCTGCCATCATGGAAACTATCTTTTCGGTTAAGCGTGCAGGGAATACCTCTTTCTTGGTCACGGGGTTAACACCGCCGCCGGCTATGGTGCCCGCGAAAACTGCCAGTTCGCTTGTTGTCACTCCTAAGGAACATTGGCGCGTGTAAAGGTCGAGCGACATATCGGGCTCATCATATATGCGGTTGTAGTTTTTTAAGAGCCAGGCGATGGCGCGGTTATTGTGGTTGGTGACACTCTCCGATTTGTAGAGTTCGTCGATAACAGGGAGCTTGCTTGCGCACAAATCATTGATGTTCTGCAATATCGAGCTCCACTTCTGTTGCTTGTCACCCACCGGTCGCACCAAGCTGACGGCGGCTATTGCCCCTGCATTTACCAATGGAGTAGAAGGGTGGTCGTTCTCTAAAAGTATAGCCATTATTGAGTTGAAAGGCATACCTGTGGCGTCGGCGCCTATCATATCCATTATGGTATTTGCACCATACTCCTTTAACACCAATAAGGCCGTGGCTACTTTTGAGATTGACTCTATACCGAAACGGAAACTGCAATCGCCGGCCTCGATAATTTCGCCACCGGGCAAGCACACTGCTATTGCGAATTGCTTGCTGTCTACGTTTGCAAGGTATGGGATGTAATCGGCATTCTTACCTCCTTTTTCCTCCTTGTAAAGCTTGTATGCTGCATTTACAACAGTGTGCAGTCTCTCTCGTGTGACCCTTCTCTCCATTTTATTTATTATTTACCGGTGTGAGTATATACTGTACCTTTAACCTTTATGTTGCTCTCCAAAGAGATGCGTGAAGGTGTGGGGTATTGCAATTTCTCGAGTTCTGTTACAGCCGATGCAATGTCGGCGAGCAGTTGGTCGGCCATGTCGCGGCTGAAACCATTACGCACCACAATACGCATCACGATGGTCTCTTCGAGTTTTGCAGGCAGAGTGTATGCAGGAACCATCCAACCATTTTGTTTAAGCTTGTCTTGTAGATCGTAAAGTGTCCATTTACATTTCTTTGCGTGCTCTTGCTTCATCTCCCATATGAAGAGAGGGTTGCTCACTTCTTCGCTATAGTTGCGGAATGGTTTCATTTTGCCAATCTCGGCGTGAAGGTATCTTGCAATTTCGAGAGAGTTCTTCTGTATTGCCTTGTAACCCTCGAAGCCCAAGCGTATGAATTGGTAGTATTGTCCCAATATCTGTGCGGCTGGGCGTGAGAAGTTGAGTCCCACCTGTGTAACATCGGCACCAAGATAGTTTACACTGAACGACATAGAGTCGGGGAGATATTTTTTATCCTTCCACACAACCCATCCAAGGCCGGGATAAACAAGGCCGTACTTGTGGCCGCTGGTACTTATGGAAAGAACCCATTTGAGGCGGAAATCCCAAACTCTATCGGGCTCAAGGAAGGGTAGAATGAAACCGCCCGATGCAGCATCTACGTGGATGGGTATTTCGTATCCTGTCTTTTTATTGTATTCGTCGAGTGCGTCGTTAAGTGCTTTGACATCGTCGTTAAGGCCGGTCCAGGTTACACCCTGTATGGGTACTACACAGATGGTGTTCTCGTCGCACATGGCAATAGCATCTTCGGGGCAGAGAGTGAGTTTCTCTGTGGTGAGAGGCACGGTGCGCATCTCAATCTGCCACAACTGTGCAAATTTCTCCCATACTACCTGGTAGCCCGATGAAATTACAAAATTGGGTTTGTCACAAGGTTTTCCCGCTGCTTCGCGGCGTTTCTTCCATCGTTGCCACGCTGCTACGCCACCCAACATACAGGCTTCGCTTGAACCAATTCCAAGAGCTCCTGCCTTCCATTTAGCCTGTTCGGGGGTGTTCCATAGGTTGGCGATTATGTTTATACATTTGGCACACATCACGGCTATGCGTGGATACTCGGTTTCGTCAATGTAATTTATGGCAATGGCATCGTTCATCAACTTTGTGGCATAAGGGTCCATATATGTTGTTACGAACGTAGCGAGGTTCAAACGCGGCTGTGTCTGCGCGTATGTTTCGTCTTTCACCATCTGATAGGCAATCTCGGGTGTGGTCGATTTTTGAGGAATCTTGTCGGTGGGAGCCGATTTCAACATCTCCTGCGAACCGAACACTGCGGTTGTTACACCGGTTTCTTTGTAATCTTCATTCTGTTTCATCTTTTTGAAATTTTAAAGTTGACAAATTTCTGAACGGTATCTGTTGAACATCGGCAGGCGGTGCTATGTTCGCTTGTTTGCTTTTTTTGTGATTGTTGTACATTTATTTGTTGCTTGAACAATTCTTCGCTTTCTCTTGTTTGCAAGCATAGAACTTTAACTTGATGAAATTATGAGAGTAAATACAGGAAAAGGTACAATTGCTTTGTGGGCTTTGTTTGGGATATGGTCGGTGTCGGCATTGACTTCGTTGCCGGGGCTTGCTATTTCGCCGGTGCTTGACGACCTTACTAAAATATTCAAGGATGCTACGGAGCTCGATGTCCAAATGCTCACCTCCTTACCATCGTTGCTTATAATACCTTTTATATTGCTGGCGGGACATTTGAGCGACGCGGTAGGGTATATACGTTTGCTCTATTTGGGACTTTCTATCTTTCTGTTGAGTGGTCTTCTCTATTTTCTTTGCGATTCAATGGTTGAACTTATTTTTGTGAGTGCTCTTCTTGGTGTGGGCGCTGGCATTATAACCCCTTTGTCAACCTCACTTATATCCCGTTTTTTTACCGGTGCAGAACGTACCCGTCAGTTTGGTTACAGCTCGGCAATAAATAATATGACGCTTGTTGTTGCAACAGCGGTCACCGGCTATTTGGCCGAGGTCGAGTGGCGCTTGCCATTTCTTGTCTATTTATTGCCGGCTGTTTCGCTGCTGCTTGTTCCGCATATAAAAGGTGCCGAAAAAACTTGCGGCAATGTTCCTAGTGACGAAGAAGTGAGTTTTATAAATGGTTCTTCTAAAATAGATTATGGCTCACTAGTTAAATTTATGCTTTACTATTTCTTTATCACTTTTCTTGTGATGGTTGTGAGTGTGAACCTCTCTTTTCTTATGCAGGAGTATGGGCATGATAGTGGCAGCGTTGGTGTTGTAACTTCGGTGTTTTTTCTCTCCATAATGTTGCCCGGTTTTTTCCTTAACAGAATTTTGGGTATTTTGCGCGGCAAAATATTTTTGTGCTGTCTGCTTCTTATAGGTTGCGGCCTATTCCTGATATTCTTCAACAAGGCACTTGTGTGGATGTTTATCGGAGTTTTTCTTGCGGGTATTGGTTATGGTGTTGCCCAGCCTTTCATATATGACCGCACCGCGTTGGTTGCCACTCCCGACAAGGTTACTTTTGCGCTTGCCCTTGTGATGACTATGAACTATGTTGCCATTGTGCTTTGTCCGCCGGTAGTTGATTTCTTGCAGAAACTTTCGGGTGTGAAGAGCGCCGGGTTTGCTTTTGCGCTGAATGGTTGTTTCTGTGCTGCCGGTTTAGTTTTTCTCTTGTTAAGAGGTGTTGTTTGTAAAAGTTACAAAAGATGAAGAATACTCTTAAAGGTTCCCTAGCACTCATCGTGTCGCGTGCTTCGGCAGGTCTTAATGTCAATTGCAGTAAGTATCTGTTGTCTTCGTGGTTTACACCTGCAGGGTTTGTTGCATTGCGTCTGCTTTTTGGCACGCTCTTCTTTTGGGCGGTGGGTATATTTGATAAACCCGATTTGTCGTCGCAACGCGATAGGGTGAAGCTCTTTTTTCTCGGTGCCATTGCCGTTTTTGGATATATGATGCTCTATGCGGTCGGTATCTCCTACACGACACCTGTTAATTTTGCTCTTATCAATGCTTTGCAACCAATTTGGGTGTTTCTTTTTTCGGTCGTCTGTTGCAATGAACGTGTGACTTCGGGCAAGGTGGTGGGTATTCTGCTTGGTTTTTCGGGTGTTGCGGCAACGTTGTTTTCCGAGTCGTCGTCCGAGTATGCCGTGCGTCCTTTTGCTGGTAACGCAATGGCTTTTATCAGTTCTTTGTTATATGCTTTTTATTTGCTTTCGTCGTCGGCTTTGTTGCGTCGCGTGAGTAACATTGTTATGTTGAAATATACATTTCTCGGTGCTCTTGTTTCCTCAATAGTGGCCTTCCTGGTAAGCGGTGCAACGGTTCCCCGTATTTTCAGCAACTATGATCCCACAGCTGTGCTAACCTTTCTTTTTGTGTTGTTGTTTCCCACGGCATTGAGTTATCTGCTCGTGCCGATAGGGGTCAAGTATTTGAAAACTACGCTTGTTGCAATGTATAGTTATGTTACTTTGTTTACGGCAACGCTAATCTCGGTTTTTACCGGGCAGGACCGTTTCGACGCTGCGCTTTTCTTTGCTCTTTTGCTTATTTGTGTGGGTATTTTTCTTGTGGGAAAGTCGGAACGGAGGGAGCAAATGTTATAGAATAAATAGATTTATCTGGAGCGGTTATTGTATTCTCATGGAGTACATATTGTTTCAGCTTAAATAATAATTATTATTTAAATATTTTTTTATATCTTTGTAATTGATATAATGTCAAAATTCACAAAGATATATGAGAAAAATCGCATACATTTTGATACTGTCTGTTTTTGTAGTGAACGCTCTTTTTGCGGCACCTGCCCGCAGAGTGCCTGTAACACATAAACAGTCCGATGGCACCGAGTTGTATGTACAACTATGCGGTGACGAGTCTTTTCACTATCACACTACACTCGACGATGTTCCGGTGGTACAAGGTGAAAATGGAGACTATTATTACGCTTTGCTTGCCGACGACGGAACACTTGTGGCAAGTGATTTAATCGCTCACAACAACGGTGCGCGCAATTTGCAGGAGCAGGTGTTGATAGATGCAAACGATTTCTCGGCTATGCGTAGCGATATGAATACGGTTGCCCGTGCCCGTGCTGCAAAATATGCAGCTTCGAGAGCTGCGACAATATTACCAAAGGGTGAGGTTAATGTACCTGTTCTTCTGGTGCAGTACACCGATGTAAAGTTTAAATTTTCAAAGGAGGTTATATCTGATTTCCTGAATAAGGAAAATTATGAGGGTTACGCCAACCCAATAGCAAAGTCCATAGGTAGTGCGAGGGATTATTTTATAGCACAATCGGGTGGCTTGTTCCGTCCTAACTTTATTGTTACCGATATTGTGACACTTCCCAATAAAATGTCATACTATGGTGCCAACTCCAATGGCGATGATGTGCGTCCCACACATATGATTGCAGACGGTCTTGCAGCTGCCGATGCGAATTTTGATTTTTCAATATTCGATAATGACGGAGACGGCAAAGCTGAGTTTGTTTATTGTATATATGCGGGTTATGGCGAGAATGTTACCGGTAACAGTACAAATACAATATGGCCTCACCAGTGGCAACTTTCGGCGAAAGTTGGTGTGAAAACCCATGATGGTGTCAAGTTTGATGTTTACGCCTGCTCAAACGAACTTGCGATAAACGAGGCTTTTGCCCAGCAATATGGTGGCGATTACCTTTTGGGTATAGGAACTATGTGTCACGAGTTTTCTCACTGCTTGGGTTTGCCCGACTTGTATGACACCGGTGGCAATGGTCAATCGACCTTTGAATATTGGGACCTGATGGATATGGGTAGTTATACAGCCGAAGGTTATATCCCTGTGGGTTACAGCGCGTACGCTCGTGATTTTATGGGGTGGAAATCTTTGGAAGTACTCAATAAAAAAGGAGATTACTCTATGGCGGCCATTTCAAATGAGAATGGCAAAGGTTGTAAGATTTTGAACGACGCTAACAATAACGAGTATTTCATACTTGAAAACCGCCAGCAAGAGGGCTGGGATAGTTATCTCTTTAATGCCGGTATGCTCATTACTCATGTCGATTACAGCGAGAGTGTGTGGGATGACAATACTGTGAACAATGATAAAAATCACTTGCGTTATTCTTTGGTGCCCGCCGATAATGAATTTATTGCATATACAGGCAGCAATGGTTCACAAGTGTCGGCCAGTTATAGAGGTGATGTGTGGCCTGGTACAAGTGGTAACACTGAATTTACCGACACATCCGTTCCTGCGGCAAAAGTTTTTACCGGCGGTTACCTTGGCAAGCCCGTTACAAATATAAGACACGAGAACAAAATTGTATATTTCTCTTTTATGAGAGGCTCGGTTGCTGTGCCCGGGGTGCTTCCCGCCAGTGAAATATCCGCTACTGGTTTCTGTGCAAACTGGGAGGCTGTTGATGATGCTACAGAGTATGTTGTGGAACTCGAAGAGGTTGTTGAAGCGTCGGAAGGAAGTGGTGAGAGTGTTACTTTGTTGAGTGAGACATTTGTTGGTTGTACAAAGGCCAATCAGTCGTTGAGCAATCTCGATAGTTATCTCTCTTCACCCGGTTGGACAGGTTCTAATCTTTATGGCGAGTCGGGGGTGTTGCGCGTTGGTGCATCAAAATCGGCCGGTACAATAAGAACACCCAAACTTAATGCCGGTGGCGCGGTTACAGTCGCATTCTCTATGGCCTATTACAGCACAAGTGACAGTGGTTCTATTCTAACCGTTTCTTTGATGAATGCGAGTGGGGCTGTGGTTGAATCGTTCGATTACTCTGCAACAACACAATGGGTAAATAAAGAGTTGGAGTTTGATGCAACAGGCGATTTCTATATTGAGTTCAGTACTAAGAACAGTACAAACAAGAAACGTGTATCCATAGACAATGTTACTATTACATATACTTCTAACATCTCTTCAACCCTTGTGGAGCGCGTAACAACCGAAGAAACCTCTTATGTGTTTACAGCTCTCAAACCTCTCACACAGTATCGTTACAGAGTGTATGCAAGCGATGGATATGGTTCTTCCGACTTCTCAAAATATGCAAGTGTAACAACCACTTCGTATGCAAAGGGCGATATAAACGGTGATAGCGCTGTTGATGTTGCCGATATAACAATCTTGGTTAGTTATATTTTATCTTCGTCTGATAGTGAATTGAGCATCTCTGATGTTGATTTGAATGGCGATGGTGCTTGTGATATTGCCGATATAACAATGCTTGTATCCTTGATTCTGGGTACAGAAAACTAATAAGAGCAGTTCCGGGCTGTTAGCTCGGGTTCAATGGCATATTAGCGGAATGCATTGTTGCACTTACGCAACAATGTGTTCCGCTATTTTCTTTCTCTTTTCTCCTTATGTAACTTTTATTCCTGTTTTAACAGAAGAGTAGTGTCGTGGGCGGAGTTTAATAGGGTTACTTTTGTTACTTCTATATAATGTGGGGCTTGATAGTTTCACACACCTACTGTCTGTCTCTGTTTGCTTGCTTGCTTTTTGATGAGGTGTGCTAGCATTGTGGGTTCGTGTGCAAATCGGATTGTTGTCGGCGATTCTGTTATTATAATGTGAAAAGTGGGGGATATATCAGTTTTATCTGTTTTTTAGCGATAGTAACCCTATTTTTTGGTTCTTATTTTTAGATTCATGATTATAATAAACAACTATTTGGGGTGTAAGTGGCTGATTATTCGTTTTTTACATCAATTGTAAGCCCGTGAGATTTTAAAATTTGTTTTCGCCCCTTATATATATGAGATTTTTTTAATTCTGCTCGATTTTTCATCTATAAACAGTTGTAAGCAGTGGTGTATTTAATAAATATACAACTTTTTTCGCTTGTTTGAGTGGTTGTCTTGCGTTACAAATGTATATACGTTTGTAAATTAGCAAGTGTGTAAGTGTTTTGGTTTTATTAAATATAGATTTGTATAGAAGACGGTTTGTCTATTGTTAAACAATATCCAAACTATTTGCTATTCATAATTAACAGGGTGGTGGTAGTGCTGTTGATAACCGCAAATATGGATATACGTAAAATATACACTTTCTTTTGATGTGATGTAATTTGTTGAGAATAAGCATTTTATTGTCTTTTATGTAAAGTGTTGGATAATGTGTTTTGCGGTGTATATTGCTATTTTGCGTTTTTCTTTGCATAAAATAGATTTTTAAATGTGTTATTAGTGTGAATATTAGTTTGTTATGTCTATTTATTAATCTTTTTTATAGGTTGTAATGCCTTGTGGCGTGTATTACGATTTTCTCTTTTGTGTGCAATCGGGCAACAGTCGTGTTTTTATTTGTGACACTTTGTTATCATTCTCTACTGTATTTACATCTGTAATATATTGTCGTTTTGTGAATAAAGACGGATTTTTAAATCATCTTGTTTGTTTGAAAATTTGTTGTTATTTTTGTATCGAAAACAAAGTTTAGGTTTGTAAATCTTTAAAACTGCATATTTTTATGAATGAGCGTGACAGGATAGAACTTATAATGAAGAGTTATAATTTAACTCCATCGCAATTTGCCGATAAAACAGGCATACAACGTGCGTCTGTGTCTCACATTTTGAGTGGGCGTAATAAAGCAAGTCTCGAAGTAATGCTTAAAATTTTTGATGCATTCCCGGGGCTTGATATGCAATGGCTGATGACCGGTAAAGGTAATGCTCCCGTTGCAGGTGGGGTTCAAGAAACTGCACCTCAATCATCTTCTGCTGCAATACAGAGCGAGTTGTTTTCGGAGCCTGCTCCATCGCCGGTTGAGTTTATTGCCCCACAACCACAAAAGGTTGTTCAACGTCCTGTTGCAGTTGCCGAGCGGGTTGCACCTCGCCGCGTTACTCGTGTGGCACAGCAACCCCAGCAGCCCGTTGCTGTGCGTAAGATTAAAGAGATAAGGGTTTTTTATTCCGACGGAACATACGAGATACTATATCCCGAAAAATAGTAAATCTGCTCGCTTTGTGATATCAATGCAGAGAGGCTCGTTATATGTGTAAAGAATACCGCCTATCAGCCCTTATTGGCTGATAGGCGGTATTCTTTTATATATTGAGCCGACACTTCTTTTTTAATTATTTGCTATAAGATTTTATTTGTGTTATCTTCGCCGTACTAAAACTCAATTAACTATGAAAAAAGTTCTTGTCGATTTGACAATAAAAGAGGTTGAGCAATTGAACGCAACCTGCGTTATGCTCAATATGACAAGCGAGCAGCCTCTTCCGGCGGCTCTTCCTGGGCAGTTTGCCGAACTGCGTATCGACGGTACACCAAGTGTGATGTTGCGCCGTCCTATTTCTATTCACAGTTTCAATGCTGAGAAAAATGAGATTGCGTTCCTTGTGCAGCTTGTTGGTGATGGCACTCGTTGGCTTGGTTCTCTGAAAGCCGGAGATAAAGTTAACACCTTGTTGCCCCTTGGTAATGGCTTTACAATGCCTGCAAGCAGAGATGCTAACCTTTTACTCGTAGGTGGCGGTGTGGGCAGTGCTCCGCTGTATTATCTTGCCGAGGAGTTGAAAAACAAAGGCTATGATTTCACCATTTTGATTGGTGCTCGCTCGGCTAAGGATTTGTATCGCCGCGAGGCTTACGAAGCGCTTGGCAGAGTTGAATATACAACAGAGGATGGTACTTTGGGTGAGAAGGGTTATGTAACAAATCACTCTGTTCTTAAAAACAAATTTACACAAATCTATACTTGCGGTCCCAAACCCATGATGCTTGCTGTTGCAAAATATGCACGCGAGAATAACATTCCTTGCGAGGTTTCGCTTGAAAACAAAATGGCGTGTGGTCTTGGTGCCTGTCTCTGCTGTGTCGAAGATACAAAGGAGGGACATAAGTGTGTGTGTACAGATGGTCCGGTATTCTCAATAGATGAATTAAAATGGTAAAGACAGATATTAAACTGGGTGGGTTGCAGTTGAAAAACCCCGTTCTCACAGCGTCGGGAACATTTGGTTATGGATTGGAGTTTGCCGATTTTGTTGATTTGAACAAACTCGGTGGTTTTATAGTTAAAGGAACGACCCTTAATCATCGCGAGGGTAACCCTTATCCTCGTAGTGCAGAAACTCCTATGGGTATGCTCAATGCGGTAGGTTTGCAGAACAAAGGCGTGGATTACTTTGCCGAAAATATATATCCCCAACTCAAAGACCTTGATACAAATGTTATTGTAAACGTATCGGGGGCTTGCATTGAGGATTATGTGGCTTGCGCCGAAAAGGTTGCTGCTCTTGAAAAAATCCCTGCAATAGAATTGAACATCTCTTGTCCCAATGTTAAACAGGGTGGTATGGCGTTTGGAGTTCAGCCCGCTTCGGCTGCCGAGGTGGTTTCGGCAGTGCGTAAGGTGTATCCCAAAACGCTAATTGTGAAACTCTCTCCCAACGTGACCGATATTACCGAGATTGCACGCGCAGTTGAGGGTGCCGGCGCCGACAGTGTATCGCTCATAAATACACTTTTGGGTATGGCTATCGACAGTGAGAAACGCCGTCCTTTGCTTTCAACCATCACCGGTGGTATGAGTGGCCCTGCTGTTAAGCCCATTGCTTTACGTATGGTTTGGCAGGTTGCAAAAGCTGTTAAGATACCGGTTGTGGGTATAGGTGGAATTACAACAGGTAGCGATGCCATCGAATTCCTGCTTGCCGGAGCGTCGGCGATAGAGGTGGGTACTGCAAACTTTATGAACCCTGCTGTAACAGGTGAAATTGTCGATTATATACAAGATTATCTTGTTCGTCACAAGATGAACTCGATAGACGAGCTTATCGGTGCGCTGGAAATTTGATTTACGCCGCTCGTTTACTGATACTGTGCGCTATTTGCAAAATTTTATTTGCAGAGCGTTTTTACTAAACAACTATGAATAACTATACTATACTATGGAATACGAAAATTATGAGATTGGTGGGGAGGTTGTAACCATTCCCGTTCCGCGCAGCTATAAGGATTGCTTTATACTTGCGCAGAGTGATATGTATCGCCACCAGGGTTATTTGTGCAGTATTTGGCGCATGCTTTACTATTGTATGACAGGAAGAACCATTGCTTTTTATTTTTGGTTCAGAATGACGTGTCACAAAGGCTTCTTGTATCCCATAACAAAGTTCTTTTTGAAGAGATTCCAAAAGAGGTATGGAATACAGATATATACAAGCACTAAAATTGGTTACGGGTTATATATAGGACACTTTTTTGGCACTTTGGTTCATACTACATCTGTTATAGGCAACAATGTTAATCTCTTTCATTTTACATCAATAGGAAGCAATGGTGGCAGGGGAGCCTATATAGGAAACTATGTGCATGTCGGTCCCAGTGTTTCCATGGTTGGTGCCTTGAATGTAGGTAGTAAGTCTTCAATAGGTGTGGGCTCTGTTGTTACAAAAGATGTTCCGCCATGTGCCACCGTGGCAGGAGTGCCTGCAAAGGTTCTTACAACCGAACACCCTGCAAGGTTTATTCATAATCCTTATGAATTTGACAAGAATATATTTTAACTCTAATAGTTGAATTTCTTGCGGTATATACAAAAATAAATCAACCGAAAAGGTTGATTTATTTTTGTATATACTAGTTTGGTTGTAACAATTTTTCTTATTTGTCGAGCAAGTCGGGGCGCAGGCGTTTTGTGCGCTCGAGCGACTGTTCAAACTCCCATTGACGTATTTTTGCTTCGTGTCCAGATAGCAGAACATCGGGTACTTTCCATCCGTTATACTCTGCGGGGCGGGTGTAAACGGGCGGAGCAAGCAAGTTATCCTGAAAAGAGTCGGAAAGAGCCGATGTTTCGTCTGAAATTACACCTGGAATTAAGCGAATGACCGCGTCGCAAATCACTTCTACCGCCAATTCGCCGCCCGTTAAAACATAGTCTCCAATACTTATCTCTTTGGTAATCAAATGTTCACGTATTCTGTGGTCGATACCTTTGTAATGGCCGCACAAAAATATGAGATTTTGCTTCATTGAGAGAGAATTTGCCATTGGTTGGTCAAAAACCTGTCCGTCGGGAGAGGTGTAAATCACTTCGTCGTACTCTCTTTGTGCTTTAAGGTGCTTTATACAGTTGTCAATGGGTTCGATTTTCATTACCAATCCTGCGCAGCCGCCAAAAGGGTAGTCATCGGTTCTGCGATGCTTGTCAAGAGTATAATCTCGTAAATTATGTAAACAAATTTCTGCATATCCGTTGCGTTGCGCACGTCCCATTATAGAGGTGTTAAAGAAACTCTCCATCATCTCGGGAAAGGTTGTAATTATATCTACACGCATAGTAAATTTATAAATGTAAATTAAAAATCTGCAATATTTCTTCAGGGTTTACAACTGCTTTTTGCCACCCCGTTAAATGTTGTTGCAAAAATAAGACATTTATTTTAAATTACCACAAATATCGCATCATCCTGTAATTTTGTGTCAATTGCGAAACTTAGATATTTGGTACGTAAATTAACTTTGGTGAAAAAAATGAAAATCTCAAGAGGTTTACGAAACAACAATCCGTTGAATATACGCCGTAACGGAACGCGCTGGAAAGGATTGTCGGCTGAACAGAAGGATGCGGCCTTTTTTAGTTTTATCGCTCCTTGCTGGGGTTATCGTGCTGCATTCATTACGTTGAAGAATTATTGCCGCTTGCATAAGTTGGTTACTCTTGCATCGTGGATTAAGCGTTGGGCTCCTCCTGTGGAGAACGATACGGCCAACTATACAGCCTTTGTTGTAAAGAAAAGCGGCGTTAGTGCAGACGCTGTTGTTGACACGGCCGATAAGTCGGTTATGTGTAAAATTGTGGCAGCAATGTCGCAAATGGAGAATGGTTGTGCAGCTGTCATGTCCGACGTGGAAGAGGGTTGGAGATTAAGCTTGTGAAAAAGCATAGCTTTATTGCGTTCTAAAACCGCGTTTAAGAGCTTTTTGCCTTAAAACGCGGTTTTATGCGTTTTGGTGGCTTAATAAAGTTTAAAAATTTTGTTGGTTTCAGCAAAAATGAGTAATTTTACAAGGTTTTATAATATATATAATAAGGTATAATAAGTATTTTAATTGATAAACACATTTTATGATTGAGAACGACAGAATAATAAAAGTAAATGTCGAGGACGAGATGCACTCGGCCTACATAAATTACTCAATGTCGGTAATTGTGGCGCGTGCTCTCCCTGATGTTCGCGATGGACTTAAACCAGTTCACCGTCGTATCCTTTATGGTATGATGGAGGCCGGTTTTACATCGGACAAGGGATACAAGAAATCGGCAAAGACAGTCGGTGACGTACTTGGTAAATACCACCCCCACGGTGATACATCGGTGTACAATGCGCTTGTGCGTATGGCACAGCCTTGGGCAATGCGTTATCCGCTTATCGATGGCCGCGGTAACTTCGGTTCTATCGACGGTGACTCACCCGCTGCGATGCGTTATACCGAAGCACGTTTGCAGAAGATTGGTGAAGATATGGCCGAGGACCTTTACAAAGAGACTGTGGACTTCAAGCCCAACTACGATAACGAGGAGATGGAGCCCACTGTTATGCCTACCCGCATCCCTAACCTTCTTGTGAATGGTGCAACCGGTATTGCGGTAGGTATGGCTACAAACATCCCTCCCCACAACCTCAGCGAGATTATTGACGCTTGTGTAGCATTCATCGACGATCCCGAAATTGATACCGATGGTCTTATGCAACACGTTAAAGCTCCCGATTTCCCCACAGGTTGCGATATCTTGGGTGTATCGGGTGTTCGCGAAGCCTACGAAACAGGTCGTGGTCGTGTGATAATGCGTGCCGTAGCAGAAATTGAGCAGGATACACACGAAAAAATCATTGTGACAGCAATTCCTTACAACGTGCTTAAAGAGGAGCTCATCAAGGATATTGCATCAATGGTGTATGAGAAGAAGATTGAAGGTATTTCAAACATCAACGACGAGTCCGACCAGTCTGGTATGCGTATCGTTATCGATATCAAACGCGATGCAAACGCAAATGTAGTGCTCAACAAGCTCTACAAGATGTCGGCTTTGCAGACATCGTTCAGCGTAAACTGCATTGCTCTTGTTAACGACCGTCCCCAGTTGCTTTCGCTCAAGGATTGCATAAGAAACTTTGTGGATCACCGTCACGATGTTGTTATTCGTCGTACAAAATACGATCTCCGCAAAGCACAGGAACGTGCTCACATCATTGAAGGTCTTATCATTGCATCTGATAACATTGACGAGGTTGTTCGCATAATCAAGGCTGCCAAGTCACCTTCCGATGCCCGCAGAGCACTTATTGAGCGTTTCAACCTCACCGAGGTGCAGGCAAATGCAATCGTTGAGATGCGTCTTGGCCAGCTCACCGGTATCAACCAGGATAAGCTCCACGCCGAGTTTGATGAGTTGCAACGCAAAATCGAGTACTACACAGCCATCCTTACTGATGACGAATTGTGCAAGAGCGTGATAAAAGAGGAGCTTATCGAGATAAAAGAGAAGTATGGTGATGAGCGTCGTTGCCGCATCGACTATTCGGCATCTAATGACTTCAACCCCGAAGACTTCTATGCCGACGACGAGATGGTAATTACAATCTCTCATATGGGTTATATCAAACGTACTCCGCTTACAGAATATCGTAGCCAGAACCGTGGCGGTGTTGGCTCAAAGGGTAGCGATACACGCGACTCCGACTTCATTGAGTACATATACACTGCTACAATGCACAACACTATGCTCTTCTTTACACAGCGTGGTAAGTGCTACTGGCTCAAAGTGTATGACATACCCGAGGGTAATAAAAACTCTAAGGGACGTGCTATACAGAACCTGCTCAATATTGAGGCCGACGATGCAGTTAATGCCTTTGTACGTGTCAAGACACTTGCCGACAAGAACTTTATCGAAAGCCACAATATCATATTCTGTACAAAACAGGGTATTATCAAGAAAACATTGCTTGAACAATATTCACGTCCCCGTACAAATGGTATCAACGCCATCAGCATACGTGAGGATGACCGCGTAATTTCAGTTGCTCTCACCGACGGTAACAGTGACATTATTCTTGCCAACCGTACAGGTCGTGCCGTACGTTTCAACGAAAACACAGTGCGTGCAATGGGACGTACTGCTACCGGTGTCAAGGGTATGGCTCTCGACGAGAACGATGAGGTAGTAGGTATGATAGTACTTCCCCAGAGTGTAGAGGGTGACCACAGCATTCTTGTGCTTTCTGAGCAAGGTTTCGGCAAACGTTCAAAAATTGAAGATTATCCCACAGTAGGTCGTGGTTGTAAGGGTGTTAAAACTCTTAAAATAACCGAAAAGACCGGTGAACTTGTAGCTATAATGGACGTAAATAATGAAAACGACCTTATGATTATCAACAAGTCGGGAATAACCATACGCACAGCTGTTGAGCAGATACCCGTTATTGGTCGTGCTACACAAGGTGTCAAAGTGATTAATCTTGGCAAGAAGAACGACAGTATTGGTTCTGTATGCAAGGTGAACCGCGAGGAAATCGAAGAGGTTGCCGAAGAGGGTAGCGTAACCGAGATTACAGAAACCACAGAGAGTGTAGAGAATACAGAAACAAATAATTAATCAATAAATTTGTAATTAAGATGAAAAAACTTGCATTATCATTAGCAGTTGTTTTGTCGGCCACAATGGCATTTGGCCAGACATTGTCAAAAGAGGAACTCAAGGCACAAAAAAGAGAGATTAAATCTCTTATGCTTATTGCTAAAGATGCCGAGAAGATTATAATTGAAAACCCCGAGACAGCTCTCAATAATATTCAGCCTTGCATTGAGAGTCCCCTGGTAAACAATGACCCTTACGTTTGGTTCATTGCAGCAAAATCTCGCAAGTCAATTGTAGAGAAGGAGAACGCTGCACGTGTAGCCGGTGCGGCGGTAAATCTCGAGTCTTTCTATAACAATTGCAGCCGTCTTATATTTGAATTGGAGATGTGCGATTCACTCGACAACCTCCCCAATGCAAAAGGCAAGGTGTCTCCCAAGTATGCAGAGTTCGTTAAAGTTGGTCTTTACGAGAATCGCAACCAGATGTACAATGGTGGTTCTTTCTTCTACAATAAAGGAAATTATAGCGAGGCTTATAACGAGTTCGCTAAGTTTGTAGATTTGTCGGAGCATCACCTCTTGAAAGACCTTATACAGCCCGCCGAGAAAGCTTATAATGTGAATGCAGCCTATAACGCAATCCTCTGCGGTATGCGTCTTGAAGATTATGCAAAGGTGCTCAAATATGCCGACCTTGCTATTCTCGATGAATCTAAGGCAAACAGCATCTATCGTTACAAAGCAACTGCATATCAGGCTTTGGGTGAGACTGAAAACTGGATAGCTCTCTTGAAGGATGGTGTGGTTAAGTTCCCTGATGATCCTTTCTTCTATCAGACACTTATCCAGCACTACGACAAAGCCGGCGACCGTAACGCATTGAATACTCTTGCCGATGAGCTTATCGCATCTAACCCCTCAAATCCTCTCTTTGTATATTTGAAAGGTTACATCGCACAGCAGCAGGGCGAGATGGAGACTGCGTTGGAGTGGTACAAGAAAACACTTGAGATAGACCCAACATACCAGAATGCGTTGAAGAACGTTGCTTTGAGTTACATTGCAAAGGCACAGGAGTACACTTCAAAACAGTCTAGTGTAAAACTCGACCGTGCACAGCTCAAAAAGGATAAGGAAATTATTGGTGGTTACTTCAAGGAGGCTTTGCCTTATTTTGAAAAATTGCGCGAGCTTGCTCCCGACACAAAAGAGCTTTGGCTTAATGGTCTTTCACAGTGTTATTACAACTTGAACATGGAAGACAAGTTGAAGGAGATTGAGAAACTTGCTCAGTAATCCGGAACTTACTGATATGAACAAAAAAAGTTGCGCTCTGCGGAGCGCAACTTTTTTTATATGCATACGAAGAAATGTTTTAATGTTATCTGCTTCTTAATTGAGTTGTTGCAGAATTTCCTCTATTACGTGAGGGAAATGCTCATACTCAAGCGCGTGTACTTTTGCTGCCACATCGTCGGGTGTGTCGGTGGGGAGTATCTCGCATTTTGCCTGGAAGAAGGTTACACCTTTGTCGTAATCGGCATCAATAAGGTGAATTGTAATTCCGCTTTCAGTGTCGCCACTCTCTACTACAGCTTTGTGTACACGGTCACCATACATGCCTTTTCCTCCATGTTTAGGCAACAGGGCGGGGTGTATGTTTACAATACGTGAGGGGAAGGCGTTTATCAGTTTCTCGGGAACAAGCAACAGGAAACCTGCAAGTACAATAAGATCAATCTTGTACTCTTTCATCATCTCCACAATTGTGTCGGCAGCCATAAATTCGGCTTTTGTCACAACCGTGCAAGGGATGTTCAATTTCTTGGCACGCTCAATTACATACGCGTTAGGGTTATTTGCGACGATAAGTGAAATCTCAACATTATCGTTTGTCTTGAAATAGTTGGCAATGTTTTCGGCATTGGAACCGCTGCCCGATGCAAAAATAGCAATTCTCTTCATTCTTGTTCTATTCTGTTATGATATTGGTACCAAACGGCGTAACACCTGTTCGCCGTATGTTTTTGAAATAGGGATTTCTCTTACGTTGGGGACGCCTAGCTCTAAAAAGAGGTTCTCTTTTTCTCGACGCATAACCTTTACAAGGTCCAGATTTACCATATAAGAACGGTGGCAACGTACAATGTTGGTATCGGCAAGCTGCTCGCTAATATCCTTCATTGTTATGCGCATAAGCTGTTTTTTCAACTGTTCGTTCTTTGTGTACCAGATGCAAATATAGTTGTCGGCCGACTCTATGTACAAAAGGTTTTCTTTTGCTACTGATAGTTGCAGTACTCCACGTGAGTCACGTATTGAGATAAGAGTGCTTGACTTGAATCCTATGTTTTCGTTCATGAGTGTCTTCAACTTTGCCGAACGCTCTTGATAGGAGAAAAACAAAATACATAGGAGATATGGGGTGCACAATATGAATATTGTGTTTTCAAGAGCATTCTTGTATATCTCCAATGGGTCCTGTGTAGGGCCAACCTCGGTTAGTCTTGCCAGCAATGTGAAAGCTCCTGAGAGCAGTAATAGTTCCACGCATATCCAGGCAATATATTGCAGGTTGTTAATCGCGTTGCCAGGCTTGCGTGAGTATGCGTACATGATTATACGGCTTACAGCCACTACAAACATACCAATGGTAACAAGGATTGTTGACCAAACAAGGTATAGTGTTGGGGACATTCCTTTATGCACCCAGTTTATGGAACCGAAAGGTTTGAATATATTTATGAAAACAATGGCAAAGACTGACACGAAGAGAAACATAATTATTTGATTTCTCTTCTCGAGTAAATATTTGGGTACTTTCTTGAAAAAGACTGATGTGTATTCTGCCATTTTGTTTGGATATTTCAATTTGCGAAGATATGAAAAAAAAATCACAATATATTGTTTAATTGAGTTAAACTTGGAATGTAAAAAAAGGAAATTGAGCGATAGTTTCTCTAAGGTTGCCAAATGTAGGTTTTATATGAAAAAATGTATGAATCTTACCATTTTTAGAAAGCAATATTTCATAATTCTCAAAAAAACTATCTATTTTTGTAAAATAGTATCTTTTGATACTTTAAACCCCTAAATATGGCAATAATAAGATACAAGAACGTTGATATACATATTGACTCGAAGATAATACTCGAGAACGTGACCTTTACACTTGAAGAGGGCGAGTTTGCCTATATCCTTGGTGCCGTGGGCTCGGGAAAATCCACTTTGCTTAAAACAATATATGGCGAAGTTCCCATAACCGATGGCGAAGCTGTTGTATTTGACGAGTATGATATGAATAAACTGCGTAGCAAGAAACTTCAAGCCTTGCGTAAACGTATAGGTATTGTATTCCAGGATTTTCAATTGCTTACAGATAGAAATGTGTACGACAATCTAGACTTTGTCTTGCGCTGTACCGGGTGGAAAAGCGAGCGCGAACGAGGCAAACGCATCCGTGAGGTGTTAAGCCTTGTCGATCTTTCGCAAAAGGGATATAAAATGCCCCACGAGCTATCGGGTGGTGAACAGCAACGTATAGTTATCGCACGCGCCATATTGAACAAGCCTGCTCTTATTCTTGCCGATGAGCCTACAGGTAACCTTGATAGCGATACCGGCAATAACATAATGCGTCTTCTTCATCGCATTTGTCGCGAAGAAAAAAGCGCTGTGCTTATGATTACCCATAACGAACAATGGCTCACAGCTTATCCAGGAACAGAGTACAACTGCATGGAAGGTAAAATGCGTCTTATACAGCGTGCAGCCTTGAACGAAGCGCAGCAGACTACACTTTTTAATGAATAAAACAATAAAACAGTAGAATATATGAAAGTATTGAAATTTGGAGGAACCTCAGTAGGTTCTGCCGAGCGTATGCAGAATGTAGTACGCCTTATATCAGATGGTGAAACAAAAATTGTTGTTCTCTCTGCAATGTCAGGAACTACAAATTCGTTGATAGAATTTACAAACTATCTCCGTAACGGTAACCCCAACGGAGCTTGTGAGCATGCCAACCAGCTTCTCGACAAATATCGTCAGACCATTAAAGGACTCTATGAGACAGAAGAGGTGGCGCAAGCTGCCACTGCAAAGGTAAACGAGATATTTGCCCATTTGCGTTCATTGGCATTCAAGCCCCTCGACACAAATCTTGAGAAGGAGATTGTGGCGCAAGGTGAAATTATCTCTACCAATATGGTAACTCTTTATATGCGCGAGAAAGGGCTCGATGTAGAACTTTTGAACTCTCTCGAGTTTATGCGTCTTGCCGCAAACGGAGAGCCCGACCTTGGTTACATCCGTACTCACATTTTACCTCTTCTCGACCTTGAAGCAAAAGGTCGTGTATACATTGCACAAGGCTTTATATGTATGAACGATGAGGGTTATATCGATAATCTCCAGCGTGGTGGTAGTGACTACACTGCAACTCTCATAGGCGCAGCTGTAAATGCCGATGAGGTACAGATATGGACCGATATCGACGGTATGCACAATAACGACCCTCGTATCGTTGACAATACATCGCCTGTGCACCACCTGCACTTTGAGGAGTCGGCCGAGCTTGCATATTTTGGTGCAAAAATTCTCCATCCCACTTGTATTCTTCCCGCAAAACTTACAGGTACTCCCGTGCGCCTTCTGAATACAATGGATCCTTCGGCCGAAGGTACACTCATCGACGACAACCTTACTTGCCCCGGCGAAATCAAAGCTATTGCAGCAAAAGAGAACATCACTGCGATTAAAATCAAATCGGGACGTATGTTGCTTGCCTATGGTTTCTTGCGCAAGGTGTTTGAGATTTTCGAGACTTACCGTACATCTATCGATATGATATGTACATCGGAAGTTGGTGTATCGGTATCAATAGACGACGACCGCAATCTTGAGCAAATCACAAATGAACTTCAGAAGTATGGTACTGTAACCATTGATAAAAATATGTGCATCATCTGCGTGGTGGGTGATCTTAACTGGGAGAACATCGGTTTCGAGGCACGTGCAATGGAGGCAATGAAGGATATTCCTGTACGCATGGTATCATATGGTGGCAGCAACTACAATATTTCTTTCCTGGTACGTGAGGAGGATAAAGTGCGTGCTTTGCGTTCTTTGAGTGAGAACATCTTTAATACAAAGAAATAACCTGCCCGAGGAACGAGTATGAAATTTCCAATAAAAGCTCTTTCTGCGAAAGAGACACCTTTTTATTATTACGATGTCGATTTGTTGCAGAAGACAATAGACACCGCACAGGCCGAGGCTGCAAAGCACGACGGTTTTCACGTGCACTATGCTATAAAAGCAAATTTCAATCCCCGTTTGTTGCAGATTGTTGCTGCAGCGGGTATGGGTGCCGATTGTGTGAGCGGTGGTGAAGTTGCTGCAGCTTTGAAGGCCGGTATTTCCCCCGATAAGATTGTCTTTGCCGGTGTTGGAAAGACCGACAAAGAGATTGCACTTGCACTCGATGCCGGAATTTTCTGTTTCAACATAGAATCAATTCCCGAGGCCGAGGCGATAGAGGCGCTTGCTGCAGAGCGTGGAGTAGAGGCCGCTGTTGCAATAAGAATAAACCCTAACATCGGTGCGCACACACACGCCAATATCACTACCGGTCTTGCCGAAAACAAGTTCGGTATAAACTATGAACAGCTTGACGAGGTTATCGACACAATAGAGAATCTCCCTCACCTTAAACTCATAGGTCTTCACTTTCATATAGGTTCACAGATATTGGTGATGGACGATTTTATAGCTCTCTGTGGTCGTGTGAACGAGTTGCAGACAATGTTGCACGAGAACCGCGGGCTTGTGCTTCCCCACATAAATGTGGGTGGCGGTCTTGGCATACGTTATGATGCTCCCGATAAATATCCTGTTCCTGAATTTGCTCTCTATTTTGCAACATATGCGCAGAATCTCAAGCTATTCCCCGGTCAGCAGGTACACTTTGAGCTTGGTCGTAGCATTGTGGCACAATGTGGTTCACTTATAACCCGCGCAACCTATATAAAGAAAGGTACTTGCAAACAATTTATAATAGTCGATGCAGGCATGAACGACCTTGTGCGCCCTGCACTCTACGATGCTTATCACAGAATAGAAAACCTCACATCGAAAGGTGAAGACGAGATTTACGATGTAGTAGGTCCCATTTGTGAGTCTTCCGATGTGTTTTGTAAAGACCGCAAGATACCAGCAACCGTGCGTGGCGATATCCTGGCTATACGCTCTGCTGGTGCATACGGCGAAGCTATGGCATTTGGATATAATTGTCGTGCCTTGCCCGAAAGTCTTTTCTCCGACAATATAGACTGATAACAGGTTACCAATTCAAACAAATAAATTAATCCCGAAGAGTTACTCTTCGGGATTAATTATTAGTGATCTATTTGTTCTTATTCGAATTTGATAGCTTTGCTTGGCTCTATCCTTGAAATGAGCATAGAAGGCAGCACCAGCATTGTAACCGATATTACAAACATGAAAATATTCAATGGTAGCATCACCCAACTGAATTCGATGGGAACGCAACTCATATAATACATCTCCGGGTCGAGTTTTACAACACCTGTCGTCATCTGTATAATACATAAAGCGATAGCGATGATATTTCCCCACAACATACCGCGACCAATAATGAAACAAGAGTAATAGATGAAAATCTTCCTTACCGAAATATTCTGTGCACCAACAGCTTTTAGAACACCAATAAGATTGCTCTTTTCCAGAATAATTATAAGCAACCCCGACACCATTGTAAACCCTGCAATGCCGAGTACAAGTACTAGAATAACCCATACTGTTCTGTTAAGAATACCCAACCACGAGAAAAGGGCGGGGGAGAGCTCTTCAATTGTCTGCACATACAGTTCCTGGTTGTTGCGACGTGCCATTTGGGCAATAACAGGCATAATCTCAGCTCTCTTTTCTTCGAGTTTATCGTAATTGTCGGTAGTGATTTCTATGCTACTGACTTTATCTTTGCTCCACCCGTTCAATCGTTGCAATGTTTCAATATCGGTCAAAGCAAAGAGGTTGTCCATTTCGTGGAGATGGGTTTCATATATTCCTGCAATGAGCATACGACGTGCCTTTATACCTCCTTGCATGAAATACACATTTACTTTTTCACCCACACTGCAACCGGTTTTGTCGGCCATGGATTTTGAGAGTACAATCCAATGCCCTGTCACGGAATCTCCTTTTGCAGGTATTTCCCCATCACGCATATTTGATTTAAAGAATGAGGTGTCGAAATTCTCATTTATACCTTTCAGCATAACACCTTCAAATTCATCACCTGCAGCCAACAGGCCGGGTTTCAGTACAACATTTTCCACATTCTTGACACCGTCGCACGCACTTATGGAAGCGATATCGCAACTGTCGGCAATGATGTATGGTGCTTCGTCAGCTGCTGCACTGTAACAGTTTATCTGTATATGTCCGCCGAAGCCAATTATTTTGTTGCGCACCTCGTTCTTGAACCCCACGACTATGGCAACAGAAAGCATCATCACAACAAGGCCCACAGAAACTCCCCATTGAGCTATAGTAGTTGCCGGGCGCGAAATCCTTTTTCCTCCTTTACGCGACCGATAGAGCCTTTGTGCAATAAATAGTTCTACGTTCATAAAATCGCGGTTAGAAACTACGGAATGTTATTCTTGCATTCCTTGAGTTGAGAATCATACTTTTGTCATTGAGGTGTAGCACACCGAATCTCTCGTCATTGTTGTCGTATATACCCCATAGACGCATATCGGTTTCCTGATTTGTTATTTTCTGTACAAAGAGAGAATCACCTGTGTGTTGAAAACGGAAATAATGTCTGTCCGCATCAGATTTTCTTATTTCAAGCAAGTCCAATTGAATACCCCAAAAATGGCTTTTATCGGTAAGATAGGTTGTTGTTCCTGTTGCGTGTTCTTCAATCTCCATAATCTTCCAGAAGCCACCCAAGTCTCCATTTTGGTCCTCTTTCTGGCAAGCAACGAATGTTGTTGCAATAAAAAGTAAAAATAGTATCTTTTTCATTTTAAGTTTTTATTTCTTCCACAGGTTAAGAACACCGCTTTTAGTTATAGTGAGCATTCCGCTTCGGCAATTGCCCAATAGGGCACCATTGTCAAATGCATAAGACGCCTTCACACACCAACCTTTAAAAAAGTTTGGCTTGTATGAGAGCTCGATAAGGCCTGCTGTGTTGCTTTTTATATCGGTGAAAGGGTTGTTGTATGTTCCCCAATTGTTTGAACGTGTAAAGAGCAGGCGATATCCAATCTCTTCGATAGGTTCACCTTCAATTCCTAAATGAAATGCCTCCACACGGTTGTTGTAGCATTTTAGAATATTGTCTTCATTGTATATTGGCGATGTGGCAAGCGGTGTGCCAATTATCATGCCATAGTTGAACCACCCGTTGTACCACTCGTGGTTGTAGTTGTTGTCGCGACAACTTATCTGGTCGGGAATCTCCTCGGTTGTGTCGTGATATACGGGCCCGCTTTGGTTTTTTAGGTTATAATATTCAACAACAATCCCTTTTATCCAGTTATAGTTTTTCAGTTTCAGCTCTATGCCTATCAATTGTTCTGTCCACAAACCATATTCCCAAAACATTTGTGAGTGATCATCGAACAGGTGCTCGTAATATGCTCTTATTTCCCAATTCTTTTCTTTCCAGTTTATGGCACCATGCCAGCTGCCAAGTTGGTTTCCAGCGATATTCACTTTGTCAAAATCGCTATATTCATCGTCGCCGCTACTAGGAACAAAAGCCTTGAAATAGTCTTTAAGTCTGTTAGGGTTGTGAGCATGGTCGCCGGTCACATTTTCCTTGTTGTACACGGTGCCCCCAAATTGAGCAGTCATTTGTAAACCAAGTTCGGCCGATAGGGGAAAGCGTTCCTCTTTGCCCACTTTGAAGAATATGGCTTTTGAGTGGTAGCGTACACCCACAGTGCGACCCATTCCTTGTGCAACCCAATCTTTTTGCCAATTACCATCGGTGAACCATCCGTAAGCAATATGTCCACGGAGCTTGAACCAACCATTGGTGCCGAAGAAGTCGTAATACTCGGGAACCTCTATGCGTATTTGAGGAATGGGACGGGCGTTGCCACTCTCAACAAGCCCACCTGATGATAAACGATGATTTTTGAGTTCTCCCCAACGCTCCTTTTGTCCAGCCGAGAGAGTAAGCATTCTCCAACTGATGTCGGCAAAAGCCTGCTGTATATAAACGGTAGAGGTTAGGTTTTTGCCGGCAATAACATCGGCTCCCCAGTTAAGGTTGAACTCTTTGCCAATCTCCCTGTTGCCCGCAATGCCGGCTCTCAAATAGCCGAACTTTGCAACATCGCCGGCCACACCCTGGCGGTTCGATAAATGCCATGTGGGCGGTGTCTTCTCCGATGCGACTGTCATCGCAGTCTCAATATTATAGGAAAAATCCTGTGCTGTAAGTTTGCATACAAGCAATGGGAGCATTACTGCTATTATCAACTTTTTCATTTTGCTATTTATTTATTTTCATCCAAAAAAAATGCCATGCGCGAAAAAGGGGAGCCCATAAAATTTCACTGGGATAGCTGCGAACCATTGACATGTTCTGCTTTGTGCGACTGATGGCTCTTTGCAGAATATTCCCTTTTTGCTGTATCTCGAATTCGGGGTTGTATTTACCAAAGTTGCCCATCTTTATAATTTCGGCAAGCAACTCCTTTCCCTCATTCTCGAGAGGTTCTACAATCATGTATTTGTCTTCGATATTGAAAACTCTTTTTAAAACCCACATTGCAGCACCGGCAAAGCGTTGCATTTTGAACTCTTTAAGTTGTGCGATGTTTTTTATCTGTTCTTCTTTTGTAAATCCTTGTACGAGTATGTGGTAATAATCGAGCATCTGGCGCAGGCCTATACCTTCCTGGAACAAATGCCTGTATATGTGCAATAATATATATATGCGGTTGAACTCCAATGTCGGGGCCGAAATAGTTCCGCCTTCTCCATCCACTACAACTCTGTTTTTCAGTTGTTCTTTTATCACCTTACGGAAGTAGCGTTGTAACTTTCTGTTGGTGAAGTAGTTGTACATCCACGATGGAGTAAAGTGTATCTCAATGCATAAGTCTTTGTGGATAGGGAAATCAACATGGTGGTAAATAGGCTCGGCATCTGGTATGAATTTGCGCACATAGGACATAATCCTTTTTCTGTCGGCATCGAGCCAGATATCTATATCTCCGGCAGTGCGTCGGGCTGGGTTTTCGTAAAGCGTGGCAATACCCTGTCCTTTAAGAATTATATTGTCGAATCCTTCTTCTTTAAATTTTTTAGCAACAGCAACAGCCTGTTTGTTCAGTATATTGTTCTGCTTCTCTATGATGTTGCATATATTGTACCAGTTCAGCAGAAGGTTTTTAGGTGGCCTTTGTTCCGATGGTAATTTTTCAATGCCGGTAAACGCCACTCCCATCAATGTCTGTTTTTTCGATAGCTCAAACAATTCATTCCATTGTTCGGTAGTAGGTACCTTGGACAGAGTGACATTAGTTCCTATTGCCACTTGCAAGAGTTCGAAAAAAAGGTTTATGGTGTTGCTTTCTTGCATATCAAAGTAATTTGCAGTGAGTTCAAGCGGGCGTGACAAAATTTGTCATGCCCGCTTGTCTATTTAGTTTATCAGTTTCGGCGTATTCTTATCTGTAACGCATCTTTTATGGGTGTGTCATTTATAATAACAAGATATCCACCTCCGCCGGCACCTGTTATCTTTATACCTTTAACCTTGTCTATATACTCATTTATTGTTTCCAGTACATAGTCGGGTGCCATGTTGGGGAACATTGCAATTTGCGCTTTGAACGACTCTGTTGTTGCCTTGCCCCAAGCATCGATATCTTTATTGTTTACGGCAGCCCAACAATCGTTTGCGGCTTTTGCCAAACGCTCGGCACCTGCCTGGTCAATCTTTGTATTGGCAAGGACATCATAGTCGCCCTTGCGTGGTGAAAGTGGTATGAGCCAGATGTTCTTTTCAATGAAACTAAGAATGTCATCGTCCTTTACACTTTCAATTCTTGAAGGCCAATATTTCTCGTCCTTGTAATTCAAACGGTTAAGGCCGGGCATTACCACGCCAATAGCATCTTGTGAACCGCTGATGTAAGGAGAGCCGGGAGGGTTTTCAAAGCAGAACAACTCTTTGGCAAGTACCTCGCGGTCGCCTTTGGGTATATCAATGTGCCACATCTCAATTGCCGCTTTGCGTGAAGATGTACTCATACCGCTACGGTTGTTGAAATCGTAATCAGGCTCAATATTTATTGTGAGCACGGGGCCTTCTGCGAATTTATTTACATAAGGCTGGTCGAGCCATCCACCTGCGAGGTCTATACGATAGGGTATTTTGCACTCCTGACGCAAAGCTGTAGTAGAGCGAGCTGGCAGACCTACTTCGGGAACACGAGTACTGACCTTCAACTCAATGCCATTATCCTGGCAAAAACGCTTTTTCTCGGGAGTATAGCCATCTGAATTTACAAAGAAAATATCCGGTTTCAATGCTTTTACATCTTCGGCAAAATCCATGATTCCGCTACCGGAATTAACAAAAGCATCCTTTACATAACGAATGGCTTTAACCATGTAAAGGCGCTCTTCCTGTGTATTTATTGTCTTGCGGTTTTTAAGGTCCTGTATGGTACTGTCCGAACCAATACCCACATACAAATCACCATATTGCGAAGCCTCTTTAAAAAAGGCTACGTGTCCCGAGTGTAACATATCGTAACAACCCGAAACAAAAACTTTCTTGCTCATATTGTGTTTGAATTTATAACTGAGAAAGTATTTTCTTTTGTTATTTGATTATTTCATATAGTTACAAAGATATGTAATAAACCTTTTTAAAACAATTTTATACCCATTAAATATTATATAAAATCCTTATAAAGTATCCTTCTATTTCTTATTTTGTGGAAAGGCTTTTCCCTCTTCGAGCACCTCTATGGCTTTTAGCACCGTTTCATCCGTTTTGTTGATATATTTTACATGCTCAAGCATTCCCAAAATGTTGTATATGATATTCGAGTTAAGAATTTCCGAAAGCATTTTGCGATTCTGCGACAGTTTTGTCAAGGGAGGTTCAATACCTTTTTCCTTGGCAAAGGCTATAAAGTCATCAACCACGGGTTTTGTTGCAAGGTACTGCACGAGCTCCTGGTAGTGTTTGTACTTTTCAAGTTCTTGTCTGTGTTCCTTACTATAACGGAAGGCAAACATAGAAATGAGACGTTTGTTTGAAACTTTCTTTATGTAAGGTGTAAATCGGGAGGTGTCGCTTGGAACAAAAATATCGGGCATAACACCTCCGCCACCATAAACTGTGCGTCCCAAACGTGTCTTGTATGCAAGACTGTCGTTTTGGTGTATGCTGTCTTGTGAGAAGAATTCACCTCGTTCGTAACGGTTTATTATATCCATTTCGTACTCCTCACCCTCACCTTTTTTGTAAGGTTTCTGTATGCAACGCCCCGATGGAGTGTAGTAACGTGCAATAGTAAGTCTTACGGCAGAACCATCCTTGAATTCAAAAGGCTGTTGTACAAGTCCTTTGCCAAAAGTGCGGCGGCCTATGATTGTACCACGGTCATTATCCTGTATTGTTCCTGCTAAAATTTCACTTGCCGATGCCGATGTCTCATCGGTGAGTATTACGAGAGGAATTTTCTGGAAATTACCTCGTCCGTTGGCGAAATCAACATTTCGTGGAGAGTTCACTCCTTCGGTATAAACAATAATATCCCCGCGTCCCAGGAATTCGTTGGCCATTTGCAGAGCTACGGTTAAGTATCCGCCGCCGTTACCGCGTACATCAATAATAACACCTTTAACACCGCTGTGTAAAAAACGCGCCATGGCAATTATAAACTCGGCAAAAGTATTCTCGGCAAAACGCTCGACTTGAACATACCCCCATTTGTTGTCAATAATATATGCGGCTTCTATGCTTTCCATTGGAATATCACCACGTACTATATTGAAATGCAGAAGGTCGGGCTCTCCGAAACGCTTTACGCTTACTTTTACCTTTGTACCTTTGGGGCCTTTAAGTTTTTTCATTGCGGCATCCTGTGTGCAAGCATCTCCCACAAAGAGCGTGTCGTTTACCTTTACAATGCAGTCGCCAGCCAACAAGCCCACACTCTCTGCCGGGCCGCCGCGTATTATATCGGTGACATTTATTGTATCCTCCTGAATCATGAAACGTATGCCTATTCCGCTGAAACTGCTGGCGAGGTCGGCATTTGTGGCTTCAAGTTTGTCGGCCGGAATGTATTTGCTGTGCGGGTCGAGTTCGTCAAGAATCTCGGGCATCATCTTTTCTATTATATCATCGACATTCAGCGTATCGACATAATTGTTCTGCATCAGTTGTACAAGCTCGTCAATCTTGGTGCTTCCCGGTGTAGAAATTATAATAGTATTTCGCCCCGTTCCTTTGGAAATGTAAATGCCTGCAAGGAGTCCTATGAGCGCGGCAAGAACAATGAGTGTGGGTGTAAACTTTTTCATACCCGTTTATCCCTCCCAATCGATAAGGTGTACAACCTCTACGCCAACTCTTTTCAAGAGATCTAGTCCGTCGGTTATGTGATATTCATCGGCATATACCACACGCTTTATACCAGCCTGAATTATAAGTTTGGAACACTCAATACAGGGCGATGTGGTAACATAAAGCGTTGCGCCTTCGCTGTTGTTGCTTGAGCGGGCAATCTTGGTTATTGCATTGGCTTCGGCGTGTAGAACATAAGGTTTGGTAAGTCCATTGTCGTCCTCGCAAATATTTTCAAATCCGGCCGGTGTTCCGTTGTAACCGTCGGATATAATCATTTTGTCTTTTACGATGAGTGCTCCCACCTTGCGTCTTTGGCAGTATGAGTTTTCGGCCCAAATCATTGCCATACGCATATATCTGCTATCGAGTATTCTCTGTTTTTCGTTGTTCTCCATAGTTTATCTGTTGTAAAATTGCATATAAATATTGTTGGGCTGCTCAATAATCTGTATCCAGTTTGCATCCCCGTCGTATCTTATGGCGTTTTTCAGTACGCTCATTGCACTCTTTGCAACAATGTCGTTGTCGATATTACCATTTGTCGCTATTTTGTCGCAAACAAACGAACGGGAGTTGCCATCGGCAATCCAATTGCCGGTAATGGTGTTGCCTGATGGAGTGATGAAAGAAAAATCCGTTGCACCGAAATACAGTATGTAATTACCTTCCTGCGGAACAATTCTTTTAACTCCATCCTGAATAAATGTCAGATTCCATGCTTTGCCGGTAAAAATCTCTTCTATATCGTCGTCTTTATTGCACGCCGAAAAGAGCATTGCTACCGAGAATAGTAACATTAAAGCCTTTGTGATTTTTATAAAATGTTTCATCGTGTCTTTTTTTTTTGTTACAAGTGAGGGCATATGGTTTTTATTCCATCGCGTTCCAACAATGATTCAATCTGTGGTTTGCGTCCGCGGAAACGCAGATACAAATCCATAGGATGCTCTGTGTCGCCCTTTGATAGAATGTTGTCGCGGAAAGATTGTGCCACTTTCATATTCATCACTCCCTCTTCTTTGAAACGTGAAAAGGCATCGGCATCAAGCATCTCAGACCATTTGTAGCTGTAATATCCGGCTGCATATCCGCCCGACATAATGTGGCTGAACTGTGTTGTTATACCGGTCTCTGCCATTGGGGGTAATAGTTTTATTGCAGCTGTAACCTCGTGCTCATACTCCAGTACATCGCCCTCAAACGGTTTAGATATATTGTGCCAAGCCTGGTCTATCAATCCTAGTCCAACTTGTCTAATGCACTGATAACCGGCGCGGAAGTTACGTGAAGCGCAAATCTTTTCGAGTAGTTCCTCTGGAATAGTTTCTCCTGTTTCGTGGTGAAATGCAAATGCTTTCAAGAACTCTTCTTCTGTTGCAAAGTTTTCCATAATCTGCGATGGCATCTCTACAAAATCCCATAGTACATTAGGGCTGCACAAGCTGGCATAAGTAACATTGGACAATATGCCGTGCAGGCAATGTCCGAATTCGTGCATAAGCGTGTTCAACTCATCAAAGTTGAGCAGAGTGGGCTTTCCGGGTAATGGCTTGCGATAGTTTGTCGAGAGCGTAATGTGGGGGCGGTGGTCGGTTCCATCGGTACTCTTGTATTGTGGTTTGATGGAATCCATCCAAGCACCGGCGTGCTTGCCTTTACGTGCATAAAAATCGCAGTAGAGCAGTGCAAGGTATGTGCCATCGTAGTCATACACCTCCCACACCTTTACATCGGGGTTGAAGGTTGGTATCTCGTGATTCTGCTTGAAGGTGATTCCGTACAGGCGCGTGGCAAGGTAGAATGCTCCATATATAGCCTGGTTCAAATCGAAATATGGGCGTACAATCTCATCGCTCAAAGAGTATTTCTTCTCTTTGAGTTTTTCTGAATAGTAAGCAAAGTCCCAAGGCATAAAATCAAACTCTTGGCCTTCGCATTCCTTGGCATACTCTTTAACCTCTTCCACATCTTTGCGCGCAGTTGGCAGATAACTCCATGTGAGTTTGCCCAACATTGCAAACACGGCATCGCTGGTTTGCGCCATACGTTCGGCAAGCACATAGTCGCTGTATGTATTGTAGCCAAGCAAACGTGCAAGTTGCAGGCGTGCGTTTACTATGTTTTTTACAGTTTCGCGATTGTCGTGTTCATTGCCCTTTGCTCCAATGGTGCTGTATGCCATATACATCTGCTTGCGCAATTCGCGATTTTGGCAGAAGGTTATGAATGGTATGTAACTGGGGCGGTGCAATGTAAACAGCCAACCCTCTTTTTCGTTATCCTTTGCACTTTTTGCAGCTGTCTCCAAAAGATCTTCGGGCATACCTTCTGTATCTTTCTTGTCGGTGACAAGCAAGGTGTAGGCATCGGTGTCTTTAATTATGTTCTCTTGAAATTTCAGCGAAAGCAATGTGAGTTCTTTACTCAAGCGGCGATAGTCTTCGCGGTCGTCTCCAGTGAGGTTGGCTCCGGCGCGCTCAAATCCTGTGTATATCTCCTCTGTCAATCTTTTTTGCTCGGGTGTGAGATTTGCAGAAATATTGTCGTGTACACTCTTTATGCGTGCAAAAAGCTTTTCGTTAAGGGTTATGTTATTGCGATGCTCGGTGTAGAGTTCCTGTATCTCTGCTTCAATAGCTACAAGTTCGTCGTTGCTGTGCGAGTATATTATTGCATTGAATGCACAAAGTACATCACTTATGAGTTGCCCACCTTCTTCGTATGCGAGTATGGTGTTCTCAAATGTCGCTGGAGCCACATTGTTGCATATGCAGTCTATATTCTCTTGTTCGGCTTTTATACCTTCTTTTAATGCGGGTATAAAGTGCTTTAAAGCTACCTTGTCAAACGGAATGGCATTAAAAGGCGTGCCGTAAGGCTGGCAAAAAGGATTTTCTTTTTCTATTATTTCTCTTTTGTTGCTCATATCTGTTATAATATTATGCGAAGATAATTATAAATTGGTCTTGCTCGGCAAAAAAGCATTAATTATTTATAAATATATAGTAAAACTTAATCTTATAACACTTTTCCTGCAATTTTTGTTGCGCAACTATATATTGGGTGTAATAGGTAAAAAGAAGAAACGCTACATATTATGCAGCGTTTCTTCAAATATTGGTATTTTTATTAGAGATTGTATGTACCCTCAACAAGTTCTCCCATAGCCCATACGGCACGTATGTTCAAATTGTCGTCGAGAATCATAACATCAGCATCCTTGTCTTTCTGCAAAGAGCCCTTGCGGTCGTAAACATTCATAATCTTTGAAGGTGTCTCAGAAGCCATACGTATAGCGTCCTCCAAAGGAATTTCCGCTTTCTGAACGAGTGTGCGGATAAGACGGTCCATTGTTGCAACACTTCCTGCAAGAGCTGTACGGTCTGCAAGTTTGCAAACACCATCCTCGATGATTACGCGGGGGTCGAAAGCAGTAGTGCTGTCGCTGGCAGCGCAAGCAAGAGCATCAGTGATTACACAAGCGCGCTCAACACCCTTGATTTTGTGTATAAGGCGCAAAATTGTGGGAGGTACGTGAATACCATCAGCAACAACTTCAACTGTCATATCCTCGTGCAAGTAGATACTCTCAACAGTACCTTCGTATTTGTACTCGCGACGTTTGTGGAAACCGGGCATAGCATTGTAGAAGTGTGTTGCGTGAGTGTAGCCGTTCTCGTGAGCAGCATGTATATCCTCATATTCAGCCTGTGTGTGGGCTACTGATGCGAGAATTCCTTTTGATGTTATGTATTTACCGAATTGCATTGCACCGGGAAGTTCGGGAGCTGCATCCCAACGCTTGATGCAATCCCATTTCTCAACGAGAGGAATGTACTCGTTAGGATCGGGGTCTTTGATGTTTTCGGGCAACTGACCACCGGCCATCTTCATATTCAAATAGTGTCCTTCAAGGTGAAGACCGAGTACGGGGCTGTTGGGTTCTGCCATCAGTTTGGTACAAGTCTCAGCAGCTGCTTCAATCATAGGTACCGTTGATGAAGAGAGAGTGGGGAAGATACTTGTTGTACCATGTTTCATATGTGCATTGATTGCAGTGCGGAATGCTTCTTCGGTACCCTCCATAAAGTCACCGCCACCACCACCGTGGATGTGTATTTCTACACCGCCGGGGACTACATACATACCTTTTGCATCAACAACCTCTGCGCCTATTACAGCGAGGTCGCAGTTGGTAACTTCGAGAATCTTATTGTCTCTCATGATTACAGAACCATCCTTCAACCAACCTTGGGGAGTAAGGATTTTAGCATTGATAATCTGCTTAAGCATAATTGTTTATGATTTTTATTAAGTGTTTTTCCTTTAATACCGTCTTTTAATTGGCGCATATCGCTTACAAAGTTATTTAAATTTATATACTATAAACTATTTTTTCAATCTTTTTTATCATTATTTTTCACAAATGTGATATAGTGCTTTTATCTGCCCAACCGATTATGCGTATTCTTGTGAAACAAAATGTTTTTAAAAGGTTGTTTTATGTAGAATAATGCAAGTGTTTTTGTGTTGATATTGTTGCAAAGTGATAAAACGGTTGTATTTTCACATTTTCAAAAATCGTTGGTAAAAATGAAGAAAATTATCGATTTTACCCCCGAAATTTTAAAAAGTGTCTATAGATTTCGACAAATTATTTCAATATGCACCTCTTTTTATATGAAAATCTTTGCCTTTTGCCTGCATGTATGTATATTTGCCACCGCAACAAAAATTAACAAAACGTAAAATTAACAAAAACACAAAGCGATTTGTGTTTTTATTTGATATAATAAGGAAACAATGTCAAAACTCAGATTTCAGGTCGTAACAGCAGCTTTTGGTAAAAGCGCGGTGGAAGTACCCGACAAAGCAGAACGTCCTTCAAGTTACTATGCGATAAAGGTCTTTAATCGCGAAAAGATGTACAAATATCTTCCTAAAGATATATACATCAGCCTTGTCGATGTAATAGACAATGGCGCAACCTTTGACAGTTCCATGGCCGATGCAGTAGCCGAGGGTATGAAACGCTGGGCAGTGGAAAATGGAGCCACACACTACACTCACTGGTTCCATCCCCTTACTGAGACTACTGCTGAAAAGCATGATGCCTTTATAGAACATGACGGAAAGGGTGGTGTGCTCGAAGAGTTCTCGGGAAAACTTCTTGTACAACAGGAACCCGACGCTTCGTCATTCCCCAATGGTGGTATACGTTCTACTTTTGAGGCACGCGGTTACAGCGCCTGGGACCCCACTTCACCTGCATTTCTTATGGGTGACACACTTTGTATCCCCACAGTTTTTATATCATATACAGGCGAGGCGCTCGACTACAAAGCCCCTCTGCTCAAATCGTTGCGTGCCGTGGATAAGGCAGCAACAGAGGTGTGCCGATACTTTGACAAGAATGTAAAGAAGGTAACCACATATCTTGGCTGGGAACAAGAGTATTTTCTAGTAGATGAAGGCATGCTTCTTGCTCGCCCCGACTTGTTGCTCACCGGTCGCACTCTTATGGGCCATGACAGTGCAAAAAACCAGCAGCTCGAAGATCACTATTTCGGCTCTATTCCCGCACGTGTAGCAGCCTTTATGAAAGATTTGGAGATAGAGGCGATGAAATTGGGTATTCCCGCGAAGACCTGTCACAACGAAGCAGCTCCCAATCAGTTTGAACTTGCACCCATATACGAAGAGTGTAATCTTGCTGTCGATCACAATATGCTTATAATGGCACTTATGAAAGATGTTGCACGCCGTCACGGTTTCCGTGTCTTGTTGCACGAAAAACCTTTCAAAGGTGTCAACGGCTCGGGAAAACACAACAACTGGTCACTTGGTACCGATACAGGAGTGCTTCTTATGGCACCCGGTAAAACCGACAAGGACAACCTTCGTTTTATCACATTTGTCGTAAACACTCTTGCTGCGATATATCGCCACAATGGTCTATTGAAAGCCAGCATAATGTCGGCAGCCAACGCTCACCGTCTTGGCGCAGCCGAAGCACCCCCTGCCATTATTTCAAGTTTCTTGGGTTCGCATCTGTCGTCGATACTCGACCATATGGAAACAGCCGATGATGTGGTAAAAATATTGAGCAAACGTGAGCTCCGTCTCAATATTCCTGCACTTCCCGAACTTATGATAGACAACACCGATCGTAACCGCACATCGCCTTTTGCCTTCACCGGTAACCGTTTCGAGTTCCGTGCTGTGGGTTCCGAGGCCAACTGTGCATCGGCAATGATTGCTCTCAACACCGCTATGGCCGAGCAACTTACCATCTTCAAGAAAGAGGTTGATACTCTCATTGAGAGAGGCGCTACCAAGGAAGATGCTCTTGTAAAGATTATCAGAAAATATATCAAATACAGTAAACCTGTACGTTTCGATGGTAATGGTTACTCCGAAGAGTGGCGTCGCGAGGCTATGCGCCGCGGTCTCGACTGCGAAGCCAGTGCCCCTATTGTTTTCGACCGTTATCTCGACCATGAGAGCATTGATATGTTCCGCAATATGGAGGTGATGACCGAAACCGAACTTCGCGCCCGTAACGAGATAAAATGGGAGATGTACACCAAGAAAATACAGATTGAAGCCCGTGTGCTTGGCGACCTTGCACTTAACCATATAATTCCCACTGCCACAAAATACCAGAGTTCGTTGCTCGACAACGTGATAAAGATGGAGCAGGTAATTGGTAAAGAGGAGGGTGACCGTCTTTCGGTAGAAAATATCTCCCTTGTGAAAGAGATTGCCACACGCACCGTTGAAATTCGTCGTTTGGTAGGCGAGATGGTTGAGCGTCGCAAAGTAGCCAACCGTATAAGCACAGAACGCGACAAAGCGATAGCTTATCACGACACAGTAGCACCAATGCTCGAAGAGATACGTTCACACATAGACAAACTGGAACTTGTTGTCGATAACGAGTTGTGGACATTGCCCAAATATCGCGAACTTCTGTTTATCTGCTGATATTTTGGTTAGTAGTAAAAAGCAGCGAAGTAGGGTATTTACCCTTATTCCGCTGCTTTTATTGTAGAAAGGATTATTCTTTATTCGTATCTGATAGCCTCTATGGGGTCGAGGTCGGCAGCCTTTTTTGCAGGATACCACCCGAAAAAGATACCGGTAAGTGTACATACTGCAAAACTCAAAATCACGCTCCAAGGCTGTATATAAATGGGCCATGCTGCAACGGCATTTATGAGCCACGAACACCCTGCACCGACAAGCACTCCAATGATACCTCCGGTGATACTTATGAGAATAGCCTCTATCAGGAACTGGCTCAATATATCAATTCCGCGAGCACCAACCGACATACGCAAGCCAATCTCCTTTGTACGTTCCGTTACCGAAACATACATAATATTCATAATACCTATACCGCCTACAATCAAGGAAATTCCTGCAACGCAACCAAGCAGTACGGTCATCATATCTGTGGTGCTGTTCATCATTTCGCTCAACTCCTGTTGAGAGCGTATAGTGAAATTGTTTGGTTGTCCGTCGGCAAGCTTGTGGTTACGGCGCAGTATTGTGTTAACCTCCTCAATGGCCTTCTCTGTGAGTTTCTCCTCAACAGCCGAAGCGTTTATGCCTTGCAAGTGAGTAATGGCAAGTATACGTTTCATAACACTTGTATAAGGTGCCAGTACGGTGTTGTCCTGGTCTTGCCCCATACTGTTGTAACCCTTTGGCACAAGAGTTCCAATCACAGTAAATGGAATGCTGTTGAAACGTACCACTTTTCCCACAGGATCTTCTCCACCGGGAAAAAGCTCATCAATTACGGTTTTTCCCAAAAGACACACCTTAGCTGCAGTCTTAACCTCTTGCTCACTGAACATATTGCCGTCTTGAATTTCAAGCTGGCGAATAGTCAGGTATTCTTCACTGATGCCATAAATGGTAGTTGGTGTGTTGTGGTTTCCGCGTATCAACTGTCCCGAACTGCTTACACTGGGGCTCACTGCCGAGAGAAGTTGTGCCTCGTGCTGCAAACTCTCGTAGTCCTCGAGTTTTAGTGTCTGCATATCGGCACTGTTCTGTCGCACACCGCCTCTGCGGTCACCACCAGGGTGTATCATAATCATATTAGAACCCATTTCCGATATTTGCGCCTGTATGCTGCGTTTGGAACCCTGTCCAATGGCAAGCATAGTTATTACCGAAGCAACACCAATGATAATTCCCAACATAGTAAGGAAAGCACGAAGTTTGTTGCCCGCAATGGCGCGAAGGGCTATTTTGAATAAGTTTGTAAAATTCATTGCGTATAGGTTGTTAATCGTCGTTCTGCACCGGCAACGATGCAAGTGTCTCGGCTGCCGACAGAATATTGTTGTTTATAGTATCCTCTTTGATTCTTCCATCTTTAAGCACTATATTGCGACTGCTGTATTGTGCAATTTCGGGGTTGTGTGTAACAAAAATTATAGTGCGTCCTTCGGCGTGCAAACGCTGGAAGAGTGTAAGTATCTCGAACGATGTTCGTGTGTCGAGGTTACCTGTTGCCTCGTCGGCGAGAATTACTGCAGGATTGTTCACAAGGGCGCGAGCAATGGCAACGCGCTGCATCTGACCTCCACTCATCTGGTTGCTTTTGTGCATAAGTCGGTCGCCAAGTCCCACGGCTTTAAGCGCATTTACAGCTCGTTCACGGCGTTCTGTTGCGCTTATCCTCGAATTGTACATAAGCGGCAGTTCCACATTCTCAACGGCTGTTGTTTTTGCAAGAAGGTTGTAATTCTGAAATACAAACCCAATCTTTCGCATACGCATCCCTGCACGTTGGTTCTTGCTCATTTTGCGCACAGGTATTCCGTCGAGAATATATTCTCCGCTTGTAGGTGTATCGAGGCAACCAAGCAGGTTGAGCAAAGTGGATTTTCCCGAACCCGATGTACCCATAATGGTAACAAATTCATTCTCGGTAATAGTGAAACTTACTCCTCGCAATGCGCGCACAATCTCCTCACCGACAACAAATTCTCTTTTTACATTCTGTAGTTCTATGATTGGTTTCTTCATAAGAAAATCTTTGAATGACTGTTTACTTTTTCTTGCTGCGCGGAGGGCCGGGTGCAAACGGGCTGCGCTCCATTTGTGTGCCTTTGGCAATGCTGTTTGTAGCAACGTTTACCTCGCTCACAACTGTTGTTCCTACGGGTATTCCGCTTACAATTTCGGTAAGTGAGCCATTCGTTGTACCAGCTTTCACGCTATGCGCTACAAATGTTTTACCATCGAGAGTCCATAATTTCTCTTTTCCTTCGCAATCGTCTATCTTGTACTCCTCGCCCAAAAGAGATGCATTGGGGGTGAATCGCAAAGCCTTGCTGCTTACACCGGTGACACCTTTGCATTCAATAGTGTATATAGTGACATTTGCAGTGAGACCGGGCTTTAATTTAAGTTCAGGATTAGAGGCTGAAATAACAACTTCATATGTTACCACATTGCTTGTAGTTGCCGGTTCCTGGCGCACTTGTGTTACCTTGCCTTCGAATGTGTCATTGGGAAATGCATCTACTGTGTATACACAATTCTGTCCCACTTGCACGTTGCCTATATCGGCTTCGTCAACATCGGCAATGAGACGCATATCGGTGAGGTCTGCGGCTATGGTGAAAAGGGTGGGAGTATTGTATGACGATGCCACAGTCTGTCCTTCTTCGATAGCCTTGCTCAATACCACGCCGTCGATGGGTGATGTGATTGTTGCGTAGCCCAGGTTGGTACGTGCTTTTTGCACACTGAACTTCGCAGTTTCATAACTGTTCTTTGATTTTATAAATGAGAGTTCGGCAGTATCGTAGTCATCGGCACTGACAAGTCCTTTGTCGTACAACTTTTTTACTCGCTCAAGATTCTTCTTTTGATATTCATACTCGCTTTGTGCGCTTTTCATATTGTTCTCACTGCTCGAAAGTTCGCTAATGAGGTTAGTGCGGTCGAGTTCGGCTATTATATCGCCTTTTTTTACAACACTGTTATAATCGACATATACTTTACTGATTATACCTGATACCTGTGTACCAACTTCCACTTTTGTTACCGGCTCTATGGTGCCGGTAGCCGTGATACCTGTACAAATGTCTTTTATCTCAACCTTTGTGTAACTTATATTAACCGGCAACTTGCTGTTCTTGCCACCAAGCAGCCACACTGTCAAAATTACTATTGCCGCAATTGCCGCAAGCAACAAGACTCTTTTCTTTGTTCTTCTTCTCATATCAATATCGTTTTTTATTTTCTTAGAATAGGATATCTTCACCCATATAGAATTTAAGCAGTTGTACATTCAATATGGCTGTATATTTCGCTTGCAACAACTCTTGCTGTGCGGCAAGGAGATTGCTGCGCTCGGTTAGTAGGTCGGTTGCGTTTTTAAGTCCCACGTTGAACTGCTCGTTTACAAGGTCGTAACTGGCCTGTGCGCTTTCGACATTGCTTTTTGCAGCAATAAATTTCTTTTGTGCACTGTTGGCATCTTGCCACAATCCTTCAATGGTGCTATAAAGAGCTTTTTGTGTGTTAAGTTCCTGCAAAAGTGATGAAGAGTGCTGCAATTTAGCCTTCTGTATACTGCTCTTTGTATTTCTGTTGTCGTAGATGGGAACAGAGAGTGTCACGCCCATTGAGCAGTTGAGATTATGTTTCATCTGGTATCCGAAACTGCTGCCGGTGTTATCGTTGTTGCTTGTTCCTGCTCCGGCATTGAGTGACAAGGTGGGGTAGTAGCCCGCCTTTGCTATTTTTATTGCAAGTTCCGAAGACTCTGCCGACAATTTGCTGCTTGCAACTTCGGGGCGAAGAGCAAGTGCGGCATCGTAGGCTGCGGCAACAGTTGTCACCGGTGTTAGGGCAAGTGCGTCCGAAGCGTCAGGAGTCTCAATTAAAATATCGCTGCCGTCGGTTATCTCAAACAACTGTTTAAGTTGTAATTTGAACTCGGCAAGTTGTGCCTGGCTGTTTACGAGTTGGTATTCGGCATTGTTTACCTGTGATTGCAATTGCACGACTTCGCTGCGTGCTATTTTACCAACTTCGTACTTCTCTTCTCCTTGTTTAAGATTTTCCTTTGCAACCTGTAAAGTGGCTTTGCTCACCTCGATAGCCTCTGTCGAATAAAGTATCTGCACGAAAAGTTTTGCAATCTCTTCTTTGAGTGCGTTTTCACGCTCTTTTACAGAAAGTTGTGCAATGTCGCGTGAGAGTTTCTGTTGTTTTATATTGTTAATATTCTTGCCACCATTAAAAAGGGTTACACCGGCATTTATACCATAACTGCCCGAGTAACTGAAATGGTTTTGCGATGCGCTCACACGGCTGCCTCCCGAGCCGTCGGAAGTTATGAATGCGTTATTTGCCGAATCGTCAAAGTATGGCTTGTATCGGCCGTTCTGGCTGGTGCTGAACGAAAGCGACGGGAAAAGTGCCGCTTTGGCGTTTTTGACATTCACTTCGCTCTCTTCCAATGAGAGTTGTTCCATTTTTAGCTGTATATTGTGCTCGAGAGAGTAATCGATACACTCCTTCAAACTCCAGCGTTGCTCTGTTTGTGCATGCAGGCTTGTTGCTGCAATCAAGCAGAGAGCCCACAAAGTCCTTTTTCTATACATATTTTATTTATTTTCTTTTTTTTGACGCTGATTGATGCATTAAGTTTAATCAACTTTCACAAAAGTATTCAAAAATGCAATATCTGCCATTAAAATTGGAAATTTGTTCTATCAAAAACAGAACTTCCCTGTTGCATACTTTTATAACCATCACCTTTGCTCTTTTGTTATTTTATATTTATCTTCGCATAAATTTTATATTCAATGGGAAGAACCATAAAAAGAGGGTTGCTGGCATTGTCGCCAGTAATAGTTTTGCTCACCGTGTATCTTGCAGGCTCCATCGTGGCCGGAGATTTTTATAAAATACCTATAACAGTTGCGTTCCTTATAGCATCGGTCTATGCTGTGGCTATATGTAAAGGTGAATCGCTCGACAAAAAGATAAAGATTTTCTCGTCGGGGGCAGCAAACACACGTATGATGTTGATGGTGTGGATATTCATCCTTGCCGGCGCGTTTGCCGCACTTGCAAAAAGCATGGGTGCTGTGGATGCTACGGTTGCTTTAACATTGTCCTTTATCCCGGGGCAGTATCTGCCTGTCGGAGTATTTCTTGCAGCTTGTTTCATATCTATGTCCATTGGAACATCGGTTGGCACAATTGTCGCTTTAACCCCGGTGGTAACTGCGCTTGCGCCACAGATTGGCTGCGATGTTGCGTGGTTGGTGGCAATAGTTGTTGGCGGTGCATTCTTTGGTGACAACCTCTCATTTATTTCCGATACCACAATTGCTGCAACCCAGTCCCAAGGATGCTCAATGCGCGACAAATTCCGCACAAACTTCCTTTTGGTTCTTCCTGCGGCTTTGCTCACAATAGCCCTTTATCTTTTTTCGGGTGCAGGCATTTCCACCGGAGTGCAACCGGCGTTGACTCTTGTTGAATACTTGAAAGTTCTTCCTTATCTATTGGTAATAGTGCTTGCTCTTTGTGGCATAAATGTATTGGTGGTACTTGTTGCCGGAATTGTGGCAGCAGCAGTCATTGGTCTTTTTGCCGGCTCATTTGGCGTGTGGGAAATATTTTCTTCAATGGGTTCGGGAATTGCATCTATGGGCGATCTTATAGTTGTAACAATGCTCGCCGGAGGTCTTTTGGAGATTGTACGTGTGAACGGAGGACTCGAATTTCTTATACGTATAGTAACATTCCGCGTACGTTCGACACGTGCTGCAGAATTTGCAATAGTATCGCTCACCGCGTTGTCGAACCTGTGTACAGCCAACAATACAATAGCAATACTTTCAATAGGCGAAATGGTGCACGATATCTCGGTGAAATTCGGTATCTCGCCCCGTCGCTCGGCAAGTCTTATGGATACAGCATCCTGCTTTGTGCAGGGTGTCATACCTTATGGTGCGCAATTGCTCATGGCGGCCGGCCTTGCAGCTGTGTCACCGGTGGCTATAATACCCAGTCTTTACTATCCAATGCTCATTGGAGTAATGGTAGTGCTTTCAATATTATCGCGATATCCGCATTGTAAATGAGATAAAAGAAATTATTAACGAACAAATTATATAGAATATGTTTTCAGGAATTGTAGAAGAATTTGCAACAGTAACAAAGTTGGTACGTGAGCAAGGAAACTTGCACCTTACACTTACCAGCTCTTTTGTAAACGAATTGAAGATAGACCAGAGTGTGTCGCACAATGGTGTGTGTCTTACCGTAGTTAATATAACAGATAATGAATACACCGTTACCGCTATGCACGAAACGCTTGAGCGTTCAAATATTGGACTCTTGCAGGTTGGAGACAAAGTAAACGTGGAACGCAGTATGATGATGAACGGCCGTCTCGACGGTCACATTGTACAAGGACACGTTGATGAGACTGCCGAGTGTATCGACTTGAAAGATGCCGATGGAAGCTGGTACTACACCTTCCGCTACAAACACGACGAAGAGATGGCTGCAAAAGGTTACCTCACCGTAGATAAGGGTTCGGTTACAGTGAATGGCGTGAGCCTTACCGTGTGTGAGCCCACCGATGACACTTTCAAAGTGGCCATAATCCCTTACACTTACGAGCATACCAATTTCCACACTATAAAAGTTGGAACAAAGGTTAATATTGAGTTTGATATTATTGGCAAGTACATTGCCCGTATGATAAACAAATAATCTGCGATGAATACATTTCTTGAACTTGCGCAATCCCGTCAAAGTGACCGTTCTTTCGAAGCGGGGCGTACAATAGAGCGCGAAGTACTTGAACGCATATTGGAAGCCGGGCGCATTGCACCCTCGGCTTGCAATGGACAGCCGTGGCATTTTACCATAGTAACAGATAAAGAACTATTGCCGCAAGTGGGCAAGGCAACCGCAAGTCTTGGAATGAACAAATTTGTAAAGGACGCGGCTGCACTTGTACTCATTACGCACGAATCCACAAACATAACCTCTAAACTGGGATGTGGCATTAAGGATAAGGATTTCCCCATGATGGATTTAGGCATTGCATCGGCCTACATAACTCTCGCTGCCGAAGATGAAGGAGTGGGGAGTTGTATTCTCGGCTGGTTCGACGAAAAGAAAATTAAGCAACTCGCCGGAATTCCCGAAAAGAAACGCCTTATGCTTATTATAGCACTTGGCTATGCAGCCAAGCCCAAACGTAAAAAAGTGCGTAAGGATTGGGAGAAGGTGATTTCCTTTGAGAAATACCATTCTTGACAAATAATAGTAAATAAAATGAATTAAGGAGAAGGCATTGCGTTCTTCTCCTTAATTATTATAAACACAGCCAGCCTATAAGCCGGGTTCTGTACCCCTTACGGGGCGCCTGTCATTCATCTATGTTGTGTGTCACCACACAGCTAAAGCGTTCTACCCTCCGGCTCGAGCGAGCTACCCTCAAGCGCCGGTTTACATGAACTTGCAGCCTCCAAGACGCACGGCCCGTACATCGCTGCACGGCCGGTGGGCTCTTACCCCGCCTTCTCACCCTTACCCTTGCGGGCGGTTATTTTCTTCTGCGTTACTCCGCCTTTACAGACAGCTTTCTGTTAGGAAGTGGAGTGCTCTGTGCTGCCCGGACTTTCCTCTTTTGTCTTGCGACAACAGCGACAAGCCGGCCGACTGTGATTCTATTCTGTTGCAAAGGTACTCTTTTTTCGCCGAAAAAGAAAATTAAAGCGCATTTTGGTTTTAACAAATGTGAAACAAAAGCCGTGCGCATTAAATTATTGTTAAAAGATTGTCTGTATTGTTAAATAGAACCAAAAATGGGATTGATTCTATTGAGAGTAGCATTCATTACACTATATTTGCGCCAGAAACAGTGAAACAACCCCACTATTTTGTTAACAATTAAAGAACAGATTAACATAAATAATTTTTTAGATTATGAAAAAGATATTTAGAAATTTATTTCTCGTTACAAGCGTAATTGCCACAAGTGCTGCCGTAGCAGGGTACACTGCGTATCGAACAACAAGCAATTCCATCAACGAAACTATTATTAGTTCACCGGCACAAAACTCCTTCATAACAAAAGCAGCCTTTGCTGCGCCCGAGGGTTTGCAACGTACCGACCTTACTGATGCTGCGGAGAAATCGGTACACGCCGTAGTACATATTAAATCTACCGAAAAAGGAAAAACAGCTGTTATACGCCGCGCTCCCGACATCTATGATTTCTTCTTTGGTGATGGTATGGGACGACAGCAACGTGTGCAGACACAACCTCGTGTAGGCTTTGGTTCTGGTGTTATTTTGAGTGACGATGGTTACATTGTTACCAATAATCACGTTATTGAAGGCGCCGATGAAATTCAGGTGACATTGAACGATAATCGAACTTTCCCAGCAAGGCTTGTCGGAACCGATGCCAACACCGACCTAGCTCTTGTAAAGATAGAAACCGACGACAAACTTCCATTCCTTATTGTGGGCGACAGTGACAATCTAAAGATCGGCGAGTGGGTATTAGCCGTTGGTAACCCTTTCAACCTTACATCAACCGTTACAGCCGGCATTGTAAGTGCAAAGGCTCGCTCATTGGGCGTTTATAATGGCGGTATAGAGTCGTTTATACAGACAGATGCAGCCATAAACCAAGGTAACAGCGGTGGCGCACTTGTTAATGCAAAAGGCGAATTGGTTGGCATAAATTCTGTGCTTTCTTCGCCGACAGGCTCGTATGCAGGCTATGGTTTTGCCATCCCCACATCCATTATGACAAAGGTTGTGTCTGACCTTAAAGAGTTCGGCACAGTACAGCGTGCAGTATTAGGAATTGTTGGCGGTACAGTGACTGCCGAACTCAACGAAAAAGAGAACCTTGGCACAGTTGACGGAGTCTATGTTTCTGATGTTACCGAAGACGGTGCTGCAAAAAGTGCCGGTATAGAAAAGGGCGATGTTATTATAGGTTTTAACGGCAAGCCCATAAAGACAATGGCCGAATTGCAGGAAACGCTTGCCAAGACAATGCCCGGCGCCAAGGTTGAAGTAAAAGTGCTTCGTGGCAAAAAAGAAAAGGATTTTGATGTAACACTGGTAAATGTACAAGGCAATACTAATGTCGTTAAAAATATCGATATAGATATCCTTGGAGCAGAATTCAAACCCATTGACGAGAAGGAGAAACAGTTCTTCAAGATTTCACACGGCTTAAAAGTGACAAATATCGGCGACGGACTCTTCTCAAAATTCGGGCTCAAAAAGGGCGTTGTAATACAGAAAGTAAACGGTACAGCTATACGCACAATAGAAGAGTTACAAAAGGTAGTGAAACAAGCTAACGCCTCCACAGAACCGGTACTTTTCATTTCGGGTTACAGCCCTGCCGGTCAACGGGTATTCTATTCAGTGCCGTTGCAATAATACTGTTTCATTCAGATTCTTAAAAAGATTACAGGCATCGGAATTCCGATGCCTGTAATCTTTTTTTTAGAACGATATCTGTAATTGAGAAATAAATTCGCGGGTAATTGCTCCTACACGCGGGCGTGTATAAACGAAATGTGCCGAAAGGCGACAACGCTTGTAAATCCAATATTGTGCACCGGCAGTGTATGTATGTTGCTCGGTAACCCATTTGCCAAAGTCGGCTTGTGCTTTTTTGCTCAAACGGGTATTCTTGTCGAGGTAATCCCAATTGAGTATAATATCGAACTTCTTTACCGGGGTATACAGTAAGTTTACATAACCTCCACGTGAGTGTATACCACCATCACATCCTTGTATATATTCACTGCGCAGGTAGAAAGGTGCAAAGGTTGCCTCAATACCCACGTTCCAGCGATGGCGAGAGTAATCGTCGCCGGCATTTATTCTACCATATACCGAAGATGCTTGTGCGTGCCCAGTTCCCACAAGGAAAGAACCTTCGATAAGGAAGTTCTTGCAGGGCATATATTTCAGCATTCCTATTACATCCTTTTGGCTGTTATTCTCTTTTTGGTTCATACCGGGGCCGTTGAATACACCAATGCTGTAATTCATAAGATAACGTCCGTTCTTGTTTTTCCAGAAATCACCGGTAAACATTACTCCCATATCGCGTGCTACATTGTTGCCTACGAGAGGGTCGCTTGCAATACCGGCAAGGTAAAGAACCGAGGGGTCGAATAATATTGTACTCAAATATGTGGGCGAATAAAGGCTTTCAAGTGTAAAGGGTTGTTTGAATTGTCCTACACGCAACTGCGCCCAAGGCTTGAAGGCATATTGTGCATAATATTCGTGCAATTCCGACGCTGCTGCATCGTACATAAGGAAGAAACTCAATTGCTTTGTTATCTGCGCATCGGCCATAAGTATTATACGTTTCACCTCGCCACCGTTGGTGTTTTCCTGGTTCACTCGTTTGTAGTCGTACCACATTTGTCCGTACCCGAACAATCGCAACTTGCTCAACCCGATTTCAAAATCCAAAGAGCTGGTTTCGGCTTTTGTTTCAAGAGACTTCGCCGCATTACCGTCGGGGTAGGTGGTTGTGGAAATGCCGAAGTTTATTTTCTTGGTAAAAGGCATTGTTGTTTCGCCATCAGCTTTTGCAAAGCTTATACCTAAAAGCATCAACAGTGCTGAAAAAACTATTTTTCTTTTCATCGTAACAAATTTTAACGCGCGAAAATAGTAAAAATATAGCACCACTTGGTCATAGGCGGTTAAAAAGTTATTCGTTACCGCTTTTTTTAGTAATTTTGCACAAAGCAAAGAGGAACTCAACGAATAATGGAAAAAGATAATATAAAAGGACACCTTGCCTGTTTTTTGGCCTATGTGATATTCGGGCTCAATATTATTGTCTCAAAAGATATGATGGGCAGCGGGCTTCTATCGCCTATGGCACTTTTCGGGCTGCGTTCGTTGGGCGCAGGCTTAATCTTTTGGATTGCATCCCTCTTTATGCCGCATGAAAAAGTTGCTCCAAAGGATGTGTTGAGGATCTTTGCAGCGTCGTTCACCGGATTCTTTCTCACCCAGATAACCTTTTTGGTGGGAATATCCCACATTACTCCTATGGATTGCTCCATAATGACAGCTCTTTCCCCCATATACACTATGTTCATTGCAGCCATTGTCCTTAAAGAGCCTATTACAATCAAAAAGGCGGGTGGTGTGCTATTGAGTTTGTCGGGTGTAATGTTTCTAATTATGAACAGCGTAACATCTGCCGGTGGAGCCACTGCCACGGAGCCTTTGGGCGTATTTATGCTATTTATGAACGGATTCTGCTTTTCCGTATATTTGGGTGTATTCAAGCCGCTTATAATGCGTTATTCAGTAATAACATTTATGAAGTGGATATTTCTCTTCTCCTCTCTGCTGGCAATGCCGTTTGCCGGTAGCGAGATTTTTACATCAAACTATGCTGCCTGGCCGACAAAACTTATAGGAGAGGTGCTTTTCACAATCGTTTTTTCAACTTTTATTACCTACTTCCTTATACCTGTAGGACAAAAACATCTGCGCCCAACACTTGTGAGTATGTATTCTTATATGCAACCAATAGTAGCAACGGCCATAAGCATATATATAGGTATGGATACATTAGGGTGGGGTAAATGCATTGCTGCTGCAACAGTTTTTGCCGGAGTGATATTGGTTAATTACAGTCGCGCAGCAAGACAATCATAAGGATTTTGCAATTTGCGAATATTGTTGTATATTTACAAAATAAAACAGATAAGACAATGTCACTTATAAGAGTTATTTTAGCAATCTTTTTTCCGCCCTTGGCTGTGATAGACAAGGGATGCGGATCTTTTATTATAGTCCTTTTGCTAACCTCTTGCGGATGGGTTCCCGGAGTTATTGCAGCATTGATAATTTTAAACAAAGAAGCGTAATGAAAATAGCTGTACCTACACGTGACAATATGGTCGATAACCATTTCGGACATTGTGACCATTATACCATATTCACCATTAACGATGGAGTAGTGAAGATGAAAGAAATCCTTCCTTCGCCACAAGGTTGCGGATGCAAGTCGGGCATTGCACTAGTGTTGCGCCAGAAGGGCGTACAGGTGATGCTGGCAGGGAATATGGGAGAAGGAGCAAGAAATGTGCTCGAATCAAACGAAATAAAAGTCGTTCGTGGGCAAAGCGGTAATATTGACGAACTTGTTGCCGCTTATCTTGCCGGGAAAATAACAGACTCGGGCGAAGGATGTTCGCATCACGAGTGCAATGGCTAATCTTTAAAGAATATCAACAATGAGTAATCCCGACAATTCTGCATATCTCGAGAGTTTTGAACAGAAAGTACATAGCGAACTTTTAAGTTTGTGCACATCTTACATACCGGTAACAGCTGTGTTGCCTTCATCGCAAGATGTGGAGGAGCGTTGGAATGAACTCGCGCCCGAATATCTGCACGATGCTATTCCGCAGATAAGTGATTATCCCACAGTTTCCATAGCTTGGGCAGGCTATTTGGGTATGGCAGTAGCAAACGACTGGGACAAAGAGTGGGAAACCTTGAAAGAACGCCCATACAAGGATTTTTATGGGGCACAAGGTTTCGACGATATGGACGAAAATATTCTGTACAACATTCTGCAACTTGCTCCCGAATCGAAAGATTGTGTCGAGATCGAGGCTATGATGCGTCGCCTTGCACAAAAGGCGCTCACTCTTATGCGTCACGAAAATATTGAGCCGCAAAGCCCAACAGCCTTTTATGCCTACACCCGTGTGGTTAAGATTATGTTCCGCATAGGTGCGAGTCTCGAGCTTTTGCGTTTGGGTTATGTTTGCCAAAAAGTAAATCTTCCACTTAATTGATTTTATGAGTAACAAGTTATTGAAACGCGCTATTGAGATTGCAACGGAAGCTCACGGTGGGCAGACAGACAAAGCCGGTGCGCCCTACATAGAACACCCTCTGCGTGTAATGGATGCCTGCACAACCACCGACGAGAAAATTCTTGCAGTGCTGCACGATGTAGTGGAGGACAGCGACTGGACTTTCGATGCACTTGCTGAGGAAGGATTTCCTCCGCACATATTGGCAGCCTTGCGTTGCATTACAAAGACCTCTCCAACTGAGCCATACGACAAATTCATCGCTCGTGTAAAAAAGAACGAGCTTGCAACTGCAGTAAAGTTACACGACCTCAAAGACAATATGGATATCACTCGCTTGCCGTATCTCTCGGACAAGGATATCAAACGACTAAAACGATACTTAAAGGCGTACAAAAAACTCACAGGCGAGCCTGTATATTCCGAAGAGGCTGCAAAAGCCGAATATCCCAACGCTTATAAACCCTGGGAAGAGGAAGAAGATAATGCTTTACGCGATTTTGTAGCCGAACAATTGTCTTTTGACGAGATTGCCGACCATTTTCAGCGTAAGCGTGGGGCGATAATATCGCGTATTAAACACTTGAAAATTGATAAAGAATAATTAGGCCTGTTTTACACGTATCCCCAATAAAAAAAAGATAAAGAATTTGTATTCTTGAAAAGAATATATAATTTTGTAGCATAGGTCCTAAAATACCTCAATTAGAATCACTAACCAATAAAACAAATAAAATGAAAATCCTTTTAACTGGTGGTGCAGGTTTCATTGGAAGCCACACCTTGATTGAGCTTACCGAGGCTGGTCACGAAGCTGTAGTAGTTGACAACTTGGACAACTCATCTCCCATTTCATTGAAACGTGTTGCTAAGATTATCGGTAAGGAAGTTCCTTTCTACAAAGTTGACATCCGTGACCGCGAAGGCTTGCAGAAGGTTTTTGACGAGCACAAGTTTGATGCTTGTATTCACTTTGCAGGTTTGAAAGCTGTGGGTGAGAGCTGTGCAAAACCCCTCGAGTACTACGAGAACAATATGAACGGAACTTTCGTTCTCGCCGATGTTATGCGCAAGAACGGCTGCAAGAATATGATTTTCTCTTCAAGCGCAACCGTTTACGGTGATCCCGCTATCATCCCCATCACAGAGGAGTGCCCCAAAGGTCACTGCACAAACCCCTACGGCCAGACGAAATCTATGCTCGAAGAGGTTCTTATGGATATTCAGAAAGCCGACAACGAGTGGAACATTGTATTGCTCCGTTACTTCAACCCCATTGGCGCACACAAGAGCGGTACAATTGGTGAGAATCCCAATGGTATCCCCAACAACTTAATGCCTTATATCACACAGACTGCCGTTGGTAAACGCGCTGAGCTCGGTGTGTTTGGCGACGATTACGATACACACGATGGTACAGGTGTACGCGACTACATCCACGTTGTTGACCTTGCACGCGCTCACGTAGCAGCATTGAAAGCTATTGTTGAGAAGAAGGGTATTGCCATCTACAACATTGGTACAGGTCACGGTTATTCAGTACTCGACGTTGTTAAGGCATTTGAGAAAGCCAACGGTGTTCCCGTTCCCTATGCCATCAAGCCCCGCCGTCCGGGTGATATCGCTACTTGCTATTGCAATCCTGCAAAAGCAGAAGCAGAGCTTGGTTGGAAAGCACAATTCGGTATCGAGGAGATGTGCCGCGATAGCTGGAACTGGCAGAAGAACAACCCCAATGGTTTTGAGGAATAATAATCACTCCTTAAATTATACAAACAGGTCACTTTTATAGTGACCTGTTTTTTGTTTTACATACTGAAAGCATAAAAGGCTGTACTTTGAAAATACAGCCTTTTGTTCTTTTATAGAAAACTTAAAAATTATTTCATATCAACGCGACCGGGGTATTGTTCAAGCGCTTTTCCCAAGATGAATATCGCGCGTTTAAGGTCGGCTTTGTCAATTGCATAAGCGATACGTACCTCGTTCTTGCCATAACCTTCATTGGAGTAAAAACCGGAAGCCGGTGCCATCATAATAGTCTCTCCCTCGTAAGAGAAGTCGGTCAAACACCATTCGCAGAACTTGTCGCTGTCGTCGATGGGAAGGCGTGCCACTGTGTAGAATGCACCCATAGGGATAGGGGAGTACACACCCGGCAATTTGTTCAATTCATCGATAAGGCAGTTACGACGCTCAATGTATTTCTCGTAAGTGTTTATTGCGTATGAACGAGGAGCATCCAACGATGCCTCGGCTGCAATCTGGCCAAGCAAAGGAGGGCTCAAACGTGCCTGGCAGAATTTCATAACAGCCTGGCGCAAAGCCTTGTTCTTTGTTATAAGGGCACCAATGCGCAAACCACACTCCGAGTAACGCTTTGATACAGAGTCAATAAGAACAACGTTTTCCTCAATGCCTTCAAGGTGGCAAGCCGAAATGTAAGGCGAACCGGTGTAGATGAACTCGCGATAAACCTCATCGGAAAAGAGGAAAAGATTGTGTTTCTTCACAAGGTCGCGTATGCGGTTCATCTCACTGCGTGTGTAGAGATAACCGGTAGGGTTATTGGGGTTACAAATGAGAATACCACGTGTGCGCTCGTTTATAAGTTCTTCGAAACGCTCCATAGGAGGCAATGCAAAAGATTCCTCAATTGTAGAACGTATAGGACGTATAACAGCACCTGCCGATATCGCAAATGCCATATAGTTGGCATAAGCAGGCTCTGGAACTATAATCTCGTCACCAGGGTTAAGGCACGACATGAAGGCAAACAACACAGCCTCGGAGCCTCCGGCAGTGACAATTATATCATCGGCTTTTAGCTTAATCTGGTACTGGTCGTAATAACCAACAAGTTTCTCACGCAATGACAAGAAACCGTCGCTTGGGCTGTACTCAAGAATTTTACGGTCTATTTTTTTTATCGCCTCAATAGCAACTTCTGGCGAATCAAGGTCGGGCTGACCAATATTAAGATGATATACTTTAATACCACGAGCTTTTGCCTCATTTGCATATGGTGCCAATTTTCTAATTGGCGACGAAGGCATAAGCACTGCTCTTTCCGATAATTCAGGCATAATTTCTTCTTTTATTTACTAGCGTGCAAATGTATATAAAAATCCTCATTATTTATATAAAACAGGTGTAAAAACCTTATTTGCGAATCTTAGCCCCTATTCGTGGATAATAAATATTGTGTTTAAAAGAAAAAATTATTTATAATCATCTACTTACATAGTCAGCGTATAAACCAAGAATAACAATACCAGCCTTAAAAGCGAATATAATCAAGCCTATCAAAAGCAAAATATTTATAAATCTGTGCGTCTCGTAATCCATAACGCGGGCAAATGTAACAATAATTTTAATTATAAACTATTTTTTCACAAAAATATTTAACAAGTCGGTAGCGTGATTGAAGAAACTATCAGCCCATTTAAATCGTTGTTGACGTGTAAAATGGTTCTCTCGTTGATTATAATCTGCATTGAAAGTGGCAGCGCGGAATTTAGAATCAGCGTTATATTTTTGAATATCATAACGCATACGTGTATTAAATTGACGCATATCTTCCAAATAACGCTTTGTTTCCATCTTTTGAGCAAAAGATAATTTCGATTTTTCAAGATTATGTTCAACTTTACGCGCAGCGCGCTCAAATTCTCTATGCTTTAACAAGTCATATTGTATATTTTCTTGCATCAAACCTTGGCGATAGTTAGAATGTAAAATTTCGTTGTTGTAATAAGCATTATCAGCGAAATATTGTCGTGCTGCTTGTTTCTCCTCGTAGTTTAGACCTTCCAAACCTGCGTGATGCAACCAATAATTTGTTCGGTTAAAACTTTCCTGGCGTTGTTGGTCAACATAAGATGCTTGACTATTAAGCAAATTTATTTGTGCCTCATCTTTTTTTACCTGGCTATAACCTTGAAAGAAATTCAAAACGGGGGCAAGGTTCTCTTGTAACCTTTGTGCAAAAGTTTTTTCAACGTAGGTATTAGGTTTTTGCATTTGTGGCATTTGTGTAGCGTTACCACTCGAAATATTGCCATACATCAAATTTGGATTTAAGCCCGCATCCTGGTATCTTGCCAACTGATTAGCGGGGGAGTTATACTCATTTTGTCTATGCCACATCGCCAAATTATTTGCATAAGCAAATTGTGCCATTCCAAAGTCGTGACTTTGTGCAGAAGATTCTTTACTCATTTTTCAAAAAAAATTAAAAGTTAGTTTTTTTTTATTTTCCATTATCGATTACGGCAGTTCTTTCTTTTAGGGCAGTTTTCTCAACAACCTTATTAGTCAACTCCGTGTAATTTGGTTGGCTACTCTTAGGGTACGAACCCGAATAATTTCGGCACTTCACTTCGTTCGTTTCTAAATTCTCGGCATCGCACCCGGCGAGTACCAACCAGCGCATATTTATCAAGTATAATATGCGCGGGCGCGCTGAGCGCGCATATGTGAGGGTAGCGCGCTTACGCGCGCTATCTCACGGGAATACACTTTTTAGGGTGTTTCCGAGGATTGAGCAGATTCGGCAGAGGATTGTAAATCCTCTGCACGTTTCTGCTCTTGTAAAATTTCACGCAAATACTCTTCTCGCTCGGCAAGACGAAGTTTATAGTCGGCTATATCAGCCAAATCCATTTTAGAAAAGTCGGGCACAACTAAACGACTATCTTCGGGGTCGCTATTCCATTCACGCACACTCATAGGCGGAAGAGGTGCACCAACGACATAACGGTTGTATATCTCTTTTACCGTCATTGACTGATTAGGCAAAGTGCACGAAACACCTTGTACAACAACTTTCGTATGTACGTGGTTATAAATATCACGTATGCGGGGTTTTTTCACTTCTTTTTCCATACGTTCCATAATGTTTTAAAAATTTGATTCACGATGTAAATAAAATATTTCCAATCAGCAGTATTCCAACTCATATCAATCTATTTTAGGTGTTGACATTCTCGACATCATACGTTTAGCGGTAAAGTCGAAGTACATTTCAAGATAAATTTGTTCAGTGCCGTTGACAGCAAAGGGGCGATTTAAAAGCACCTCGCTGGGGCGAAGGAAATCACTATTTAAAAGCGGGACTCTATCATACTCAAAACCCATGTGCCAAAAGTCCAATGTATCTTTAAACTCTCCATGTATCTCATTTTGTGCCGATTTATACTCACTATATCGTGGAGCATAGGCAAATGTACCGCTTGCGATAGGTTGCGTTAGTGCATCGAAGTATAACTCACTGTTGCGTATCTCTTGCTCGCCAATGTGGTCAAACTGATGCCAATAATAGTCCAATCGGTCAAATTTAGTGTACTTGCGAGGAAGTCCGTTATATACATCGAAATCGGGCATAATACAAACAAGACCTACAACAAGGCTATGTTCTTCGTGGAATTTACTAAAAGCACGTTGAGAACCAGCAGAAACAGCACGACCAGCCATATTACCCTGGGGAGTATTAGCCGACTCACTTGTTTGCAATACCTCGCTAATTATAACGGGTTGTTTTACTGCACCAAGAAATTCGGGACGTTGCAGACGGGCATCGGAAGAGGACACACCGAACATAGTTTTCATTTGCTCGATGTAGCGAGAGCCACCACGTGACATTGCCTCAAGGAACTCTTGTAATTTAATAGCACGGCGCAACTCGGTTACGTCAGCATTGCCAGTGTGTACCTGGAGTGAATCGCCAGGGTCATACTCGTAATTTTTAGTGGAGTTTTGGTCAGTGAGAAGATTTGAATCAACATTATCGCTCGCTCCTTTTGCTTTCGCATTCACTTGAAAGGCAAACCCAACACCATCGCCAGTATCTATATTGACAAGACCACCACGTTCACGAGATTGTGTAATAGAACCTCTGCGTTCGTCATTATAGGGTATATATTCAACTTGGCCACTTATAGGAATCTCAACCGCTTGACCGCGTTGGGGAGAGGGGAGACCAGACGTAAAATAATTTTTATCCCAGCATTTTTTACGCAAGGAAATAAGGTTAAATATCCACTCGGACAAATCATCATTTGCAGTAAAATCACTTCCAAATGATATATCTTCAGCAAGCACAATACCGCCGTATTCTTCGTAAAGGTCATTTACTTTAAATTCGTCATCAACATTTTGGTCACGGAAATACTCATTCCAAATCAACTGGTAAGCAAGGAACGGAGTCAAATCTATATCAAAATTAGCCTGAATCGGTATCTGGTCATCATTAGCATTCGCTATATCACGAATAACAGACACGGGTTTAGTGGAAAAGCCCAAATAATCAGTAAGACTACCATTTACAAACATCATTTCATAGAAGAATGCATTTACTCTTGTGCCAGCAGTAAAGCGCAATACGGGGAACTGGGGCGCGCTCATACCATCTTCGCCACCAGTGATAAATTCTTCCCATTTATCATAAATAAGGCGCATAGGCACATTGAAATAAAAGGTTTTCATATTGATATTATGCATAATTGGCGCACTCATAGGCGCAAATCTGCACAATGCGTTTTGACCAAGCCACATTGTATCACCAGGTATTGACGGCTCGACAACGCAAGGAACGAGTTGAGCCATACGCAACGACATTTTATTTGTACGTGACAAATCTTGATTCGAACGCGGTTTGACAAGACTGCGAACGGAATTAAATAAGCGGTTTTTTCTACTCATTTTCTTTAAAATTAAATGTTAATTGATTTTCTACAATAATGGGGCATTTATTACAACGGGGTGTCTCACTTGATTCTGTATAACCAGGGAGCGAACGCAACAAAAGCATCATATCATTTGTGATAATAGGCTCTTTTTGCACTTTATACAACCTACAAAGTATATGTTCCATAAGTTCAAAATAAAACCGATTATACTCAAAAGGTAGAAGTTTTGCACGTTCAGCAAGCAAAAGACGCATCATCGCTTTAGTCATATTATTATCACGTGCAGTCATCCAATCGTGTATAAATATCTTCCTTATCATATTTTTGCTTTTTTTGTAAATTCGTTTTTTACTTTTTGCACAAATCTATCGTAACGAAGTTTATGCATATTTCTTTTTTGTTTCCATTTATCAAAGTCAAAGGTTCTTTGCAATGTATCTTCAGCACGCATTTTACGACTAGTAACCAACCAGTCATGCGACATATTTTCTTTTACATCATCTACAAATATTTTATCACGATAATAGCGGGGTAGTGGTTTAGTATATCCGTTCATATTATAAGACGTATCCATAGTATATATGTGATAGTTGACTATATCTTTATCATCTACATAAGAACGACCAATTCCCTTACTACATATCATAAAAGGTTTATAAGGTTTCTCAAGTAAGTAGCCTGGCAATTCGGCATACATAAGAGAATAACGAGATACATAATTAATGCTTCCGCCACGAACAGGATACACAGAAACAAATCCACCTTGCCAACATTCGGCGATATCTTGCATAGCAAGAGCATCAAGACCGAACATAATAATATGGTAATGAGGACGCAACGTGGTAGGTCCATATTCAGCAATAGCAAAATATTTAAAAGCATAACATCTTCTTCTTAAATAGCGAAAAAATAATTGTAAATCGTGTTTATTGATAATAGGAAAACCAGTGGGGGAACGTGGCAAATGTTCGTCATCATATGTCAATGTAACAAAAAGAGATGAGAGATGATTTAAATACTCTACGTTAAGACGTATTATCCAATCATTAGCACGTCGTTCTTTACACCACATACATTTACCGCAGGGGCATAAAAAGCCATTACGATAAATAGGGTTAATACACTTAATAGAATCCATAGCTAGAATCTTATACCACCACGCGAATTAAAGTAACCTCTTACTCTGCGGGGTTTTCTACTCCTGCGTCGTTTTCTCATTTGTAACACCTCCTTTCAAATTGTATTTATAGTAATAAGCGACTGGTCTTGGCAATTTCTTAAAATCTTCCAAAAGCGAAAAAAAAGGCAATGGAGACAGTTCTTCAAGTTCAGTAAACAAAGTTTGAACACGAGAATAATAAAAGGTGTACCAGGGATGCACTTCGCCAATGTAATACAAGGCAGCAATCAAACCGCGTATATCCTTTGTACGCGAAAGGTTTTGTAAAATACTCAACAATTTAGGTTTTGACATAATATTTACATTTGTAAACGTGGATAATAAATATTATGTTTAATATAATTTTAAAATAAATATAAATATACTATCCTATTCAAAAAAACATCAAAGAATTAAGAGCTGAAACTTCACTGAAACGTAAGCAACTATTCCGATATAAGATTTATTATATTTGAAGCTACTATGCTATATCCATTTCCGTTAGGATGCACATCGTCGAACAGATAATATTGTACATGATTGTTTTCTGTGAAAAGACTGCTATTGAATATATCAAACATTGGTAATTTATAAAATTCGGCAAGTTCTATGTTCGCCTGCACATATTTGTATAGTGAATCGTAATATGGAGAATCACAAAACACCGGGAATGATGTCAATAAGTAAATACTGGCATTGGGATTATTCCTTCTTATTAGTTCTATTGCTTTTTTAAAACTTGCAATATAAGAATTATCCCCTGCCGGGTCGTTGATATTTCCTATCGGCACATTTACAGAACAGTCATTGACGCCACCAAACAAAAGAAACAAATCGTAATCAAAATCTTTCTCTTGCGAAAATTCCAAGGCATACTTTACTTGCTCGTACAAATTGTAATGAAAGCAAGTATTACTTGTCCCCTTTTGATTTCCTGTATATACACCCTGTCCTGATTGTGCATAGTTCCCCGTATGTTTCGATGCAAAAATGTCGGCGATAAAGTTCTGTAACGAAGTTATTTCCCCATTGTGATAAAAGCCAAAACCTTTTGCAGATGTACCCTTGTCTCTCAAATTATGCGCAAAAGAGCCTCCGAAGAACGCAATGTTTTTACCGTGATTGGTGGAGATATCGTAGAATTCGTTGTTATAAGTCCAATCACTCCACAGGCCTGTGGAATATCTACGAACTGCGGTCGATAACATTTCAGAGCATGCGACGATAAGCTTTCTGGTGTAATGGCGCGATAGATAATCGGGGCTTTTAAGAAAGTCGTCTTTATACGTTGTCTTTACGCGACAGTTTGTCGTTATTTTTTGAATAATGGCATTGGAGTTTGGCTCCTCCCATTGTATTATTTCTGCCGGGCAATTATCAATTTTCGCAACAAACTTTATTTTGCCCGAATGTATGGAAAAATCATTCTCCTTATTATAATTATCTATGTATGAGAATGTCTTTTCCAAGGCGGTCGTTTCTCCATCGGAATCAGTGTCCGGAACAACTACATTTCTGGTTATTACTTGCAATGTACTCTCCACATCCTCGTTTGAGCATGAGAAGAAACTTACAAAAATAGAAGCAAGGAGTATGAATAAACACATTCTTTTCATGCTGCAAAAATAACACGAAACACTTCAATATCAAAAAGGCTTGAATTTGTTTTAATTTAGTTTACTTTTCATCTAATTTTGTACGTAAATAATGAAACCAGCACAATGAAAATATATTCGGCTCCATTGCAAGGGTTTACAGAGGCTCTGTGGCGTAATCTGCACAATGAAATATTCGGCGGTATTGAGGAATACTTCACACCGTTCATCAGATATGAGCACGGAGAAATACGCAATAAAGACATTCGTGACATAGAGCGCAAGAACAATGCTATAGGAAATCTTGTACCACAGATAATTGCTGCAACACCCGAGGAGATGCGTCCTCTTGTGCAGCTTATAAGAAACGAAGGGTATAAGAAAATAGACATAAATATGGGTTGCTCTTTCCCTTTGCAAGCGCGAAAGAAACATGGTGCCGGCATTTTACCTTTTCCCAATATGGTCTCTGCTCTTATGCAAGAGGTAAAAATGTTACCGGAATTTACTTTTTCGGTAAAAATGCGACTCGGTTGGGAAAATAAAGATGAATGTAAGGCTATTGTCGAAATATTGAACGATGCCCCATTATCGCACATAACAATGCATCCTCGTCTTGGCATTGAGCAATATCGTCAACCGGCCGACCGTGATGCCTTTGCCGAATTTAGCGAATTATGCCGGCACCCGTTGATATACAACGGCGACATAACCAGCGTTGAGGATATAAAATCCATTGAAGGGCAATTCCCGCATCTGCAAGGAATTATGATTGGTCGCGGGTTGCTTGCAAACCCGGCATTAGGTCGTGAATACAAATCGGGTACTCCCCTATCACGAAACGAAATGCGTACTCTTGTACAAACAATGCACGACCAGATGCTTCATTCAATGAGTACACGCCTGCAAGGAAACACTCAACTGTTGAGCAAAATAAAACCATATTGGGAATATCTGTTACCCGACATGGAAAAGCGTTATCGAAAGGCTATACTAAAATCCACCTCAGCCGAAAAGTACATTCAAGCAGTAAACACAGCACTTTCTGCATATTAAAATATTGAATAAAATTATGAAACGACTGTTTTTCTTACTCCTTCCAATTCTCGTTGCATGTGGTAACAAGAAAGATACAGGTGAAACAATTCAAAAGCCTATAGAGCAAACCATTTACGAACATCAATATCTTGTTAAGGTTGGTGACACTGCGCCCGATTTCACACTCCCGCTTACCAGTGGTGAAACTTTTACCCTATCGCAACAACGTGGAAAAGTAGTCATGTTGCAATTTACCGCAAGCTGGTGTGGTGTGTGCCGTCGCGAAATGCCGCACATTGAAAAGGAAATATGGCAACGCCACAAAGAGAACCCGGCCTTTGTGTTGGTTGGAGTTGACCGTGAAGAGTCGAAAGAGATTGTAGATGCCTATACTTTAAAAGTAGGTACCACCTACCCAATGGCTCTTGATACCGCAGCCGAGGTGTTTGCAGCGTATGCCGAACGTAATTCCGGAATTACACGCAACGTACTAATTGATAAAGACGGAAAAATTATAAAACTCACCCGCTTGTTCAACGAGGAAGAATTTGCCGGGCTAGTAGCAAAAATCGACAGTTTGCTCATCAAGGAGTAAATTATTTACTCGACATAACTTCGTCAAAACTTATTCGTGGAAAGATTTCAAGCTTGCCACCTCGCGAAGCATTGAATATTTTCACACCCTTTTGTTCACAAGCTGTTCGTGCGCAATCGTAAGCAATGAGGTTAGTGTCAACTTCGGGCGCAGAGTATTCACGGCCGTTGTTGTAGAGCCTTGCGTCAAAATAGCTGTCGGCCGAAATCGTATTGTTTTTAGGTGAGTAATTGCAATCGACGCCAATAAGGTAAATTTCACTAAAGCCCATATATGCGGCAAATTGTATCATTGAATAAGTTACGGTTTGCCCACTGTAAACCACAAACGGCAGGTTTGATGAAAAGCCTCTTGGGTTATACAGCATATTGTAATATATGGCATCGTTAAGGTGATAACGCTTTGCATAGTGCGCCTTTATAAACTTTACACCTTTATAGTTTTCTATGCTCTCTTTATTGTCAAGGATAATTTTGTTATCCTGCGCAAAGTAGAACGAAGGTTCGAACCCGATTTCTTCAAACAATTTAATTAGTGAGTTACAGGCAAAAATAAACTCACCACGCTCATAGAGCTGGCGTAAATCTTCGGCATGCAAACTGGGGCCGTTACCCACTATAAAGCACCTTTTCCCTTTGTACACCCCTTTAAAAGAGCGCAATTTAAGCATACTTCCAAATTGCAAAAAACCATAAATATAGTTAAGTGCATTCCATATTTTGAACCACAACGACGTATGCATAGCGATACTGATTTATATTTTTCTTTGGCGAATTTACTATTTTTTCCCGAGAAAGAGAGAAAAAAGGCAAAAACCGCCACGAAAAAACCGATAAAAGCACCGAAAATGTTGGCTGTTAAGCAAAAAAGTAGTACTTTTGCACCGCCGATACGAGTTATCGGCTAACTCAAATCTTTAACAAACTAAAAACATTTAAAAATGGCAACAAAAATCAGACTACAGAGAAGAGGTCGTAAACACTACGCATTCTACTCTATCGTGATTGCAGATTCGAGAGCTCCACGTGATGGAAAGTTTACCGAGAAAATCGGTACCTACAACCCCAACACAAACCCTGCTACTATCGATATCAACTTCGAGAGAGCATTGTGGTGGGTAAACAATGGTGCAACTCCTACCGACACAGTTCGTAGCATTCTCTCTTCACAGGGTGTTTATATGATGAAACACTTGCAGGGCGGTGTTAAGAAAGGTGCATTTGACGAGGCTGCCGCTCAGGCAAAATTCGACGCTTGGAAAACAGCTAAGGAGAACGCATTGAACGGTATCAAGAGCGCCGAGGAGCAGGCAAAACGTGATGCAAAGAAAGCACGTTTGGAGGCTGAGAAAGAGGTAAACGCAGCTATCGCCAAGAAGGTAGCAGACAAGAAAGCCGCAGAGGCTCTTGCTAAGGCTGAGGCTGAGGCTGCTGCAGCTGCTGAGAACACAGAGGCACCCGCTGAGGAGGCAACTGAGGCTCCCGCTGAGGCTTAATCGATCTTTTGGCAGTAATTGCTCAAAATAAGAGGGTACGTTAACGTGCCCTCTTTATTTTTTATTGAATAGTATTATAAGAAGAAAAAAAGCGCACGACCTTTGCATTTGACACGAATAAGGAGTAAATTTGCCACTATGAAAAAGAGATTTAACATACTAATAGCATTGTCTGCACTGGTAACAATCCTGTGCAGTTGCGGCGACGATCGTTCCGATGAGTTCTATACAATGACACAAGAGAACCAATGGATATACTCAACGATGAAAGAGGTTTATTTGTGGTCGGGAAGCATTGGCGAGGTGGATCAAAAAACATTCTTCTCCACCCCACAGCAATTCTTCAAGAAATTGCTAACCACCACCGACAAAACATCTTTTTTCAGTGATGCAACGGAAATTACCAACTATGGTATAAAATGCACACTGTTACGTGACCCATTGGGTTTCTATCCTTCCAGAATATCAGCCCTCATCGAGTATGTAGAGCCAAACTCCGTAGCGAGTGCAGCCGGTCTCCAACGCGGAATGTGGGTATCTGAAATTAACAGCGACAGGCTCACTACAAGTTCTGCCAATAAACTGATGGGTGGAGACGAGATAGAACTTACGATACAGACCATCGAATACGACGACGAGAACAATGCCTACTATTGGGAAAATCACGGCCAGATAACATTGCCTGCCGCAACCGGGTATAAAATCAACGCCGTACCTGTTGCAACCACTCTCGACGAGATAACAGAGAAAAATGGCTACCTACTTATAAACACATTCGATGGTGAAGATGCAGTTGCTGCCATAAACAACGAAATAGCCACATTGGCTGACGAAAATGTAAACAATATAATAATTGACCTACGTTACAATAACAGCACATCCATTACCGATGCCGCAAAGGTTGCTGCAATATTTATTCCAGCAGAAAAACATGGAACAAACTTCTGCACTCTAAGCAAAACCCTTAACGAGGATAATGAAAATACCACAGCAGAAACATTTGTAATACCTACAAGTAATGTGAATGTAAGCAACAAACCGCTCTACATTATAACTACCGCCAGAACTGAAGGCATTATCAATACTTTTATTAAAAGCATACAGTCCACACGTATTGCAAATGATGTAAAGATTATAGGAGAAACAGCAAATGGCTCAAACTTCTACACAGAGTGTTACTCCTCTCCCTATGCCTTTAACATAAACCCTGTTACTGCATACATAAACGATGCAGGAGGTGCGCCACTCACTGCGACTTTGCCCGATTATGCCGTCAGAGAGTACGAAAGTTATTATCCTATCTATCCTCTTGGCAGCAAACAGGAACATCTACTGTATGCCACAAGTTATGTAATTGCAAACGGAACATTACCCCCTACCGAATAAAAAGAACCTATATTTTATAAATTCATCACAAGCCGCGCTTTTTTAGGCGCGGCTTGTGCTATTTATATTACATAACATAATTTTATAATCTTTTAAAAACTCACTTAGTGGTTGGAGTGTTATTTTGCCAAATAACCATAAAACCAACAACAATGAAAAAAGTATTTTTTATTTCAGCAACAATTTTGTCGCTCATCTTCACATCGTGTAACTCTTGTGGCAGCTGTAATGTACCTCAGGGAACTGTCATCGAAACAGACAGCATCTTTATGGTAAACGACTCTACCATTGGTGATCTGCAAACATACACCTTTGTGGGGAACATCCCTATGAACAACGGTAATTTAGGCGATGTGCTTCTTACAATACAAACAATTAACCTTAACGCAGACGGTACTTATACAATTACCACCGATTATATAGATGAGGGCCTTGCTACTGAAAGCGATAACGGTGATATGTTTGTTATGATTGGTATGCCCAACGACAGTACCGCCATTATATATGAATTTGTTTCGGCAAACGGCAATCCAAAAATGAATTTTCAGCTTATGCAGGACAGTACACTTGTGAAACTCGACAACAAGATGCAGCCCTCCTCAAACAATCCTGCACACAAGTTAATGCATAAGAAATAATCACCAAAAATAAAAACTTGTATGAAAAGAGTTCTGATATTGCAATTGCTCGGGTTGCTTACACTCACAGCCTGTGAGATGGATCCTGATACCGACAAACTTGACAATGATTATCTGGTACTTACCAACTACGATACTGCTACCGACTTTTCAAGTTTCAACACATACTACGTCATCGATAGCATACTCATAATTGGTGAGCAGACTAAACCGGAATATTGGAAGAACGAAAACTCGCAACGTATTGTAAATGCATTCAGCGATAATTTCGAAGTTCGTGGTTATACACCTGTTGACAAGGGCGAGAATGCCGATATGGTATTGCAGTTGAGTTACGTGAACACCACATACTATTTCAGCAGTAACCCCGGCCCCTGGTGGTACAACTATCCCGGATACTGGAATTGGGGCGGTGGCTGGTACTACCCGTTCACATTCTATTACAGTTATAGCACAGGCTCCATCATTGGAGAACTTGTCGATAGGAAGACTGAGAGAAATGACAGAAAACTAACCATTATCTGGAATGCATATATCAGTGGTCTGCTCAATGGCAGCAATTTAAGTTACTTCCGCACCATGGGTGCAATAAATCAAGCCTTCACACAATCGCCTTATCTCAAAAAATAAATGTGCAACTAAATTCTTCAGGTTATGAAACGAATAATAAAAAATATCTTTATTGCGGGAGTACTTTTATCCTGCGGTATCAGCACAACAAAGGCGCAAATATCCCTCGATAGTTACTACAACTTCGATTGGCAGTTCAACATTCCCATCAACAACCGTTTCTCAAACAGTGCAAGTGGATGGGGCATGAATTTCGAAGGTGGGTATTATGTTACAAAAGATATTGCGTTGGGTGGTTTTCTAAGCTTTCACACGAATAACGAATATCTTTCGCGACGCACGATAATGTTGAGTGCAACACAAGCGATAAGCACCGACCAACAGCACCAGATGTTTCGTCTCCCCTTTGGAGTGCTTGCCCGTTACCGTTTCAACGAAGGCGATTTCCAGCCTTATGTTGGTATGAAACTGGGAACTTGCTATTCAAAGTTCTGCAACTATTATTACATATTCCTGACACAGGAAAAGACCTGGGGCTTTTACATGGAGCCAGAAGTGGGGTTCAACTATTATCCCTGGCCAAACAGCATTGGTTTTCACTTTGCAATGTATTATAGTTTCTCAACAAACAAGTGCGACGTAATGAGCTACAAACAGGACAATCTGAACAACTTTGGTTTTCGTGCCGGTATTGCCTTTTAATATTGCTTCATAACAACAAAGCAGGGCAACTAAATTTAGTTGCCCTGCTTCCATTTATATATGTATTTAATTTTCAGGAACCATGCTGACCTCTATCAGGTTACCCTGTTTCAACATATAGGCCAGGAAGTCACGAATATCATCGGCTGTTATGCCGTTTACAATCTTCTCATATTCGGTATAGGTGTCGTCGCCGTAGAAATAGTAAGACATTAGCCACTCTGTCCACGCCGCGTTCTCTTTCTTCTGCTCTTCAAAAATCTTGAGCATATAACTGCGCACCTTCTCGATATTCTCTTGTGAAGGACCATCTTTTGCAACCTTTTCGAGTTGTGAGATTATGATTTTTGTAAGTTCCTCGCGACGCTCAGGCGCCATCTTGAACTGTATGCTCAGGAGGAACTCCCCTTGGGGAAGGCGTTCAATTTCACCCTGCACACCCACACCATATGTACCACCCTCTTTTTCGCGTACCTCGGTAGTATAGACAAGAGTCATTATCTGCTGCAAGAAATTCATCTTTATTCTATTCTCCAAACTAGCTTCGATATCGCCCGAGTACATAAGTACCTCGGTACCGGTGGGTGTTTCCATAGTTCTTGCGAAATTGTTTGCATAAACACCTTTGCGAATACTTATTTTATGGTCATAAATTTCCTCTTTACGGCCATTCGAGGGCAAACCGCCAATATATCTTTCCACCATAGGTTTCAAGGTATCGATATCAATATTTCCTACAATCACAAAGACGAAATCACCTGCATCACAGAAACGGTCATTGTAAATCTCCAAAATTCTGTCGTAGTCAATGCTGTTCACATCGTCAGCACGCAACGGCTCCATTCTTGGATGACCACAATACATAGCCTTGTTAAGCGTATCGTTTAATGCTGTCATTGGATTAAGGTCGCGATCCTTCAATGAGCCATACATACGAGTCTTGAAGCCGTCGAGAGCAGCTTCGTCTTTACGAGGTGAAGTAAATCTCAAATACAACAACTGCATCATATCTTCCAAATCTTTAGGTGAGCAACCGCCATTGACCTGGTCGTGATATGCTGTAACTCCGGCAGTAGCGTATGCTGTACTACCGGCCAATTTCTTGTTTAACTGCATAGCGTCAAACGCGCCTACGCCACCAAGTTGCATCACCGAACGTAAGAGAGAGAGGTTTACTCGGTCGTTATCGGGGTAACGGGTTGTACCACCATAGCTGTAACCAACAAGAGAAATGTTATCAGCGGCAAAATCTGTAGGCTTCACCACAACTTTTATACCATTGGAGAGATTCCACACAGTAGAGCTCCACTCACCTTCCTCTGTTGAAATAATTTTGCCACCCTCGGGTAACACCTCCAACAAGGGAGCATCGTTCATTGTATCGACATAAGGCTGAAGTGGTGCTTGCTCCACTGCAGCCAGTAACATTTCAATATCCTCCTTTACAGGGTATGCAATGCTGTCGTTTGCGGGAGCAAGAGATATTGCCACGCGATTCTCCTTACCACACATAGCAGGCAATATGGCATTCACCTCTTCGAGTGTGATGTTATCCACAATTTCTTTCATAAGAGCACATGCGTCCTCGATAGACATAATTGAAGTATTGTCGAGGAAGTGTCTTATGTATTCTTGTGCATGGTCATCGTTTGAAACCTTGTTGCGCTCGGCGTATATATTCTCTATGGCAGCAAGCATAGATGCCTTTTCGCGTTGTAGTTCACCTTCGGTAAAGCCGAAACGTTTTGCGCGTTCAAACTCGCACAAAGCATAAGGCAATGCCTCGTTTATTTTATCGACCTTACAACTTAAAGCAAAATAAAGTGCCTCTTTAGTACTTGAGAGAAGGAAAGAACCGTCACCGGCACCTGCACCCAAGAAAGGAGGATTATCCTTCATTGAAATCTCGGCAAAGCGAGAGTTCAACATATCGAGCACCATTTCCATTTTGGTTTCGGCATCTTTATACTCTCTAGTGTTGCGCATTTCACGCGAAGTAGCCTCGCGCTTAAAATAGAGTTGTAAAGCGTAATTTTGCTGTTCTTTGTCGGTACCCTGTGCAAAGATAAACTCCTTGTTGTCCGAAACAGGGTAATAGACTCTCTCGGCAGCATTTTTCTTCGCCTTCTTTATACTTTTGAATATACCTTTAATCTTCCTTTCTATATCATCGACATCAACATCACCAACTACAATAATTCCCTGCAGGTCGGGACGATACCATTTTTCATAGTAGTCTCGCAAAGTCTGATAAGGGAAATTGTCAATAATATCCATAGTACCTATGGGCATACGATAGGCATATTTTTCGCCTTGATAAGCAATTGGCAACACCTGGTCGAACATACGCGAAGTCGCGTTGCTTCTCTGTCGCCACTCTTCGTGTATCACACCACGCTCTTTGTCAATCTCTTCAGCGGCAAGAGTAAGTCCGTCGGCCCAGTCACGCAGTATCCACAAACAAGAGTCTATGGCACCTACAGTTTCAACAGGCACATTGTTTATGTTGTAAACAGTCTCTTCTATCGAAGTGTAAGCATTAAGGTTTACGCCAAACTTCACACCAATGGTCTCGAGGTAGTTTATCAATCCGTTACCGGGGAAATGTTCTGTACCGTTGAAACACATATGCTCAAGAAAGTGGGCAAGACCACGCTGGTTATCCTCCTCTTGAATGGAGCCAACCTTCTGTGCAATATAAAAGTTAACCTTTTTCTCGGGTTCGGCATTGTGACGAATGTAATATGTCAACCCGTTCTTTAACTTGCCCACACGCACCGCCGGGTCGACAGGCAGGTTCTCAACTTTTTTCTGTGCTGCTACGGGAACCAACAGCAATACCGCTGCCAAAACCACTAGCAACATTTTCTCTACAAAATTTTTCATATAATTATTTATTTTTTATTCATTATTTTTTTGCGAAGATACTCAATTAAATCCGTATCCCCCGCCGCTTAATCATTAAATTATTAAAAATTACACCATTTTAAAGAGTATTTACTCTTGCAGCAAAACATTTTATATAATAACTTCGCGGGAAAAGAAAACAAGATGAATTGCGAACGTATAGAAAAGGTGTTGAAATTTCTCACCGACAACAATATAGAACATAGTTGGTACACCCACCAGGAAGCACCAACCATTGAGATTGCCCGCACGCAATGGAGAACCGATGGTTCAAAGCATAGCAAAAACCTTTTTTTCAGAAATCATAAAGGTAACCGGCACTATCTTGTTGTACTCGATTGCGAGCGCGACCTTGCCATACGCGACCTGGAGCAGATGTTGCACCAGGGAAAACTATCCTTTGCTTCGCCACAACGTATGGAGAAGTATTTGGGGTTGCAACCGGGTTCTGTCTCACCTTTCGGTCTTATAAACGACACCGAAAATCACGTACACCTGTTCATCGATGAGAACCTTAAAAACGAAAAATCGTTAAGCTTTCACCCGAACGACAACCACGCAACGGTAGTGATATCGCAGGAAGAGTTTATGCGTTATCTCGAATTAACCGGAAACAGTTATGAATTTATCAACCTCTATCAATGAGGCAGTATAAAGAAACCAACAACCGGCAATGCTACAAATGTTGCATACATAACAAGAAGCAGGAAATAGATATCTGACACTTCGTAACCGCTTTTTGTATATCGGTTGCTCACCCAGTCGCGACGCACCTTTTGTCGTTTCATATAGCTCGCGTAACAATAGTATGTCACAGTTCCGCAGAGAATACCCAACAATATACCCGCAAATATATCCCAAGGATAATAAGCAGCCGTATATACTCCGGCAAAACAACTTATTATAACCCACAGGGCAAGTGATATATTGAATGCAATATGTCGTACAAGCAACATCAAGAAAAGGGCGAACGATGTTACCGAGGCTGTAAGAGTAAGGAGCGAACATTCATTACCACGGAATGCATTCAACGTATCAAATATATTCAATGTATCATTGTCGTAAAGTGAACGTATATATTCCGACAATGGTTGCAATGCAAAAACCGTGAGTAAATAGGATGCCGCCAACATAAGTGCAGCCAACAATACAATTGCTATAAAATTCTTGAAACCATTGTTTTTGAGCAATACATACAAAAGCACAAGCACCATAGGCAACCACATATATGGCGCAAGAAAAGCACTTATACACCCATCGAGAAAGGGAGAACCTCCCCCACTCACCGACTGCAACAAATGATTGTCAAACTCAATGACCTCTTGTATTGTGTACATACCCTACTCTAAATTTTTTCAATTGATGCCGCAGGCACCCAACCTCTTGTGCCATCTTCGAGTTCAATTTCTTTCCACCCTTTCATTGTATCGTCAACGACATTGACTTTGTGACCTTCGTGTATTACAAAAAGGTCTGTACCCGATGCATCGGGAGTGCTTTTAGCCGTTACGCTCGGTTGCATAATCACCGCAGCATCTCGTTGTGTGAGTTTTTTGTGGTGGTGCAAAGCCGACACATTCGCCAACACAGTGACTATGAGTGCCAATATGGAAAGGAAGAATGTGGTTTTTCTCACTGCCCGGTTTTTCCCAAAAAGGAATAAAAGCAATGATACGAGAAGAAGGACAAAAGCAACAATACCCACAACAGTCCACGCAGAAAGACTAAAAACATTCATCAAGTTCTGCATCCAAATTGTAAAGAACAATCGGTAAGGCTCGTTTACCTTATCCACAGTCTTGCTTTTTGCGATGGATAGATTGAACTTGATATCATCATCGGCAGGCGCGAGCAACAAGGCTCTCTCGTAATTCAGAATAGCTTTAGCCACCTCGTCACTTTTGTAATATGCATTGCCAAGGTTATAATAGACTTCGACCGACTCGCCTTTATTCTGTAACAGTTGTTCATAGACATATATAGCCTCCTTATAGTCATTGGCCATGTAAAAACTGTCGGCCATCGCTTTTGTAAAGAGATGTTTGGTTGCACCAGAAATGCCATCCTGCGCCATTGCAAGAACGGGCGCTATAGAGAATAATATATATATAGCAATCTTTTTCATATTATCTTTTTATTGAGTTTTCCATATTGCTTATTACTGCTATAGCCATCTTATAGACGTTATCCATTGCAGCACTTGCATCACCGGGTGCATAGCGTGCGAACTCACATTCATTTAGCAGGTTGTGCAGTTCAGTCACAAGTTCCTGTTCCACTCTCTTTTTCTCAAGTTCAGTAGTTATATTATCCTTCGATAATTGCGACACCGGTATATTCAACTTATCACTCATATAACCCCACAAAGTCTTTAAAATTTCGTCGTAGAACTCATTCTTCTTGTTCTCTTTCAACAAATTCTTTGCAACCTTCAAGCGTTTCACTGCAACTTTGTTTGCTTTTTTGGTACGCATTGCCGCCATATTTGCATTCTCGGCCATTGCCTTGTAATGCAACATTATATATGCGGCAAAAAGGAGAAGAGGTATTATATACCACGCGTAGTAGGCCCCCGATGCAAAAAGATGTGAACCACTCTTTTCGTACTTGGTATCACCACGTTTAATATAGCGTATATCCTGTCCAAGCAATTTAAGTTCTTCCTTGCTAACGTAAGCTGCAACTGTTGCATTATCATCGTTTCGTCCCTTTTCCACTTTAAGAGTATAATTCTCGGTAGTAAGTATCTTGTATTGCTTGCTAGCAATATCGTAGTACGAGAACTTTATCGCCGGCACAGTGAACTCTCCACCGAATCGGGGGATGGCAAGATACTCTATAACCTTGTTGCCCGAAAAACCGTTTTTGTTGAGTGAGAACTTGTTTTCCACCTTCGGGTCGTACACCTCAAAATCCTCGGGGAATACTACCTCGGGGGTTTTTATAAGTTTCATATTACCGGTACCCGAAATTACAAGACGCAAAGTTACTGCTTCATTTGCTTTTAGTTCTGTAGTGCTTATTGATGAAGATATTTTAAACGAGCCCACAGCACCAGAGAAATCGGTAGGTTTTCCATCGGGTAATTTCTGTACATTGAGTTTAAGTTTGGGCGTACGCAACTCCTTTTTCACCTCAACATAATTAGGACCGCCAAAAAAGTCAAAGGGGTCATATGAACGTACCTGTTGTGCGACAACACCCTCATACACTGCCGAAGGTATCTCTATCTCGCCAGTCTGTTGGGGGAATAATACGTATTGCTGCCACAAGATTGTGCGATAGTTGCGACCGTTGTAATGTTCAAGCTGCCACTCTTTCTCTTTGGGGAGTTCCACTTCCTGAATCTGAAAGCCTTTCAAGTCGGGTATTTTCCCGTTTAAAGAAGTGAGATTTACTGCCGAATATATTTTGAACGTCAACAGAACAGCCTCCTGCTCAACCACCTTTGTTTTGTTCAATGTCGCTGTCATAAAAAGGTCGTCGGCAGCAATATCAACAGAGTTCGAATTCTGTTGTTGGCGGCGATTCTGCTGTGCCTGCGAATTTTGCTGGGCAGCAGCACTAGCCTTATCTTGCGGAAGCACCTTGACATTAACCTTGTTCGAAGTTATCTCGTTACCCTCGACGGTTATAGTTGCACCGGGAATAGTGAACTCACCCTCTTTTTCTGCCATCAGTATGTAAGTAAACGTAACCGATTGTGTAGAGGTGACATTACCGTTTATAATCTGTGTACTCGATTGCTCCGAACGGTTAGGGCCGGCAAGCACTCTGAAATCCTTGATATCGGAAACGCGTGGCTCCTTTACATTACGTCGGTTTATGGTATATTTTAACCTGAACTGCTGATTTACGACCACAGCTTTGGGTGCCGATGTCACAAACGACACATCGTCGGCCAAAGCGACTGCCATAGTCATCACCAATAATAGTGTTGTCAGAAATATTCTTTTCATTTACTTCTTGTTTTTGTCCGTTCCTTTTTTATTGTCTGCTTTAAATTGCATCAAAGTTTGCAATCTGCTAAAACCAATTTACTTACCAATCCTTGTCGAGTTTGCGACCGCGAACCTGCATCATCTTCTTCACCTTTTCCTGCACTTCCTTTTCGTCCTGCATAGCCGATTCAAGCAACTGTTCGGCATTCTCTTTCGACATCTCCTCTTCCTGTTCCTCTTGTTGCTGCTGTTGCTGTTGTTGTTCTTCTTGCTGTTGGTTTTGTTGTTCCTGATTCTGCTGTTGTTGTTCTTTGTTTTGTTCCTGCTGCTCCTCTTTATTCTCTTCGTTCTGCTGTTGGTCTTGCAGTTGCTGTTCCTGTTCCTTCAACTGCTTCATAGCAACCGCCAGGTTATAGCGTGTTTCGTGGTCGGCGGGATTCTCGCGCAACGACTGTTTGTAGTACTCCACGGCATGTGAAAAGTCTTTTGAAGCCTGGCATATAACACCCATATTGTGGTGTATCTGTGCAAGGTTTTTCTTATCCTCCTCTCGCTTTTCGGCCATCATATATTGGTCCATTGCCTCTTTGGCCTTGTCCTGATAAAGCAAAGAATTACCTAAATTGTATAATGCCTGACTGCCATTAGGGTCGAGCTCAAGAGCTTTGCGATACTCCACCTCGGCCTTATCGAAAAGGCTGTCGGCATACAGTTTGTTGCCACTTCGCAGATATTCACGATAGGTTTTCTGCGCTGTCACATTCGCAACAACAAGCGTAAACAGGAAAAGCAGTATATATTTTGTCTTAAACATATCTAAATCAAACTTATTTGTCAAACAGTTTAAACCCTTTTGTCAAGCGGCTTTTGCCGGTTAGAATAAGCGACTCAATTACAAGGAGCAGAAAAGCCAGCCAAGCAACAAATTCAAATTGCTCATTATACTCGGTGTACACCTCTGTTTCCACATCGGCTTTTGCAAGCTTGTTCACCTCGTTTTCGAGCATTTTTTGTGCATTGTTGGTGTTATCCACACGAATATAGGCTCCGTTTCCGGCTTGCGCTATTCTCTGTGCCATCTCTTCGTTCAGCTTTGTAACCACCACATTCCCAGCCTTGTCACGACGATAGTCGTTTGTTCCGGCTACGGGAATTGGAGCACCGTCGAGTGAACCCACACCAAGCAGATATACATTCATTCCCTTTTCCGATGCAAGTTTTGCTGCCTCTTCGGCACCACCCTCGTGGTTCTCACCATCGGTGATTACTATGACGGCCTTGCCGACACCTTCTTTGGGAGTAAAACTCTTCATCGCCAGGCTTATTGCACCACCAATGTCGGTTCCCTGACGGGATATGAGCGCAGGCGAGATTGTTTCGAGAAACATTTTTGCCGATATAAAGTCATTGGTTATGGGCAACTGTACAAATGCATCACCGGCAAACACTATCAGTCCTACCTTGTCATTCTCAAACTTGTCAATCAGACGCGAAATTATCTTTTTTGCCTTTTCCAAACGATTGGGGGCAATATCTTCGGCCATCATAGAATTTGAAATATCCAAGGCAATAACAACCTCTATACCCTGTCGCGTAATGGTCTCCTTTTTTGAGCCGAACTGAGGACGTGCAAGAGCAACCGCAATCAGCGCAAGTGCAACAAGCGACAGCCAAAACTTTATACCGGGACGATAATTCGACACCTCGGGCATAAGGTTCTTCAAAAGGTTTATATCTCCGTATGCCTGCAAATTCTTTCTCCTTTTATAGTTGGAGTATAAATATATCGCCAACATAACAGGGAGTACAAGCAACAGATAAAAATATTCGGGGCTCGCAAATTTCATCTCTTTTTCTTTATGGTATTTTCTTTAGTATGGTATTACGCAACAACAACTCCAGAAACAGCATTGCGAATGCAAGTAACGCAAATAGCTGATATTCCTCTTCGCGAGTACTGAATTCCTTAACATTCAACTTTGTACGCTCAAGTTTGTCAATTTTCTCGTACACCTCTTTCAATTTAGAGTTACTTGTCGCACGATAGTAGTTTCCATCGGTTATGGTTGCTATCTTGTTCAGTGTTGTTTCATCAATCTCCACCGGCACGTTTACAACCTGGCCGCCATAAGGATAAGGAGCAGTTCCGTTTGTACCTACACCAATGGTATATATTCTTATTCCGAACTTCTTTGCTATTTCGGCTGCAGCTTCGGGAGATATTTCGCCGCGGTTGTTGGAACCGTCGGTAAGCAGAATTATAACTTTGGATTTTGCTTTGCTCTCCTTCAAGCGGCTTACCGCATTGGCTATACCCATACCTATCGCAGTACCATCTTCTATGATACCCTGTGCTGCAATATCGCATTTCACGGAATTGAGCATATTGAGCATCACGCCGTGATCTATGGTCAAAGGGCATTGTGTAAAACTCTCTCCGGCAAATATGGTAAGTCCCATATTATCGTTGGGGCGGCTGTTTACAAAATCGGCAGCAACCTGTTTTGCAGCCTCCAGACGGTTAGGGGTAAGGTCCATCGCAAGCATACTGGTAGAAACGTCCATCGCTAGCATAATATCTATACCCTCAACTTCGCTGTTTTGCCAACGGTTTGTACTCTGCGGGCGTGTAAGCACAATAATAAGCATTGACAAAGCCAGCACACGCAACACAAACGGCAGGTCGATAATATAATTTTTATAGCTTTTTATATTCTTCATAAAAGGAGCTAAGGTAGAAACCTTCATTGAAGGTTCCAATTTGCGCCCTTTAAGAATATGCCACACTACATAGGCGACAAGCGGTACAAAAAGCAACAGATATCCTATTTTGGAAAAATACATATCAAAACTTTATTAGCTGAACAAATAATACAAGTCACAGATAAGCAATGAAAGTACAATGACAACTGCCAATGAAAGCAACACTATGGAGAGAAGCAATAATCTCTTCGAGCGTAGTGAGCGTTCGTTCACCACTCTCTTCTCTGTGGGTTGTACAGGAATTTCTTCCTCGGAGGGTTTTGTCTCGTTCACAAAATCAACCGCACAAACCAAATTACGGTCGTTCTCGTTCATTGGTGGGTTGAATTTTGCAAATTTAACCAGGTCCGAAGTCTCGAGCAATTCGCGTACCTCCTTTACACTCTCCTTATCCTTTATTTGCAGTAATTGGGAAACAATCTCCTCGGTTGTCATCTCCATTGCATTAAAGCCAAAACGCTCGTTCATATATACACGCAAAGCATCGGTCAAAGCAGTGTAGAACTCCTTACTGCTATCCGATGTGCGCCACGAAGCATCGCCCTTAATACGTTCCATCTCATTCAGTGCAACAACGTGTGGAGGCAACTTTGGCTTTACCTTTATTATGCGTATGATAGGTTTGTTGTCAATGTATCTCACTATAATCCAGGCAAGTAGCACAGCAAACAGTATTAAAAGGAATAAATACCCTACCGCACTCTTGTAATCACCCCATTCCAATTCAATTGTCCAAACATCCTTTGGAGGAAAAAACATTTCGAGGTTGGTTGTGTCAACCGGCATCATATATACAGCAAGAGCAAGCTCTTCGGAGTAGAAAGGCTCACCATCGACCAAAACTTCAAAAGCCGGAATTACATACAACGCACTGTCGAAAGAGGTAACCACATACTCCTCTGTTATGAGCAAACGTTTACCATCGTTCAATAATTGTGTATCATTAGGGAGTTTCTCCACAATCTCCACTCCCTCAACAATCTCTTTGTCAAATAGAGGGAGCAGTGCTCTTTTACCGGCATCAACACCTACTTTCAGTTTAATCCTTGCCTGCTCACCAATGAGACGCTGGCAAGAATCAATCTCGGCATTTACCGATACCTGTTGTGCAGCTGCTGCGAAGGAAACTGCTATAAATGATATTACGAATAAAATCCTTTTCAACATAAGAATAACCGTTTAACACTCTATGCACGCATTGCAAACAACGACATAAGTGCCTTTACAAAATCCTCATCGGTACGCACTGTAACAGAATCGACACGACTCTTCTTTAAAATCTCGTCTATAGCCACATTCTGTGCACGCCACCACTCACGCTGCGCCTTCTGAACTTTTGCCGAAGATGTATCGATATACATCTCCCGGCCGCTCTCTGCATCTTTCACCTTCATAAGCCCAATATTGGGAAGTTCGGCCAAGCGGCGGTCATATACCCTCACCGCAACAACATCGTGTTTGCGGTTGGCAATAGTAAGCGCATTCTTATAATCGTGCTCCGCAATAAAATCACTCAAAAGAAAGGCTGTACACCTTTTCTTAATCGCATTCGTGAGAAATTGCAGTGGCACTTTAATGTCGGTAGCGTTACTCTGAGGTTCAAAATCAAGTAACTCCCTTATTATATATAATATGTGTTTGCGCCCCTTTTGAGGAGGAATGAATTTTTCAATTCTGTCCGAAAAGAATATAACACCAATCTTATCGTTGTTCTGTATTGCAGCGAAAGCAATGGTTGCAGCAATCTCTGTAAGCATATCGCGCTTGGTCTGCTTCACAGTTCCAAAATCGAGACTCTGCGAAACATCAACCATAAGCATTACAGTGAGCTCGCGTTCCTCTTCGAAAACCTTAACAAAAGGCTTGTTGAAACGTGCTGTAACATTCCAATCTATATCGCGCACATCATCGCCATATTGGTACTCTCGTACTTCGCTGAAGGACATACCCCTTCCCTTAAAGGCCGAGTGGTACTGTCCCGCAAAAATATTGTGGGATAGTCCGCGTGTCTTTATCTCTATCTTGCGAACCTTTTTTATGAGTTCACTCGTCTCCATACTCTTTTATTAAGGTACCTCAACGCGGTTCAATATAATGCTCACAATTTCGTCGGCGCTCATATTGCTTGCCTCTGCCTCGTAGCTCAATCCAATGCGGTGACGCAACACATCGTGTGCTACGGCACGAACATCCTCGGGGATTACATAGCCGCGGCGTTTGATGAACGCGTATGCACGAGCAGCTAGTGCAAGGTTTATAGAAGCACGGGGAGAACCGCCGAAAGATATCATCTCCTTGAGTTCCTTCATGCCGTATTTGTCGGGATAACGAGTTGCAAAGACAATATCGGCGATATATTGCTCGATTTTCTCATCGAGATATACCTGACGCACCACTTTGCGAGCCTCGACAATCTCTTCGGGTTTAAGAATGGGCTTAACAGCAATCTTTTCACCCGTAATATTCTGGCGAATAATCTTTTTCTCCTCAGAAAGTTCGGGATAGCCAATAACCACCTTCAACATAAAACGGTCAACCTGCGCTTCGGGCAAGGGATAAGTACCTTCCTGCTCTATAGGGTTCTGGGTAGCAAGTACAAGGAAGGGTGAAGGAAGCTTGAATGTATCCTTACCTATTGTAACCTGACGCTCCTGCATAGCCTCGAGCAGAGCACTCTGCACTTTGGCGGGTGCACGGTTAATCTCGTCGGCAAGCACAAAGTTTGCAAATATAGGACCGCGTTTGGGTTTGAATTCCTCGTCCTTTTGACTATACACCATAGTACCTACAACATCGGCAGGAAGAAGGTCGGGAGTAAACTGTATACGGCTGAAATCGGCGTCAATTAGTTCCGACAAAGTTTTGATAGCCAAAGTCTTTGCAAGACCGGGCAAGCCCTCCAAAAGAACGTGGCCGTCGGCCAAAAGACCAATAAGCAACGACTCTACAAGGTGTTTCTGTCCAACTATAACCTGATCCATTCCTGTAAGCAGGTTGGTTACAAAACCACTCTGCTTTTCAATCATCTCATTCAATTCTCTGATGTCTATTGCACCATTCATAATCTTATGTATCTTTTAATTTGTTTTTTATTTCAAAAGTAGTGCTTTGTGTTAATCTTTTGTGTTAATATTTTTAAAATAGATTTAAGCACTGTTACATTAAAGAAACTTTAACGTATAAAGCATTATTTCATTGGCACCAAACGTGGTATTTCAATCTCCATTCCCTTGCAAAGGCCGTTGGGATTGGTGAGTTTATTATACTGCACAATGTAGGGCCACAAGCGTTTGTCACCATAATATTTAAAGGCTATTCTTGTCAAAGTCTCATGCTCGGCAACTTTGTGAGTTTCTATTGAGCCTTCTGCCTTGTAAAGGAGTGTGTCACCTCTGTTTATATCGCCAACTCTCTTGTTTGCAAGTTCCTCAACCAGTTCAAAACAATAGACTTCCTCTTCTGCGGGTAGTGTCATCACCTGCACAGTATCTTCGGGCACTTCTACAACCTCTTGTACCTCTACCGGTTCGGCGACTTTTACAGGAGCAACTTCCTCTGTTTTTTCCACAACAACAGGAGTAATATTGTCTCCGGTGAGAACTACCACCAAAGAGGGTACCATAATTGCAAGGAGAGCTATAACTATCACTGCCGCAAATATTGCAAGGATTGTCAACACGCAGTGTGTCTTGGTTGTAACAACCGGCTGGTCTGTTTCAACAGGAGCGATTTCTACATTAGCAACAGGGGTACCTTCCTGTGCAGGCATTGTCTCTTCAACCTCTTCGGTCAAAGGTTGTGCAATTTCCGTTACAATCTCATTTTCAGTTTTTGCAGCCTTATTCTCAGTTTCCTCCTCTGTGGGTTTTGAGGTTTCCTCTGCTGTTGGTGATTCAGCAGGCTGAACAACCTCAGTTTCTGCTGCTGACTTGTTCTCTTCTTCAGTAGATTCTGCAATCACCTCTGTTATCTGCAAATTTTCAGACTGAATCTTTACAGTTTCTACTGACTCTTCAACTGCATTCTCTTCAACCTCTTCGGTCGAAGTTTCTTCGGCATCATCAACATAGGTGTCATCAATCTCCACAGGCTCAAACATTGCGAATGGCTTGTTTACCTTCTCTTTCAATATTTCGGCCGGGAGGAACGTAAGTTTCTTATGTCCTTTTATCTCTATTTTTTCACCGGTATTCACATTTACACTGCCACGACTTGCAACATCGGTAACCTTAAACGTACCAAGACCATTTATCTTGACAAGGCCGTCATTATCGAGACCTTCAATTATTATATCGAAAAACGCCTTTGTAAACGCATCGGCTTTTGCACCCGACATCTTGACCTTCTTGGCCAAAAGTGCGGTAAGGTCGGAGTGATTTAATTTTGCATCCATTCTTAATCCTCCTCTTAATCTTTAAATTTATCTTTAAGTTTGCTGCTGGGGCGGAACGCTGGAACAATTTTTGGAGGAACAAGGAAACGCTGTCCTGTTTTAGGGTTCACCGAAACTCTCTCTTTTCGCATCTTCACCTCAAAAACGCCAAAACTCGATACATTGAGTTGTTCATTCTCTTTCAAGCACTCTGTAATCACCTCCACAAACGACTCAACGGTAGCAGCAGTCTCAGCCGGGGTTGTTCCGCACTGTTTGGCCAGCTTACTGATAAATTCTTTGTTATTCATATTTTATGCTTGGTTTTTATTTCTTCAAAGTTCCCATAAGGTCAAATTCAGTGGCATCGGTAATCTCTACATCGTAGAAACAACCAATCTCCAACTTTCCTTCACCGGTGTGTATTAGCACCTCGGTATCCACTTCGGGGGAGTCGAATTCAGTGCGACCCACATAATAATTCCCCTCAATGCGGTCTATTATTGTCTTGAAAACAGAACCCACTTTCTCATCGTTCAAGCGGGTTGATATTCTCTGCTGAACAGCCATAAGTGTGTCCAATCGCTCCTGTTTCTTCTTTTTAGAAACATTGTCACGATAATTCTCTGCGGCATAAGTACCATCTTCCTCGCAATATGCAAATGCACCAAGACGGTCGAATTTTGCCCATTTCACAAACTCCACAAGTTCCTCAAAATCCTTGTCGGTTTCACCGGGGAATCCTACCATCATTGTTGTGCGTATACAAATACCTGGGACTTCGCGACGCATCTTCTCTATAAGTGCGTATGTATCCTCTTTTGTCACATGACGCTGCATCTTCTTGAGAATCTTGGTGCTGACATGCTGCAAGGCTATATCTAGGTATTTGCACACATTCTTTCTCTCGCGCATCACACGTAGCAAATCTTCGGGAAAGTGCAGGGGATAGGCATAATGCAGACGTATCCATTCAACGCCTTCGATATCCGAGATTCTCTCTACAAGTTCGGCAATAGCCTGTTTCTTGTAGATATCAATTCCGTAGTATGTAAGTTCCTGTGCAATAACCTGAAATTCATTCACCCCTTTAGATACGAGGTAGCGCACCTCAGCCACAATTTCCTCAATAGGACGTGATACGTGGGCTCCGGTTATTATGGGAATTGCACAGTAGGCACACCGGCGGTTGCACCCCTCTGAGATTTTGAGATAGGCATAGTGAGCAGGAGTAGAGAGCATTCTCTCATAAGCATTTTCGGGCTTATACTCCTTTTTGAGGTCGGCAAGCAACTCGTTCCAGTTGAACTTGCCATAGAATTTATCCACCTGCGTAATCTCTTCGCGCAACTCGGTAAGATAGCGCTCCGAGAGGCAACCCATAACATACAATTTGTTCAAGTCACCCTTCTCCTTGCGTTCACAAAATTCAAGAATCATATTTATTGACTCCTGCTTTGCATCGCCAATAAAACCGCAAGTATTTATAACGGCAATCTCTCCACAAGGTTCCTCACAGTCGTGTGTAACCTCATAACCACACTCTTGGAGCTGGCGCATAAGTTGCTCCGAATCCACAAGATTCTTGGAACAGCCCATCGTTATTACATCTACACAATTTTTCTTCATCCTTCTGTTTTATCCGAAAAGAGAATCAACAAACTCTGCACGATTGAAAATCTGCAAGTGATCGATACCCTCGCCAAGGCCTATATACTTTACAGGTATTTTAAATTGGTCGCTTATGCCGATAACCACACCACCTTTTGCAGTACCATCAAGTTTTGTAATTGCAAGTGATGTAACCTCGGTAGCTTTTGTAAACTGGCGTGCCTGCTCAAAAGCATTCTGTCCGGTAGAGCCGTCGAGAACAAGAAGTACATCGTTGGGAGCTGTGGGCACAATCTTTTTCATTACGTTCTTGATTTTGGTAAGCTCATTCATAAGTCCCACCTTATTGTGCAAACGACCGGCTGTGTCAATAATCACCACATCGGCATCGTTTGCAACTGCCGAAGAGAGTGTGTCAAAAGCAACCGATGCGGGGTCGCTTCCCATTCCCTGCTTAATCACAGGAACATCGGCTCTGTGTCCCCACTCCACAAGCTGCTCCACAGCTGCGGCACGGAAAGTATCGGCAGCACCAAGATAAACTTTCTTACCGGCCTTTTTGAACTGGTGTGCAAGCTTGCCTATAGTAGTTGTCTTGCCCACACCGTTCACACCAACAACCATAATCACATAAGGTTGTCCGGGAGTTGTGGGGAAATCAAAAGTACCATTATCCTCGGTATTGTTCTCCATAAGCAATGCGGCAATCTCATCTTTAAGCAAAGCATTGAGTTCCGATGTGCCCATATATTTGTCGCGTGCGGCACGTGCCTGTATGCGCTCAATAATCTTAAGTGTTGTTTCAACACCAACATCCGATGTAATGAGCACCTCTTCGAGGTTGTCAAGAACCTCATCATCTATCTGTGTCTTGCCCACGATTGCGCGAGCAATCTTACCAAACACGCTCTCTTTGGTTTTTGACAATCCCTGGTCAAGAACCTGTTTCTTCTCTTTTGTAAAAAAACTGAATATTCCCATATTCTTCAAAATCTTTTAGTCAAGTTTAAGCACGGCAAGGAAGGCCTTCTGAGGAACCTCCACGTTACCAATCTGTTTCATACGTTTCTTACCCTTCTTCTGTTTCTCGAGCAATTTACGTTTACGCGACACGTCACCACCATAACATTTTGCTGTAACGTCCTTGCGCACCTGTTTAATGGTTTCACGCGCAATAATCTTTGTACCAATGGCAGCCTGCAACGCAATATCGAACTGCTGGCGGGGAATAAGGTCGCGCAGTTTCTCACACATCTGGCGACCAAGTCCGTAAGCGTTATCAACGTGAGTAAGTGTAGAAAGAGCATCTACAGGCTCTCCGTTCAACAAGATATCGAGCTTAATAAGTTTCGATGTGCGGAAACCTGCAGGATGATAATCAAACGAAGCATAACCCTTTGAAATACTCTTCAATTTGTCGTAGAAATCTATCACAATCTCTCCAAGAGGCAACAAGAAACGAATATCCACACGGTTACCTGTAATAAATTCCTGTTTCTGCAACTCACCGCGCTTGGAAAGGCACAAAGTCATAATGGGGCCAATGTACTCGGCACGGGTAATGATGCTCGCGTTAATATAAGGCTCTTCAATGTGGTCGATAAGTGTCTGGTCGGGCATACCTCCGGGGTTGTGTACCTCCTGCACACCACCCTGCTTGTCATAAACCATATACGACACGTTGGGCACGGTAGTAATCACACTCATATCAAACTCACGGTCGAGACGTTCCTGAACAATCTCCATATGAAGAAGTCCAAGGAAACCGCAACGGAAACCGAAACCAAGGGCTGCCGACGATTCGGGAGAGAAGGTAAGCGAAGCATCGTTCAACTGCAACTTCTCGAGACTTGCACGCAAGTCCTCGTAATCCTCGGCTTCAATGGGATATACACCAGCAAACACCATAGGCTTAACCTCCTCGAAACCGGCAATAGCCGAAGTACAAGGCCTTGCAATGTGTGTTATGGTATCACCCACCTTAACCTCGCGCGAAGTCTTTATACCGGAAATGATATATCCGACATCACCCGTACGCAATTCCTGACGGGGAGAAAGTTCCATTTTAAGAACACCAATTTCGTCGGCATCATACTCCTTGCCGGTATTGAAGAACTTAACTTTGTCACCCTTACGCAACACGCCGTTTGTTATCTTGAAGTAAGCTATAATACCACGGAACGAGTTAAACACAGAGTCGAAGATAAGCGCCTGGAGAGGAGCTTCCTCATCACCAATAGGTGCAGGGATACGCTCAACAACAGCCTTCAAAATCTCCTCGACACCCATACCGGTTTTTCCCGAAGCCTCTATAATATCTTCACGGTCGCAACCAATGAGGTCAATGATTTCATCCTTAACCTCCTCGGGCATAGCGTTAATCATATCACACTTGTTTATCACAGGAATAATCTCCAAGCCCTGGTCCACTGCCATATAAAGGTTCGAGATTGTCTGTGCCTGCACACCCTGTGTCGCATCCACCACAAGCAGAGCACCCTCACAAGCCGCAATAGAACGCGAAACCTCGTAAGAAAAGTCCACGTGTCCCGGAGTGTCAATGAGGTTGAGTATATATTTCTCCCCATTGTACATATACTCCATCTGTATGGCGTGGCTCTTGATGGTAATACCGCGCTCCTTCTCCAAGTCCATATTATCGAGCATCTGTCCTTCGGTAATGTTTATGGTCTTGGTTGTTTCGAGCAAACGGTCAGCAAGTGTAGACTTACCGTGGTCGATGTGTGCAATAATGCAAAAGTTTCTAATTTTTTCCATATATAGTTTTATATTTTTCAAACACTCATTTTGTGCAACAAACAACACAGCCGTCTCGCAGTCGCACAGCGACTGCAAAGATACGAATATTTTTTAATATAATTATATATATATAATAACAAGATAACCCCCAAACTGTTATTTGGAGGCTATCTTGTACTATTTTACAAAAAGTGATATTATTTTACCACTCTTTCAGTATTCTTTTGGCATCGTCATTGCCCAGCCTTGCAGCGTCGCGATAGAGATCTTTTGCCAGGCGTTTGTTGTAACGCACCACTCTGCCGGCCAATGAACAATCGGCCATATATTTTATTCCATAGTGATTCTTATGCATATAAAGTTCTCTCGCCCAATGATAGGCCGATTCATAATTTCCTGCAGCATCTTCAAAACGCATCATGTAAAGCATTGCATCGTCATGTTTCATCTCTGCACTGCGTGCTATAGAATTGTGCGGAGAGCCTAAAACAGTGTCATTTTCCACTTTCACAGCCTGCATATATAGCGCATATCGGTAGAGAGCTTCTGCATTGTCGAGCATTGCCGACGAGCGTAGCAATTCGGCACCTTTTACGCTGTCGCACATCTCCTTCGATTCAAGATAGAGTTTACCAAGTTCAAGCATCGCATTTGGTTCGCCATTCTCTATGGCTTTCTCGAACCAGTAAACAGAAGCATCATCGTTCGCCTCACACCCTGTTCCGTTGCGATACATCAGCGCAAGTTCATACTGCGCCTGCGGGCACTCCTTTTCGGCTCCCTGTTTCATAAAATTAAAGGCGAGGTCAGGTTTTCTCTTCAACGAATAACCATTCAAATAATAAAGTCCAATGCGGTAAAAAGCCGCCGGATAACCATACGTAGCCAGTTCAATGTAATGGGGCAAAGAGAGGCTATATCTCTTTTGAGAATAATAAATCTCGGCAATTTCATACTCCCTTATACACTTCACCCAAAAGAGAGAATCTTTAAGAATTTTCGCTTTTTTCGCCCGCTCCAACAACCCCTCGGCAAGATTATACAAGCCGTTTACAGAGATTGTGTCAACCATATTATCCCTCTTTGCGCCGTTCTCGCGAGAAGAGAAGACATCCTGGTCTGTGTAAAAAGTATTTCCACAACGCCCCTCTACCGCCACATCAAAAAATCGGCCGTCGGTGCTATTGAAAAAATTAACCAGCACTCGCCCATTGACCGGCTTAACGCGCGGGCTCCAAAGAAGCGTTCTGCGATAATCTTTTTCCACGGGAGGTGCCACAGAATAATCGGGTGAATAGAACTGCTTGCTTTCGCTATAGCCTTGTACACGTGTGTATCGGCGAGTGCTTGTAGGGTAACTCAAATCGGGAACTATACCTGTTTGCTTTTCATCCTCTTCATAAGGAATGAAACAGGCTATGTAATTGGGCGATTTTGGCTTTAGCATCAAATCCTTATACGCCTTTCCATACATCTCCTTCACTCGCCTTACAAACACATCGTTCACCGAGTCGTTATCGGTGACGGGCACAATTTCCTGTGGCGAGAGAAAACCCTCGTAGAATATAGCGTGAGCGCCTTTATTGGCGATAGCATTCGCTTTAAATTCCCAAAATGCATGGTAATCGCCTATCTCCACAATATTTTTCTTTTTCGGGTCGCTTGTTATCACAAGTTTTTTGAAATTTGTCATCTTTTCCACGTTTATTCCGTGCAGATATTTATGGTCTATCACAAGCGCAGAATCCTTGTGATAAAAGCCCTTCGGCACCACATTATACACCCAATAAGCATGGGTGAGATTATAGCGACGGAACACACTTTTTACAACATCACTTGCGGTGAGCACATCACCAGCCGAGCCTAAACGGGCGCGCATCTCCTCAAATTTCTCCTCGCTGTCGTGGATGCCTGCGTGCGACTCTTCACTTGTCTTGTCATGAAATTCCGGAGTCTTGTATTCGTTGTTAAGGCTGTCGATAAAGGTCGTATATGTATTGCCGTCGAAATAGGAGACATCGTTGGCATACTCCCACTCCTCCAAATAGTCGAGGTTCAATTCGCTTATGGGAGGAGTATCAAAAGATGTACGTTTTTTCTTTGCAACAACATCTATATTATCGAGAAAGAAATACTCCTTTGTCCTTTGCAAAGTATCATCAGAAACAGCAACAAGAGAGCTACCGATATTCCTCTCCCAGTATGAAACAAAGCGCGGAGATGGTGAGAAATAGCGGTCAAGTACCACGCGGTACCTGCTGAAATCGCTATGCCGCATCTGCGTTCTTGGCGAGAGAGCAACCACACGCTTTCCATAGAAATCCTTTAACCCAAGCATAAAAGCTCCATTCTCATCGGTACGGAAGGTCGAAGTCTTTATCGTGTCGGGATTATATGCAACGTCGAGCCTTATGAGGTTATAAGGTTGCGGTATATTCTTGAAACCCGTGTACATACTGAGCCCTAATCGGCCACGGAGACTACGATAAAATTTTCCTCGCAAAGTAATCTCCTTTTCTGCCTCTATGAGCCCTGTAAGGTGTTGTGAAGAGAGTTTACTCCAATCATATGCAGTCCAGCCGTTTGTCATCATAACAAGATCAAGGTGGGCTTTACGCTTGTAGTTTGCAGGGTCGAAATATTGCATTGCATCGGGTATATAGCCCTTTATCTCAGAGCCCAAAAGCAAGTAGGTGTACATATTCCACCCCCACGATGTCGTGATTTTCCCGGCCTTGTCCACCACCGATAGGCTAAATTCTGCATCGTTCTCTATTGGAAGGCTGTCTTCCCTTTCCACAACAATTGTAACCTTCTCATATGATTTCTTCTCGACCTTGTTCAAAGGAACTTCATTTGTACTTACATTTAGTTTTACCACACGCAAGTCGTTCTTTCCGCCTCTATCATGTTCCACAAAGAATATACGTTCGGAAAGAGGAATATTACCGGTAAAAACGACAGCACGGCAAACCCCTTCGGGGAGTGAATTCTTATTCAAATAAATTGTATCGGTTCTATCGCCACTCAGGTGAGTATAATAACAGATGGAACTTCTATAAACAATGGCTATACAATCTTTATCTTTCGCTTTGTAATTGCGATGCGTAACAACACGTATTGTATCTCCCGATTCATCAACCTGCATTGTCACTCCCTTCTCGGCAATTTCGGGTAGTTTTACTCTATGTTTCTTTAACTTACCATTCTTATTCTGCACAAAAACCTCGGCAACATAATCCACACTCTTGTCCGGGAGAAATTCAAAAAGCCCCTTGCCCAAATGCACCGGAACGGCCTTCAACAAATATTTTCCATCGGCATAAATAGCGATTGTATCACTTTTTTGAGCCCCTCTCTCGCCACGTACCTCAAAGGCGACGCGTGCCGGTAGTCCATCGACCAAGTGACCACTTTCGGGATAAAACATCAACACATTGTTTGCGTCATCTTCCTGAACCCATCGTTTTCCTTTTGCAAAAGAGCGACGTCTGTCGAGCATATTCTTAAAATCCCAATTATTGCCGTTTACTTTGTCGAACACAGGGAACACGCGACTGAAGATAGCTTCGTCGCCCCAGTTGAGCATGTAGCGTGTGTAGGCACGTATTTCAAAATATCCCGACAGATACAATGGGTCCATATAAAACTCACCCACACAAATGCCACCATCATCTATCTTGTATTTTTCAGTTTTTACCACATATCCCTCAGGGGCAACCAGTTCCACATACAGCACCTTGCTCACACTTGTGGGAGCATTATCATTGCCACTCGTAACATAAGCCTTGAACCAAATGGTTTCTCCAAGAAAATAGGCACTGTTGTCAAATTGCATATACACCCTTTCGGGCACAAGAACCATACCCACCTGCACAGCACGCAATGCCGCGCTGTCACACAGTGTTAGCGATGTTCCTTGTGCAAAACCGGTAACGGTTGCCAAACAAAGAAAAAACAACAGAATTATTTTTTTCACAATACAAGTACTTTTTTATGTAAGACGGAAGAAACGCTCCATATGTCACAAAAAACTTCACGAATATAACATAAAAAAACTTCGACTCAAAAAAGTCGAAGTTTTTTACTATCACTTAATGAACATCACTTCTTTTTAAAGAGGTCGAGAGCCTTGTTTAAAATCTTTCCTGCCGCTTCTGCCTTTGCGTCGGTAGTTGTGGCAGTGCCTTCGGAGTCTGTTTCATCATTCTCTTTACCCAAGAACTTCTCTATAGCCTTGGTAGCAACTTGAGTAGCAGCCTTTTTAGCCAACGATTCCATATCTATGCTCACCTTGGGCGAAGTAAATGTACCGCCTATAAGCATGTCAACAGTGCCAAGTTGCGCAACCTTGCCGGCCGATGTAGGTATGGTAATTTCACCCTTATAGTCAATAGTCTGGTCAAGGCCGGTACTTCCCGAAAGGTTCATTTTGTAATCACCCATCTTAATATCGAAAGGCTTCGTATTAACTTTTCCATCTTTAATTGTAAACTCAACATTCAAATCCTTCACTCGTGTATCTTTAAGAGAAGGCTTGTTCACAACATCGGCCACAATCTGAATAACTTTTACATTATTCAGGCTCAGGTCCTTTGTCGATAACGCACCCGAACCGGTGAGTGTGGACAGTACCGGGCTCATAGTATCATCGAGTTCTGTATCAATTTTCACATTACCCGAGAAGTCGCCTGTAAGGCCGTTAAAGATTGGTGCAAGTTTACGCACTACATTAAGGTCATTATAAGCCTTTGCAAAGCCAATATTGGCAAGTTTAAAGCCTGCATTCAAGCGGGGAGCCACATTCTCGAGAGTAGCATAAGAACCATTCACAACAACCTCACCTCCCATTGTATTAAGAGAGAGGTTCTTCATATCCACTTTACTGTTCTTAACCACCAGTTCTCCCGCAATATTCTCGAAATTCATATTATCGAAGAGCATCTTCTTGAAGTTCGCCTGCATACGGAAATCAATATTGTCGGGAACCACTATCACCCCACTCTGTACACTGTTGTCAGGAACTGTCGCTACGTTCTGTGCCTCGGCAGCAGCCACGCTGTCGGTGCTCATAAAGTCGTTAAGATTAAAATAATTACTCTTGACATTAAGTGTACCTTTAAGTGTAGAACCTTTAAGAGCGTAACCTATATAATTCTCGAACTTACTATCAACAACAACATCGTTCTGTCCAATGTTTACAGCAGTCTCACTCAACTGCAAGTAACGCGGCGTGAATGTAAGAAGCGACTTCTTTATATCGACAGAGGGAATATCCTCCATCTCAAAACGCATATTTTTAAGAGCAACGGTACCATTGGCTTTTATCTTCTCGTACTGCTCCTTTTCAATGTGCGACATACGGCCTTCAAGAGTGATGTCGGCATCAACCACACCATTCAGATTCATATCCTCCAATGGATAAATATCCTTTACTTTTCCAAGGTCGAGACGACCTTTTGCAGCTACATTGAAAGCGAGGTCACTAATAGGTGTTACAACATCGGCTTTAACGCTGAAAGAGTTACCTGCCATCACAAAGTTAAAGGGATTTATCTTAACCACAGTGGCATCGGGAGAACCGCCGGGGTTGCTGACTTTCGCTGCAATATTGATATTATTGACACCGGCAGGCAAAGAAGGATATTGGAACATCGCATTTTTCACATCAAATGCAAGATTAAATTCAGGCACCACACTGTCACCTTCAAGACTACCCTTTGCATATGCTGTAAGAGTTGCGCCGCCATCAGTCTTCAACCCCTCAAAATCCTGTGTATATATAGCAGGCACAAGCGAAAGAATCTCTTTGAAACCAATCTCGTTGCTGTTAAGTTTCACATCCATATCTATACCTGCATCGGTAAGAGCCACCCAACCATCAATGGCTGCTTTAATGGCATTTATCTGCAATGTATTCTCTTTAAGGGTGAATTTGTTATTCTCGAGGTCGGCATCAATCTCCATGTCAGCGGCAAACGCAACGCGGTTAAGGAAAGGAACACCTTCGAGTTTGTATGTAACAGCAGCTGCATCGGCAACAATATCAAGAAGAGTTCTGCTGCTGCCAAAATCACCAGAAACCGTCGCATCGAAATTCTCTATTGCAGCATACATATCAGCCTGACGGTCGTCATATATCAAGCAGAAATCGTTTATTGCAAGTTTATCAAGCAAAATACGTATAGGCGCATCAACACTCGTTGTATCCTCTTCCACAACCACCTCTTCCTCGGTAGGCTTCATCACGTCCCAGTTCACAGTACCATCGGCAAGTACAATCGCTTTGAGCGAAACGCCGTCGAGCAGTATCTCGTTTATATCGTAACCGCTATCTCCAAAGAGCGACATCAGGTTCATCGAAGCGGTAACTTCGTCGGCCGACACAAGCGTATCGCTATCGAAAGCACCAACGCCTTTCAAATAAAAATCCTCGATGGTTATTGAGGCCTGTGGAAAGCGTTTTATAAGACTTATATCCAATCCTTTAAAATCGAACTCCGCATTAAGCATCTTGTTGCCTTCCTCCTTTATTATACTCTCTATTTTATCTTTAAACAAGAATGGCAGAGCGAGCATGACAAGCACAATTACAGCAATTAAAGCTGCAATTATTTTAAAAAATTTCTTCATATAAAACAATTATATTATTTATCTACAATATATAAAATACCAAAATTTAATCGCAACAAACGGTTGAATTTTGGTATTTGTTTTAGTTCGGGTCAATTATTTAAAAACGTGTTTTCCGTAATTGACACCACGCAGACGATAGTATTCCGCTTCGGCCTGCAAACGTTCCACAAAACTGTTGTAATCGCGTTCCTCCTGCGGTGTCCAACCGGCCTCGGCAACGGCAGCAAGACGTGGAAATGTCAAATACTGAACAATATCGGCCTCTTCCACCCACTCTGTCCAGAAATTGGCCTGTACACCCATATATTTAGGTTGCAACTCTTCAGATATTCCATTCATGGGCTTGTAATTATAAACACGTTCAACGGTTTCATCACCATATCCTTGCGAACGGGGCTCTGTTTCCAGTTTCGATTGACGGCGGTTGATATAATATGGTATCTGCGGCGAGAGAATTGTATTCATTCCACGCATCGCGGCATCCTTTGCAGCACCGTCGGCACCAATCCACGCCATAATTGTAATATCGTTACCCAAAGGCGCTGTGTTTCCATGCAACACCTCGTTCCAGAATATCAGTTTACGCTGTTTTTCAGCAGGTTTTGAAGCCACATAATCCTTCAACTGCTTGTAAAAATGTATCTGCAAGTCACGATATTTATCACTACCAATCTCTTTCAGCAACTGCTGGCAATCGGTGTTATGTTCCCATTTGTGTGTGGGGCACTCATCACCACCAAGATGTATATATCCAAAGGGGAACATTTCGGTAAGTTCGTCTATAACATCTTTTGCAAACTGCACTGCAAGAGGGTTGGCCACATTTATAACATCGCTCGACACACCTTGCCACAACCACACCTCGTGATTATTCTGCGGGTCACAAGAGAGGAATTCGGGATAAGCGGCAACGGCAGCCTGCGAGTGACCGGGTATGTCAACCTCGGGCACAATCTCCACAAAGCGCTCTTTTGCATAGGCAACAACCTCTTGAACATCTTTCTTTGTGTAGAAGCCGCCATAAAGTATACCATCGGGTTTCACCTCGCCCCAACCAAGAACCTTGCTGTTACGCCAAGCACCCACCTCGGTGAGTTTGGGATACTTCTTAATCTCGATGCGCCACCCCTGGTCCTCGGTCAAGTGCCAATGGAAGCGGTTCATCTTATATGTGGCCATAACATCTATTATCTTCTTTATCTCCTCCTTGCCATAAAAGTGACGGCCCTCATCGAGCATAAATCCTCTCCACGCGAAACGTGGTTCGTCCTCAATTTCCACACAAGGCACGCTCCAAGTCTTTTCACCCTCACTTTTAACAACAGCCATTACATTACGTGGCATAAGTTGTTTCAATGTCTGCAAGGCATAGAAGAAACCGGCAGGTTTTGCAGCCGAGACAGTTATCTTTTCCTTGGTGACACACAGTTTGTATCCCTCGGCAGCAAGTGCTTCATCGAGTTGAAGAACTATTTGTGCCGCAGCACTATTCTTTGTCTTTTTCAAGGAAACACCTGTTGCATTTTTAAAATCCTTGGCAAACTTCTTAAAAACAATGCCAACGCTGTCACCTTTGTAAGAAGGAACAACCACCGAAGCCTTGTTGGGGAAATCAAAAGCCCCCTCGCCTATTGTCATATTCGCAGGCTGAGGAATGAGAGAAATCTCATTGGCCGACAAAGCAAGCGACACAAAGCATATAATCAGCAAAAAAAAACGTTTCATTTTATTTCTGTTTTTCGTTAGACATTACAGCTGCCACCGACAGCAAAACACCAAGCACAATGCTTAACGATGCCGCAAAGAGCACCTGATAAGCCACAGGCAACAGGAATGTTATAGTGTGTGCGGGTATCCAGAAGAGAGGAAGTGTGCGTTTGAATACAAATCCCCACTGAACCTTCCAGTTTATCGATGCAAGAATCTCACCAAACTTCATAGGTATAACAAGTGCCGAGAGTTTACCACCACAATTAAGGATATGAGTATCGGTAACCTTGTGCAAAGTCATAAACATAGGCGCAAAAAAGGTGTTCATTGCTGTTGAAATGCAGAATGCGTCAAGCACCTTTGACCAAGTAACATCGCGACCCATTGCAGCAACCATACCTTCGAGACCAAAACTTTCGAGCATAACAGGCACACCATTGGAAAATATCTTCATGGCAACGGCTATCATAACACCGAGAATACCCCATACAATGGCACGGGGCAGAATACCGTAACCTTTATAAGTATATACACCCTGCTTGATGCGCAAACCGAGCATCTCACCAATTGACGAAAGTATCATAAATTTAATAAACGCCATCCAATAAGGGTGTGCGCCGTTAAAGCATTTGTATGCATCATACACTGCATCACTCACAAAGAAAGGCAACAGCAGCAAAACTACTACTGTTATAAAAATTATATCACACTTTTTCAAATCTCAAAATCATTCAAATTTAACCATATTATCAAGCAACTCCTCCATTGAACATGCCTTTATACCATTACGGCTCATAGCATCAATAGCCTTCAATGTATTGGGTACCTTAATTATAACGTACGAGTTTTCTCCAAATGAGAAGCAATACATATACTCTATGCTGATGTTCGACTGCGACATCTTTTTAATCTTCTCATAGAAGCCACCCACCTCGCTACCGCAAGAGAAGAGTATAACCTCAGAGATATTTGAGGGAACATTATTTTCCTGCAACATCTTATATGCCTTCTCGTTGTTCGAGGTTATAAGACGCAAGATGCCGAACTCCGCAGTGTCGGAAACAGTTGCAGCAATAACACCCACATTGGCCTTTACGAGAATTTCCATAATCTCATAAAGACGGCCCGATTTATTCTCAAGAAATATTGAAATCTGTTTAATAGTGCTCATAATCTCAAAAAATTATTTTTTACGCAAATCCTTTACTCTCACGGCTTTTCCCTCAGACTGTGGCAGGCTGCCTTTCGATACAAGGCGCACCTTGGGAGTTACCAAAATCTCGTCCTTGATGCGATGGGTAATCTCACGGCTCAAATTCTGCAATGATGAATAATCATCACTCATAAGTGAGTTCAACTCCACATCCACAAAAATGACATCATTGTTATCGATAGGCTCAATTGTAATAAGGTAGTTTGTACCCAACTCGGGGAACTGCATAAGTATCTTTTCAATCTGCATGGGGAAGATATTTACACCCTTCACAATGAACATATCATCGCTACGGCCTTTCATACGGTCGAGACGGCGGTGTGTACGACCGCAGGGACACTCCTCAACAAGGAAACGAGTGAGGTCGCGTGTACGGTAACGAATAAGAGGCATAGCCTCGCGGTCGAGGGTTGTAAGCACAAGCTCGCCAATCTCGCCATCGGGTATAGGCTCCAAAGTATCGGGGTCAACAATCTCGACAAGATAAGAATCCTCCCAAATGTGCATACCATTCTGCTCCTGGCACTCAAAAGCAACACCGGGGCCACTCATCTCGGTCATACCGAAACTGTTGTATGCCTTAACACCGAAACGTTCCTCAATCTTGCAGCGTGTCTCCTCGGTGTGAGGCTCTGCACCAATGAGAAATGTAGTCAAGTGTGTCTGTGTCTTGGGGTCTATACCAACCTCTTCGAATACATCGGCAAGACGCAACGCGTAACTGGGTATTGCGTGTATTGCAGTGGTTCCAAAATCCATAATGAACTTAATCTGACGCAAACTGTTACCGGCGGCTGCGGGAATTGACATTGCACCCAGACGCTCTATACCGGCTTGCATACCCAAACCACCTGTAAACATACCATAACCCGATGAGTTCTGGATTACATCGCTGTTGCGAAGTCCCACCATGTAGAAACTGCGTGCCACGCGATTGGCCCAAGTATCAATATCGTGTTTGGTGTGACATATAACGGTGGGGTTACCGGTTGTACCACTCGACGAGTGAAGACGGATAACCTCCTTTTGGTCGCACGCCAAAAAGCCGAAGGGGTAATTGTCGCGCATATTCTGCTTTGTTGTAAAAGGCAGTTTCTTTATATCATCGAGGCTCTGTATTGTATCGGGAGTAATTCCCAGTTCAGCATACAACTCTTTGTAAAAAGGAGATTTTACAGCCTGCTCTATGGTTTGTTTAAGTCGCTCCAACTGAAGTTTTTCAAGGTCGAGGCGCGACATTGTTTCTATTTCAGGTTCAAAATATTTTTTGTCCATTGCAGTGTTGTTATTTATGGTTTTCGTTAAAAAGTTTCAAACGTTCCTCAAGCATTGCATAGTGATGAGATTTTATATTCGATGAACAAGCGCGTATGCCGTTGCGGTTGCTACCGGTTGTTGAGAGGTCGATACCACTCACACCATAGTACAGAAGTTCCTGCAACAACTCAGCACCATCCATATCCTTATAACCTATGGTAAAGAAGAAGCCATCGCTCACAGGCTCCTCGTCGTCCTTGTCATAAACGACATTGAAACCGGTACGTTCAAAAATATCTTTAAGACGCTCTGTACGGTCGGCATACTCCTTGATATCGCCCACAAAGTTATATTCACCATCACAGGCTGCCTTCAACATCGCAGCCATTGCATACTGTGCCGAGTGAGAAACACCCGATGAGAATGTATAGAGGAATATGTATGCAAATGCAGCACCAAAGCGAGGTATGCCGTAACGCTGTTTCAAACTATCGTAGTGGCGTTCATACAATTTGTCCGAGATACAAGCCATTGCAATACGCTGGCCGGCATAACTGAAAATCTTTGACGCACTCATAAGCATCACATAATTATCGGTGTACTTAGAGACGCTCAACTGATAAGGAGGCTCGAAAGGCTTGCTCATATCACGACGGAAATCCATTGTCATATAAGCAAGGTCCTCAATAACCACAACATCGTATTTTGTAGCCAGACGACCTATAATTTCAAGCTCTGTTGCGTTAAGGCACATCCAGGTGGGGTTGTTGGGGCTTGAATAAAGCACTGCGCAGATGTTACCTTTTGCAAAATAACTTTCGAGTTTCTCTTCGAGTTTCTCACCACGATAATCGGCAATGTCGAACGAAGCAATCTTCACACCAATCACATTTGCCTGCATCTTCTGCACTGGGAAACCCGGGTCGATGTAAAGAACCGTGTCACGCTCGGGAGAGAGTTGCGAAGCAAGCATCAATGAAGCAAAAGAAGCCTGCATTGAACCCACTGTGGGTATGCAACCCGAAGGCTTGATATCGGTATCGACAAATGCCTTCAAGAAACGCGATGCCTGTTCCTTAACCTCGGGAATACCATCGATTATGGGATACACCGCTGCAACACCACGTTGCAAAGCATCGCATTCGGCCTTTACACCGACAGCCGAAGGTGGAAGGCCGGGAACGCCCATCTCAAAGTGTATAAACTCTTTGCCGGTAGCAGCCTCGGCAGCGCGAACAATGGCGCCTACCTGGCGTATTGAGGCAGTCTTAATATCGGCAATTTCAAGTTCCTTCATTATGCCGTCTATCAACGACGGCTCTATAACGGTTTTCATAGTTTACATTCTTTTAATCTTCCATCAACTTGCGATAGCGTGCTTTTTTAGGCTCTTCTATGCCCAAACGACGCATCTTGTTCTCCTCGTAATCTGAATATGAGCCCTCGAAGCAGAATACGTTGCCATCGCCCTCGAATGCAATAATGTGTGTACAAATACGGTCGAGGAACCAACGGTCGTGGCTGATAACCACAGCACAACCTGCAAAGTTCTCCAAGCCCTCCTCGAGAGCACGCAATGTGTTTACGTCGATATCGTTGGTAGGCTCGTCGAGCAACAGCACGTTACCACACTCTTTGAGAGCCATCGCAAGGTGCAAGCGGTTACGTTCACCACCCGACAACACACCACATTTTTTCTCCTGGTCGGCACCGGTGAAATTGAAACGTGAAAGATAAGCACGTACATTCACCTCTTTGTTACCCAAACGCATAAGTTCGTTACCTTGGCTCATAACCTCGTAAACCGACTTGTCGGCAACAATATCCTTGTGAGTCTGGTCGACGTAAGCAACTTTTACAGTTTCTCCCACTTCAAAGTTTCCGCTGTCAACACTTTCAAGTCCCATAATCATACGGAAAAGAGTTGTTTTACCGGCACCGTTGGGACCAATCACGCCTACAATACCGTTGGGGGGAAGCATAAATTCGAGGTCGGTAAAGAGAGTCTTTGAGCCAAAAGCTTTTGACACCTTGTCGGCAACAATAACCTTGTTTCCCAAACGGGGACCGTTGGGAATAAAAATCTCAAGTTTCTCCTCACGCTCCTTCTGATCCTCGTTAAGCATACGCTCGTATGAATTAAGACGAGCCTTACCTTTTGCCTGGCGAGCTTTGGGAGCCATACGCACCCATTCGAGCTCACGCTCAAGAGTCTTGCGACGCTTGCTTGCGCTCTTCTCCTCCTGCTCCATACGTTTTGTTTTTTGGTCGAGCCAAGAAGAATAGTTACCCTTCCAGGGAATTCCCTCGCCACGGTCGAGTTCAAGAATCCAACCTGCAACGTCGTCAAGGAAGTAACGGTCGTGGGTTACGGCAATAACAGTACCCTCGTATTGGTTGAGGTGCTGCTCAAGCCAATCGATACTCTCTGCATCGAGGTGGTTGGTAGGCTCGTCGAGCAACAACACATCGGGTTTCTGAAGCAAAAGACGGCAGAGAGCCACACGGCGACGCTCACCACCCGAGAGGTGGTCAACAAGCTCTTCGGGAGCGGGGCAACGCAAAGCAGCCATCGCACGCTCCAGCTTGCTGTCGAGGTTCCACGCATCGGTAGCATCTATAATATCCTGCAATTCTGCCTGGCGGGCAAAAAGTGCATTCATTTTATCCTCATCCTCGTAATATTCGGGAAGGCCGAACTTGTTGTTTATCTCTTCGTACTCGTTAAGAGCATCAACGATGGGCTGCACACCCTCCATTACAACCTCTTTAACGGTCTTTCCATCCTGCAACTGAGGCTCCTGGGGTAAATAACCCACAGAATAACCGGGTGACCAAACAACCTCACCCTGATAGTCGTTGTCGAGGCCGGCGATAATCTTCATAAGTGTAGATTTACCCGAGCCGTTCATACCTATGATACCAATCTTTGCGCCATAGAAAAACGAAAGATAGATATTTTTAAGTACCTGCTTGTTATTCTGACGGATGGTCTTGTTCAGGCCGACCATCGAAAAGATAATCTTCTTGTCATCAACTGTTGCCATAAAATTATAATTTTGTTATTATTTGCCCTATAAAAAGTGTAAAACACACCTTATTTATAAAATTTTCGCGAATATACGTAATTTAGTTGACTTTTCACATAATAAACACAATAAAAAGATTTGTGTCAGATATAAAAAATACAGGCCGGCAGTTTTATACTGCCGACCTGTTTGTGGAGCATACGAGAGTCGAACTCGTCACCTTTTGACTGCCAGTCAAACGCTCTAGCCAGATGAGCTAATGCCCCATTGTCTCGTTTTCGGCTGCAAAGATAGTGCTTTTTGCGTTACATTATATCATTTTTTTAGAATTATTTCAAAAAAAACTCATCACCCCACTCCCAAGTCGGTATTTTCAACCAGGACCTCTATTCTATCATCATCTTTAACAAGTGGATAAACTTCTTTCACAAACCAGGCGACAAGTTCATCGTTGCGCCTTACCGGAGTTCCATTGTTGCAAAAAAGATTGATGCTGAAATACTCGAAATATTGCTTTGCTGTTTCAATATCGGCAAGTATTCGTTCACGAGAATCATCGTCGGTGCAACAAAGAATGCACACCCCTGAAAAATAGTTTGCAACATCGGCAGGAGTAACCCACGAAGGCACTCCTTTATCCCATCGTTTGCGCTGTACAGCATCGAAACTCTCAATGCCACAGCGGAATTTTACCACAGCAGGTGCAAACTGAGCAGCAAAGGCGGCAAGTTTTTCGCGATACATAAAGTGCGCCTCGAACCACAGAGTGTGTATTCCCTTTTCGCGAACCACGCTCTTCAGCATTTCAATGGTTTCGGAATCGAATTCCATTGCCGAGCCCGAATTTATGACATCTAGCACACCATAGACACCCGTTACCCGTTCAAGCACGCCTTTGTTTATATCAAAAGGACGGTCGCTTACATCCTCGTGATAGTTACAGAAGGTACATTTTTTCCATCTGCATCCCTTACCCTGCAACAGCACAAATTCGCGTGGCAGTTTTGTGTGAATTAGCGAATACCTATCCATTGTGTCGAACCTTCCAAATTGAACGTTTCAGCGCAACTATCACGGCATAGGCCATAGGAGTTCCAAAGACAACCTCTATCGACACTTTCATTATATATTGGAAAGCAATCATCAGCAACAGGTCGCGCACACTCACAACACCCGCAAACGCTATTAACACAAATGGTATTGTATCAAAAATATAGCCAAGCAAAGAACTGCCAATGGTACGTACCCACAAGAAACGGCCGCGTGTTTTCTCCTTTATACGCTCCATAAACCACGCATTAGAGAGTTCACCAAGCAAGAAACCGGCTAATGAACCTACGACTATGCGCGGAACATAAGTAAAGATGGTGTTATAGGATGTTGCAGTGGTGTCGAGATAGTCGGGCGATGGCAAAAGCACTCCAATATGCGTACACACCACCATCAACACATTACACATAAAAGTTATCCATATAATCTTACGCGCCGTGCGATACCCCCATATCTCGGTGAGTACATCGCCAAGCATATATGCAAACGGGAAAGTGATGGTACCCGCATCGAAATAAAAAAGACCAAAGAAACTGATCACTTTAACGGCCATTACATTCGACACCAGATAGAGTGTTACAAAAAGAGCCGTAACAACCATAAGCGGCATATCGCCGCCTGTTCGGTTTTTGAAAGGGTTTTCCGATACCTTATTCATAAAAAATATTTTTAACGTCGCAAAGGTAATATTTCTTACACAAAATTCACATAACGCAATCTAATAAAATCACTCGGCAACACCCCAAAGGTTCGTCTTTTTTCACTAACTTTGCAAAATATTGATACAGATAACAAACCAATTATCCATTTTTTATATGAGAAAAACATTATTTTCACTATCACTAATCACTATTATGCTGACTACCCTATCCTGTACATCAAAAAACGAAGGCAACGCCCTGCTGCGCGACAGCAAAGAGCCCTTCGGAGCACCCGAGTTTCATCTCTACTCTGTAGCCGACTACAAAGATGGATTCGATAAAGGTATTGCCGAAAAACGTGCCGACATAAAGAAAATCATAGAGGAGCAAGAAGCACCCACATTCAAGAACACCATCGAAGCAATGGAAAAAAGCGGCAAATTGCTCGACAAGGTGTCAAACATCTTTTTCACTCTCAACGAAAGCGACAACAGCGATGAGATGACCGAGGTTGAGAACTATGTAATTCCCTTGCTTACCGACCTTGGCGGTTACATCTTTATGAACGACACACTCTTTGCCCGCATACGCACATTGTACGATGCAAAAGAAAGCCTTGGACTGAACGAGGAACAATCTATTGTACTCGAAAATTACTACAATACATTTGTACGTGGCGGTGCACTGCTCGACGAAGAGGGCAAAGCAAAACTTCTCGACATTAACACAAAACTTGGCCTTGCAGGTATAGAGTTCGGTAAAAACCTTTTGAACGACAACAAGGCATTCAAACTCGTAATCACCGACGAGAAAGATTTGTCGGGCCTGCCCCAAAGCAGCATAGAGGCTGCTGCCGAAGCTGCAAAAGCCGACAGCATTGAGGGATGGCTTTTTACGCTCGACAAGCCAAGCTGCATACCCTTCCTGCAGTATGCCGACAACCGCGAGCTCCGCAAACAGGTATATAAAGCCTACTACGGCCGCGGAGACAACAATAACGCCAACGACAACAAAGCCATCATTGCCAACATACTGAAATTGCGCCAGGAGAAAGCACAATTGCTCGGCTTTGAGAACTACGCACAATTCATCCTCGATGAAAAAATGGCAAAAACACCAGCAGCTGCGCTTGCACTTCTCAATAATATTTGGGCGCCGGCTCTCAAACGCGCAAAAGAAGAGTCTGCAGCTCTGCAAGCAATCGCAGGGCACAAAATCGAAGGTTGGGACTGGTTCTACTATACAGAGAAATTGCGCAAAGAGAAATACGCCCTTAACGACGCCGATATAAAACCCTATTTCAGCCTCGAAAATGTATTGCAAGGAGCTTTTGACTGCGCAAAGAAACTCTATGGCGTAAAATTTGAGAAACGCACCGACATTCCTGTTTACTACGAAGGTGTAGAGACATACCAGGTACTCGACGAGCAGAACAACCACCTTGGAATTTTCTATACAGACTTCTTCCCCCGCGCATCAAAGCGCCAGGGAGCATGGATGGTAAACTTTGTAAACCAAAGCAACATTGATGGTAACGAGCAACGCCCCTTCATTGTAAACGTATGCAACTTCACAACACCGCAAGGCGATGTTCCCGCTCTGCTCAACATCGACGAGACACGCACTCTTTTCCACGAGTTCGGCCACGGCTTGCACGGCCTTCTCACACAGGCACACTACCCCAGCGTTAGCGGTACAAGTGTGAAACACGATTTTGTAGAGCTCTTCTCACAGATAAACGAAAAATGGGCCATTCACCCCGATGTATTGCGTACATACGCAAAGCATTATAAAACAGGTGAGATTATCCCCGACAGCCTCATTGAAAAGATGCAGCGCAGTTCACACTTCAATTGCGGTTTCGAAACAATTGAGGTTGTGGCAGCAGCCCTGCTCGATATGCACATGCACCTTGTAAACGACTATACAGATTTTGATTGCACAGCCTTTGAAGAGAAAATACGCAAAGAACTTGGCTTTATAAACGAGATTGAATACCGCTACCGCAGCACCAACTTCTCACACATCTTCGGTGGTGGTTACGAGGTTGGTTACTACTCGTATCTTTGGGCCGAAGTACTCGATTGCGACGCATTTGAACTATTCAAGGAAAAAGGAATATTCGACCCCGCAACAGCCGAGAGTTTCAAACAGCTTTTGCAGATGGGAGGTACAAAAGACCCCATGCGTGAATATCGTCGTTTCCGTGGAGCAGAGCCCGACCCTGCTGCTCTTCTACGCACACGCGGTCTTATTTAACAACCACATAACTGCAAGACTATGGAAGAGAGAATAGAACTCGCAGTGTCGCTGTTCAAAGAGGGCTACAACTGCAGCCAGGCAGTTGTAGCCGCTTATGCCGACCTTTATGGATTTACACGCGAACAGGCATTGAAAATGGCAGCCTCCTTCGGTGGAGGCATTGGTCGCATGCGTAAAACTTGTGGAGCGGCATGTGGACTTTTTATGCTCGCCGGGCTCGAAACAGGCTGCACCGACGGCAAAGACCGCGATGGCAAAGAGGCAAACTATGTACTTGTGCAACAACTTGCCGAAGAGTTCAAAAAACGCAACGGTTCAATAACCTGCGCCGAACTTCTCGGGCTCGAAAAGAGCGCCCCTACTCCCACGACACCCGAGGCACGTACGACCGAATATTACAAAAAACGTCCCTGTTCAAAAATGGTAGAAGAGGCGGCTCGCATATGGGCGGAATACTTGGCAGATAAATAAATAAATAAATAAACAAACCTTGGTCTTTTTGATCACAAACGGTCATTTTCAAATGTTGTTTTTTCTAAAAAAGCGTTGAATATCACTATTATTTGTTTTGTGTTACAAAAAAAAGTTGTACCTTTGCACCCGATTTTGAAAGCCAATTACTAAACGGCTATATTTTAATTTAAAAACATACAGCATTATGATGATTACAGAACAGGCCGGCGAATTTGCAGGTCGCATTTGGACAGCCCTTAATGAGACAGAGGGTTTGACTTTGAAAGAGATCAAAAAAGAGACTAAACTTAAAGAGAAAGAGCTCTACCTCGGTTTGGGTTGGTTGCTCCGTGAGGATAAAATCTTCTCTTGCATCGCAGGTGAGGACGAGATCTTCGCTTTGAAGTAATTAAAGTTTTTTCCATAAAAAAAGCATCCTTTGCAGGATGCTTTTTTTTATTTGTATAATGCGGCTATGCTACAATAGATTAAAAGCCAAAGTCAGGCCGCTCATAACAATAGCAACCATACTCATCAGTTTAATAAGGATATTCAAGCTTGGGCCCGATGTATCCTTACAAGGATCACCAACTGTATCTCCCACAACAGTAGCCTTATGAGTATCGCTTCCCTTGCCGCCGAAATTACCCTCTTCCACATACTTTTTTGCATTATCCCATGCACCTCCGGCATTAGCAAGAAATACCGCAAGCAGAAAACCTGCCGACAACGCACCAATAAGCAAACCAATAACACCAGCTACACCAAGCACCAAACCTGTAAGCACCGGGGCGGCAATCGCAAGTAACGAAGGCAGTATCATCTCCTGCTGCGCGCCAAGTGTCGAAATCTCCACACAACGCGAATAATCGGGCTCGGCCTCACCATTGAGAATACCCTTTATTTCAGAAAACTGGCGACGCACCTCGGCAACCATTTTTTGCGCCGCACGCCCCACTGCATTCATAGTCAGGCCACAGAAAAGGAACGCCATCATAGCACCCACAAAGATACCGCAAAGCACCACCGGGTTCATGAGCGTAACATTGAAATGATACATAAAATCAAAAATATCGGCTTCCATAAGAGGCATCCCGTTAATAAGAATATCGGGGGTAGAGCGCTCCATTGCAATACGTATCTCCTCTATATATGAAGCCAAAAGCGCAAGCGATGTAAGCGCCGCAGAACCTATGGCAAAACCCTTACCAGTAGCAGCAGTGGTGTTTCCAAGCGAGTCGAGAGCATCGGTACGGCGACGCACTTTGGGGTCGAGGCCACTCATTTCGGCATTTCCACCAGCATTGTCGGCTATGGGCCCATAAGCATCGGTAGCAAGGGTTATTCCAAGTGTAGAAAGCATACCCACAGAAGCTATCGCTATGCCGTACAATCCCACAGTAACCTGCGAAGCATCGAGTACAAACCCTGTTGCACACAAATATGAAAGGATTATACCCACAACTACAGCAAGCACCGGTACGGCTGTTGAAAGCATACCCAGGCCCATACCCGAGATAATCACTGTGGCAGGACCTGTCAAGCCTGCTTCGGAAACCTTACGTGTGGGAGAATAAGACTGCGATGTATAATACTCTGTTGCGCGACCAATAACAATACCTACTATAAGCCCCACAACAACCGAAAAAGAGAGTCCTATCCAGTTTTCAACACCCAAGAGATAGAGAACACCGAACGTTGCCACCACTATGAGTAAAGAAGAGAGGTTTGTACCACGCGACAAAGCACCTATAAGTTTTTTAATGTCGGCATTTTCCTCTGTGCGCACGGCAAATATACCTATAATGGAGAGAACTATACCAACAGCTGCAATAAGCATAGGTGCAAGCACGGCCTTTACCTGCGCTTGACCACCCTCTGCGGCAAAAGCCGCTGCACCAAGCGCAGCCGTCGAAAGTATGGAGCCGCAATAACTTTCATAAAGGTCGGCACCCATACCTGCCACATCACCAACATTATCACCAACATTGTCGGCAATGGTAGCAGGGTTACGAGGATCATCTTCGGGAATATTGTATTCTGTTTTTCCCACAAGGTCGGCACCCACATCGGCAGCTTTTGTGTATATACCGCCACCCACACGGGCAAACAATGCCTGTGTTGAAGCACCCATACCAAATGTCAGCATTGTAGTGGTTATGAAGCACAATTTCATACCGGTATTATTCGCATCGGCAGGGATTACAGCGTCAAGTACAAGATACCACACCGAAATATCGAGCAAACCAAGACCAACCACAATCAGTCCCATAACAGCACCACTGCGGAAAGCCATACGCAAACCGCGGTTCATACTCACACATGCAGCATTGGCAGTGCGTGCCGAAGCATATGTTGCAGTCTTCATACCCAAATAGCCCGAAAGACCGCTAAACAGTCCACCGGTAAGGAAAGCAAAAGGAACCCACTCGTTCTGTATATGAAACACATAAGCCATAATGGCAAAAACAACAGCAAGCGCCACAAACACAACCGTTACAATCTTATACTGCTGACGCAAATAAGCCATAGCGCCTTTTCTCACAGCTGCTGCGATGTAAGCCATGCGCTCTGTACCCTCACTCTCGCGTTTCATCTGTTTAAAGAAAAACCAGGCAAACAACAACGCCAGAAGCGAAGCGGCCGGAACTAACCAAAATAATAGATCCAAATCCATAATCAATAAATATTTAGAAAATAATTGTTATGCCTCAAACAATGCATTTTAGCAAATGTTAATTCGTTGGAAACAAATATATGTAACTGCTTAATCAAAAACAACAGAAAAGGCAAAAAAACGATTTTGCACACTAAAACCGCAAAAAAGTAATACTTATTACAAAAAATATAACTTATATTTGTAAATCTCATATCTAGATAAACAAATGAAAAGACTTACCACCATTATAATAACCCTAATGCTACTCCCCGCAATGCTTTCGGCGCAAAAAGTCGGCCTTGTGATGAGCGGTGGCGGAGCACGAGGACTTGCACACATTGGAGTTATAAAAGCATTGGAGGAAAATGAGATACCCATTGACTATGTAACAGGAACATCTATGGGTGCTATTGTTGCAGCTCTTTATGCTATGGGATACAGTCCCGACGAAATGATTGCATCTATTACATCGGACGACTTTCAGCGGTGGTACACAGGTACAATGGACAAAAACTATATGTTCTACTTCAAGCGCAACGCCGATGTACCCGAATTGCTCAGTCTACACATTGACATAAAAGATACCGTACGCCTTGTAAAGCCACCCCTTCAATTGGTAAACCCTACACCAATGAATTTAGGTTTCCTCGAGATATACACCACATCCACAGCTGCCTGCCGTGGCAACTTTGACAATCTTATGGTTCCATTCCGTTGCGTAGCAGCAGATGTGTACAACAAGAAACAGATAATCTTCTCCGAAGGAGACCTGGGCGATGCTGTACGCGCCTCAATGACGTTCCCCTTCGTATTCAAACCCATAAAGAAAGACAGCATATTGCTTTACGACGGTGGTATTTACAACAACTTTCCACGCGATGTGATGCAAAGCGAGTTCAACCCCGACTTTATTTTTGGCAGTGTCGTAAGTGAGAATGCCCCTATTCCCGCCGAGCACGACCTTATGAGCCAGATAAAGAACCTCATTATGGGTATTAGTGACTACACCATACCCGACTCGGCAGGCATTCTTCTCGATATGAATATAAAGGATGTAAAGCTGCTCGATTTTCATAAAATAGAGCGTGTGGTAGAATACGGATATGAAAGCACGCTTGCTCTGATAGATTCGGTACGCCAACGTGTAACACGCCACCAAAGCCGTGCCGAGCTGGCCGCCAAGCGTAAAGAATTCAACAGCAAAAAGCCCGAAATCATATTCAGCGATGTAGTGATAAGCGGAGTAACCCCGTCACAGGCCGAAGCTATAAAAAAAGAGTTCCAACGCGACAAGGAACTCTTTACATACGAAGATTGCAAAAAAGCCTATTTCCGTGTACTGTCGGGAAACATCGTATCGTCCCTGCTTCCACATGCAGTATATAACGACGAAAACAAGGCCTACACACTTCATCTGCACGTTGAACTGAACCCGGCAATCAACATCAAGATAGGCGGCGGAGTCTCAACCAAAATATCAAACCAGATATATTTAGGTGCCCACTACCGCAACATCAACCGTTTCTCAAAAGAGTTTATGCTCGACGGGCAACTTGGCAAGGTTTACAACGGAGTCCAATTCAGCGGGCGCTTCGACCTATCGACTAAACTACCCGTTTCGTTAAAGTTCATAACTTCATATTCAACCACCGACTACTACAATATGAAGTATATATTCTCACAAGAGAACTCACTCGCCTTAAATCACGAACGCGAATTTTTTGCAAAATTCAAGATATCCCTGCCTTTCCTTATGCGTAAGAAAGCAGAGATTGGCATTGGTTTTGCAGAAATCACCGACAAATATATGCCAACGAGCGTTATTGACCTTGATACCCCCGAATACGATAAAAACAAGACTCGCCTCGTGGGTGCAGGCATAAAATTCCAGGGAAATACATTCGACAACCCGGCTTTTCCAACAGAAGGCTCCTACGAATCGCTTGCCGCACACTTCTATTTAGGTAAAGAGTATTTTATCAGCAAGAACAACCATATATCCGACAACGAAAGTAAATCGTGGCTGCAGATGAATTATATACGCAACGAAATATTCAAGTTCAACCGTTACCTCTCACTTGGGGCATATATACAAATATATTACTCAACACGAGGTCTTTCGCGCACGTACCAAGCGTCTATGATGCAGGCGAGAGCATTTACCCCCACAATGAACAGTCTATTCAACTACGACCCTAAATTTCGCGCCAATCAATTTATAGGCGCCGGTATAACCCCAATTATAAAACTTGGCAATTACATACAGATACGCCCGGGCTTTTATGCCTTCTCTCCCTACCGCATGATTAAGGAAGCAGAGGACGGAAGCGCCTATTATAGTAAAAAACGCTTCGATGATTATCAATTTATTGCCGAACTTAATGCTGTGGGCAAAATATCCACAATAGCCATAAGCGGATTCGTAAACTATTATAGTTCATGCAGTAACAGTATAAATGTAGGGCTTACCCTCGGGTGGTTTATGTTTAACGAGCGCTTCTTTGAATAAAAAAAATGATTTTTTCTAAAAAAAAGCGCAAAATGTTTTGCAGATTAAAAAATAAGCACTACTTTTGCATCGTCAAACAAGACACACGGTCTCGTAGCTCAACTGAATAGAGCATCTGACTACGGATCAGAAGGTTACAGGTTTGAATCCTGTCGGGATCACAAGAAAGAGTTTCTATTGAAACTCTTTCTTTTTTTTGTATAAAATCCAGACATATAACGGCTCACAGCGGTTCAGTAGCAAAAATGTGTGGGCACTCACCATATACGATACCAAACAATCTTTGCTTTTGACTTCTCGGTGTTATTTGTCGGTTATTTTCTCATTGAAAATATATCTTTGACGTTCTTTGTCGCGCAAAGAAGCAAACGCCCGGCACGCGAGTAAAATCAGTCGCTCGGTTCTTTGTTCACGTCGCAGAAAGGCGAACCCTCAGTCGAACCTCCCTTGCCGTGTTTATCTTTCTCGCATTTGCAGGGTGCTGTGGAATTAAATGTAATTTAATAGACAATGCTTGCAGCAATTAGTCGCACGTAGTGCGGGATGCGAACAGCAAGTATTGTCAACTTATGTCAAACATTCTCGCTTCGCGCAACCTCGGCTGCATTCGCTTTGCGTGCAAGTAAACTTT
>JAZQUI010000003.1:0-41029 GCA_045631205.1 Bacteroidaceae bacterium
GATAAACACGGCAAGGGAGGTTCGACTGAGGGTTCGCCTTTCTGCGACGTGAACAAAGAACCGAGCGACTGATTTTACTCGCGTGCCGGGCGTTTGGTTCTTTGCGCGACAAAGAACGTCAAAGATATATTTTCAATGAGAGAATAACCGACAAATAATACCGAGAAGTCAAAAGCAATAATGTCTGGTATCGTATATGGTGAGCGCCCACACCTTTTTGCTACTGAGCCACAATAGACCTTCACGAAGAAGCATACACACGCAAGCGTAAAAACTTCGTTTTTAAAGCCCAAGATTTTACAAAAAAACCTTGCAACTTCCTCGCGTTTTTTGTATTTTTGTTAAGTTATTCAAACAAGTTACAAACACACTATGAGCGAAGAAATCAAACAAAGTTATTCGGCCGACAGTATTCAGGTACTCGAAGGCTTGGAAGCTGTGCGCAAGCGCCCTGCGATGTACATTGGCGACATAAGCGAGAAGGGCTTGCACCACCTCGTTTATGAGGTTGTCGATAACTCTATCGACGAGGCTATGGCCGGATATTGTACACACATAAACGTAACTATCAACCCCGGAAACTCCATAACCGTTCAGGACAACGGTCGTGGTATCCCCGTTGACTGGCACGAAAAAGAGAACCGTTCGGCTCTTGAGGTTGTTATGACCGTTCTGCACGCCGGAGGTAAATTCAATAAAGACTCTTACAAAGTATCGGGTGGTTTGCACGGTGTTGGTGTATCGTGCGTAAACGCCCTTTCAACACACATGAGAACCGAGGTTTTCCGCGACGGCAAACACTACGAGCAGAACTACTCTTGCGGTAAGCCCCTCGACCAGGTAAAATGCATCGGCGAGTCGGATTTGCGTGGTACACGCCAGACATTCCAGCCCGACGGCAGCATCTTCGTGGTTACAGAGTATCAATACGAGATTCTCGCAACCCGTTTGCGCGAACTCGCATTCCTCAACGCCGGCATCACCATTACCCTCACCGACGAGCGTAAAGCCGATGAGAATGGCGAATACAAGAGCGAAACATTCCACTCTACCGAAGGTTTGAAGGAGTTCGTTCGCTACATCGACGCATCGCGCACTCCCCTTATCGGAGATGTAATCTACCTCAACACCGAAAAGAACGGTGTACCCATTGAGGCTGCCATCATATATAACAACGGATACAGCGAGAACGTACACTCGTATGTAAACAATATCAACACCATTGAGGGTGGTACACACCTTGCAGGTTTCCGTCGCGCGCTCACCCGCACACTCAAAAAATATGCCGACGACACAAAGGCGCTTGAAAAAGCAAAAGTTGAGATATCGGGCGAGGACTTCCGCGAAGGTCTCACAGCCATCGTATCGGTAAAGGTTGCCGAACCCCAGTTCGAAGGACAGACAAAGACCAAACTCGGTAACAACGAGGTGACAGGTGCTGTTGACCAGGCTGTCGGCGAAGCTCTCACATACTACCTCGAGGAACACCCCAAAGAGGCAAAGATGGTTGTGGACAAAGTTATTTTGGCTGCAACAGCACGTATCGCTGCACGTAAAGCCCGCGAGAGCGTACAACGCAAGACACCTATGGGCGGTTGCGGTATGCCCGGTAAACTCGCCGACTGTTCCGACAAGGACCCCTCAAAATGCGAATTGTTCATCGTGGAGGGAGACTCTGCGGGTGGTTCAGCAAAACAGGGCCGTAAGAACAGTTTCCAGGCCATTCTCCCCTTGCGCGGTAAAATCCTTAATGTGGAGAAGGTTATGTGGCACAAAGCATTCGAGAGCGACGAGATCAACAACATCATACAGGCTATCGGTGTACGTTTCGGTCTCGACCCCGAGGACAGCAAAAAGGCAAACATCGAGAAACTGCGTTACCACAAAATTATCATTATGGCCGATGCCGACGTTGATGGTGCACACATCGGTACACTCATTATGACACTCTTCTACCGTTATATGCCCGAGGTTATCGAAAGCGGTCATCTCTATATAGCTATGCCCCCTCTCTACCAGTGTACAAAGGGTAACATCAAAGAGTATTGCCACGACGATGCTGCACGCGACGCCTTTATCCAGAAATATGCACACGGCAACGACAAGGATGTGAAGATACAGCGAAACAAGGGTCTTGGTGAGATGAACCCCGAAGAGCTATGGAAAACAACTATGAACCCCGAAACACGTACCTTGAAGCAAGTGACGATACGCGATGCACAAGAGGCTGACCACATCTTCTCTATGCTTATGGGCGACGATGTAGGCCCTCGTCGAGAATTCATCGAGAAAAACGCACGATACGCCGATATCGACGCATAATAGATTTTACAATAAAAAAACTCCTGCATCGAAAAGCAGGAGTTTTTTATTATATTACTTATAAGCGTTACACCTTCAAGAAAATCTTCTTGCGATAAAGGAAATATAGCAAACACCAACACACCGCCACATAACAGGCCCAATAAGCCACCGGATAGAAAGAGGCCGGCAATAAATTCATAACACCACCCAAAAGCGACGTGTTAAGTTTGTGAAAATCGACAAACTGCTGCGCAAGATATATCGTAATAGAATTAAGCCCTATTACACGAAAGAACAGAGTCCACCCGCGCCACTGCAAAACATCTACAATAAAGTAAAAAAGTGCGAAGAGTATAAGCGACCACCCTCCAGCAAAGCAAACAAAGGAACTGCTCCACAAGTTTTTGTTTATAGGAAAAACAAAAGACCACACCCAACCTATAAACAACAGAGCAAGAGCTGCAAGGAGTAAATATGCGACTTTTTTATAAGCACCAAGCGAACGTAAGCGGACAAACTCACCTGTAAACATACCCAACAAAGCAGTTACAATAGCAGGGAGAGTCGATAGCACTCCTTCGGGGTCGTGCAAGCCATCGTGCAAACGACCGGGCAATAACAAGCGGTCTATATATGAAACAAGTGAACCATCCATGGAAAAAGGCGAAAGACTATCGGCACCCGGCACAGGAACCCAAGCAAGCAGAGCCCAATAACCAAGCAATAACATCATAGAAACCCACACTGTCACCTTACGCCCCAGCCACAAATAGAGCAATGCGGCAAACATCCACGCCGAACCTATGCGACCAAGCACGCTTGCATAACGCAATTCGGCAAAATCAAACTGCAAAAAACCATTATAAACAGCACCAAACAGAATGAGCAACAAGCCACGAGAAACAATCTTTTTCGATATTGCAACATTGTCCTTTCCCATTGAACGCTGTTTGGCAAGAGAAAATGGGAACGACACGCCGGCGAGGAATAGAAAGAGGGGGAATATAAGGTCATAAAAAGTGAAACCGTCCCAGGCTACATGATACATCTGTTTACCCAAACCGCTCATCCAAGTACCGGGGAAAAGCGAACAAATGGTCACAAACAAAGCGTCACCGCCCATAATAAAAAACATATCGAACCCACGCAATGTATCAAGTGACATTAAGCGCGAAGGCTTAGCATTTTCTTTCATAATATACAAGATTGCAATTTATCACTCCAAAAGAATCACGCACCACGGCCAAACGATATAAAGAGGCACGTTGCCGGGGATAAATGATTATTGGCAGACAAAGTAACATTGTTGCAGGCGGTAATCTGCGCCGAAAGACCTATCTCAGCAGCTTGCAGTATCATCACCTGCACCACTCTGCCCAACTGGAAAAAGTCGCAAACATCGAAAGAAGATACCACCACATAGCCGCTTGCAAAGGGCAAAGAAACAGAACCTTCGAGTGTAACACGCAAAGCCGCCGCCTCGTCACCCGAATAACAACTGTAAGAAAAATCACCGGACACCATAGACGCAGCAGCCACAATACGTTGCAATTGGTCGACACGCACTGCGTAGTCGGTAAAAGTGCTGCACTCGCAACACTTTTCAAGCAAAGTGGCAAGACCGGCCTTTGCCTTCGCTGCACTTACGTTTGTGCGCGCTCTGTGTTGTTCCATCTTTTTCTCCAGATAATTATCGGCCATAGGATTTTGATTTAAATGGTGGGGAAAGAAAAAAGCACCGCTTTTGCGGTGCTTCGAGGTACCTGGCGGATTCGAACCGCCGTACATGGTTTTGCAGACCACTGACTAAGCCACTCATCCAAGGTACCGATTGCCAAAAGAGCATACGCTCTCATTTGCAACGACAAAGGTATAACTATTTTTCATAAACGACAAATAATGAGAGGGCTTTTTTGCATACAAACATACCTTTTTGGCTAAAAAGCGTGAATTTATGAAGTTTATGCTCTATCTTCGCGGAAAAGAAAGACGGGATGATATACAAAGTCGCAAAATACATACAACAGAAGAACCTGATGCAAGAGGGCGAAAAGACCCTTATCGCACTCAGCGGAGGTGCCGACTCTGTTGCCTTGCTTGTAGCCTTGCAGAAACTTGGATACGAATGCGAGGCGATGCATTGCAATTTTCACCTTCGCGGCGAAGAGAGTATGCGCGACGAAGAATTTGTAAGAACCCTATGCGAAAAAAGAGGTGTAAAACTCATTGTGGCAGATTTTGACACCAAAAAATATGCTGCCGAAAAAGGCATCTCCATTGAGATGGCGGCACGAGAACTGCGTTACAAAGCTTTTGAGAAACACCGCAAGGAGATTGGCGCAAAAAGCATTGCTGTGGCACATCACCGCGACGACAGCGCAGAAACAATGCTCCTGAACCTCATTCGCGGCACAGGAATAAAGGGATTGCACGGTATACAGCCAAGAAACGGGCATATAGTGCGCCCACTGCTCTGCGTAGGGCGCAATGATATTATGGAATACCTCGAAAAGCGAGGCGAGGGATACGTTACCGACAGCACCAACCTCGAAACAGATTTCACACGCAACAAGATACGCCTGCAAATAATGCCTTTGCTGCAAGAGATAAACCCCTCAATCGCCATAACCCTTGCACAGACTGCCGAACGCATTTCAGAAGTTGAAAAGATATACACAAAAGCTACAGAAGAGGGAGTGGAACGAGTAAAGAAAGGGAACATTATAGATATCGGACTGTTGAAACAAGAGCTTTCGCCACAAGCACTGCTTCACGAAATAGTGCAACCGCTTGGGTTTAACAGCGCACAGACAAACGATATTCTGCAAGCAACAGATGCAGAAAGCGGCCGCACATTCGAAAGCAACGAATGGAGGATTGTGAAAGACCGTACAACACTCATAATTGCCCCTAAAGCAAACTCACAGATACTTGTAACCATTCCCGGGGATGGGTGCTTGAAAACCCCACACGGTAACCTCATCTGCGCAACAAAAGAATATAACGGCATAATAGAACACAAGAAAGAGATTGCAACCATAGACCTTGACAAGGTACAACTGCCACTCACCCTTCGCAACAAAAGGGAGGGCGACCGTTTCACACCCTTCGGTATGCGCGGCAGCAAACTTGTGAGCGACTATCTTACCGACCGCAAGACAAGCCTTTTGGAAAAGGAACAACAACTTGTTATAACCGATGCCACCGAGCGTATTCTATGGGTAGTTGGAGAACGACTGGCTGCACAATGCGCCGTAGATGAAAAGACAAAAAAAATCCTCCGCCTCGAATGGCAGAGGATGTAATTATCTTCGAAAGAAAAATTATTCGGTCAAGTGACGCTGACGCACGGCCTCATAGAGAATAACACCAGTTGCAACAGAAACATTCAAAGACTCAATGTTACCGAACTGCGGTATAGAAACCCACTCGTCGCACAACGCAAGATGCTCACGGGGAATACCGGTGTCCTCGGCACCCATAACCACACACACCGGCTCTTTATACGCAGCCTGTGTATAGTTTATTTCACCCTTTTCTGTAGCACATACAACCTTTATACCCGAAGCTTTGAGATATTTAAGCGTCTCGGTAATGTTCTTCTCGCGACAAACAGGCAAAGTGTGCAATGCGCCCGCTGATGTTTTAACAGCATCGGCATTCACGGTAACGCTATTGTGCGCGGGAATTATAATTGCATCGACACCTGCACAATCACATGTACGGGCAATGGAACCAAAGTTACGAACATCGGTAATACCATCGAGCAGAACAAGGAAGGGACTCTTGCCCTCCTCATAGAGTGTGGGCACAAGCGTATCGACACTTGCATACTCCACAGCCGATATAAAAGCTATAACGCCTTGATGATTCTTACGGGTGATACGGTTCAACTTCTCAACCGGAACACGCACCACGGGAATGGTACGACCTTTGAGAGCACCAAACAACTCACGCGACAACTCACTCTGGATATCACGCTTAACAAGTATCTTATCTACCTCTTTACCGGCTTCAAGAGCCTCCAAGACGGCGCGTACGCCGAATATCATTTCATTTGTATTTACCATAATCTTATTTTTGTGACAACAAGAGAGCGGCATTGCTGAGAGCAGCATCGGTAAGAAACTCGCCACTCATCATCTGCGCAATTTCGCGCACACGCTCGTCCTGTCCAAGTTTTATAATATGTGTAAGTGTTCCCTTTTCTGTTTCCTCCTTATACACTTTGTAGTGCGATGAGCCCAATGCTGCAACCTGCGGAAGGTGGGTAATACTCAACACCTGACGCTGCGCACCACCCATCTGCTGCATAAGACGGCCCATTCGCTCGGCAAGAACGCCCGAGATACCGGTATCAATCTCGTCGAAGATAAGTGTCGGTTGGTTAAGGTTTGTAGCAATGAGCGATTTCAGCGCAAGCATCACACGCGCCATCTCACCACCCGATGCAACATCGGCAAGCGGTTGGGGAGCGCTTATGCTGTTGGCCGAGAAGAGGAAAGTAACCTCGTCGCTACCCGAGGGAGAGAAGTCGTTCAACGGCCTAATCTCAACCTCGAAGCGTATCATAGGCATACCTAAATTCACAAGAATATCGGTTATGTTACTACGCAAACTCTCGGCAGCAGCAACACGTTTGGCAGTGAGCCCTGCCGATACAGAAGAGAGCTCCTCACGCAAAGCTGCACAACGTTTTTCGGCCTGCTGCAACTCCCAATCACCATTATCAATATGTTCGAGTTTCTCGCGATAGCCATCTCGAAGGGTGATAAGTTCGGTTATTGACGATACACGATGTTTCTTCTGCAAGTCGTACAAGAAAGCCAGACGCCTATCCACAAACTCCAAACGGTCGGGGGCAAACTGCACACCCTCGGCACGACGGCGAAGTTCCTCGCAACAATCCTTCAACTCTATGAGATTGTTCTCCAAACGCTCGGCAAGTTCACCGGCCGATGGATAATGCGCGGCAACTCGTGACAGAGCCACGGCGCCATCACGCAAAGCACTCAGAAATGTGGCATTTTCACCGCCATCTATTGCACTGTACGCAGTATATAAAGCCGCTTGTATCTCTTCGGCGTGCGAAAGTTCCTGTTGCTCCTGTTCGAGCATCTCAAACTCATTTTCACTTAGAGCAGCGCCTTCAAGCTCCTCAAACTGGAAACGTAACCACTCTTCGTCGCGACGGCTCTTTTCTATCTCGCTACGCAAAGTTGCAACCTCCTTTTGTACGGCAACATAGGCGGCATAACGATTCTGATAGGCAGCAAGTTCATCGCCGTCGTGAGCAAGAATATCAAGTACATTCAACTGGAAATTCTTGTTCCCGAGCAACAGGTTCTGATGCTGTGAGTGTATATCTATGAGACGACCGCCAAGTTCCTTTAACAATGCCGCCGACACGGGCGTATCGTTTATGAAAGCTCTGCTACGGCCGGTCGATGAGAGTTCACGACGGATAATGCAATCGTCGGCACAATAGTCAAGTTCATTCTCTTCAAAGAATGATTGCAGAGAGAATGAAGATATGTCGAAATGCCCCTCGATGACACAACGGTCGGCACCCTCGCGAATTGATTTTACGTCGGAACGTTGCCCGAGCATCATTGCAATCGCACCAAGGAATACCGATTTTCCAGCTCCTGTTTCACCGGTTATCACCGAAAAACCAGAAGCGAAATCGACCTCCACGCTCTCCACAAGAGCAAAATTCCGTATTATTATTGATTTAAGCATTTACAACTGTGATTCGGGTTGCGACAACAATTTTTCCCACGCAGCCGAAAGCGACGGGTCTATTTTGGTAATTATCTTTTCGGCATCCTTTTTCTCCTTATATGAGGCGTTCGAGTATATATTCAACAACTCGTCGTTCTTGTACTCGGTGAGCAAGCGAGGGAAATAGGCCATAGAACGTGCTTCGTAAGCCTCATTAAGCAAAGTAAGACACTCGTTTATGACATTACGGCCCGATGTAGCATTCTTGTACATAGTGTCGAGCCCCAAACGGTGGTACTTATACATAAGCTTGCGCAAGGGTTCAAGAGCACCGTTAAGATAGTCGTTAATGATGGCACTGCGATTGTTTTCGCTACTCATTGCACGCCAGCCTGCATCGCCCAAAGATTGTGCGTTGGCTGCAATATTTTGAGCCTTGTTTAACCACTCACTGCCACCACGTTCACCCATAGAGTCCATATCGAAACCTATTATGGTATAGACATAGAAAGCCAAAACTGCCGTGAGGTTGTTGTCGAGGTTATCTTCGTTGAAGTCGATACGGTCGTAAGGCTGATAGGTAAAAGCTATGGATTTATCTTCGTACTTAAATATTGTGGTGGTGTAATTGGAACCATATACAGGACGAGTACCCTGCACCATAAGCGAGCAGTTGAAAGTACCGTCGGGTGTGTACTGCTCCACAATAAAAGTAAATGTGCAATCTATACGCTCATACTCCTCATAAGTGTTGCTCGTCCACTTTCTGTCGTTGATAAATTGCGTCACAGCATCTTCAAGCACCTTGAAAACCTCGGTATTTGCACCCTGCACCTTTGAATGGTTTATGGTAACTTTTGCATTCATCTCCTCGCCCATTGCCGAAACATGCAATGGCAACAGAAGCATCAGCGCCACAAGAAGAAGCTTGGAAAGGTGAGATACTATATCGTGCGCGACCTCGCGCTTGCTTTTCAACGGATACTCGGTAACACCATCATTCTCAATTATTGTAACCTTGTTGGTGTCGTGAGCAAAGCCGGCACCTTTGTCTGCAAGAGAGTTGAGAACAATGAAGTCGAGGTTCTTTTTTGCCAATTTCTCACGTGCATTGGTCTCTCCGTCATTTGTTTCAAGAGCAAAGCCCACAAGACGCTGGTTATCTCTCTTCTCTTTGCCAAGCTCGGCTGCAATATCCTTGTTAGGTTCAAGTTCTATGGTCATAGCATCGGCCGTACGCTTGATTTTCTTGTCGGCACATACCGAAGGACGGTAATCGGCAACAGCTGCACAAAGTATCGCTGCATCACATTCAGGGAATGCGGCTTTTGCAGCCTCGTACATCTCGGCAGCCGACTCCACATTCACACGATTTATTGAAGCGTGGGGAGTTGCAAGCGACACGGGACCCGACACAAGGGTAACCTCGGCACCACGGGCGGCACACTCGGCAGCAAGAGCAAATCCCATCTTGCCCGATGAGTAATTACCAATAAAACGAACAGGGTCTATTTTCTCGTATGTAGGACCGGCTGTTACAAGAATTTTACGACCTTTCAGGAGTGAACTTTCCAAAAAAAAATCCTTCAAGGCCTTTACAATGTTTTCAGGCTCTTCCATACGCCCCTTGCCACACAAATGGCTGGCAAGCTCACCTGCCGCAGGCTCTATTATGCGATTGCCATAACTGCGCAACACATCAATATTTTTCTGTGTCGAGGGGTGGGCATACATATCAAGGTCCATAGCAGGAGCTATGAATACCGGGGCTTTCATTGAAAGATAGGTGGTAACAAGCAGGTTGTCGGCAATGCCCGAAGCCATCTTGCCAAGCGTTGACGCTGTGGCAGGAGCTATTATCATAGCGTCGGCCCACAAGCCGAGCTCCACGTGGCTATGCCACTCGCCGCTGTTGGTATTAAAGAAGTCGCACAAAACAGCACGACCAGAAAGGGTTGAAAGAGTAAGTGGGGTTATGAATTCTTTGCCAGAAGGAGTCATCACCACCTGCACCTCGGCACCCTCCTTCACCAATAGACGAACAAGTATTGCCGCCTTGTAAGCAGCAATACTTCCCGTAACTCCTAAAACTATTTTTTTTCCTTTGAGCATTTTCTATTTATTAAATTCACGAAGTTTTATCCTCGTCAACACCTGTTTGGTGTTAAGCGGGAAATCGCCGTTCATCATCCAGCCATAGTAACCGGGGTCGCGACGCAACACTTCGGCCACGCTCTCGCCTTTGTATTTTCCAAAGTTGAATACCTCGCAGCCATTGTCGTCGTAAACAAAACGACCGGCAAAATCGACATTGCGGGTAAACGAAGACTCCTTGGCAAGGGCAGCCACATCGTTCTCCATATCGTCGTAGTGGTCAAGCTGCGCTTTCAGCACCTCATAAGTAGCACGTGTGTCGGCAAGCGCACTATGAGCATTGTCAAACTCTGTACCGCAATAGAACTTATGCGCAGCCGAAAGGGTGCGGGGCTCACGCTTATGATAAAGCACCTGCACATCTATCGCGTGGTGACGGGTAAGGTCTATGTCAACCTGCGCACGCAAGAACTCTTCGGCAAGCAAGGGAAGGTCGAAGCGGTTTGAATTGAAGCCCGCCAAATCGCAACCCTCAAAGTCGGATGCAATCTCCTTGGCAACCTCCTTGAAAGAGGGGCAATCCTTTACATCTTCGTCGTAGATTCCGTGCACAGCCGACGCACCTTCGGGTATATGCATACCGGGGTTTATGCGGCGTGTACACTCTTTCTCGCTACCGTCGGGAAAAACTTTTATATAGCATATCTCCACAATTCTGTCCTTTGAAATATCAACTCCTGTTGTTTCAAGGTCGAAGAACACAAGTGGATTTTTAAGATTCAGTTTCATTGGCTGTTATTCTGTAAGCATCATGGGCATAAGCAACATCAACAACTCCTGTTTGTCGTCCTGCTCGGCGGGAACAATGACACCTGCACGTGAAGGATCGGCAAGTTCAATTACCACGTCCTGACCGGGAAGGTTATTGAGAATGTCGATGAGGAATGAAGCACGGAAACCTATGTTCATTGAAGCACCCTCGTAGTTGCAAGTTATGCTCTCCTCGGCCGATGTTGAGAAGTCTGTATCCTGTGCCGAGATTACAATCTTGTTATTCTCGAGGTGGAGCTTTATGAGACTCGCCTGTGATGAGAAGATTGCCACACGACGCAATGCGCTAATGAAAGCAGCACGGTCGACAGTGAGTTTGTGGGGGTTGTTCTGCGGGATAACAGAGTTGTAATTGGGATAACGACCATCGTAAAGGCGTGAAACGAGCTTATACTCACCAAGTGTGAAGATAACAAAGCGACCGTCGAACTCAACACCAACCTCTTCCTGCTCGTCCTTGCCAAGAATGTTCTTCAACAAGTTTGCGGGCTTTTTGGGAAGGATGAAAGCCGACTTCTCGGCACCTGTAACAGAGTAGTCGCGGAAACGAACCAATTTGTGACCGTCAGAAGCCACAAGTGTTATTGACTCGGGAGTGAAATCGAAATAAACACCGCTCATCATACGACGAACATCATCGTCGGCTGCCGAAGCGAAGATTGAACGTGAGATTCCGCCTGAAAGCACCGATGCCGCAGCCGAAATCTTAACAGCATTCTCGCCCAACACGGCAGCAGCGGGATATTCGTTACCATCGTGAGCAACAAGGCTGTACTTACCATTCAAATAGTATATTGTAACCTCAAGAGTATCTTTGTTCACCTCGAAACGCACAGGCTGCTCCGAAATCTCCTTCAAAGAGTCGATTAGGATTTTTGCCGATATTGCAAAAGTGAAATCCTCGGAACACTCTACAACCTCGAAAGAGGTGTTGAAAGTATTGTCGGGGTCCGAAGCTGTAAGAGTAAGCACATTACCCTGAAGTTCGAACAAAATACAATCCAAAATAGCGATAGGATTCTTGGAATTCAAAACTCTGCTGATAGCCTGCAAACGAGAAGACAACAGAGAACTCGATACTGTAAAATTCATAATATATCTAAATTTAATTTATTGACTTTAACTACTCGCGCGTACGCGCATTGCATAGTTACAAAGATAAGATTAAATACAATATAGAGCGTAAAATATGAGAAAAAAAATTGCTTTTCGAGCGGAAATGAACTATTTTCGCAAAGTATTTGAAAAGAATTATGGAAATAACAGGAAAAATCATTGCAGTACTGCCCGAGAGAGGCGGTACATCGAAAACCGGTAACGAGTGGAAAATGCAGGAATATGTAATTGAAACACACGAGCAATACCCCAAGAAAGTTTGTTTCAACGTATTCGGCGCCGACAAAATAGCACAGTTCAACATTCAGGCAGGAGACGAACTCACAGTCTCTTTTGACATAAACGCCCGCGAATATAACGGCCGCTGGTACAACGACATACGTGCTTGGCGCGTAGAGCGTGGCACAGCCCCTGCCGGCATGCCTGCCGACGCTCCCACCTTCGATGCTCCCAAAACAAAAATTGAGGACTTCGGCAACGACAACAACCCCGACGATCTCCCCTTCTAAAAAAGTTGAGCATCACATATAACAAGAGAGGCGCACCAGCGGTGTGCCTCTCTTGTTATATTCAATTGAAGGTTTTCAACAAACATCAAGAGTTCATACTCATAAGGAACTCGCCGTTGTCCTTTGTCTTTTCAAGGCGGTCCTTAACAAACTCCATAGCCTCCATAGATGTCATATCGGCAAGATATTTGCGCAAAATCCACATACGGTCGAGTGTCTGCTTGTCAAGCAAAAGATCGTCGCGACGTGTGCTCGAAGCAATGATATTCACAGCAGGGAAAATACGTTTGTTGCTCAATGTACGGTCGAGCTGAAGCTCCATATTACCCGTACCTTTAAACTCCTCAAAAATCACCTCATCCATCTTGGAACCGGTGTCTATAAGAGCTGTGGCAATTATGGTCAACGAACCGCCGTTCTCTATGTTACGCGCAGCTCCGAAGAAGCGTTTGGGCTTGTGAAGAGCATTTGCATCGACACCACCCGAAAGTACTTTACCAGATGCAGGCGAAACGGTATTGTAAGCGCGAGCAAGACGTGTGATAGAGTCGAGGAAAATAACTACGTCGTGACCACACTCAACCATACGCTTGGCACGTTCAAGCACTATGCCGGCAATCTTTACATGGCGCTCTGCGGGCTCATCAAAGGTTGATGCAATAACCTCGGCATTTACACTGCGAGCCATATCGGTAACCTCCTCGGGACGCTCGTCGATGAGCAGCATAATCATATATGCTTCGGGGTGGTTAGCAGCAATTGCATTCGCTATATCTTTGAGAAGCATTGTTTTACCAGTCTTTGGCTGTGCTACAATGAGCGCACGCTGTCCCTTGCCGATAGGTGAAAAAAGATCGACTACACGAGCCGACATATTGTCGTAATTGCCCGAGCAGAGGGTGAATTTTTCTTCGGGGAAGAGGGGTACAAGATTGTCGAACGACACACGGTCGCGTACAAGTTCGGGAGCCAGACCGTTTATCTTGTTCACCTTAACAAGAGGGAAATATTTTTCTCCGGCACTTGCAGGACGTATTATACCCTCAACAACATCACCGGTTTTAAGACCATAGAGTTTTATCTGCGACTGCGATACATAGACATCGTCGGGTGAAGAGAGATAGTTGTAATCGGACGAGCGCAGAAAACCGTAGTTGTCGGGCATTGTCTCCAACACACCCTCAACGCGCAATACATCGGCAAAGTCATATTGAGGCTGCTCAACATGCTCCTGGCGAGGTTTGTCGCCACGCTGGTGACGCTGCTGGTTCTTGTCATTCTTTGCATTCTGCAGCTCCTGACGATTCTTTTCAAACTTCTCCACGAGTTCCACAGGAACCTCTTTATTCTCAACAGGAAGTTCCTCTATTGCCACAAAGGCTTCACCACCCTCTTCGGGGGTGGCTGCAACCTCGTCAACTCTATTTTCGGGCATAGCGGGCTTAATCTCCTCCTGCTTTTTCGATTTGCGGCCACGTTTCTTGGGCGCAGGTTCTGCAACCTCGGCCTTAACGGGCTCTACGGGAGCTTCGGGCATTGTTTCCACTACAGACTCAACAACCGAAACCTGTGTGTTTTCCTGTTTTTTTGATTTACGGCCACGCTTCTTGGGTGCAGGTTCCGCAACTTCGGCTTTAACAGGCTCTACAAACACAGCTTTGGGCTCCTCTATCTTTGTTTGAAGTTCTTCTGTGATTGTCTTCTTCGGCTCGTTCTGGTCGAGTTTCACAGCCTTGTCGCCGGTTGCAGTATAAACCTTGTTTGAGGCATCGGGCTGTATTCTGTTGCGACGATGCTCACGACGATGCATTCTTGTCTCCTCCTTAACCACAGCCGGAGCACCTGCCTGACTGTTTTGCAGCGCCTGACCATCGAGAATACGATAAATTAAGGAATCTCTGTCCAAAGACTTTACGCCTTTTATTCCCAAATTCTGAGCAATCGATTGCAAGTCGGCAATCTCTTTACTTCTTAATTGTTCAATATGATACATAGATAATACGAATAATGCTTAACCCATACAGAAACGGGGTTAATTCACTATATGAAATAAGTTTTTAGATTCTTTTTTAAGAAAAGAACACACATTCGCACCGTGTGTTCACATTTATAATGCAAATATAATGTATTTTGTTCTAAAAAAATGCCTTCAAGGCATCTTTATTTAGTTTTTTTCACATTTTCGCAACCCTGTACGCCATTTTGAGAAAAAAGAACCAAATAATGGCTATTAATCGCCATTATTTGGTGTATGAGGGAGTAGATTAAAGAGTTGCATTAAATGCAGAGACCTCTTTTCTCCTTTTTGCAGTGCATGCACTCTTTATTACTCGGTAATCTCTACGGGAGAAGATGCATTATCCTTTATTTCAGCGGGAATCTCACTCACGCGAGTATAAACCTGCACCTCGGAAGAGTTTCCATCAACAGTGAGCACCATACTGTTCGAGTAAAGGGTAACAATATAGTCGTTGTTCCAAAAACCGCTGTCGTAATCATATTTACCGCTTAATATGGTACCTTTGTAATAATCGCTTTCGAGAGTAAATGTACCGGTAATAACACGAGGATACATACTATCGTAATGCTGATATATTTTGAACTTTCTGTCGCGGCGGATAAGTTCAAGATACACAACGGGAGTCTGTGAGCTACCGCTCCAGCTCTTGAGTTTCCAAATACCCGAAATGTTGTTAGGAGTCACCTCAACAGGGAGGGCAGTGGTTGTCATAGCCTCATCGTCATTGGAACAACCTTGCAAAGGCAACAGCAACAAAGAGAGCAACATAAGTTTAAAAAAATTCTTCATATCTCTTATTTTTATTCGTTATTATTCTATAATTGCTTTTATCGTACGCGAGGAGATGCTACCGGCAACCCCTTCGATTATTATTGAAAAACGCACAGTATCGGACGATATGCGTGGAACGCTGTCTGGATTTATCGAAATTACGATATCACCCTCGTCCGCGGGTTTCAACACCCTGGGTTCGGTGGTAAAAGTGGCATAGGACGGCAGCAAGGCCGAACTCAACTGCATGGGAGTGGTTCCGACATTGGCACAGGGTATGCGTGCCGAAATGCGACCGTTTTTAAAGACCACCTGCTTGCGTTTCAGTTTCAGGTCCCCCATCGCATATGGGAGATGACTCCACTCATCATCGTCCACAACATTTCCAAGGAGCGTGAGCTTTGCAACGGGCCTGCGTCCCGTGCGGTCGGTATATACAAAAGCCCCTGTATCGATGGTGCCTTCGCGACCTTTGGGGTTGTATCTCACAACAATCCTTGAACTTGCACCGGGAGCGACGGGACTTTTGTCAAACTCTGCCGCCGTGCAACCACAATGTGTCGTAACATTGGTGATTGTTACAACCGAGTCGCTTACATTACGAAATGTAAACGTAACAACACGCACAGTGTCGCTATCGTGCAAAGTTCCCATGTTCTCCTTTAACTTGTCAAAGGAGAGCCACTTTCCTGCTTTATCGTCCACGCGCAATTCCGGAATAGATGCGCCAGCCTTACGGGGAAGGCTTTTTGCGACCTGCGCCCCCACCTGCAACGAGGTAAGGAGAAAGATAATCGCAAAAAGATATGTAGCCGTCACTCTATTCATAAATTCAGCGTGTATTATTACATCCAGCCGTTGTTGTTGGCATTTTCACGTACGGTAACAGTTACCACATATTCAACGCCATCTACCGCAATTGTAAGGGTTGTAACACCTGTTGCAACGCCGGTAACAGTCATTTGTGTACCATCGATAGCTGCTGTTGCGATATTTTCATTTTCAACAGCACAAGTGTATGATTTTGTTTCACCACCTACGAAGTAACGTGCAAGGTCGATAATCTGTGCCTTTGCAGCATTGCCTTTTGCAGGCGCAAGATAGAAGTCGGGAAGTTTCATATCGCGACCAGCACCCTCAATTGCGTTCAAAAGAGCTGCTGCATTGATAAGTTTTCCCATCTTATTGCGATACTTGCTCAAATCAAATGAAACAAGGTTCGATGTCTGAGTGTGGTTCTTGTAGAATTTCTTTGCTCCAACAAAATATGAGTCGATATTATCGGAACTATTCTTCACAAGCTCAACAAACTCGGCCTGTGTAAAGTGACGACGCAACTGCGCCGCATAAGACAAGCCCAATGCCACAACACCCGATACGTGGGGGCAAGCCATTGAAGTACCCTCGAAGAATGCATAAGAGCCAATGCCCTCCTCTATGATTGTTGAGTATATCATACCACCATTGTCGACACGGCTGCCGGGAGCACCATAATAGTCGCCGTCACCACCGGGAGCAGCAATATCGTTACCGCGACCATAGTTGGTATAAGAAGAAGGAGTATAATCGGCTGCAATAGCGGTTACTGAAATACATTTTGAATAGGCACCGGGGAAAGAAGCGGCTGAAGCAGACTCGTTACCCGAAGCATACACAACAACACCACCGTCGATAACACCGTTGGGTGAGCCTGCGTTTGCTATAAAGTAATCGAGAGCCTCTTTCTCCATAGGATACAATGCTTCCCACTCCTCCTCTGTTGCGGGGCCGGGGGGATAATCCACGGGGTTTACGTCGGCCGAAAGATAACCCCAGCTACACTGAAGCACTACGGCGCCATTGTCGGCTGCATATTTTATAGCTCTCGCCTCGTTCACAAGAGTAGATTGATATTGGTCGTCGAAAAGCTGACAAGTCATAATGCGCACACCGGGCTGGCCAGCTGCAGCATCACCACCTGCAATACCACAACCACCTTTGCCATTGTTGTTAACAGCTGCAATTGTTCCTGCAACGTGTGTTCCGTGACCTGTACCGTATGAACCTGTCAAAGAGATATAGGGACGGTCGGTAGCGAAGTTGTAACCATATTTGTCGCCCTTGTAACCATTGCCGTCGGCATCGGTCTCCGAAGCGTACTCCTCGCCCTCGTTCACCCACATATTATCTATCAAATCCTCGTGGTTCCACATAACACCCTCGTCGAGTACGGCAACGATAATTGAGGGGTCACCTGTACATTTCTCCCAAGCCTCCTCACAACCAACGTCACAACCTGCGATAACGTGCTCTGTCTCCATAATCTCAAAGTCGGCAGTACCACGGTTAATGGCAACACCTGTCAGGTCACCATCTTTGCTCTCCGCACCACTCTCTTTGTAGTCGTACAGAACACCGCGGTTTACATAGCTCCAATGAAGTGGCATTGCGGGGTCGTTGAATTTGTAATTTCCGCCTTCACGTGTTGCAGCCGACAAAGCTGTTGCAACCTCAACTGCCGCCGAAGATTTACGGGCATTGGCACGATAAATCTTGCGGTTGGCCTGCACCTTTGAAACCTCACCAAGTTTGGCAATGCGCTCAACGGCACTCTTCACGTCAACATCCTTGTCGAACACAACGTGGTACCACAAGTGCATCTGTGCCTTGCGGGTACGCTCCTCTGTGTTGCGGTCAACAGGGAATACTCTCTCAAACTTATAAGCATTGAGAATATCCAACACCTCGTCGGTAGAAGGAATACCCGAACGGGTTTTCAACTGGCCGGCTGCACGTGTCACAGCCAGATTATCCAATATATCGGTCATTTCGGGCGAGAACTTAACCAATATCTCACCTTCCACTGCATCCTCGGGAACCTGAGGAACATTCACCTCGCCCGCACCGGGAATACCATTGTTTGCAATATCGCTATCGCTACAAGATACCGCAAGCAATGCACCCACGAGCAATGTATATATAAATGTCTTTTTCATACTAATTGATTGTTTGCTGTTATTCTACTGTTCATTCCTCAATCTCCTCTTTCATCTCATATACAGCACGCAACAAGGGGAAGGCTGTATAGTAGTACTCATAGTTTGTGGGAGCATTGCTGAAACCTACATTCTCACCCTCGGAGTTCTTACCGCCCTCCTGCTGGTTGTACACCAAAAGATCAGGCATCCACTCCTGGAGATAGGGGTGATAGAGCAACCAATCGGGCAACTTACCGGTAAAGAAGTTAAGGTTGATTGCCAACATCTTCATCTTGGGAAGAATTTTAGGCATATTGTTATCAACCAACCACTGCAAGGTATCGCCACGGGCTGCAACATCCTCCTGGTCGAATGAGTAGGCTACAACGCCATCCTGTCCAACCTCAAAATCGGGAAGCTCACCCTCAATGTAGCAGTTCTGCAAACGAAGCTCCTCGAGGTTTTCCCACAAGAAGAGACGGCGCAAAGCATTATCGCCCGAAACATCGCTTCGGAAGTTCAAACCAATACCGTTCTCCTTTTTGTCCTTTTCGGTCAGGTTGGAAATGTTCCAACGGCGTGTACCCACCATATGCAACAGTTTCAATTTGGGGAAGTTCTCCTCGCTTATTACACTAGGGAACTCATTGAAGTTATTGGCGGTCAAATCGAGTTCCTCGAGAGTATCGCCCAACTTCACAAACTCGGCAGGCAAAGAAACAATACCGTAAGAGAAGATGGTAAGACGTTTAAGGTAGTCAAGGTTACAGATTTCGGGACCAAGGTCGATATTCAGCAACATAGTGTTCACATTTGACATAAATGTGAGCGACTCAAGATACTTCAAGTGCTTGATCTGCTCGGGGATGCTCTCCTTTGTCTTGAAGAAAGAGAATGCAACCGAACGTACACGACCAACAGCCTCTTCACAAGGCAAATCTTCGTCGGTAGCCTCCCAGAGAGTGATACCCTCCCAGTTGTCGATGCGCTCGCTGGTATCCCAGAGTTCATTGAAACAATTCAACAACTCGCTTATGGTAATAATGGCAATAGAGTCACCTGAACGGTTATCCTCAATCTTCACTGCAGCCTTCTGGCGCACTGTGATTATTTCAGACTCTGCCAATACATCCTCTTCCTTCAAAGGTACAAAATGAATCTCGGCAATACGCTCCTCCGACTCTGCGTTCATAGTCCAGTCGAAACGCAACTTGACAGTACGAGGACGCGCGCTCTCGTCGAGCAACACCTCGCCCTTTTCAATAGAAAGCCAGTCTGTTTGGGGAGTAATGAATTTTATTTCGGTTTTAAACTCAACATTGGTTACAATTTCAGTTTCAAAGTAACGCTTGTCGAACTCCTTTGAAGCTTCAACCTCAATCTCTTTCTCTTTGGGAGTGATAGCTTTCTCAAAACCGGTCTGGTTTATGGTTACGACTCTTACATCGTTACCCGAAACGATACGAACGTCGGCCGAACGCAAACCGTTTACAAGTGAAGAGTCGGCAACAACTTCACACACTGCCGAACCGATACCGCTGGCAGGAGAGACCTTCAACCAGGTTGCGGCAGTAGATATAGACCACGAAGTTTGACCGGAAACCATAATACGGTCCTTGCCACCCTCTGCAGGGAAGGTAACCTCGTTCTTGTCCACCGAAAATGTAACAACCGAAACCGCCTTGTCACTGTCGCTGCAAGCGCAAATGACAAACAGGCCGGCAAGTATCATTGATGCTATTTTCAAAAACTTTTTCATCTTGATAATCATACTTTAAGTTATTTTTCCAAATCGAGTATATCACAACCACGGATATCCTGTGTCTTGTCATATACAAGCATCGGTATGCCATAGTAATACATCATAGTGTATATGTAGTCGCAAATGGGCGCTACATTTATTGTGATGTTGGGGTTATCGGCAATTTCAAAATAGAACATACCGCACTGGCTGATTGTCTCGTCCTCAATCTTTCTCAAGTCGTTACCACCCATAAGCAGATATCTCAAGCCAAGGTGCTGCCATATACCGGCGGGCCACTCACGCATACAACGGTTACCGTTAGCGTCGCTCTGGTAACGTATGAAGTAACGCGACATTCCGGGAGAGTATATCAGAGGCTCTAAGGGGAAGTGGTCGAAACGATTGTAACTCAAATCGATAGCTGTCAAATAAGGCAGGTCAAACTCAGAGGGAAGATCAGTCAATTTGTTGTAGCTAAGGTCCAAAGCCTCGAGCAAATATTTGTTTGAGCCCTCGAAAGAACCGTCGGGAATCTCCTCCATTCCATTACCCGAAAGAATGAGGTATGTCATAGGAGAGCCTTTCTTGAACAAAATTCCGGGGAATGTTTTAAGACGGTTGCCCGAAAGGTTCACCTGCTGCACATTCAAGCCCTTGAAGCTGTCGCCATTCTCAAACTCGCTGATTTTGTTGTGAGAGAAGTCGATAGAGGGTACGGGATACACCGAACGTGCGTTGAAGATGTCGGGGAACACAGTCAACTCATTGTGACTGATGGTGAAGCTCTCCATCTGCTCAAAACCGCAGAAGTAACCATCGATATTGGGAACCTCTTTGATTTTATTGTAATCGAGATAGAGTTTCGCAATGTTAATCTCCTTACCGAAGGCGTTGATTTTCTCTATCTGGTTGTAGGTAAGGTCGAGCAAACCAATCTTCACCATCTTCTTCAACTCCTCATGCTCGGGGAACTCTTTAAGGTTGTTGTAACCCATATAGATACCCTGAATCTTCTCACCGCTCTTACCATTTATGAGACCTCTCCAGTTCTCCAACAACATTTCCGATGAAATACCCTTCATACAAGCAATGTTAAGTATCTGCAACTCGGGAAGGTTTGAGAACATATCCATAGGCAAAGAGGTCATATCGGGACAGTTATAGATCTCAATGTCGGTAAGATCGGTAAAGTTCTCCCAGCTCCAGCTATCCTCTTCGGCAGCAAATTCGTGAGTCTCGTCTATATCATCGATAAAGAAGTTCTCGGTAGTAATGGGCGAGTTGGCAATATAGAACTGCTGCAACTTTGTACAACGCATTATAGCCTTTGAAATACCGGTAATCTGGTTGGTTTTATCACCGAACATTATGGCCTTCTGCTGAATGCTCTTCAAAGGTTTCTCCTTAGAGTCGAGCTCTATTGTCTTTTGCCACTCTTTTGACAAAGCAAGACGGAAATCCTTCTTCAAATATCTGTTCTCATAATCCTCACGCACAACCTTTTTCTGCTCAGCTGTCATCTCGGGGAATATGTGGCCACCAAGTTCCTCGGAATGGCTACCGATATACAAAATAGCCAACTCCTCCAACTGACCGATAGCCGAAGGTATTACACCCTTGGCACCAAAGCCTTCGAGCGAAATTGTAGCCACACGGCCGTCACCGTGCAACTGCACACCGGGTTGCTCTCCCCAAAGGTCGATATCCTTGTTGAAGTTCCAGTTACATCCTTTAGCTTCGGTAATACCGGCATACTTCCAGTTGGGACCATCGAGTGCAGTCCATATCTCTTTAAGAGCAATATAATCCTTTATATATGTCTCTGTTCCTTTTATATCAAAGGGAACCTCAACATCCTTTGAAATTTCGTTGTCCTTAACCTCGAAAGTATTTGAGGTTGTGTTATATACCTCGCCAAGGAAACTGCTTGATGTTGCATTCTTGTTAGAGTAAGCCGAGAAACTATATACCTTATATGTACCTGCGGGAAGCCATACTATGGTATCGCACTGCAAATAAGATGTTTCACTGTTGCTGCCGGGAGTACCGTCGTCGTTGAAATCCTCTTTGTATTTTACAGGCACACCTTCGATAGTAGTCTTTTTAAGTGTAAATGTATTCTGCAATGTGATATCAACAGCAAGAATAGAACCCATTGTGAATGAATTCTCGTCGGCCACGGCACGGGTACTGGCTGTAATGTTTTTCACAACCTTGAAGGTTGCCTTTCCGCGAGGAGCTGCATCGACCGACAAATTTTGTGTTACCAAACCACCGCCAATAATATCAAACTCCACATTGGTATCCATTGACACAAGTTTCTTGTCGAGTTTGTTGTAAACATCAAAACCAATTACCTTGTAAGTACCTACAAGCATCTTCAATTTCTCACTGCGCAAACCAAACTCGGCATTCTCCTCGTTGTACGAGTTGAGAATAAGCACCTGAGAAATAGTCTGTGAGTTTTTCTGCATAACAACTCGTATCTTGTGCGCATCGGCAAGTTTGTCGAGCTGCGATGCAGCACGAGTTTCTGCACCACCCTCGGCCGAAGCACTTTTGTATAGTTTAAACTGAACATAACCATAGAGGTCTGTCTGCATTTGTACCGCATTGTCATCGTCGGAACAACCTACCAACCCCATCGCCATAAAAGCGATGAGGAGGGGCCATATGTATAAAAATTTCTTATTCATCTGTTCTCTATATTAAATCAGTTGTTAACAGGTTTTATTATCAATGCCTTCTTGTTTACATTGCTTGAGTGCATACGTATGATTACAGGCTCTGCGAACTTATCGGCGGCAGGTACTGTAAGAGTCAAAATGTAATATCCATCAGCATCCTGCTTACGACTCATTCTCCAGGTACGGGCATTGGTGTATGAGTTATTGCTCTTGTCGTATATAGAGTAACCACCATTCCAGTCTTCGTCGGTGTAAAGGGTGTTTATCGTATATGTAACGCCGTTAACACCATCCATTGTATATACCTCGGTGATTGAGAGCTCGTTGCTGATCCATGTATATAAGTCGCCCTCGGTCTCGGCGGGTGTTACAAATGAAGAGCCATCACTACCAGTAACGGTGAAGCCTTCTATTGCATTTGTATCCTTCTGTGTTGCCTCTATAATTACATTATCGATGTGTTCATCGACAAAAGTTATCGCATCGGTAGCACTTGACAATGCAGCCATGAAATTGTTGTAATCACCGGTGGGTACAGCAAAGAGGTAACCTTTACGCGAGCGTACGCTGCTTGTGGCAGTAAAGGGCTTGGCTGTAACTGTAATCAGAGATTTGTCATCCTGGCTCTGCTCGGCAACCAACCATGCGTTGGAAACTATAGATAAAGAACCATTTTTGTTCTCCTCGGCAAGCACGAACTTGCAATCATAGTTAAGGCACTTCATAGAGTAAGAGAGGCTGCCATCTACTGTAACTTCCGATGTTTCGCCTTCAAGAGTACTGCTCTCGTTGATGAAAGTTTTTCCATCGAGAGAGAGTTCCCAAGCCCAGGGAGTATATGTACCCGACAAATTGATTTTTGCGGGATCCATACCTGAATAGTTTACAGGAAAAGCCTTCTCAACAGCACCATCTTCACTGGTGAAAACAATTTCTCCGGCCATTACAAAGGGAACATACTCCTCTATAACTTTAAAGATATATGCATCGTTGTAAAGTTCGGGCTCACCCAACCACTCGGGATAAGATTTAAGACCGAATGTACTGTTGGAATTTGTTGAAATGGTTGCAGAAGCTGCGCTACCAATCTCTACACTCTCAACAACAACGCCTTCCTCATCGAGAATCTCAACATCCTGTGCTTTTGCGTGACGGTATATTGTTCCAAAAGAATAGTTATAGCCGCCACCATAGGTGAACTGCACCTTGGCGCCCGAAGGTTCAAAGGTACGGGCATCGTTGGTTATCTTCATATAGACCTTGTGTGTTCCGGCATTGCCCATAAGGTCGTAGTAATACTCTCCCTCCTCGGTATTGGAGAAGAGTACCCAGATTTTATCGGATGACAACTGCCACGCTGCCGACGAGGTAAACTCGATGGTGGTGGTGATGCTCTCCTGGGTATCGAGGAGAGTAATGTCATAAGGCTCCATTTTTATCAACTCGAAAGAGGGGGCTTGGAGCAGATTGGCCATTGAATTATCGTCGTCACTTGAGCACGATGTAAATGCACAAACCACCGACAATATTGCCATAAAGAATATATTTTTCATTGTTTTCATATTCGTAAAATATCTGTCTGTTAGCACCGGTTATTATTTTACACCCATTTTCTCGATAGCCGATTTACTGGTGTACATACCCTCGTTGTACTGTTTTGTTGCCTCATCGTCGCTTATCCACTCTACGGCATTTATAAATGTACCTACCACATTCATACCGGCCATACTGGGAATGTAGAGTGCCATATACTGCCAAATGAATGTTTCGCAGCTGCTGTAATAAGAGATGTACATTGTGGGCTGATAGAGGTTGATTATTCCATCTTCACCATATTTTGTACCGAAAGCCTCGGCTGTGGGACCAAACTCCTGATCCTCGAACTTGAGGAGGGGATTAAGAATATCGTTGGTAGTGAACTTAATCTTCACATCGTAACCATCGTAGAAGTAATCCTTGATGATGATGGTGTTTTCCTCTGTGGGGTCAACCTCGGAATAGGTTAGACGACCGGAATAGTTTGTATACTCCTGCAAGAAGGTTGATACGATTGAGCAATAACCTGTAAAGGCATTGATATCGAACTTGCAGGCCTTTTTAAGCAATACCTTTGTATCGATTCCGTAAAGATCCCATTGAGTTTCCTCTTTGCTTATAAGACGCAATGCAAAGCCCAATGAGTCGGAAACTGTAATATTGTCGTGCACACCGCGCACCTTTACATTTCCCACCAACTGGCCGGCAGGGATAACCACGGTGTTCGATTTGAGTGAGTAATGACGCATTTCCTGTGCGTTGCTCAAACTGTCGATAATCTCAACAGCCAAAACGCGGTCGTAATCGCAAGCGCGTGTAGCAACAACCGGGAGGTCGAAATACTCTTCGTTGTTCTGTACGGGCAACTCATACAATGTGTCGGAGAACATTATATAGTTGGGGCCCTCGTATGTGATGTACTCGGCATCGGTGTCGCAAGAAGTAAGCACAACCGATGCTGCACAAAGCATATATATGTATTTAATCATCTTTTTCATATTCGTATCCTCCTATTATTTATTGCTTGCATTAGGTTGGATGTTTGAGCCGGGAGCATCAATCTCGTGCTGAGGTATGGGCCATACAAACAAGGGATTGTCGGCATTTACTTTGAGGCTGCTGCCGTGAGCCAATGACTGTTCCTGAGGCTTGCGCTCAAAGCCTTTCTCCCAACGTTTGAGATCCTGGAGACGGAAGCCCTCCATATAAAGCTCCTTGACACGCTCCTCTTCGATAACTTCCATAGCATTGTTTGCATTAATAGAAGCACTACCATTGGCCGAAGATACATAACGTTTTACGCGCAACTCTGTGATATCTTTTGCAGCCTTGCTGTATTCGGGAGCATCCTTGCGGCAATAAGCCTCGGCACGAATGAGGTACTGCTCTGAAAGACGGAACACCTTGGGCATACTCTTGTGAAGAAGTTGTGCAGCCTCGTAAAGTTCCGAGTTACCGAAATATTTGTAAAGCAAGGGCCAGGTAAGACCGTGGCTGTGACCTGTAGTAACTGTGTAGAAGAAACAATCGTCACGCAAGTCGTTGGCATCGTACAACTCGAGCACCCACAATGCAGGAACATAGTCGGGATAGTAGTTCGAGTAGTCGTAGTTCCAGAACACTGTTCCCAAAGAACCACCATAGTTTGTAGCAGTGAAACCAACCTTCCAGATAATTTCGGTAGCCTTGTCACACTCCCACATATATTGATAGAAGCTTACACCGCTTGTATATTCGGTTGATGCGCTCGAAAGCTCATAATATTTGCTGTCGATAATCTTTGAAGAATATTTAATGGCATCGTCCCAGTTACGCATATAGAGTGCAATACGTGCACGGAGTGCATAAGCGGTATATTCGTTGAAATATTGAGAAGCGTTGTAAAGCTCGCCATCGATTGATGTTTCGTAATCATCACCAAGAGCAAGAAGCTCGGCAGCAAGTTCAAGGTCGCCTATCACAAACTGATAAGAGTCGTAGAGCGACGAACGTGTGATAGTCTTCTGGCCTGAATATGAGTCAACGATAACAACACCCAACTGTTGTTTTGCATCATCGTCCGACTTGTAATCGACACAATAGAGCTTGATAAGCTCAGAATATGCAAGAGCACGTGCGAAATGAGCCTCACCACGCAATCTGTCGAGATAATCGAGTTCATCGTCGCTAGTCAAAGTCGATTGCAATACTTTTGCATTTTCAAGGAAGAAGTTACAGTTACCGATAACCTCGTAAAGACTACCATAAACTGCCTCAATTTCGGTGTTGGTGGGAAGAATATCCCAACGCCATATATCTCCATACTGGTTTGAATATCCGTTGATTGCGTAAGCAAGGTCGGTTTGAAGATCGGGCAACAATGTCAAATAACCGCTATACAAGGCACTGCTCATAAGTGAAGAGTAGATACCGATAACAGCCTCATCGGCCTGGTCTATATTCAATATCGCTCTGTCGGCCAACACTGCATCTTCGGGGTGTTTATCCAGGCAAGATGTTGTGCTGAAAGCTGCGAGCATCAAAATTACTAATATTTTTATGTTTTTCATTTTTCCTTAATTTTAGAACGAAATTTCAACACCGCAAGTATATTGGCGCGACATAGGATACTGCGCTGCATAAATGTTGCTTGAAGACTCGGGGTCAACACCGCTAAACTTGGTTATGGTAAACAGGTTCTGAGCCTGAACATAGAAACGTACGCGGCTGAATGCATTGCCTTTCTTCAAAAGTGAAGCGGGCAACTCATAGGCCAACATTACGTTTTTCAAACGAAGGAACGAAGCATCCTCAATGAAACGTGAGTCCATCTGGGGAGTTACACCGTAACGGGGAATGTCGGCAATGTCACCGGGTTTTCTCCAACGGTTGTAAAGAAGACGTTTCGACTGGTTGTAAACAGAGTAGAGGCCGTTGCTCTCCTCGAAGAAACGGTCGTTGTTGAACATCCAACGGTCGGCAACCCAGCTGAAGTTGGCTGTGAGCGACAATCCCTTGTAGCTGATGGTTGTACCAAAACCACCCTGCCAGGGAGCGATATAATTCTTGTCGAGCATAACTTTGTCGCTCTCGTTGCACTCATTGGTGACGTTACCGTTTTTGTCGTACCAAAGAGCATCACCATTTGCAGGGTTCACACCGGCAAAGCGGTTCATATAGAACTCACCCACTGAATGACCTACAACCAATTTTGTAGCAGTTGTACCCACTGTGTACTCCTGCACACCGTTGTAGAGTTCGGTAATCTTGTTCTTGTTATAAGAAGCATTGGCACTTACGTTCCACACAAAATCGTCGGTGCGGATAACATCGATGTTAGCCGAAAGCTCCATACCCTTGTTCACCATAACACCTACGTTGTCCCAGTATGAACCAAAACCGTTGTTTACATAAGACTGGGGAACAGCCATAAGCATATCTGTGGTCTTCTTGTAATAGAACTCGGCGTCGATGTTAACACGGTGGAAGAAACCGAAGTGGAAAGCGATGTTCGATGTCCACAATTTCTCCCAGCTGAGGTCTTCGTTACCCTCAGAAACAGGGGCGATACCGGGGCTGTCCATATAGTTGTAATCGCTGGCTACGAGTGCCAAGTGGTCGTAATCGGGGATTGAAGAGTTACCCGATGTACCTGTGCTGACAGCAATCTGTGCATTTGAAACCCACTTCACATCCTGGAGGAATTTCTCCTTTTTCATATTCCACATAAAACCAACCGACCAGAATTGTCCCCAACGACCATTCTCACCGAAACGAGAAGAGGCGTCGGTACGCAAAGAGAAGTCGGCATAGTAGCGGTCGCTGAAGTTATATTCGGCACGACCGAAGAAAGAGAGGAATGAGTGGCTCGAAGAGGTATTAGACCACGAGGTAGCGCGTGTACCCGAAGAAAGCAGGGTAAACGAGTCGTTGCTCTGGCCGCTTGTTACCACCTGGAAGCCCTCGGAACGATAATCGACACCCTCCTGACCTATCATAAGGTTGAAGTTGTGTTTCTTGTTTATATCAAAAATATAGTTGGCTGTATTGGTGATAGTGAGGTTGGCAACAGTGCTTGAAGCGCGTGCAGCAGTACCTTGTTTGTTATTACCAACAAAGCTGGGGAAAGATTTCAGGTCTGTGGTAGTGTGAGTGAAATCGACACCGAACTGTGAACGCAATGTAAGGTTCTTTATAGGTGTTATTTCGGCATACAATACACTGAGTGCCTTATATTTCTTGAACTTGCGGGGGTTGTTTTCCATCCACTCAACGGGGTTGTAACCACGACCTGTCCAAGAACCGTCTTTTGACGATGCAACCGAGCCGTCAGCCAAATAGGGGCTCCAGTAAGGCAACATAAAACGAGATGCCGATATTGGAGTATAGAGAGCATATTCGCCATCGTCGGCCTGCTCAACCTCCTCGTATGCCAACATAGAATTGGTACCCAATTTCAACCAATCGGAAGTTTTCACATCAACGTTGGCACGCATATTATAACGTGCAAAGTCTGAACCCAGTGCAATACCCTCCTGGTCGAAGAAGCTTGCCGATACGAAATAGTTGCTCTTCTCGGTAGCGTGATTTACCGAGAGGTCGTAGCTCTGAAGATTTGCCTTGCTGTTGAACACGGCGTCCATCCAGTTTACATCAACCATTGCCAGGCGTTTGTAATCCTGTCCCTCGTCGAGACCAATCTCTTTCTCGAACATTATACGCTCGGTAGTATTCATAAGATTCCAGTTACCGTGAGCGAGGTTTGAATATCCAAGCTGTGAACGGAATGTCACGTTTACTCTGTCGGTATTTGTACCACGCTTGGTGGTGATAACAACCACACCGTTAGCCGCACGGGCACCATAGATTGAGGTTGACGAAGCATCCTTGAGAATGTTTATCGACTCGATATCGCTGGGGCTGATAGCATTGAAGTCGGAACTTGTGATGGGCACACCGTCGAGAATAAACAAAGGTGCAGTACCCGAGTTGATTGAGTTTGTACCACGAATCTGGAAGGTTGCTGCCTTGCTGGGCTCTCCCGAGTTAGAGAGTACGGTCATACCGGGTGTCAAACCCTGCAATGCCTGGTCGAAACCGGCAGTGGGGACATTCTCTATTTTTTCGGCTTTTACTGTTGACACAGAACCGGCAATAGTTCCCTTTTTACGCACACCATAAGCCACCACAACAACATCGTCGATATACTGGCTTTCACAGGCAAGCTCCACGTTCAATTCCTTGGTGTTGGCATTTACCACAAACTCCTGTGTTTCGTGACCAACATAGGTAAAGACAAGTGTCGCCTCCTTCACATCTCTGATTTCAATCATATAGTTACCATCGAAGTCGGTAACTACACCATTTGTCGTGCCCTTCTGCATAACTCCGGCTTGAAGCAACGGAGAGCCGTCTTCGTTTGTTGTAACAATTCCTTTCACGGTGAAATATTGCGCGAAAGCACCCTGTACAAAAAGAAGACTAAGGAACACGAGCAAAAGAATTCCTTTTTTTCTCATCTTTTATTATAATATAGTTAACTATTTACAAATGGATACAAAACAACTGTGCAACACTTCACCTATTTTTTAATCGAAGAAATGCTGTACACCTGCTTTTTTTTGAATATCTATGCAAACAATATTCATTCAATTCCATAAACCAGCGCAAATTTATGAAAATATTCCCGATGCTATGTTATTTTTTTCTAAAAAAAGGCAAATAAGCGAAATTTTTAACCTTTTGCACCCGCTTTTTGCACATTTTTGTTAAAATTTGGTCTTTTGTATAAAATTTGCATAAGCAAATAAAAACAGCATCACAAGTGACGCTGTTTTATCATCTAGTTCAAGTTAAGTTCGCTATTTGAGATTTTCGCCCATCAACGATTCGAGTTCTGCAACAGAAATATCGCGAGCGATTATTGTTCCTTTATTATTTATAAGGAGATTTGAAGGAACGGCATCAACACCATAAGCAGCGGCAACCTCGGCACTGCCACCCGATGGCTGGCACAACTGCGACCACGAAAGGGAAAGCTTTGCAACTGCCTTGCTCCACTCTGCCGGGTCGCTGTCGAGTGAAACACCAACGGCAGCAAAACCCTTTTTACCGAACTTGTTGTACACCTTGTTCACTTCGGGAAGTTCCACCCTGCAAGGAGCACACCAACTTGCCCAGAATTGCAGTAAGGTATATTTGTTCTTTTCGACAACCGATGAAAAAAGCACCTTTTTACCGTTTATATCGGGCAATTCAAAATTAAGATAGTTCTTACCTACCGCCGTAGCTCCTTTACGGCGTTCACTCTCGATACGTGCCGAAACAAAATCCTTCACCACCTTGTAACGGGCATTTTGCATATATTGTGGAACTTGCTCCAAAAGCGGTGCAACGAGATTCGCATCGAGCATTGTATAAGACTTTGTAAGAATGTAGAAACCAAGCGAATTGTCGATATTCTTCTCCACTGCAAAATAAGCATATGCCACAAGTGAAGCGCGTGCCTGTTCACGAGCAGTTACAAGACTGTCGTAAACCGCCTTGTCCATAGGCATTGCCTTGAGAAATGCGGGCGATGTTGCAGTTTCAAGACCACGCAAATGCTCACTGGCCTCCACAAAGCGTTGCAGAATGAAGTTTCCCTCGGTTCCGCTACGTTCGATTGTATTTCCGAACTTGACATTTATAACACCATTTTCGAGCACCACTGGACCACCCATTGCCTTTGAAGGCACCAGGAGCATACGTAGTGTGCGGTCGAAATAACCGCCACTGAATTCAAAACAGCCGTTTTTTATAATTGCCGAATCGACCGTGGTATAATATTCGTCGGTTGCAGTCATATAAACAACCGTACCATCCTCGGCGGCCGGGAAACTACCTTTCACAGTGTACCCATCACTCTCGCACGAAGCGAGCAACAACAGCACAAATATCGCATAAAGAAGTCTCTTCATAACACAAAAAATCAAGATTTCAACGAAGAATTTATATCATCAATATACAGCAGCAACTCTTCGCGTCCCATTGCAGTTTCCGACGAAGTTACGAATACCGGGGGAAGCTCTTCCCACTCTTCAAGCAGGCGCTGCTTATAGGCCTGAATATTGGCACCAAGAGCCGTTTTTGTGAGTTTGTCGGCCTTGGTAAAAACAATTGAGAATGGAACGCCGTTCTCGCCCAACCACTCAAAGAATTCAAGGTCAATCTTTTGGGGAGCGTGACGGCTGTCGATGAGCACAAAAAGGTTGGTCATCTGCTCGCGGTCGAGCACATAAGACGATATAATATGCTCGAGCTGCTCGTTCTGCGACTTGCTGCGCTTTGCATAGCCGTAACCGGGAAGGTCGACAAGATACCACTCGTCGTTCACAAGGAAATGGTTTATGAGCAGGGTTTTTCCGGGTATTGCCGAGGTCATTGCCAACTTGTTGTGGCGGGTGAGCATATTTATGAGGCTCGACTTACCCACATTTGAACGGCCAATAAAGGCGTATTCGGGACGAGTGTCCTGCGGGCATTTTTTCACGTCGCTGTTGCTTATAACAAAGCGTGCCAATTTTATTACAGGTGCTTTTTTCATCATTCAGTTCATTTAACCGCGAAGATAGAAAAAATTTCGGCAACAAAGGAAAATATGCAACATAAAAGAGACTCCCTGCCATTTTCGGTGGCAGGGAGGGTACCGGTGTTAATTTTTATTTTTGCGTTTTTCTCCCCGCGCATCAAGCACGGGGAGAAAATTTTTAATAATTAAATCGCGCCTGCGGCGCTGTTAAATCGACTGCGTCGATGATTGTTATTCTGAAACAGGGCGCACCGATAGACCGCGGCAGCGGTAGTGGTCGTACCAGTCGTAGTAGCTGCTGCGGAAGGACAAGTAGTAAGCGCTGCCGCATAGCACAGCACCGCAATACAGAAGATTGATAAAGAGTGGTTTTTACCCGCCAATTTCGTAGCACAAGCGAAGTTGCCCAACTGTTGCACTCATCCCGTCGGTGCGTATAAAATGTATAGCGGGCTGCACAGAGAACCCTGCACCAAGCGGGCAGGAGAATGTGAATTCCACATCTGTTTCGTGACCATCGGAGCAATAAACGCGGTTTACCGCCAAACCAAATGCACTGCCACTCTTTATGAAATCCTCAACAACAAAGCCGCCTGCCCAGAAGCCTTTGCACGATGCATTGTCGGTAAAATGTTTGGAACCCTGCGCCAAAAGGCTTAAACGAACATCTCCAATGTTGCAAACAGGCTGTTCCACACTACCCCACACACCAAACTCACTCTGCCCGTGTGCCTTCTTTGTTGTAACCGCGTACCCAAGCGTATAGGAAGCAGCGTCATCCTCACCCAAAGAATACATCACGCTACCGATGTTAAAGAGCCCGTCACGACCGGGGCGGAAACGGAATTGCTCGTCGAGCCTGTCGGAGGGGGCGCCGTTATAAAGTGTTTCACGCAACACCCAACCACCCTTGTTGAATTCAAGATGCACGGCAAGTGCAGCCTCGGGATACACTGCTATAGCCTGATTTTCGGTACAAGTGGGCATACAGCCGTATGACGAGCCGGTAAACAGCCCGGCAAGGGGTGTGTTGAAATAATCCTCGTCGGCAGCCTTCAAACCAATGAAAGCTGTCAGCGCATCGTCAAAGAATGTTTGCGACAGACCCGCGTGGAAAAGCCTCAACGCACGATTTTCGGCATCTATATTGGAAAAGCCCTGACGGTCGTCGGCCACAGGCGAGCCTGCACCATAGGTTGATAACAATGCGACATCGAAAAGCGAGCCGCGCCACAGCTTTACACCAAAATCGGCTGTAAAAAGATTCATCCACCTTGTTCCTCCATCGGACATATTCCACTGCCCTTCACTTATAACACCTACATTCCACGCCACGCGGCTTTCCTGTGCCTGCAACGAAACCACTATAAACAAAAGCGCAAAAAGATTGAATATTCTCTTCATAAACATCATTATTTTCAACGATGCAAATTTCCTGCAAAAAAGCAAATGCCACAATCGCAATTTTTTGCTATATTTCACTTATTCAATAACAAAAATTCAGCAAAAGAGTGTGAAAAAACATCGGCAATGGAGATAAAGAGAGCTTTATTCACAAAAAAAACTTATATTCGTAACCTCAAACAAGGAAAAACAATATGAAAATACAAATCACAACACTGGCACTACTCGCCCTGCACACACTATGCCCTGCACAAGAGTTAAACAAGAAGACCGCCGTAAACATAGAGACATATTTTTCAAGCAGCCTCAACGAGAGTAATGCCATTTTCAAAAAAGACAAGAAAATTGCCATCGACGAGATTGAGGAGACAAGGCAAGCCGTGTGGCAATGTTGGCACAACGCCGTAACCAAGCACGACACGGAGTGCTTGCCACAGGCAACCATAGACGGCAAACGCGACACCCTTTACTGGAGCATGCCCACACACCCCGAGCCCAATGCAAAGATGCCTTTCCATTATATATACAAGGGAGAAAAGCCACAGGAGGGTTACCCTCTTTTCCTCTATATGCACGGCTCCGGCCCCAAAAAACAAGAATGGGATACCGGTTTTTACATTTGCAGCGAGTTTAAGGACGTCCCCTCGGCCTATTTCATACCACAGATTCCAAGCGAAAGCCTTTATCGATGGGCTGTGCAGCCACAGCAGCACGCTTGGGAGAAACTTTTGCGCCTTGCCTTGCTGTCGCGCGATATAAACCCCAACCGCATATACTTCTTCGGTATCTCCGAGGGTGGGTACGGCAGCCAACGCCTTGCATCGTTCTATGCCGACTACCTTGCCGGAGCAGGCCCAATGGCAGGTGGAGAACCTTTGAAAAACGCTCCCGCCGAAAACCTTGCCAACACCGCTTTTTCGTTGCTCACCGGAGCAAGGGATTATGGATTTGGAAGAAATTATATGACGCACAACGCAGGAAAAACACTCGACAGCTTGCAAACTGTTCACCCCGAGCATTACAAGCACCGCGTTGCGCTCATTCCCAATATGGGGCATAGCATCGACTACAACCCCACCACCCCGTGGCTGTCGGATTTCACACGCACACCCCACCCCACATTTTTTTATTGGGAAGACTACGATATGTATGGACGACACCGCAAGGGCTTCCAGAACATACGAGTAAACAAGACATCGCGCAACAACGACGAGGAACGCACCTGCTACGAGATGTACATAAAAGGTAACGTGATAACATTGAACGTGAAAAACGTAACATATACAACAACCGTTCAAATGCAGGGCATACCAATGCTCTTCGACAAAAAATACAAAAAGGCCGAAAAGGGCAACATAACCATCTTCCTCACCGAGAAACTTTTCGACTTTGAAAAACCGATAATTGTCGTACTCAACGGGAAAATTGTACACAACGGCGTGGTAACTCCAACACTCAAAAGCATGGTGGAAAGCTGCGCCATCTTCTACGACCCCGAAAGAGTTTTCTCCGCCGCCATAGATATTGAGATAGAATGATGCTACACCCTGTACAAGGGGGCTATTTGACAAAAAATCGCTATCTTCGCAGAAGAAAATAAAGAAGAAAAAGAAAATGAACCAGGAATATCCATCGGCACTGCTCGAGAAAGCCGTTAACGAATTCGGCAAACTCCCGGGCATAGGACGCAAGACTGCAACCCGCCTTGTACTCCACCTGCTACGCAGAAAAGAGGAGGATGTGACAGCATTTGCCGACGCAATTGTGAGGCTGAAAAAGGAGGCGAAATATTGCAAAGAGTGCCACAGCATTTCGGACACAGACACCTGCCCCATTTGCGCCAACCCCTTGCGCGACCACAGCGTAATATGTGTAGTGGAGAACATACAGGATGTTATGGCCGTGGAAAATACAATGCAATACCGCGGTGTATATCACGTGCTGGGCGGAGTAATATCGCCTATGGACGGAGTTTCACCTGCCGACCTGCACATCGACAGCCTCATAGAGCGCGTGGCTACGGGTGAGGTAAAAGAGGTTATACTCGCATTAAGTTCCACAATGGAAGGCGACACAACCAACTTCTACATATACCGCAAGCTCACGCAATACAATGTAAAACTATCGGTTATAGCCCGAGGTATTTCGGTGGGCGATGAACTGGAATATGCCGACGAGGTGACTCTTGGCCGCTCTATATTAAACCGCACACCATTTACAGGAAAAACCATATAAACAACCATGGATACAATAAAAAACATACGCATAACATTTTGGGTGCAAGCCGCCATTACCGCCATTGCAATAATCCTTTTTGAAACAGGAGTTATGCCAACAGGCTGCATACAACTCTCGCCCACAGCACAATACACGAGCGAGGTTGCAGGCATTATGCTCACCATTTCTCTTATACCGCTTGCCATAAAAGGATTTTCGGCACAGATGCGACGCGCTGCCGAACAAAATATGCCCCATTTCAACGAATATTTCCGCAGCAAAAGCAATGCCCGTTTAAGCATACTGTTCTTTGTAACCATAATGAACATTGTGCTATACTACGGTATGGGCAACGACAAAGCTTTCTACTGCGCACTCTTTGGAATAATTGCAACCATATACAGCTACCCCACACAAGGAGCACTGAACAACTACACACAAGAAAAACAGTAACACAATATGAAACTATCCATCATAATTGTCAGCTATAACGTAAAATACTATCTCGAGCAATGCCTGCGCTCAATATACAAGGCTACAAGCCCTGCAATTGCGATGGAGATATTCGTGGTTGACAATGCCAGCCACGACAACTCGCCGGCGCACATAGAAAAAGCGTTCCCAAAAGCAGAATACCCCAACCTGCACATAATAAAAAATGCACGCAACGTGGGATTCGGCAAAGCCAACAACCAGGCAGTGGCAAAAGCAACGGGAGAGTATATACTTTTTCTAAACCCCGACACCATACTCACCGAAACCACACTGAAAGATGTGGTGGAATATGCCGACGCACACCCCGAAGCAGGCGGAATAGGTACAATGATGCTTTACAGCAACGGTAAGTTTGCCAACGAATCGCGCAGAGGACTCCCCACTCCCTGGACAGCACTCTGCAAAATGAGCGGCCTTAACACACTTTTCCCAAAAAGCAGACTCTTTGGCAAGTACTATATGAAATACCTCGACAAGGAGCAAGCCAACGAGATTGAGATAATATCGGGTGCCTTCCTCTTCGCACGCCGCAGCACACTCGAGAAGACCGGCCTCTTCGACGAAAAATTCTTTATGTATGGCGAAGATATCGACCTCTCCTACCGCATATTGCTGGAGGGATACAAGAACCACTTTATACCTTCGCCCATAATACACTACAAAGGAGAAAGCACACAAAAGAGTACATTCCGCTATGTACACATATTCTACACGGCAATGCTCATCTTCTTCAGGAAACACTACAGCGGATACGGCATATTGCTCACATTGCCCATAAAGCTGTCCATACTTTTCAAGGCTGTAATAGCAATAATTTTTCAATATCTGCACCGCGCACAGGTGTTCATACTACCTCCAAAAGAGATACAGGACTATAAATACATATATATAGGCAAAAACACAGAGAAAATAAAAACTGTGGCCGAAAAATGGTGTCTCGATATAGAATATACCCACGGGGAAGAGGGAGAAGCACCTGCACAACACCCACAAAGCTCAAAGAAAGCAAAATATGTAATATACGACACATCGAATTTCAGCTATAAATATATTATTGAGGCTGCCAAGAATTCGGACCACAAGATGAATATAGGAACATTCTACCCCGAAAGCAATACAATAATCACCGATAGCGAAATTTTCACTCTCCCCGACAATGAATAACACCAAAAAAGTAACGTTGCGAGCACTGGAACCCGAGGATCTTGAACTTATATACAAAATAGAGAACGACACCACTATATGGGATGTCGGCTCCTCAAAGGTAAACTACTCCCGATACGCAATAAAACAATACATAGCCCAGCAACCACAAGAAATATCGGTAGCCGGCGAGTTACGCCTTGTTATAACCAACAGTGAAACCGGGGATGCTGTAGGGCTCATAGACCTCACAAACTACTCGGCAACCAACCGCAGTGCCGAGGTGGGCATAGCGCTACTCGCTAGCGAAAGAGGAAAAGGATATGGCAAAGCAGCCATAAAAGAGATTGAACGCTATGCAAAAGAGTTCCATAACCTGCGTATGCTATACGCGCACACTTCGGCATCGAACCTGTCGGTGGCTAAAAATCTATTCCTCACCTGCAACTATAAACCTGTTGCAACCCTGCCCGAATGGCATTTTAACGGCCGAGAATATGAAGATTTGACCGTTTTCAAAAAAAATATGTAATTTTTTTCTCAAAATGTTTGCAGATTAAAAAAAAATGCATACCTTTGCACTCGCTTTGAGACACGAACAAAGCAGACATAAAGACAATTGGTGCGTTAGTTCAGTTGGTTAGAATACATGCCTGTCACGCATGGGGTCACGGGTTCGAGTCCCGTACGCACCGCAAAAGCCTTTCAGTTATACTGAGAGGCTTTTTTGTTTATATACAGCAAGTTAAGACGAATTCATTGAAATACAGAATTTTGCATTTGTAATCTATTACTACCAAGAAAGATATTCATTTAGACATTTGCGGACAAACAAGGACAGAAAAGGACAAAATGCGCTACCAATTTGCGCTACCAGACCCGCAAATGCGCTACCACTTCAAAGTATTTTTAGGCAATTGCAAAAATCTTTTGGCTTTTTTTTGGGTGGCTTATGATATTTCTCTACCTTTGCATTGAAGGACTAACGACAGATGATGGTAAAAATCGGCCGTATTCGGCGTTTACGCAGGACTTCCGGAGCGTAGGGATTACCCCCCTGACGCTTATTTTTTTATCCATACATTTCCAGTATTTGCTATTGAGTCATCAATGCCTTACCACCAGAATAGACTAAATAATATTTACAACAATTTGCTAAAATTGAATTTTATTTAATACTTTTATACACACAGGAAAAATAAAAAAACGTTCATAACACATAACATTATATGATAAAATCAAATGATACACCAATTGTTGATATTTTGCGAAATATAAACAATGGAACGATACAACTTCCCGATTTTCAGCGTGGATGGGTATGGGAAGATAATAGAATAAGGGCATTGATAGCAAGTATAAGCAATGCATACCCTGTTGGTGCTGCAATGTTTTTGGATGCAACTGGAAATAATGTTCATTTCAAAAGTAGATTGTTTGAAGGCGTTGAAATATCTTATTCATCAGTTGTCCCTAAAATACTCGTTCTTGATGGTCAACAGCGTACGACGTCCATTTATCGTTCAATGTATTGCAAGTCTGTGGTGAATACAATGGATTCCAAGAAGAAACCAATCTCAAGATATTACTATTTGAATATCCCTTTATGTCTAGACACATTAACAGATAGAATAGATGCTGTCATCTCTGTACCCGAAGATAGGATAATTAGAGAAAATATTGGTAGGGATGTAAAATTGGATTTGTCCACTTCTGAAAAGGAATACGAAAATCATTGTTTCCCATTAAACATCATTTTTGATGCAACTGCAACTATGAAATGGATGCGTGGCTATAGTCGATTTCATAATTCAGAAGATGCAGAAAATAATTGGGATGCTTTTTATGAAAAGATACTTACTCCAATGACCCAATATCAGATACCTATAATTGAATTAGGCAGTGATGTTCCTAAAGAAGCTGTTTGCCAAGTTTTTGAAAATGTCAATCAAGGCGGAGTTTCTTTAACCGTGTTTGAATTGGTTACAGCAACTTTTGCTGCTGATAATTTCGAACTCCGCAAGGATTGGGACTCCATTTGGAATACATTAAAGGATGAAAAGGTGATGCAGTATAAAAACAACCAACCAGCTTTCACGGGTACTGATTTTCTTACTGCAATAACACTACTTTGTAATTACAAACAATGGAAATCGGGTTTGCGAGGTGGAGTAAGTTGTAAGAAAAAGGATGTTTTGCGATTACAATATCAAGAATATGATGAGAATAAAAATTCATTGATAGATGGTCTCAAATCTGCTATCACATTTATTAAGGAACAATGTATATACACTTCTGTTGATTTGCCATATACATCCCAACTTATTCCATTAGCTGTTACATTTGCCTTAAATAAGAACCTTTGGTTTAATGCTAAAAATAAAGCAAAATTGGCACAGTGGTATTGGTGTGGAGTGTTTGGAGAATTATATGGTGGTGCAAATGAAACACGATATGTCACTGATGTACAGGGATTGGCACGATGGGCGCTAAATGATGATGATTTGCCAGACACTGTAGAACGCTCTAATTTTTTTGCCACCCGCCTTAATCAACTTACGACAAGAAATAGTGCTGCTTATAAGGGTATTATTGCTTTGATATTAAAGAATCATTGCAAGGATTTTATCTCTGGTTCTGAGATGGATTTTGCCTCTTATGTAGGTGAGGCGACTGATATACATCACATATTCCCTGCAAATTATTGTGAGCAACAAAAGTACGACATAAAGCAGTGGAACTGTGTAATAAACAAAACCCCTATATTTGCTCGTACAAATAGAATTATTGGCGGTTCAGCTCCAACAAAATATTTAAGTAGTATTGAAAGAAATCACGGAGTGAGCTGTGAGGATTTGAATAAGTATTTGGAATCTCATCTTATTGATGTAGATGCAATTAGATGTGATGATTTTGATACCTATTTTAAGAATAGAGCAAACGCTATTTATGACTTAATAGAAAACGCAACAGGAAAGAAGGTAGCTGGTAGAGAAAATGTAAATACAAATTCTATTGATGATGTAATTATAGAGGAGCAAGAGATCTTTTTATAATAAAACGAATTGAGACAAGTATATATATGAAAGTCGATAAATTATTTTTCAAAGAATGCAACCTTGCAGGGCGCAAATACCACGATGTAAATGAAGTGTGGGACAAACTTAAAGTTGGAACTATTGTTAAATTAGAGCGCGACCTGGAAAATCATTATGATCAAAATGCCATAGCTGTAATTTTCACAGATAAAACAGAAGATAGCAATGAGGACTACCTGTTAGGCTACATTCCGGCAAGAGAAAATGAAGGACTTGCCCAAATTCTTGAAATGGGTTGGGGAAATATTTTTGAGTGCCGCATCAGCAAAATTAATGGCGAAGCACACTACGAAAATCAAATTCGCCTAACTATTAAAGTTAAAAGAAATAGCAAACAATAATATCTAAAGTGGAGAAAAACACATATAATTTATCACAATTATGCAACAGGATGCTTTTTTATTCTTTTGGGGACATACTGCAAAGAAAGATAAAATCACTAAAGCTTGCCTCAGCCAGTGGTTTGTTGCTCCTTTTGAAATTGATGGCAAAAGATATATTTGTGCTGAGCAATATATGATGGAACAAAAAGCAATACTTTTTGAGAATTTTGATATTGCTCAAAAAATATTAGAGACAGAAGATCCCTCACAACACAAAGCTTTAGGTCGCGAGATTGTCGGTTTTACCGATGAAAAGTGGAACTTACACAAATATGAGTTTGTGCTTAATGCCAACCTTGCAAAGTTCTCTCAAAACCGACTTCTAAAAGAATTTCTACTATCGACAGACAGCAAGATATTAGTAGAGGCAAGCCCTTACGATTGCATATGGGGAATAGGATTAGGTGCTACAGATGAAAATGCAACAAATCCTGCTTTTTGGAGAGG
>JAZQUI010000004.1:0-59097 GCA_045631205.1 Bacteroidaceae bacterium
TTAGAAACGCTGGCCTTTGCCAAACGTACATTAAGGTACTTTCTGATCTTTGAATCCTCAACCAATTCGTCACCGCAGTTCTTGCCAGCGTACCAGTTGGAATCCCATCCTCTGATGATACCTAATCGATTAGCAATTGGATTAACCTTCTGTCCCATTTCCTTCTACTTTTTTATTGTCATTATTTACTTTGGTATCCACGTAGATAGTAACGTGGTTAGAACGCTTGCGGATTCTGTATCCGCGGCCCTGAGGCGCAGGACGCATACGATAGAGTGTGCGTGCCTCGTCTACAAAAATCTGCGAGATGTAAAGCTCGCCATTCTCGGCCTTACGCTCATTCTTCTGCTCCCAGTTCGCAATAGCCGAACGCAACAGTTTCTCAACGTTGTTTGAAGCAGCCTTTGTAGAGAACTTCAAGACACCGAGTGCACGGCCAACCTCCATACCACGTACCATATCGGCTACGAGACGCATCTTGCGAGGAGATGAAGGGATATCCTTTGCACTGGCGAAATAAAGGCTCTTACGTGCCTCTTTTCTCTTGTCAGCAGCTAATTTTTTTCTTGCTCCCATTATATTATTTAATTTAATTCAGTTTTTAAATACCTGCTTATTTCTTACGGTTACCAGAGTGACCACGGAATGTACGGGTTGGTGCGAACTCACCAAGCTTGTGACCTACCATGTTCTCTGTCACGTAAACAGGAATAAATTTGTTACCGTTATGAACAGCAATTGTGTGTCCCACAAAATCGGGAGAAATCATAGAAGCACGAGCCCAAGACTTGATGACCGATTTCTTACCGCTCTCGTTCATGGCAAGCACCTTGTTCTCCAACTTTACATTGATATATGGACCTTTTTTTAATGAACGACTCATATTAATTCAAAAATTTCCTTATTATTACTTCTTTCTTCTCTCAATGATGTACTTGTTAGACTGCTTCTTAGGTGTACGAGTCTTGAGACCCTTAGCATACAAGCCCTTACGTGAACGTGGATGACCACCAGAAGCACGACCTTCACCACCACCCATCGGGTGATCCACTGGGTTCATAACAACACCACGGTTGTGAGGACGACGACCCAACCAACGTGAGCGACCGGCTTTACCTGAACACTCGAGAGCGTGGTCTGAGTTACCTACTGTACCAACTGTAGCACGGCAAGCGCTCAAGATACGACGAATCTCACCTGAAGGCAACTTGATAACGCAGTAGTTCTCGTCACGTGAAACGATCTGCGCGAAGTTACCGGCAGAACGAACAAGGATAGCACCCTGACCCGGACGGAGCTCGATGTTGTGAACCACTGTACCGATAGGAATGTTCTTCAAAGGAAGAGCGTTACCAATCTCGGGAGCAGCATCAGCACCTGACATCAGAACTGCGCCAACCTCCAAACCATTAGGAGCAATTATATAACTCTTCTCACCATCAGCATAACACAGCAAAGCGATACGAGCCGAACGGTTAGGATCGTACTCGATAGTCTTTACAGTTGCGGGGATACCGTCCTTGTTACGCTTGAAGTCGATAAATCTGAATTTACGCTTGTGACCACCGCCTCTGTAGCGCATAGTCATCTTACCGTCATTGTTACGTCCACCTGTTGAACGCTTACCGGTTACAAGCGATTTCTCTGGTACCGCAGCAGTGATCTCTTCAAAGGTACCAATAATCTTATGTCTCTGGCCCGGTGTTGTAGGCTTAAATTTACGTACTGCCATCTTCTATTAAATGTTACTATAAAAATCAATTGTATCGCCCTCTTTCAATGTGACGATAGCCTTCTTTACAGCGTTTGTACGACCCTGGATAAAGCCAGCCTTTGTGTAACGGTTCTTGCTCTTACCAGCGTAGTTCATTGTGTTCACAGCAACTACAGTTACATTGTACAACGCCTCAATCTCTTTCTTAATTACCAACTTGTTAGCCTCGGGACGAACAAGAAAACCAAAGCGGTTCAACTGGTCAGTAATCTTAGTCATCTTCTCAGTGACTATTGGCTTAATCAATACTCCCATTATTATGCCTCCTTAGTTTTATTCAGTGTGTTATTAATTACCTCGAGAGAACTTTCAGTCACGACCAAAACCTCGGCATTCATTATACCATAGGTATTAATGTCCGAAGCAATAGCCATCTGAGTTCCCTTCAAATTTCTGGCTGACAAATATACTGCTTTATTGCTAGATGGCAAAACGAACAACTGTTTCTTGTCTGAAACTTTAAGATTATTTAACACATTAACAAAAGCTTTTGTACTTGGAGCCTCGAAGTTGAAGTCCTCAACAACTACAATCGCACCGTCGATAGCCTTCTGTGAAAGAGCCGACTTGCGAGCGAGCTGCTTAACCTTCTTGTTCAATTTGAAGCTATAATCACGTGGAGTAGGACCGAACACGCGAGCACCACCTACCAACAGAGGTGAGTTGATGTCACCACGACGAGCGCCACCGCCGCCCTTCTGACGACCGAGCTTACGTGTTGAACCCGAGATTTCACTTCTCTCTTTTGACTTATGTGTTCCCTGACGCTGTGCAGCGAGATACTGTCTAACAGCCATGTAGATAACATGCTGGTTAGGCTCGATGCCGAAGATAGATTCGTCTAACGTAACCTTTCTTCCGGTGTTTTCACCCTTAATATTTAATACGCTGACTTCCATTACTTTTCAATTATTACGATTGAACCATTGTAACCTGGAACCGAACCTTTGATAACCAAGAGGTTGTGCTCAGGAATAACCTTTAACACTTGAAGATTGTGTGTTGTAACGCGAGCGTTACCCATCTGTCCACCCATGCGAAGGCCTTTGAATACCTTTGCGGGATAAGAACAAGCACCGATAGAACCCGGTTTGCGGGCACGGTTGTGCTGACCGTGGGTAGCCTGACCTACACCACCGAAGTTGTGGCGTTTAACAACACCCTGGAAACCTTTACCTTTAGAAGTACCTGTTACAGTAACGTAAGAGGCATCAGCAAAGAGATCCACTGTAATAACATCGCCCAAGTTGAGCTCTGTCTCAAAACCTTTGAACTCGGCCAAGTGTCTCTTGGGAGCTACACCAGCTTTCTTGAAGTGACCCATAAGAGGAGCGTTAACACGGCTCTCTTTCTGATCCTGGAAACCGACCTGAACAGCCTCATAGCCATCCTTCTCGATTGTCTTCACCTGTGTAACTGCGCAAGGACCTGCTTCGATAACAGTGCATGGAATGTTTTTACCATCGGCACTGAAAACGGACATCATTCCGATTTTTTTTCCTAATAATCCTGGCATTTCAGTTTAAATTTAAATAATTAATTTTTTATTAAAATACTACACTTTAATCTCAACCTCAACTCCTGAAGGAAGTTCGAGCTTCATAAGAGCGTCAACAGTCTTAGCTGTAGAGCTGTAGATGTCGATCAATCTCTTGAAAGAAGACAACTGGAACTGCTCGCGTGACTTCTTGTTAACGAAGGTTGAGCGGTTCACTGTAAAAATACGTTTGTGTGTGGGAAGGGGTATAGGACCGCTTACGATAGCGCCTGTAGCCTTCACTGTTTTTACAATCTTCTCAGCTGACTTGTCAACCAAGTTGTGATCGTAAGATTTAAGTTTGATTCTAATTTTCTGACTCATCGTCTTTAAAAAATTTATAAAGTTTATATTGACCTGCCGGTTAAGAGTCATTCGCTAACCGGCAGGTTTGGTTTTTATTACTTCTGCAATTCCTCAAGGATCTGCTTTGTGAGAGATGCGCTCACCTGATCGTGGTGGTCGTATGTCATTGAAGAGGTTGCACGACCTGAAGTGATGGTACGCAATGAAGTTACATAACCAAACATTTCAGACAGGGGAACCATAGCCTTCACGATACGTGCACCGGTGCGGCTTGTCTCAAAGCCCTCAACCTGACCACGACGTTTGTTAAGGTCGGCGATAACATCACCCATGCTCTCCTCAGGAGTTACAACCTCAAGCTTCATGATAGGCTCAAGGAGTACGGGGTTAGCCTTCAAACAAGCGTTCTTGTAAGCCTGAATAGCACAAACCTCGAATGAGAGCTGGTCAGAGTCAACGGGGTGGAAACCACCATCGAGCAATGTAACTTTCAAAGACTCCATGGGATAGCCTGCGAGAACACCGGCCTTGATAGCAGTCTGGAAACCTTTCTGTACCGAGGGGATGAACTCCTTGGGCACGTTACCACCCTTAACCTCGTTAACGAACTGAAGGTTGCCCTCTTTGAAGTCCTCGTCAGCAGGACCAACAGCAACAAGGATCTTAGCATATTTACCCTTACCACCGGTCTGTTTCTTGTAAGTCTCGTCGATCTGTACAGTCTGTGTGATAGCCTCTTTATAGCTAACCTGGGGACGACCCTGGTTACACTCTACGCTGAACTCACGTTTCAAACGGTCGATAATGATCTCCAAGTGAAGCTCACCCATACCAGAGATGATAGTCTGACCAGACTGCTCATCTGTCTTAACGGTAAATGTAGGATCCTCCTCAGCAAGTTTAGCAAGACCATTAGCAAGTTTATCGAGGTCTTTCTGAGTCTTAGGCTCTACTGCGATAGAGATAACGGGATCGGGGAAAGACATTGACTCGAGTACGATAGGTGCATCCTCTGCACAGAGAGTATCACCGGTACGAACATCTTTAAGACCGATTACCGCACCGATATCACCGGCGCCAAGGACCTCAACGGGGTTCTGTTTATTAGAGTGCATCTGGAACATACGAGAGATACGCTCTTTACGTCCTGAACGTGAATCGTAAACATAAGAACCGGACTCAAGTTTACCAGAATAAACACGAACGTAGATAAGACGACCTACGAAGGGGTTTGTAGCAATTTTGAACACGAGAGCCGAAGTCTTGTCATCCTCGCTGGGTTTGCGCATCTCCATCTCGTCTGTTTTGGGGTTCATACCCTCAACAGCGGGTGTATCAAGGGGTGAAGGAAGGAATGCACAAACGAAGTCGAGAAGGGGCTGAACACCCTTATTCTTGAATGAAGAACCACAAGTCATAGGAGTAATCTCCATTGCGAGTGTACCCTTACGGATAGCAGCAATAATCTCCTCTTCTGTGATGCTTTCGGGATCCTCGAGAACCTTCATCATCAACTCCTCATCGTAGTCGGCAGCCTTCTCAAGAAGGTGCTCACGCCACTGGTTAGCCTCGTCAACGAGCTCGGCGGGAATCTCCTCGATTGTGTAATCGAGTGCGCCATCTCTGTAAACGAGAGCCTTCATTGTGATAAGGTTGATAACACCAAGGAACTTCTCCTCAGAACCGATAGGAATTGTTACGGGACAGGGGTTTGCACCGAGGATCTCCTTCATCTGACGCATTACAGAGAAGTAGTCGGCACCTGAACGGTCCATCTTGTTGACATAAGCAATACGGGGAACGTTGTATTTGTCAGCCTGACGCCATACAGTCTCTGACTGAGGCTCAACACCACCTACTGCACAGAAAGCAGCGATTGCGCCGTCGAGCACACCGAGGGAACGCTCCACCTCAGCGGTAAAGTCAACGTGTCCCGGAGTGTCAATAAGGTTGAACTTGTACTGCTGATCTTTCCAGTTCCAGAAAGTGGTAGTAGCAGCTGAAGTAATGGTAATACCACGCTCCTGCTCCTGCTCCATCCAGTCCATGGTTGCAGCACCGTCGTGAACCTCACCGATTTTGTGAGAAAGACCGGTGTAGAACAAAATACGCTCTGATGTGGTTGTTTTACCAGCATCGATGTGAGCACTAATACCGATATTACGAGTATATTTTAATTCGATAGCCATCTTCGTATGTTTTTCTTATTTGATTAGAAACGGAAATGCGCAAAAGCACGGTTAGCCTCAGCCATACGGTGCATATCCTCTTTACGTTTGTAAGCACCACCCTGGTTGTTATAAGCATCCATTATCTCGCTGCAAAGTTTCTCAGCCATTGATTTGCCACCACGTTTGCGAGCGAAAAGAATCATATTCTTCATTGAGATAGACTCTTTGCGGTCTGCACGGATCTCAGTAGGAACCTGGAATGTGGCACCGCCGATACGACGAGATTTAACCTCTACTTTGGGAGTAATGTTCTCAAGAGCCTGTTTCCAGATTTCAAGAGGAGCTTTCTCCTCGTTCTTCATTTTGTTACCAAGAATCTCAAGAGCACCATAGAAGATTGTGTACGAAACGTTTTTCTTTCCGTCATACATCAAATGGTTAACGAATTTAGACACCATCTGATCGTTAAATACGGGATCCGGAAGGATCACGCGTTTTTTTGGTTTTGCTTTTCTCATTTTCTCTTACGAAAATTATGTTTTTGTTTGGGCTGCGTTATTGCAATTCTTCAACGTCTCCACCGAGACATTTACTCAACCTTTATAACCTCCAACAAACCAAAAACGGTTAAATAAATATGTTTTCAAAGCCTTGTTCCCGTTTTTTACGAGCCGGGAACCGCTTTACTCACCGCTCGAAGACAAAAAGTCTTAATTACTTTTTAGCCTTGGGACGTTTTGCACCGTATTTAGAACGACGCTGTGTACGGTTTGCAACACCCGCTGTATCCAAAGTACCGCGAACGATGTGATAACGTACACCGGGGAGGTCTTTTACACGACCGCCACGTACCAAAACGATTGAGTGCTCCTGCAAGTTGTGACCTTCACCGGGAATGTAAGAGTTAACCTCTTTCTGGTTTGTCAAGCGAACACGAGCAACCTTTCTCATCGCAGAGTTAGGTTTCTTGGGAGTAGTTGTGTAAACACGCACGCACACGCCACGACGCTGGGGACAGTTGTCGAGTGCGGGAGATTTACTTTTCTCAACGATAACCTCTCTGCCTTTTCTAACTAATTGCTGAATTGTAGGCATTTTGATTAATTTTTAATTATTATATTATGTTTAAATTATATACTACACAATTGAACGCGGTCGTCCATTTTGGCTTGCAAAGATAGAAATTATTTTTCTAATAAAAAAGGAGTTCTTTGCTTTTTTCACCAAACGACAGTCAAATTACACATTTTTTATTATATTTTAACTATCTTTAACTATGAGGCATAGTTATATATATATATATATATATTAACAAGGTATTACAGAACAAAAAAAATACTACATTTGCAAAAACCAAATAAAACTTTTACCACAATATGAAAAAAATCTACCTAGCAATTTCCATTCTCATTCTTTTTACAGCAAGCGCGCTTGCCGGCGAAGGAATAAGACTCACATTCACAAGAACAGGAACAGCTGCCGGGAGCGTAACAACAAGCATCACCGACGAAAACAGCAACAACATCGCCGGAGCAACGGCATCCGTAGCAACCACACACGACTTCAAGGCCACAAGCAATGCAGTGACACAGCACATATTGTGTCCCAACATCAACGCCAACCAAAACCCGACGATAAAGCTCACATTCACAATCACCGGATTACCTGCCGATTTCAAGTTCAACAAAATCGGACTCGACATACATGCACTTAACGGAGGCAGCAACTACCAGGAGCGCGGCGACGGCGTAACACGCCAATGGAACATCACCGCAAAAGCCGGCGAAACCACTATCGGCACCCTCAACAACATCGACATAGCAGCAGGCGTTGGCAGCGCCGGCAATGTACACCAAGTATGGGACATTGAAAAAGCAGAGACTGTCACAGCCAATGGCAGCACCACAATTGAACTGACCATAACCAAAGGAGCAACCAACGCAGGATGTTTCTTCGGACTCTCAGAAATAATACTGAGCAACACATTGGAAGAGCCCACCGACACACCTACCGAAACACCCGAAGAGAACAAGGCAAAAATATATCTCATCAGCTGGAAAAGCACCGGTAGCAACTACATAACCGAAGGGACCGACCAATCCCTGTACATAGCCGGATACAACGTAACCGAACGACAGTTCTGGCAGTTCATACCCACAGAGAACCCCAACTGTTACTACATAAAGAACACCGCCACAGGCCGATATATCGCAAGTTGTAACAAGACACCCTCTTCGGCATCTCGCATAACCACAACAACAACACCGGTAGAGTATTATGTAGCCCCCACAAGCGCCACCAGTGGCGAAATTGCAGGTTGCCACTACTTTTCATCGACCGATTGCAGCAACTACGACAACGAAGCAAGCGGCCCCCGCGCTCTCAACAAAGACGGAGCATCGAACTACGTAATCACCTGGCAGGCAGGTACAAGCCGCACAGGTTCATACTGGAAACTCACAGAAACCGAAGACCTATACGAGATACGCCCCTTTGAGCCAAGCAGCACTTTGGGCAACATCGAAGTATCTTACAACATCAGCAGCGAGATCTGGAACATCACCCTCAGCGAGAACGACATCTACCTTGCCGACAAGAACCTCGCAGCCGCCAACCAAGGCTGGTACTTTGTGGGCAACAGCAACCGCGAAGGCTACCTCATTGCATCGACAAGCAGACCCACTACAACAATCAACATTGCCGACGGCAACATTGTAACAGGCGACACCAATGCCACACGCTGGAAAGTTTATGCAACCGCAGATGCTTCGGTATACTACTTCAAGAGCATTGACACCGGACAGACACTTATCGTCGATGGCGACAGCCTCTTCAATTTCAGCAAGCAGCGCAACACCTATGCACGCAACAACAAAATCTACAACAACCCCTGCGGCTACCTCTCAAACAACTACATCACACAAGCCAAGTTGGCAGGCGACGATGTACTTAAAACCATAACATACGAAACAACATCAGCCCCCACAACCTGGCACAAGCTCTACACCCTCGACCGTGGAGAGATTGCCGCCAACGGCAACTTCGGTATTGAGATAACACTAGCACAAACAGCCAACGAATACCTCGAAATATACGCATACTTCGACTGGGATACCGACGGTATCTTTGAGACCGCACAGCAATTGCAACTGAACGGCAACAACGCCAACGGAACATTCACCGTTCCCGCATACGCAACCAAAGGCGAAGAGAGCCGTATGCGAGTTAGAGTAAACGAAAACGCACTTAACCTTGCCGAAGATGATGTTGAAGGCGTGGTATATGACTTCATCATCACCGTTGCCGAAGCTATGGACTACCGCACAGTCACAACCGATGTCAATGCCAAAGGACGCGGTACTGCCACACTGTCGACAACAGAAGAGGAATACACTCCCGGCAGCACACTCACTGCAACCGCAACACCCAGCGGCAACAACACCTTCATCTGCTGGAAAGAGGGCAACATAATCGTTTCGACCGATGCCGAATACACATTCACCATTGACCACAATATCGCCCTCACCGCCTACTTCACACCCGACACCGACGGTAGCGACGACATAACAACAGGCATAAAGCAAGTGGCCGACAACAGCAATATAAGCATAAGCAAAGAGGGCTACACCTTGCGTGCCTATGCCTCAACGCCCATTGAGAGCATTGCAATATACAACAGCGGAGCTGCCCTCGTTGCAAAAAGCAACAGCGACAACATTTCAACCGCAAACCTTGCAAACGGTATATATATAATAAAGGTACGCGCACGCGAAGGAGAGAAAAACATCAAATACCTCCACAACAAGTAAAAAAGAAAATAACCACGAGAGAATAAACGGCAAAAGGATAAAAATAAAACAATAAACCAAGATATGAATAAAGAGAAATTTATGTTGCTCGGTTGCGGCCTTCTCACAGCAGCAACAATGCAAGCACAAGAAGCACAAAAGCCCAACATTATATACATAATGTGCGACGACCTGGGATATGGCGACCTTGCCTGCTACGGACAGAAATATATCAGCACTCCCAACATCGACAAAATGGCAAGCGAAGGTATGCTCTTCACCGATGCATATGCCGGCAGCCCTGTGAGCGCACCCTCACGCGCCTCACTCATGACCGGACAGCACACCGGCCACACCAAGGTGCGCGGAAACAAGGAGTACCGTATAGGCTCAATGCAATACGGAAAGACCACCGACCCGGTGCAGACAGGACAGGAGCCCTACGACCCCAACCACATAATACTCCCCGAGATAATGAAAGACAACGGCTACAACACCGGAATGTTCGGTAAATGGGCTGGCGGATACGAAGGCTCGGAGAGCACACCCGACAAACGCGGCATAGACGAATACTATGGTTTTATGTGCCAGTTCCAGGCCCACCTCTACTACCCCAACTTCCTTAACAAATACAGCAAAGCCGATGGCGACACAGAAGTCGTACGCGATATTCTCCAGAACAACATCGCCTACGCAATGCACGGCGAGGATTACAAGAACCGTCGCGACTACTCGGCCGACATTATACACCGCAAAGCAATGCAGTGGATAGAAAAGCAGAGCGCAAATACCCCTTTCTTTGGCATCTTCACCTACACCCTGCCCCACGCCGAGCTATACCAGCCCAACGACAGTATTCTGCAAGCCTACCGCAACAGTTTCTGTGTAGAGAAGAGCTACGGTGGCGATGCCGGCTCACGCTACAACCCCACCGACTGTGGGCACGCACAATTCGCAGGTATGGTAACCCGCCTCGATGCATACGTGGGTGAGATACTCGCACTACTCAAAGAGAAAGGCTTCGACGAGAACACTATCGTAGTATTCACCAGCGACAATGGCCCCCACGAGGAAGGTGGTGCCGACCCCGCATTCTTCAACCACGACGGTAAACTGCGCGGCACAAAACGTTCAACCCACGAAGGCGGAATACGCATACCCTACATAGTACGCTGGCCGGGCAAGGTAGCCGCAGGCACCACTAACGACCACCAACTCGCCTTCTACGATGTCATGCCCACCATCTGCGAAATTATCGGTATCGATAACTACGAAGAAAAATACAAGAACAAAGAGCTCGAGAACGACTACTTCGACGGAATATCTTTCGCAAAAACCCTGCTTGGAAAAGAGGGACAGGAAGAGCACGAATTCCTTTACTGGGAGTTCCACGAGACAAATATGATGGCAGTGCGTATGAAAGATTGGAAACTTGTTGTTAAAAACGGCAACTGCCAGTTGTACGACCTTGCTACCGATGTACACGAGGATAATAACGTAGCAAGCCTCTACCCCGAGGTTGTGGAAAAGTTGGTCGATATTATCTACCAGGAACACACGACAAGCAACATCGCACAATTCAACAACATTACATTACCAGCGAGATAACAAACTATTTACACCCGACACCAGTGGCAGCTGCTTTTTTGCAGCTGCCACTTTTTATTAATACATACACATATTTTAGATAAAACAAAAATACTTGCTTTTTAGTTCGCGGTATTGCCAACTGCTATTTTTTGTTTCTGTGTAAATTCTTTTGAACATTGCTTATGCTCGCGCTATCCGGGCAGACACCGAAGTAAACTCCAAAAGTTAGAAAAAATGGAGTTTACTTCACTTTTTTTATAGACACAAGAGACTGCTCCACTAAAACGGAATATATAAATCCCATATGCAAATGGAGCTAAAAGCAGTTCATTTTCAACCACACAAAAAGACTGTTTTTTATAAATATCCACTCGTTTAACACTTTTTAACTATGGATGGACATTTTTTAGACCTAATCTTTGTACATTTGCGCACCGCTATTGTGGACAGAAGGCTCAACTTTATACAAGAGTCTGATACACACCAATATACGCGTAAATAAAAAAATATTTACACAACAGAATACCCTGTACTGGCTGGAAGCCACATAAAGAGGATAATAAACTTAATTATAAATAAATTATTTTAACCTTATGAAAAAATTTACTTCATTTATGTTGATGCTGCTTTGTGCAGTAACAACATGGGCAGGAGTAACAGACCTTCCCGTGATGACCACTGATACAAACGATATCAAGTGGTACACAATTAAGAACACTCGTTCTGCAGATGGTGGTTATCTTTACTATACCGCGAGCGGTGTAAAAGATACTAATACAAGAACTGCAGCTTCTTTCTTCTACTTTACAGGAACAAGCGAAGCTTGCAAAATTCACAACTACACAACAGATTTGTTGTTTGCAGGCACAGGTGCTTGGAATGCCAGTGGTGTTGATTGTGCGCTTACTGTAAGCCCCTTGAACACCGGTGTTATGATTGGTTTCGACGGCACTTTCCTTAACGAGCAAAACTACGCAGATGGATACACCACTTGGGGTGATGTTAACGATACCGGTTCTATCTTTGTTATTGAACTTGTTACAGACTTCTCGGCAATCATCGATATTGCTGCTGCAAAGGCTACTGCCAAAGCAGAAATTCAGAACCTCGCAACACAGAGTCATATCTACCCCGCAACAACTACTTATGAAGCGGAAATTGATGCAGTTGTGGCTGCAAGCAACAGTCTTGCCGATCTTAACGCTGCTGTTGGTGCAATTAACGGCAAAGTTTCTGCTTATAAGGCTGCTGCTTATGCTGCACTTAATGGCAAGTATTATTCTATTTATACTCCCAACCGTACTAATGATGGTCGTTACTTGCAGATGTCTTCATCGAGCGTTGTTGGTACTGCAGAGTTGAACAGCCCTGCTAACATTTGGCAGTTTGTTGCAAGCAACGACAAGGTATACATCTACAACCCCTATACAGGTAAATATCTTTGCGAGCCCCAAGGTAATAGTGCAATAGTAGCTGTTACAACAGAGCAAGCAGAAGCTGGTGCATACGAGTTGACTGTAAATAATACAAACCCTCAAAGTCAGAATGCAAAGATTAAGTTGACATCAAATGGTAAATCTGTTCACGTTGATGGCAGCAGCAACCTCGTTCGTTGGGATAATGGTGGTGCTTCGGAGTATACTATTGCCGAAATGGAAGCTACAAAGATAGAAGAGATTGCTAATGCTTACAAAACAACTCTAATCTCTACACTCGAGCAGTGGGCTACTTTGTCTGTTGTGTTCGATGCAACACTTATTGAAAACGCAAAGGCTGCAATCAATGCTAATACTACAACTACTTATGCAGCTTTTGAAGAACTCGATGCAGAACTTACAAATGTTACCGATGCTGTAGCTGCAAAAATGTTTACATTCCGCAATGCCGATACAGCGACAGCTGCGCGTGTTGATGCATATTTGTCGGCAAATGAGGCAACAGGCAAGGGATATGGAACAAAGACACAGGACTATTATTCTATCTGGAGCTTGCGTCACGCTACCGGTACTGCGTTCTATCTCTATAACGAATTGACAGGAAAATATCTCGGTACTCCCGGTAGTGGAAACTTGGTAGATACTCCTTCTGCTGCTTATACTTTTGAAATTACTGATGCTGCAACAAATCAAGCGGAGTTGCATTGTGGAAATGAAACACTACACCTTGCTAATTCTTGCTCATTGATGAGCTATGACAGCAATGACCCTGCTTCACGTTGGTACATCAGCACAATCAATATTGCTGCCGATATCGATGCTATCCTTGAAGACTTGACAGAGGATGACTATGCCGACGTTCCCGCTCTTGGCCAGTACACAACTGCTGCTTACCTTGCACTTGTTGAGGCAAAGAATACCGCAAGAACTGTAGAGGAGGTTGAGCACGCTATTGCAGCGTTCCACGCAGCAAAAAACCTTCCCGTGTTTACTATTGACGGTGTTATCAGCTATGCTGCCGGTAAATCTGTTTACGACGACCAGGACGGTGCTCCCAACTTTAAGGCTACAAACCTCTACGATAAGACAATGTGGTGGGCGTTCGACCAGACTGCTACTACTGTAGGCGTAACAGAGAGCGTTGCTGTTGTAAACTATTCAACAGGCAAAGGTTTCTGGGGTGCTGAGGCTCTCAAGATTACAGAGACAGAGGACGCTAACGCAGAGGATGGTATCTTCTTGTTCTACACTGTAGGTAATGGTACTCCTCTCCATTATCAGAATGACAATCAGGTGATTGTACGTTGGAGTTCTACTACCACTGATTCAGGTTCTGCTACAAGATTTACATACATTGGTAACACATACGACCTCGACCAGTTGACCGATGAGAAGATTGCTGCTCTTGGTGAGTTGAAGGCTGCTTACAATGCAAAAGCATTCTATGCTGATGCTGAAATGGGTGAGGGTCTTGGCCAGTACACCGGTGACAAGGATGCTATCGTTGCAGCTATTGCTCCTGCAGCTGCTATCCTTAATGGTACACTTGCACAGCAGGCTACAGCTACTGTAGATGCTATCAATGCTACTAAAACTGCTCTTAATTCTGCTGCAGCTCTTACAATTAACGCTCCCGCAGTAGGCTACTACCGTATCCAGGGTGCTTGCAATGCTCCTGCCGGTTACGCTAACTACTACATCACCGGTCACACTAATGAGGATGGTGGTCGCATTGCTCTCACTGCAGAGGCTGATGCTTCTACAATCTACTACTTCGATGGTACTAACCTCACAGCTTACCAGAGCGGTCTTGTTATTGGCTTGAACTCAGGTCACTGGGTGTTTGCATCAATCGATGATAACAGCAAGCCTGCATCAACTATTGAATTTGCAGGTTCTCCCCGCACTGCCGGTGCATACACAATCAAATCGGCTGACCGTTACCTCCACTACTTCTACTATAGCGTGAATAATACAGTACAGGTGAACCGTTGTGAGAATGATGTTTGCGCAGAGCACGACTGGTATCTCGAGGAGGTTACAGAGCTTCCCGTGACAATTAGCGACGCTGGTGTTGCTTCGTTCTACGCTCCCGTAGATGTTGAATACAACGACATTGAGGCTTACTATACAAAGGGTGACAAAGTTGAAGGTCACGAGACTTATTTGGAGATGGTTGCTTTCGAGAATAATGTAATTCCTGCCGGTGAGGGTGCTATCCTCAAGGGTAATGCAGGTGAGTACACACTCACAATCACCAGCGGTGCAACAGCTGTAGAGAACAATATGCTCGAGGGTACAATCGCAAAAACTCTTATCAACAAGGGTGGCGATGCATACTATGTACTTGCAAAAGATAGCGAGGGTAAAGCCGGTCTCTACAACCCTGCTAAGGGCGAAGACACTACAACCTTCTACAATGCCGGTCACAAGGCTTATATGGTTGTAGAGAGTGCTGCGCAGACTGTAGGTTACAGCTTCAGCTTCGACTGGAACGGTACAACAGGTATTGAGAACATCGATGCTGCTGCTGAGGCTACAAACGCTGTTATCTACGACATCACTGGTCGTCAGATTAAGGCTATCGTAACTCCCGGCATCTACATTGTTAACGGTAAAAAGACTTTCGTTAAGTAAATAATATATAGTTTTTGTGTGCCCCTTATGGGGTTGCACAAAAAACTATTACAATACAATTGCAAAATATAAATTATTAAACGATATGAAAAAAACTTATGTATCTCCTCTTACTACAGAGGTAAGCGTAGCAACAGAGAATATGATTGCTGCATCAATAAAGTTTGATAACGACACTACAGTTGATACCAGCAATGGTGGTCAATTGGGTAACACTCACCGCGGTGAGTGGGGCAACCTTTGGGGTAAGTAATTGCACTTTGCTACAAGAAAAAACGAAGCAGCTTTCACTGCTTCGTTTTTTTATATATCTATATGGGTGCTTGGGGCTCAAACAGTGACGTACGTACGTGGTTATGTTGCACGCAAGAAACCATTGCGCAACCGTAGGGGTAGACCGGTGTGTCTACCCTATAATTGCTTTTTGTGATGTGTAGGGGCGCACCGATGTGTGCGCCCTAATTATTCTTGCTTTTTAATCCTCGGTGTCGCTAACCGCTATTTTTTGTTTCTGTGTAAATTTTTATAGCCCTTTTGTCGCGCAAAAGGGCACAAAACGCCCGGCACACGGGACGTACCAGTCGCTCGCGCCTCTGCTCGCGCTGTTTCAAAGAATTGAAACATCCCTCGTTCGTTCCTCGCTTGTCATTAAAGGCTATTCGTCTCAGTTTCGGGGCTCCGGAAGCGTGCGGTATTGCGTTGTAAGTAAAATAACGGCATACCGCACTATGTCCTCGCCGGTTTCCTAAACTTCGACAGCCTTTAATTGTGTTACTTACGGTGCCGGTTTCTTTTAAACATTACTCCTGCAATTACCTGGCGCACATGCCGGTGCGCCCTGTTCTTCTGTCTAAATTTTACTGTATTTTAACTCCGCCCCTCGCGAGCGATGGCGAGTGAGGGTGAGGTGTCACAAACGTAGTGCAGTGACGGAGGGGAGCGAAAAAACGCAAGAAAACGGCATAATCCCCTTCGGCCTTGCAGGCCACTCCCCCTTGTTGCATCAAGTGGGAGAGTTATTGTTATCCATTTTTTATCTTTTTGTGCGCACATGCCGGTGCACTCCTATGGCAAGAATCTCATTGTTGAAGTAATGTCAATAACATGCAGCACCGTTAAAATGTTGCGAGTAAGCGAGTGCCCACACCTTTCTGCTACTGAGCCCGGTATCCCCCTACGGCAAAGGCAACTGCTTGGTACTCCCGATACGCAGTGATGGTTCCCTGTATTGCACACCGGTGTGTACCCACAAAACATATAACGGAACAACAAAAAAGGAACAGAAACACTGTTCTGTCCCTTCTATCCTGCATTACAAGAAATGTATGTAACAAGCATCACTCTTCGTCGAAGTCGAATTCCTCGTAATTGTAATCCTCGTCATCGACAGGTTCATCGGAGTAATCAGCCTCCCAATCGGCAAAGTCATTAGCAAGCATACGAGCATCGTAGTTACGATGCACAAGTTCCTCGCGCTTGACCGCCGCCATGCGGTTCTCCTCGCTATTGAGAGCCTCCCAAAGAGTATCTTTAAGTTCCTGAATACCATCGCCGGTGGGAGCCGAAATAAATACACAAGGAACACCCTCGGGCAAAGTGGGAGTGAGCATCTCCTTCAATTCGTCGTCGATGAGGTCGCACTTGGTGATAGCAAGCACACGTTGCTTGTCGAGCATCTCGGGGTTGAAGGTAGCAAGTTCGTTGAGCAAAATCTCGTACTCACGCTTAATATCATCGGTATCGGCAGGCACCATAAAAAGCAGCAATGAGTTGCGCTCTATGTGGCGAAGGAAACGAAGACCAAGACCACGGCCCTGGCTGGCGCCCTCGATGATACCTGGAATATCGGCCATTACAAAAGACTTGTTGTCGCGATAAGAGACAATACCCAACTGAGGCTCCATTGTGGTAAATGGATAGTTGGCAATCTTGGGTTTTGCAGCCGAAAGAGTGGAAAGCAGTGTTGATTTTCCGGCATTGGGAAAACCTACAAGACCTACATCGGCAAGCAGTTTAAGTTCAAGAGTAACCGTCATCTCACGCATAGGCTCACCGGGCTGTGCAAAACGTGGTGCCTGGCGTGTGGGTGTTGCAAAATGCACGTTACCAAGACCACCGCGACCACCTTTGAGCAGTGTCACCAGCTGGCCGTCCTCCATAACGTCGCACAGGAATTCACCTGTTTCAGCATTGTAAGCCACAGTTCCGCATGGGACATCTATTATCTTACTCTCGCCGTCGGCACCGGTACTCTTGTTTATACCTCCGTTCTGTCCGTTACCGGCAAATACGTGACGCTGGTATTTTAGGTGCAACAAGGTCCAATAATTGCGGTTACCGCGCAGGATAATGTCGCCACCCTTACCGCCGTCGCCACCGTCGGGACCGCCATTAGGTATATATTTTGCACGATGCAGGTGCGCCATACCACGACCGCCACGGCCCGAACGGCACACAATCTTCACATAGTCTATAAAATTGGATTCTGCCATAATCTTATGTTTATCCTCTCAACAACAGAGTATCGCTTTTTGATGTTGCCAACACACAAGGAATACTCGCCGTTATATAAGAAGCTGTTTAAATTTCTTTCAAAAATATTATTTACATTGTCCTCAAGAAGTGCTTGTCTTTTTATGCCCTTTTTTGCCTGTTTTTCCCTTTTTCGCAGTTACATAGCCCGCTATGCGCCTTTGAAAAATAAAAAAAACACTCTAAAAAAGTTCTATAAAAATTTCAAGGACATAAATTTAAACAACTTCTAAATAAAAAAGTGGGCATGGCAATATCTCCATACTGCACACACCCGCCCTATTATGAAAAAATTAAATTCTTGCGTCGATGGCCGAAACAATATCGGCAAAGATACGGTCAAGCTCGCCAAGACCATTGATGTAGCAACGCTTGCCTTCCTTCTCGTACCACTCTTTGAGGGGTGCAGTCTGCTCGCGATATACTACAAGGCGCTTTTTGATGGTCTCCTCGTTGTCATCGGCACGGCCCGACTCCTGACCACGCTTGATAAGGCGGGTCATAAGCTCATCCTCAGGAACATCGAGCTCAATCATCGCTGTAACCTCCTGACCACGCGCGGCAAGCATCACTTTAAGTGCCTCGGCCTGCGCAATTGTACGTGGGAAACCGTCGAAAATAACACCCTTGCTACCTACAAATGTGTCGAGTTTTGCAGCAAGGATATCCAACATAAGTTCATCGGGGATAAGTTGCCCGTTATCTATAAGTTTTTTTGCCATAGCACCCAACTCTGTACCGGCCTTTATTTCGGCACGCAAAACATCGCCGGTAGAGATGTGGTCTATACCATATTTTTCTACAATTCTTTCACTCTGTGTGCCTTTACCCGAACCGGGAGCACCAAATATCACTATATTTAGCATAGTCGTTATTTTTTGTCTTGAATTACTCTTCTACAACATCATACACGTCGGGCAAATTGCGGCCCAAACCATCATAATCGAGACCGTAACCGACAATAAAGCGGTCGGGTATGGTAAATGCGCTGTATTTCACATTAACAGGCACCTGCAAACGAGCCGGTTTAAGAAAGAGCGATGCTATCTGAACCGACGCGGGGTTGCGTGTACCAAGATTCTCTATCATACGCTGCATTGTAAAACCGGTATCCACGATATCCTCCACGATAATCACATCGCGACCTGCAAGATTCTCGGTAAGACCAAGCACTTCGCGTATTACACCTGTGGTGGTTGTTCCCTGGTAAGAAGAGAGCTTAACGAAAGAGATTTCACACTCAATCTCCAAATTGCGCATAAGCTCGGCAACAAACATAAAACAACCGTTGAGAACACCAAGCAACAGAGGACGTTTGCCCGCATAGTCCCTGTTTATCTCAGCTGCCACACGTTTGACTGCCTCCACAATCTCCTCGTGGGTGATTGATGTTTCGAAATACCTATCGTGAATTTTAATTCGTGACATATATTTTGTTTTTGTATGATGAAACAAGTATGTCTGATATTGACCACACAAAAATAGTACAAACTTCCGAAAAATTAAGATAGAGTTTAAATTTCTTAAAAAAAAAGTGATGGTTAGCCTACAAAACTGCACTTTTTGCCCCTGTCTGGCGCCCAAACCCCTAAAAGGAGAGAGGCAAAAAAGGAAGTAACCCCTTTTTTTAAGGTGGAATTCAAAACTATTTACTATCTTCGCAACAAATTAGCGGCAATTTGCTCAACAAGAGAGAAAACTGCCCAAAGAACAATGGCGTTATGAAAAGAATAATTCAATCACTGATACTGCTCATATCACTGCCCATTGCAGCGCAAACCGATGTGAGTTCGTTCCTTTCGGGAGCAGCCGATGGTGTCACATACTGCCTCCCCACAACAACCATAGAGGTTACTGTGAACGCAATATGTGTAAAGCGCACACCGGGAGAATTTCACCGTTATGCCAACAAATATCTGCGTTTGAGCAATGTGATTACCGAAGAAGAAAAATTCTGGGAACTCGAGGATGTAAGCGTGGGACTGACCGGCAAACCCGACCCTGAGAAAAGATACACAGTAAAGCTGAACAGCAGCACTGCCGGTAACATAAGCTTAACCCCCGACGGCATACTTGCAGGCATAAATGCACCGCAAGAGAAAGAGCAGGCCACAGTTGCCACCACACGCACAATAAAAGGAGCAACCGATGCCAAGCAATACATGACCGAGGAGATGTTGCAAGCCACATCGACAGCCAAGATGGCCGAACTGGTGGCAAAAGAGATATATGCCATAAGAGAGAGTAAACTCTCCATAATAAAAGGCCAGGCCGAGAACATGCCCGGCGACGGAGTCTCCATGCAACTTGTACTCGACGAACTTGAAAAACAGGAAAAAGCATACCTGGCACTCTTTACCGGTACAACAGACACAACATACACAAGCCGTAAAGTATTTTTCACTCCCACACAAGAGAGCGACACCACAAAGAGCATACTATTCCGTTTCTCGCGCAAACTTGGGCCTGTCGATAAAGCAAACCTCGCAGGAGCACCCATATACTATGACTTCCGCAACCAGCACAGCGTGCACATACCTGTTGAGGGCGAAGTGAAGAAACCCTTGAAAAAAGAAGGCATCTGCTACAACGTGCCAGGAAAAGCACAATTCAAGATATACGCAACAGGCAAAACACTATACGACAAAGAGTTGCCCATTGCGCAACTTGGGACCACTGAGGTACTTTCCAAAATACTCTTCAACAAAGGTACAACCACCAAAGTAACCTTTGACACAGCAACAGGAGGAATAGTAAGAATTGAAAAATAACAATAAATAAAAACCGAAAATATGTTTGAAAACCTAAGCGAGCGCCTTGAACGCTCATTTAAAATACTTAAAGGCGAGGGACGAATAACCGAAGTAAACGTTGCCGAAACCCTGAAAGATGTGCGCAAAGCACTGCTCGACGCCGATGTTAACTACAAAGTGGCAAAAACTTTCACCGACACAGTGAAGAACAAAGCCATTGGCCAGGATGTACTCACATCTATACACCCCAGCCAATTGATGATTAAGATTGTACACGACGAGCTTACAACCCTTATGGGCGGACAGACCGCAGAGATAAACTACGAGGGACACCCCGCTGTGATACTTATGTCGGGTCTTCAAGGTTCGGGTAAAACCACATTCTCTTCGAAACTCGCTAATTTCCTCAAGAAGAAGAAAAACCGTAATCCCCTGCTTGCAGCCTGCGACGTGTACCGCCCCGCAGCCATCGACCAGCTCAAAGTACTCGGTGAGCAGATAGGCGTACCCGTATATACCGAAGAGGGCAACAAGAACCCTGTTGAGATTGCACAAAACGCAATAAAAGAGGCAAAACAGAAAGGATATAACCTTGTAATCATAGATACAGCCGGCCGCCTTGCTGTTGACGAGGCTATGATGCAGGAGATTGCAGCCATCAAAGAGGCTGTGAACCCCACAGAAACACTCTTCGTGGTGGACTCAATGACCGGACAGGATGCCGTGAACACTGCAAAAGAGTTCAACGACCGCCTCGATTTCACCGGTGTTATACTTACAAAACTCGATGGTGACACACGCGGTGGTGCCGCTCTCTCCATTCGTACAGTGGTAGATAAGCCAATTAAGTTTATCGGTACCGGCGAGAAGATGGAAGCCATTGACCAGTTCCACCCCAACCGTATGGCCGACCGTATCCTTGGTATGGGCGACGTGGTATCGTTGGTAGAACGCGCACAAGAGCAGTTCGACGAAGAAGAAGCAAAGAAGCTGCAACGCAAACTCGCGCGCAACCAGTTCGATTTCAACGACTTCCTCACACAGATTGAGCAGATAAAGAAGATGGGTAACATCAAAGACCTTATGGGTATGATACCCGGTGTGGGAAAAGCCATCAAAGATATTGACATTGACGACAACGCTTTCAAGAGCGTTGAAGCAATCATACGTTCAATGACACCCAAAGAGCGTGCAAACCCCGATATCATAAACAACTCACGCAAGGAGCGTATTGCGCGTGGTAGCGGTACCACACTGCAAGAGGTTAACCGCCTTATGAAACAGTTTGAGCAAATACGCAAAGTAATGAAGGGAGTAGCTGGCGGCAAAATGGGCAACCTTATGTCGCGTTTCAAAATGTAAAACAAGCAAGAGACTATACAATGCAACTTATAGACGGAAAAGCCATTGCGGCAACCATAAAGAAAGAGATTGCCGAAGAGGTTGAACAAATTATAGCAGCAGGCGGCAAACGCCCCCACCTTGCAGCAATACTCGTTGGACACGATGGTGGTAGCGAAACATATGTAGCAAACAAGGTACGCGCGTGCGAGGAGTGCGGTTTCACATCGACACTCATACGTTACGAAGCCGATGTTACCGAAGAGGAACTGCTTGCCAAAGTGGATGAACTCAATAAAGACAATGATGTCGATGGTTTCATCGTGCAACTCCCCCTCCCCAAGCACATCGATGAGCAAAAGATTACCGAAGCCATAGATTACCGCAAAGATGTCGATGGTTTCCACCCCGTAAATGCCGGACGCCTTGCCATAGGACTCCCCTGTTTCCTCTCGGCAACACCCAATGGTATAATGGAGCTCCTGCGCCGTTACAACATTGATACAAAAGGTAAGAAATGCGTAGTGCTGGGCCGCAGCAACATTGTGGGCAAGCCTATGGCAAGTCTTATGATGCAGAAACAGACACCCGGCGATGCAACTGTTACCGTGTGCCACAGCCACACACAGAACATTACCGAAGAGTGCTTGAAAGCCGATATCATTATTGCAGCCCTGGGACAGCCCCACTTCGTTAAGGCAGAAATGGTAAAGGAAGGTGCAGTCATTATTGACGTGGGTACAACACGCGTTCCCGACGCAACACGCAAACAAGGATTCCGTCTATGCGGTGACGTGGACTTTGAGAACGTAGCACCCAAGTGCTCTTTTATAACCCCCGTTCCCGGCGGAGTAGGCCCCATGACTATTGTTTCTTTAATGAAGAACACCCTGCTTGCCGCAAAGCACGAAATCTACTAATAACACATTGACGCTCAAAAGCATCATATCAATAGCGACGATATGCGCAGTTACAATAACTACGGCGCATATCGTCGTTTCTCCATATACACGCACCGACATACTGTTTGCCGGCGACCTGATGCAACACGAAAGCCAGCTCAAAGCCGCGCGCACACAGCAGGGTACTTATAGTTACTCACCCTGCTACAATTACATACGCCGCGAAGTGAGCAACGCCGACATTGCGATAGCAAACCTCGAAACCACTATCGGCGACAGCAGGTATGGCGGATACCCATCGTTCTGCGCTCCCGACAGTTTTCTCCATGCAACCCAAGGAGCCGGGTTCGACATTCTGCTTTTAGCCAACAACCACTGCCTTGACCGCGGTAAAAAAGGAGCATTGCGCACAATGCAGATGCTGGACTCTTTGAGCATAACACACTGCGGAGTTTACCGCGACAGCACAGACCGCGCCACGCGCTACCCGCTGCTCGTTGAAAAAGAAGGAACAAAAATAGCTATACTCAACTACACATACGGCCTCAACGGAATACCGGTGCCACAGCCTCTAGTTGTAAATCTCATAGATAAAGAGGTAATGGCGAAAGACATACAACGTGCAAAGGAACTGAACCCACATACCATCATTGCCTGTATGCATTGGGGCGACGAGTATGTGAGCCTGCCACCCAAACGCATAAAAGAGCTCACAACGTGGTTGCTCGAACAAGGTGTGGACCACATCATTGGCAACCACCCGCACGTGGTACAGCCAATAGAGGTGCGCAAGGACTCCACCACTGCCGAACAAAACGCCGTAGTTTACTCACTTGGCAACCTTATATCGGGGATGTATGCCCGCGGACGCGATGGCGGCCTTCTTGTGCGTATGAAACTCACAAGAATTTACGACCTCTGCTGGCTTTCATCACTGAAGTATGCCCTCACCTGGGTGGCACGCCCCGAACGCGACGGTGTTGAGAATTTCACAATACTCCCAGCCGACACAAGCCTTGTGAAAAGGGAAATATCAAAAAGAAAGATGCAGGAGTTCATCGACGACAGCCGCAAACTGTTCGGCAAGCACAACAAAGGCATAGCCGAAGAGTACACTATCACTCCCTGACATAACGTGCCCCGTTCCAACGATAACGAAGTGTGCGCAACTTGGGAGTAACAAGTGCCGAATCCTCCTCGCTCATATATTGAGGCATAGTATAATCGGCTGTCATAACATTGTCAACCGGTGACAATGATAGATGCACAAGATAAATATCGCAACGCGCCATAAAGTAATCCAGAGAATCGGTGGCAATAAAAAAATCTTTTATCGGCGGACGGGAGAAAGTAACATTAGCCTGCGACCAATCCTTGTTATAGAACGAAAGACGGCTATCACAAGCTTCAGCACAAACACTTCTTACAACTGCAATAATGGTGTCCTTACCAAAAGGCAGAAGCTTCATCTGTACCATAGAACTTTCACTGTTACGCAACTCCAAGAAATCGTCGGAGATGGAAAGAAGTTCCGACCTGCCGTCAAGGCGGTTAGTCACACGCGCACGCATCTTGGCGTCAAGAAAATCGATACAATCGGCACGGTTGTTGCGGGTGAGTAAAGGCAAAACTGTGTCGGGAGCCTCTACAAAAAGTTGAGGCATATCCTGTGCCATAGCCGCTGAGGTTATGAGCAACAGCAATAATGAAAATATGATGTTAAACTTTCTCATTTAGAACCCAAATATAAGAAGAATAATCCTACCAATATCAACAAAATATCCAAAGCCTTGCTTTTAAGGTTCTTTTCGTGCAGAAGCAACGCACCAAAAAGGAATGCCACCACCACACTACCCCTGCGTATCATAGATACAACGGCTATGAGCGCACCATCTTGGGCAAGAGCCGTGAAGTAACAGAAATCGGCAGCAGCAAGAAATACAGAAATCATTGGTATACTCCAACGCCAGAAAAGTTTCTTTGAGCGTTGGGTTGAAGAAAAGAGATTCAACAGCAGGAGCAAGCCCCCCATCAGCATACACTGATAGATATTGAACCAACTTTGCACAAGTACCGGCTCGAGAGAGCGCATAAGATACTTATCGTACAAAGCACTCACTGCACCAAATATCGCTGCAAGCGCAACAAAAACCACCCATTTATTATGGGTAAAATGGATACCCTCGCGCTTGCCGCTGCGACTCAACAGAAAGACCGACAAAATAGCAATGAGAACACCCGTCCACTGATACATATTTAGTTGCTCTCCAAAAAGGAAGAGAGCACCCAAAAGCACGAGTACCGGGCGTGTCGATTGAATGGGAGAAACTATGGTTATGGGCAGGTGCTTTATACCTATATACCCGCACAACCACGAAGAGAGCACTATCACGGCTTTAAGCAGAAGAAGCAGATGTGTTGCAACACCGGCACGGGGAACATACAATGCCCCCTCTGTTATAACACCGCAATGCGACAGCAAAATAAACGGAAGAAATATAATTGCCGAAAAGAGAGTGTTCAAGAAAAGCACCCCGACAACGGAGTTATCTTTCAGTGATACTTTTTTGAAAAAGTCGTAACAACCCAGCAGGGCTGCCGAAACAAATGCTAAAAAAGCCCACATCATAGGAATATATCATTGGGGTACTTAACATCTACAAGGAACAGAGCTTCGCCAACAGCTGAATCGCCCGCCTCACCGCGCGCCTTGTTCTCTATCACCGCACGGAAACCTTCGAGCGATAATTTACCGCGACCGACCTGCAAAAGTGTTCCCACGATGGCACGAACCATATTGCGAAGAAAGCGGTCGGCCTCAATCTCAAAAAGCCACTCACCATCACCAACCTCGCGCCACACCGCTTTTGTAACCTTGCAGTTATTGGTCTTTACATCGGTATGCAATTTGCTGAAACTTGTAAAGTCGGTATATTCATACAATATTTCCGCCGCACGGTTCATCAGGGCAAAATCGAGTTCCGACTGAACACGGCAAGCATATCGGCGCAAGAATGGCGATTTGCGGGTAACCACCTTGTAGTGATATTTGCGCGACACCGCATCGAAACGCGCGTGTGCATCATCTTTAACACGACGCAACGTGCTCACTGCAATGTCGGGCGGCAGCAAACGGTTTAGCTTATATACAAGGTGAGGCACATCCACCTCTGCTGGAAAATCGACGTGTGCAACCATAAGCGAGGCATTTACACCGGCATCGGTACGGCCGGCTCCGACAACCTGCACAGGTTCGCGCTGCAATGTAGAAAGAGCCTCCTCGAGCATCTGCTGCACCGTCACAGCATTGGGTTGCACCTGCCAACCGTGGTAAGCAGCTCCGTCGTATGAGAGATAGATAAAATAACGCGCCATTAAATTTCGTTTTTAAGAATAAAGGTGTGACAAGCTGCCAGGCCGGCAGTTTCGGTTCTCAAACGTGAAGAACCCAAGCTCACTGGTGTATAACCCGATTTTACTGCGAGTTCCACCTCCTCGGGGCTGAAATCGCCCTCGGGACCTATGAGAATTGTAGCATCCTCTCCCTCGCGCAAGACATCTTTCAAAAGCACGCGCTCGCTATCATCGTAACAATGGGCTATAAACTTGGCGCCTTCACGAGGCTCGGAAACGAACTTCTTGAAATCGACCATATCACCAACCTGCGGTTTTGTATATTTCAACGACTGCTTCATTGCCGAAACCACAATACGCTCTATGCGGTCGGTCTTCACAACCTTACGTTCCGAAAAACGGCAATTCAAAAAAGTGATGGCATCGAGGCCAATCTCTGTAGCCTTCTCGGCCAACCACTCTATGCGGTCGATATTCTTTGTGGGAGCAATGGCTATATGAATGTTTCCGCACCAGCTTTTAGGTGCGGAAAGCACTTCGCGTGCCTGAACATAACAATGCTTGCCTTGTATCGAGGATATTTCGGCTTTATAAAGGTTACCCTTGCCGTCGGTAATGTCCAAGCAAGCCCCTACCGACAAACGCAACACGCGCAAACAATGCGCAGCCTCCTCTTCGGACAATTCCCAACCCTCAGCAATGTCGGGTACATAAAAAAGTGCCATTTTATATTGTATCTGTGTCTGTGTTATCTTTATCCGCCACCTGGTGACGCGAATCTATCTCCTCTTTAAGCTTCATCGCAAGCTCATAGTTTTCGTCCTCAACAGCCTTCTCCATCGCCTGACGCAATGTTGCTTCATCGACAACCGAAATAGGGAGCGATACTGCACCGTTTCCTTCGTCGCGCGCACACATTCTGTCGAGCAGTTCGTCGGTTATATAAATGGGAGCATTCTCACGCAAAGCCAATGCAATTGCATCGGAAGTGCGCGAGTCGAGAGATTTTATCATGCCGTTCTGCTCAAAAAAGATTTGCGAACAGAAAGTTCCCCCTTTTATGTCGCACACAAGCGAATAGAGCAACTTTATGCCAAACAACGATGCAAAAGAGACAAAAAGGTCGTGGGGAAGAGGACGTGGCGGTTGCACCTTACGCAATACAAAGGCTATGGATTGCGCCTCGTTCATACCAAGAGCGACAACAATCTTGCGCAAACCGTCACGTTCACGCAGCATAAGCAGGTGAGCGCGATGGTCGGCAGCCCTGGTCATTATATCGGTAACAACCAATTCTATCATATTCAGGCCTGTTTCTTTTCTTTAAACACCAAAGCAAAAACAATGGCCACAACAAGTGCATAACCGGCGAAAATATACCAAGCGGTGGGCCATCCTGCAAAGTCGGCGCCATTTTTTGTAAAATGGTTCACAACCTCTTGCGCCGCTATTACACCTATTGAAGCTCCGAGACCGTTTGTCATAAGCATAAAAAGGCCCTGTGCACTTGAACGCTGACTCTCGGGCACCTCTTTGTCCACGAAAAGCGAACCCGAAATGTTGAAGAAGTCGAATGCTACACCATAAACAATCATAGATGCCACAAACAAAAGCACACCGGGCATACCGGGATCGCCAACGGCAAAGAAGCCAAAGCGCAATACCCATGCAAGCATAGCCATAAGCATCACAGGCTTAATACCGAACTTACCCAAGAAGAAGGGAATGAGAAGTATGCAAAGGGTTTCGGAAATTTGTGACAGTGAAATGAGCATATTGGTGTGCTGCACGGCAAACGTATCGGCATACTGCTGTAAAGCACCAAAGCCGGCGATAAAGCCATTGGCATAACCGTTGGAAATCTGCAAGGCACCACCCAAAAGCATTGAGAAGATGAAGAAAACAGCCATACGCTTCTGCCCGAAGAGTTTAAATGCATCAAGGCCAAAGGCTTCGGCCAGAGACTTTTTCTCACCACCCATACCAACAGGACAAGAGGGCAAAGTGAAACAATATACTGCAAGCAACAAGCCCCACGCTGCTGAGATAAAGAATTGATTAAAATCACCTTGGAAACCGGTGTAATCGACAATCCACATAGATACGATGAAACCCACTGTACCAAACACGCGAATAGGCGGGAAAGCCTTGACGGTATCAAGTTTTGCCATATCGAGCACGGTGTATGAAACCGAGTTCGAAAGTGCAAGTGTTGGCATATAAAAAGCAACGCTTACAGTGTAGTACCAGAAGAGGTCGCCAAAAGAAACGGCATCTCCCTTTGTCATACCCATATAACCGGTAATTATCAAAAAAAGAGCTGCCATTGCGTGACAAAAAGCAAGCATTCGCTGGGCAGGCACCCAGCGGTCGGCAATAATACCAATGATAGCGGGCATAAATATGGAAACTATACCCTGTACTGCATAAAACCAACCGATATACTCTCCCAAGCCTACGCTACCCAAATAACGCCCCATTGATGTGAGGTAAGCACCCCAAACCGCGAACTGCAAAAAGCTCAACACCACGAGCCTCGCTTTTGTCTCAAATCCTTGCATAACTATAATATTTTATGAGTTTAAATTCCTATAATCGTGTAACGATGCAAAAATACTCTTTTTCATAAAAAAGGAACTAATAAAGAGGTAATATGTTCACTTTGCATCACAAAAAAAAATCAACGCAAAACCATATCGGTTATTACCTGTGCTTTCACGTGTTGGTTCAACTTCTGCACTATCGCTTTGCGGTTCATAAAAAGTTCGTGACGCAACACCGATGAGGTTAGGGTGACATACAACACCTGGTTATATATGCGCAGTTCTTTTGTATAAAAGCTCACAGCACCGCCTAGTACCTCGCCCCACGCATTCATAAGGCGATATTCGTTAAGCGGCGTTTCGAGCCCCTCTTCGCGGCACATTGCCCTCACAAGTTCTGCTATGGATTTCGTTTCTCCCCTTTTCATCGCTCTTTTATTAGTTCTATTCCACCCGAAACGACCTCAAAAAGTTTATACTCTCCCTGCACACAATCGAGAATATTGTCGATGTGTTCACGGTTTACATCGGTTATGAATATCTGCCCGAAACGCTCACCCGAAACAAGATTGACGATACGTTCCACACGGCGCGAGTCGAGTTTGTCAAAAATATCATCGAGCAGCAACAGAGGAACTTCGCCACCTTTGCTGTTCAAGAAGTGGAACTGCGCTAATTTAAGAGCCACAAGGTAACTTTTATTTTGCCCCTGTGAGCCCTCTTTTTTTATAGGATAGCCACCGAGTTGCATCACAAGGTCATCGCGATGACACCCTTTGGTTGTGTGCCCCACACGACGGTCGTCGGCGCGTGAAGAGCGCAACAAGGCAGAAAGGTCATATCCGTCAAGGTCGCTACGGTAACGCAAGCTCACATTTTCACCGCCACCGGTTATAGCCGCATGGAAATCGGCAAAAACAGGTATAAGTTCCTCCACAAAAGCCTTGCGGCCGGCATACACGCGCATCGCCTCAACCACCATCATATCCTCTATGAGAGAGAGCATCTCCGGGTCGGGTTCACGCTCGCCACGCAAAAGCACATTACGTTGCAAAAGGGCGCGATTATAACGTATCAATGCGTAAAGATACTCTTTATCATACTGAGAAATAACCACATCCATAAAACGGCGACGCTCCTCGCTGCCTCCGCCTATCAATTCATTGTCGGCAGGAGATATCATAACCAATGGTATGGTTCCTATGTGGTCGGAAAGACGCTCGTAACTTTTTTTGTTGCGCTTGAACTGTTTTTTGTCGCCACGTTTCACGCCGCAAGAGATCTCCTCCTCCATACCGCTATCGCTGCTGTAAGCACCTTGCAACATAAAGAAAGGGGCTTCGTGCGTAATATTCTGATTGTCGGAAACATTTACCGCACTTTTACAGAAGGAGAGATAATATATGGCATCAAGCAGATTTGTCTTACCCATTCCATTACTGCCTATAAAGCAGTTTATCTTCGAAGAAAAGGCAAGCGACACATCGGCTAAATTCCTGTAATTCAGTACTGATATATTATTTATTCGCATAAAATCAAAAAAAACGAAAACCAAAGCAAGACGGGATATTGCGCAACCGGCCTTCGTGGTTATTTGCAAGCGCAAAGATACCCAATAAAACGGAAGAATAACTCACTAAAAAGCAAAAAAAGCACCTATTATTTTTATGCTAAACATAATTTGATTATTTTTGCGGGTGAAATTTTCGAAAAAACAAAAAAATAATATATAACTATGAGCAAAACAACCAAAAACGAAGCACCCATAATAAGCGAAGAGGTGCTTTCAAAATCAGAAGCATTTATTGACAAATACAAAAATGCAATCGTAACTGCAATTGCAGCAATCGTAATAATTGTTGTAGGTGCAATGTGTTACAACACATACATCGCAGAGCCCAAAGAAAAAGAGGCAGCAGAGGCTATTTTCGCAGCTGAGGCGCTCTTTGGTGCGCAGGACTTCGAGAAAGCACTCAATGGCGACGGAGTAAACCCCGGTTTCATTCAGATTGCCGATGAGTACAGCGGTACAGCAGCCGGCAACATCGCCAATGCATACGCAGGTATGGCGCTTGCACAGCTCGCACGCTACGAGGAGGCTATCGACTATTTGAAAGCTTTTGACGGAGATGACCAGATGGTAGCTCCTGCTGCATATGGTACACTCGGTAGTTGCTACGCACAGATTGGCGATGCAGACGCTGCGATAAGCAACTACATCAAAGCTGCAAATAAAGCCAACAACGCAACTATCAGCCCCTACTACTTGTTGCAGGCAGGTATTATGTACGAGCAGCAAGGCGAGGCCGACGAAGCTGCTGAGCTTTACGAGAAGATAAAGAACAAATATTCAACTTCTCCTTTCTCAATGGATATTGAAAAATACATCAACCGAGTAAAATAATTTACCGAGGAACAATAAAAAGCAGCCTGCGGCGCAGGCTGCTTTTTTTAATACCATACAAAAAACGCGACAACGCGTAAGCATTACTTTATAATACATTTTTATGGCAACGGAAATGCATAACCTCTCTTGCTACGATGCAGAAAAAGTAGCAGATGGCAAAGGAAGAAAAGTGGGCATAGTATATGCCGAGTGGAACAGCGACATCACATACGCTCTGCGCGACGGAGCCATTGACACATTGGTGAAGAACGGAGTGGAGACTGAGAATATCGACACGGTGCAGGTACCCGGCAGTTTCGAACTTATATTCGGCGCATCACAAATGGTAAAGAGCGGAAAATACGATGCAGTGATAGCTATTGGTTGCGTGATAAGAGGCGACACTCCTCACTTCGACTACATATGCGAAGGAGTAACAGCTGGGCTTTCAAAACTCAATGTAGAGTACGATGTTCCCGTGATTTTCGGTCTTATTACCACAAACAACCACCTGCAAGCACAGGAACGCAGTGGCGGAAGACTTGGCAACAAGGGCGACGAGTGCGCTGTAACAGCATTGCAGATGATGGCTGCATTCAAATAAAACACTCATAAAAATACAATAGACAAGCCCGCTCAATTGAGCGGGCTTGCTTGTTTATTTATTCCGATGGAAAGGAGCTTTTTACTTTCCAAAGTAGCGATGGAAGAGTCCTTCGAAACCTTTTCCGTGACGAGCCTCATCCTTTGCCATCTCGTGAACTGTATCGTGAATTGCATCGAGGTTAAGCTCCTTTGCACGCTTTGCGATGCGATACTTGTCGGCGCAAGCACCAGACTCTGCGTTCATACGCTTGTCGAGGTTTGTTTTTGTATCCCAAACAACATCACCGAGAAGTTCTGCAAACTTAGCTGCGTGCTCTGCCTCTTCCCAAGCGTAACGCTTGAAAGCCTCGGCAATTTCGGGGTAGCCCTCACGATCGGCCTGACGGCTCATTGCAAGATACATACCAACCTCTGTGCACTCACCCATAAAGTGGTTGTTAAGGTCTTTGATCATCTCATCGTCACAACCTTTTGCAACGCCTATAACGTGCTCCTGAACAAACTCTATCTTGCCATTCTCAACCATCTCATTGAATTTCTCTGCAGGAACTTTACACATAGGGCAACGCTCGGGTGCAGACTCTCCTTCGTGAATGTAACCACATACTGAACAAATGTACTTTTTCATAATCGTAAAATTTTAAATTGTTATTATCCTTTTTGTTTTTATTTATCTCATTTTTTATTCTTACACAAGGGACAAAGACCTTTCAGATAGAGCTGAGCCTCTTTAATCTCAAAACCGTTAAGCCCATCGACCATCGCCAGGAAATTGTTCTTTATTCTAAAGTCCACAATTCTGCCGCAGTCGTCGCAACGGAAATGTGCGTGCGATGATGTATCTCCATCGAAACAACGGAATGTGTCATCTATTGTAAGCATCTGCACAAGTCCCGCATCGACAAAAAGCTTCAACGTATTGTAAACCGTTGTCAGAGAAAGAGAACCAAGTTCGTCGCGCAAAGCGTCGTAAACAACATCCGCTGTGGGGTGAATGGGATTGTTCTTTACAAATTCATATATTGCCAAGCGTTGGACAGAGGGGCGGATACCCGCTTCCATCAACTCTTTTTTCAACTCTGAACGTGGAATCATTTTGTCTATCTTTTTATGTGTTTGCTGTATTTCATTTCTGAAATCATTGCAAATATAAAACCATTTTATATTAACCTCCAAATTTTTCAGCTGTTTTTTTCATTTTTTTTGAAAAATTTTAGGGAGAGGGCAAGAAATGCACTAAAACGGATACTTTATTAGATGGTTCGACCTTGCATTTATCACTACAAAAGTTTAACTTTGCGGTAATTACTGCGTGGTTAAAAAAACACTATTTGCTCCGCAGCATACACAACACAAATATAGAGATTAAAATACTACAAATTGCTTTCAATAGATAACATAAGAGTTGATTTCGGTGGAAGAAACCTTTTTCACGATGTAAGTTTCATTGTGAACAAGAAAGACCGTATAGCCCTCGTGGGAAAGAACGGAGCCGGAAAAAGTACGTTGTTGAAGATTATCGCCGATATGCAGCAACCTACCGAGGGTGCTGTGTCGAAACCACGTGAATACACCATTGGCTACCTGCCACAGGTTATGACACACAAAGACGGTCGCACTGTTTTCGAGGAGGCGGAACTTGCCTTTGAGCATATACACGAAATGGAGGCACGCCTGGCATCGATGAACAACGAGCTCGCCGAGCGCACCGACTATGAAAGCGAAGAGTACCACAAACTCATAGACGACTACACCCACCTGAATGAGCAATACACTATGATGGGTGGCAGCCACTACGAAGCGGAGATTGAACGCGCGTTGCAAGGCCTTGGCTTTCGCCGCAGCGATTTCACCCGCCCCACAAATGAATTCAGCGGTGGATGGAGAATGCGCATAGAGCTTGCCAAATTACTGCTGCAACACCCCGATGTATTATTGCTCGACGAGCCCACCAACCACCTCGACATAGAGAGCATCCAGTGGCTCGAGCAGTTCCTTGCACGAAGCAGCAACGCCGTGCTCCTGGTGAGCCACGACCGAGCTTTCCTGAACGCCGTCACCAACCGCACAATAGAAATCTCCTGCGGACGCATATACGACTACAAGTTGCCCTACGACAAATTCATGGAGACACGAAAAGAGCGTCGCGAGCAACAGATACGCGCCTATGAGAACCAGCAGAAGGAGATTGCCGATATAAAAGAGTTTATCGAGAGGTTCCGCTACAAACCTACAAAAGCCGTGCAGGTACAAAGCCGCATAAAGCAGCTTGAAAAAATGGTACCCATTGAAATTGATGAAGAGGATACCAGCCGCCTGCGCCTGCGCTTTGCCCCCGCGACCCGCAGTGGCAATTACCCCGTAATATGCAACGGAGCCGGAAAAAGTTTCGGCAACCACACGGTGTTCAGCAATGTAAACTTCACTATAAACCGTGGAGAGAAGGTAGCTTTTGTGGGACGCAACGGCGAAGGAAAGACCACTCTGGTACGATGTATTCTTAAAGAGATTGACTACGACGGAGAAATCACCATTGGACATAACGTGCAGACCGGATATTTTGCACAGCACCAGGCGCAATTGCTCGACGAGAAACTCACCGTCTTCCAAACAATTGATAATGTTGCCACAGGCGATATACGCCTGCGCATACGCGATATATTGGGAGCATTTATGTTCGGTGGCGAAGCTTCGGACAAGCCCGTAAAAGTACTTTCGGGCGGAGAACGCAGCCGCCTTGCAATGATACGCCTATTGTTGCAACAGATGAACCTCCTTATTCTCGACGAGCCTACCAACCACCTTGATATGCAGTCGAAGGATGTTCTGAAAGAGGCCATACGTGACTTTGACGGCACGGTAATCATCGTGAGCCACGACCGTCAGTTCCTCGATGGTCTCGTGACAAAAGTCTATGAATTCGGCGAAGGCAAAGTACACGAACATCTTGGAGGTATATACGACTACCTTGCAGCCAAAAATGCAGCAAGCATAAACGAAGCCCTGCAAACTACGCAAAAAGCGACGCAACAAAGTGAAGCTTCAAAAACCGCAAGCGACAACCGTTTGAGCTACGAAGCTGAAAAACAGTTGCAAAAGCAACGACGCAAACTTGAACGACAGGTTGAGGAGAGCGAGAATGTCGTGAACGAACTGGAGTCGGCAATAGCCGCAATGGAAGAGCTTATGAGCACCATTGAGGGCAGTACACAGCAGAACTTTACAAAATATGCCTCGCTGAAAAAACAACTTGCCGACGCAATGAGCGAGTGGGAGAAAAGAATGGAAGAACTTGAGAATTTAATTTGAAAGAGAATATAATGAAAAGATTTTTTATCTACGCAGCAATGCTTTTGGGAGTTGCTGCCTGTACAACCGAAAAAAAGATGGAATCTATGATCGACTTTAACAATATGGACACCACAAAGTGCCCCGGTACCGATTTTTATGAATATGCCACCGGAGGATGGGCAAAGAAGAACCCTCTTACCGATGAGTATGCACGATATGGACAGTTTGACGCTCTGCGCGAGAAAAGCAAAGAACAATTGCAGGAGCTCGTGCTCGAACTTGCTGCCCAAGAGAATGCACCCGGCAGCAACGGTCAGAAGGTGGGCGACCTCTACAACCTTGCAATGGACAGCACCCGCCGCAATGCTCTTGGCAACACACCTATCAAATCCATGCTTGACGAAGTGGCACTCCTTACCGAGCGCACCGACATACTTCCCCTTGTTGCAAAGAACTACCGTCTTGGCATAGGTGGTTTCTTTGCCACAGGTATTGGCAGCGACATTATGGACAGCAACAACAATATACTTACCATAGCACAAGGCGGACTTTCGCTACCCGAAAAGAGCTACTACATAGACAACGATGAAGCTACCGCCAACATACGTAACAAGTTCAAGGAGTATGTTGTAAAGATGTTCAACCTGCAAGGTTGGAGTGAAGAAGAGGCAAAAGCCAATATGGAGGCAGTTATGGCTATAGAAACTCGCATCGCGCAAAAATCGCTCAGCCGTGTGGAGCGTCGCAACCCTATGAACAATTACCACCCCATGAGTTACGACGAGGTAAAGAAAGAGTTCCCCGCAATAGATTGGGACGCTTTCTTCGCACCCCTTGGACTCAATGGCATAAAGACAATAAATGTGGGACACCCCGCAGCAATAGCCGAGGTTAGCGACATTGTGAACAATGCCCCAATGAAAGATATCATCGCCTATATGCAATGGCGCATAATAAGCTCCACAACTTCGGAGTTAAGCGACGAGATTGGAGAACTCGCATTCGACTTCTATGGCCGCACAATGAGTGGCAAGAAAGCACAACAACCCCGCTGGAAACGCGCTCTTGCTGCCACAGATGGCTCTTTGAGCGAAATAATCGGACAGCTATATGTTGCAAAGTTCTTCCCGCCCGAAGCAAAAGAGCGAATGGTTAACCTTGTAAAGAACCTGCAAATTGCTCTTGGCGAACGCATCGATGCACAAAGCTGGATGAGCGACAGTACAAAGGCTGCAGCACACGAAAAACTCGATGCATTCACAGTGAAGATTGGTTACCCCGACAAGTGGCAAAATTACGACAACCTCACAATAGACCCCACAAAGAGCTATGCCGATGTATGCCGTGACATTTCGGCATTCGGTTGGGACGACCACGTTGAGAAAAACTTCAACAAGCCCGTTGACCGCAGTGAATGGCACATCTCTCCCCAAACAGTAAATGCCTATTACAGCCCTGTAACAAATGAGATATGTTTCCCCGCAGCCATATTGCAGTACCCCTTCTTTGATATGAAGGGCGACGATGCATTCAACTATGGAGCAATTGGCGTGGTTATCGGACACGAAATGACACACGGATTCGACGACCAGGGCCGTCAATTCAACAAAGAGGGTAACTTCGCCAACTGGTGGAGTGAGGAAGATGCTCAAAGTTTCAACGAGCGCACACAGGTCATAATAGACTTCTTCAATAAGATTGAGGTTCTTCCCGGACTAAATGCAAACGGCAAACTCACCGTTGGCGAGAACATTGCCGACCATGGTGGTCTTATGATTGCTATGCAGGCATTCAAAAATGCAACAAAAGAGAACCCGTTGACCACCAAAGAGGGCTTCACACCCGAACAGCGTTTCTACCTTGCCTACTCTAACGTTTGGGCAGGTAACATACGCGACGAGGAGATACGCAACCTCACAAAGAGCGACCCCCACTCGCTTATGCGATGGAGAGTCAACGGCACTCTGCCCCACATCGACGACTGGTACACAGCCTTCGGTATAACAGAGAACGATCCTCTCTTTGTACCCAAAGAAGAGCGACTCGATATCTGGTAAAACAGAAAAACTTATAACAACCACACACAACCCCGCAACTATGCCTATAAAAGTACCAACAGGACTTCCCGCACTGCAAACTGTACTCGACGAGGGAAACATTTTCGAGGTATTCACCACCACGACTGAGAAAACCCTTAAAATTGCACTGCTCAATCTTATGCCTATGAAAGAGACCACAGAGGCCGATTTCATACGCGTGCTTTCCACAACTGAGAAAGAGGTGGAACTTGTCCTGATGAAACTGGATACGCACACACCCAAACACGCCACACCCGAGCATATGCAACGCTACTACAAGGGTTTCGGTGAGCTTAAAAATGAACACTTCGACGGGCTCATCATCACAGGTGCGCCCATAGAAAAAATTGCATTCGAAGAGGTTACCTACTGGCCCGAGTTATGCGAAATATTTGAGTGGGCAGGCGAGAATGTAACATCAACTCTTTTCATCTGCTGGGCTGCACAAGCGGGGCTTTACTACAAATTCGGCATACAGAAACACCTGTTGCCGAGCAAGATGTTCGGCGTGTTCCCCCATACACAGCTAAATGTGGAACACCCCTTGCTCACCGACTTCGACCACATAATATATGTACCGCACAGCCGCCACACAAACATCAAGCGTGAGGATGTGGTTGCAGAGCCTCGTCTCGAATTGCTTTCAGAGTCTAAGGAATCGGGAGTATATATAATGCAGGAGAGAGGAACGAAGAATTTCTTCATTACCGGCCACTCGGAATACGCCCTATACACCCTCGATAACGAGCATAAACGCGATGTACACAAAGGGTTGCCCATAAACATACCTGTAAACTATTACTTCAACGACGACCCCTCACAACCGCCGCTCAACTATTGGCAGAACACTGCACACAAACTCTTCAACAACTGGCTCGACTTTTATGCGTCGAAAAAGAATGCCGCAAAATGAAGAAGACTGTAATATATGCTCTGCTCGCCATAGTTTTTATGGCCTGCAACAAAACACAACAGTACGCTCTTGACAGTGTATTGCCGATACCGTTGCAAACAACTGCAGGAAAAGGCTCTTTTACAACAGACAAAGGAGTTGCCGTGGAGAGCAACAGCTTGCACCTTATCAAAGCACTGGAAAGAGGTGGCATCGCCATTGACACTGCAAGCGAGAGAAAAATAAGCCTCATCTGCCGAGATAATGTAGAGGGAATAACCTCGCCCGAAGGTTACCGTATAGAGATAACCTCCAAACATCTTGCAATAGAGGCAACAGCCGAGTGTGGTCTATTCTACGGCATACAAACGATATCGCAGTTGAACAACATTCACGGGAACATACCCTGCGGCACAATAACAGACGAACCACGTTTCCCATACCGCGGGCTTATGCTCGATGTATCGCGCCATTTCTTTGACAAAGATTTCATAAAGAAACAGATTGACGCAATATCGCACTATAAGATGAACCGCTTGCACCTGCACCTTACCGATGCAGCCGGGTGGCGTGTGGAAATAAAAAAATACCCCCGTCTTACACAATTTGCAGCTTGGCGCAGCCAAGAATTATGGAAGGATTGGTGGTATGGCGACCGCCTGTATAAAGAGGAAGGTTCCCCCGATGCACACGGCGGTTACTTCACACAGGAGGATATTCGCGAACTTGTTGCATATGCCGCAGAACGACACATAACCATTATACCCGAAATAGAGATGCCGGCACACTCCGAAGAGGTGCTCACCGCTTATCCGCATCTCTCGTGCACGCACGTACCTTATAAACAAGCAGACTTTTGCGTGGGGAACGAGGCAACCTTTGAATTTATCGAAGATGTACTCACTGAAATTCTGGAACTCTTCCCAAGCGAATATATACACATAGGTGGCGACGAAGCAGGCAAAGCCTCTTGGGATACTTGCCAACTATGCAACAAACGTATGAAAGAGGAGGGACTGAAAAACCTCGACGAACTGCAAAGTTATCTTATTGAGAGAGTGGAGAAGTTCCTCAATAGCAAAGGACGAAACATCATCGGTTGGGACGAAATTATTGAAGGAGGAATTGCTCCAAATGCCACCATAATGTCGTGGCGCGGAACCGATGGCGGTATAAAAGCTGTTCGCAACGGGCACAAAGCGATAATGACACCCGGAGAATATTGTTATCTCGACTCATATCAGGATGCACCACACACACAGCCCGTAGCCTTTGGCGGATACCTGCCTTTGGAGAAAGTATATTCATACAACCCCGTACCTGACAGTCTCACCTGCGAAGAGGCAAAGCTTATATACGGCATTCAAGGAAACGTATGGGCCGAATACATACCCACAGAAGAACAAAGCGAGCATATGATATACCCACGCATACTTGCAATAGCCGAAACAGGATGGAGCCCGCAGAACCGCCGCAATTATGAAGATTTTCACAAAAGAGCGCTAACAGCAGTGAAACAATTGAGGGAGAACGATTACAGCTCTTTCGACCTTGGCAACGAGTATGGCAACCGCCCGCAGTCGCTCACAACCAACAACCACCTTGCCAAAGGGAAAAAGGTACACTATGCACAAGGCTCGCCCTACTACCCCACATACACTGCCGGCGGCGATAGCGCACTCACCGACGGCATACACGGCGGATGGAACAACAGCGACAAACGATGGCAAGGTTTCATCGGACGAGGCGGAATAGATGTATGCATCGACCTTGAAAACATTACCGATATAACATCGGTTTCTGCCGACTTTATGCAGTTGTGCGAACCCGGAATTTACCTGCCTGCCACTGTGGAGATTACAACATCGACCGACAGCACCACCTTCACCAACCTCGCAACAATAGAGCACAATGTGGTGCGAGACGACACATTAAGTTTCAAGAACTACGGCTGGCAAGGAACGGCAAAAGCGCGCTACATACGCTACCGTGCCACACGTGGCAAGCAAGGCGGATTTATGTTTACCGACGAAATTGTGGTTGAATAAAAAACAACATATACAAAAAAGGTTGTGCTTTACGGCACAACCTTTTTATATTATAGATAAGAAGTATTAAATACGCTCCAAATACTCTTTTGCCGAAAGAGCACAACGTTCACCGTCAACCGCAGCCGACACAATACCACCTGCATAACCGGCACCCTCACCACAGGGGAAAAGTCCCTCAATGGTAACGTGCTGCAAAGTTTCGCCATCGCGCACAATGCGCACAGGAGAAGAGGTGCGAGTCTCCACACCTATCATTACCGCATCGTTGGTGAGAAAACCGCGCGACACGCGACCAAACTGTTCAAAACCGCGTTGCAAACGCGAAGAGACGAACTTTGGCAACCAAAAGTGCATTGGCGAGGAGATAAGCCCCGGAGCATAAGAACTACGAGGAAGATCGTAACTCAATTTACGGTTTACAAAGTCGGCCATACGCTGCGCGGGAGCAGTCTGACGATAATTTCCCATAGTCCAACACAACCTTTCAAGACGCTCTTGGAAGTTCATTACCCTCAATGGGGAGTCATCGGCCACAGGCTCTATACCATCGACCTCTATCTGCATTTCGGGAAGAAGCACATCTTCGGGATTCACCTGTACCACCATACCCGAATTGCTCCACGCACCACCACGGTGCGATGGCGACATACCATTAACAAGCAACTCCTTTTCGGTCGATGCCGATGGGATTACAACTCCACCGGGACACATACAGAAACTATAAACGCCGCGTCCATCGACCTGTGTGGTAAAACTGTATTCGGCAGCAGGGAGATATTTGCCACGACCTTTGGGATTGTGATACTGTATAGCATCGATAAGCGCCGAAGGATGCTCAAGACGTACGCCCACAGCAAAACCCTTACTTTCAAGCGCAACACCACCGGCATGCAAGCGACGATAGACATCCTTTGCCGAGTGACCGGTTGCAAGTATCACAGCATCGGCAAGAATTTCACCCTTGTCGGTACGCACACCGCGAACCTTGCCACCTTGCAGAAGAAGTTCTTCCATACGAGTCTCGAAACGTACCTCACCGCCACAATCTATTATTCTGTTGCGTATGTTTTCTATCACGCGCGGCAATTTATCGGTACCTATATGAGGATGGGCATCGGCAAGAATAGTGGGGCTTGCGCCATGCTGACAAAAGATATTCAATACACCCTCGATGCTGCCACGTTTCTTGCTGCGGGTATAGAGTTTACCGTCGGAATAGGCACCTGCACCACCCTCACCGAAGCAGTAGTTCGATTCGGGGTTCACAGTGTGAGTGCGGGATATATTGGCAAGGTCTATCTTGCGGGTACGCACATCGCGACCACGCTCCACCACAATCGGACGCAAACCGTTTTCTATCAATTTAAGTGCCGCAAAAAGACCGGCAGGGCCGGCACCAACAACAATGACAGGTTTCTTACCCTCCACATTGCCATACTCGCGGCGTACAAACTCCTCCATCGTGGGCTGTTCGTTTACAAAAACCCGCAAGGTAAGGTTTACATATATAGTACGTTGGCGAGCATCAATACTGCGGCGCAACACACGCACAGCATTTATAGTGCGTATATCCCAACCCTTATTGTCGGCCACATAACGCTTCAATGCTTGCTCGTTCACCGCCTCGTGCGGCAACACACGTGTCTGAAATTCGTGAATCATAATTACTTATCCAAAAATAAGGCGAAAAGCCTCCTCTACTTTATTTACCGGCAGCACCTCGATAGGAAAACGCGAGGTATCGAGCCTTTTTGTATTCGATTTAGGAACTATTATCTGTTTAAAGCCAAGCTTCGCAGCCTCGGCTATACGCTGCTCTATGCGATTCACCGGGCGTATCTCACCCGACAAGCCAACCTCGCCCGACATACAGATGGTGGGCTCAATCTCCACATCCATATTGCTGGAAAGTATGGCACTGATTACCGAAAGATCTATCGCAGGGTCGTTCACACGAAGACCACCAGCAATGTTAAGGTACACATCCTTTTGCGCAAGCTTGAAACCTACACGTTTTTCAAGCACCGCAAGCAACATATTCATACGGCGTATATCGAAACCCGTAGCCGAGCGTTGGGGCGTACCATAAGCCGCAGTGCTCACAAGTGCCTGTGCTTCAATAAGGAAAGGACTGACACCCTCTATTGCAGAAGCAATCGCGACACCGCTCATACCCTTGTGGCGGTCGCTCAACAAGAGTTCCGAAGGGTTGCTAACCTGGCGCAACCCCTCGCGACGCATCTCGTAAATACCAAGCTCGGCAGTACTTCCGAAACGGTTCTTTATTGAGCGTAACACACGATAGAGATAATGTTGGTCGCCCTCGAACTGAATAACCACATCCACTATATGCTCCAATATTTTGGGACCGGCAATTGCACCGTCCTTTGTAATGTGACCAATGAGTATTACGGGAACATTTTTCTCCTTGGCAAATTTCAAGAGCATAGCCGTGCACTCACGTACCTGCGCCATACTGCCGGGGGAAGAGTCCACCGCCTCGGTTGACATAGTTTGAATGGAGTCAATGACAAGCAGTTCCGGCTCAACGTTTTTTATATGGGTAAATATTGTTTCAAGCACCGTTTCGCACACAATGTGACACTCACCACGCTCGTGCGCTATGCGGTCGGCACGCAACTTTATCTGTTGCACACTCTCCTCGCCCGATACATATAAAACCTTGCGCGACGGCAATCCAAGAATAGTCTGCAACACAAGTGTCGATTTGCCTATACCCGGTTCACCACCAAGCAGCACAAGGGAGCCCGGGACAAGACCACCGCCAAGCACGCGGTTAAGTTCGGCATCTCCCATATCCATACGCGGAAGCCTGTCTGCCGCAACATCATCTATAAGCACAGGACGTGAAAGCACCTTTTCACCGGTAGGCAACACGGCACGCGAGGGAGTCGAAGCACGCACAACCTTTTCCACAAAGGTGTTCCACGCGCCACATGCTGGACACTTACCCGACCACTTGGGCGACTCGTAGCCACAATCGTTACACAAGAAAACAGTCTTATCTTTTGCCATAAAATAATTTTTCAACTAACTACATAATGGGAAACCATATAAAAACAGCCACATCCCACAAAGCGTGCGAAATTATTATCGCCGCAAATCTATTGGGGAAAAGGCGGTAGAGCAAACCCCACACAAAGCCGGCTACAAGAGCCGCCATTATCAGCATAAAATTACACGAACCTGCATGCACAAGCGCATACACTGCTGTTGTGACCACAAACCCCCAGTTCGCATTCCACTTACGGGAAAGGCTCTCCTGCACATACCCGCGCCAGAATATCTCCTCGGCAGGGCCAATGAGAAATAGCATCAGCAGGGTAAGCAACAGGGGCGATTCACCATCCTTCATTCCATAAATGGTATCGACCTGCGGGCGAGCAAAATCGAACAAAAGTTGTGACACCTTATCTCCCAACCAAAAGATACCCCACAAAGCCATAGCAATAACCACACCCAAGAAAAAATCGGCAGGAGTTACGCGCACTCGTCTCCACCACCCGGGCGAAAAGAGTGTTGCAAGCAATGTGAGAGAGGTGGCCGAAGCTGTCATTGCCCACCAGAAATTGATATACGGGGCTGTGAGCGGCGAAAACATCACCGTCCACAATACAAAAGCAACCAAAATGGTGAAAAGAACCTTTTTCATTAGAAAAGAGTTGCTACAAAGAACGACAAGGATAGCAATAGGCTGAATACCAACTGCAACTTCGCAGTAAGTTCATCGGCGCCGGTCAAAGCCTGTGCGCCACCGTCGAAGTAAGAGAGGGCCTTGCGAATGTTACCAATCGCTGGTACAATAGCCAGAAACACCAGCAACGACCACCATGGGAAAAGGCCCTTTGCCGCAGATGCCACTACCCACACAAACGGGAAAAGCATCTGAACACAGTAGAGCAACACCGACATACGTCTGCCGGCAAGCATTGCAAAAGTATTTATACCGGCACGTCGATCGTGCTCAATGTCTCGTGTATTATTTATGTGAAGTATACCCACAGTGATAAGCCCCACAGGTACAGTAAGCCACATAACCTGCAAATAGAAATATCCCGTTGCCACAAAAGAAGTTCCCAGGATTGGCAACAGGGAGAAAGTCAGGAATATATCCACATCGCCCAAAGCGTTGTATTTCAAAAAAGGATAGAGAAGTATGAGAGCCGAACCGGCCAATCCTAAATAAAGAGTAGTGAGCCCCGTATAAGCCACCAAAGCCACACCCGACAACACCGACACAACTAACAACCCTGTAGCCAACGAAAAGATCTCCTTCGGAACAAACTCGCCGCTGGTAAGTGAAACACCTCCAATGGTATCTTCCCTGTCAACACCTTTCTTGAAGTCGAAATAATCACTCCAGGAGTTAGCCGCAGCATGAAAAAGTATGATATTCACCAAGGTCCATAGACCGACAAGCCAATTGACATCACAGCCAAGCCAATGCAAATAAGCCAAAGTTACAACCACCGGCATTGCCGATGCGGGAAAAGACCACGGACGCGTAGCAAAGAACCACGCTTTCAAAGAATGTTCTTTCATATTTTTAATTTAGTCAATCAAATTTCTGCACAAAGATAGCACCAAACGAGCGAGATATATGAAACTTGTTTCAATATATTTCAAAGCGAGTGAAAGATATCTTAGAATACTATTCAAAGGTAGTGAAAAAGTAAAGAACACAAAACTACTTTTAAATAAATTCACTACATTTGCAATGCATAACACGATATTAAAACAGATTATGAAAGAGAGTGTCATCAATACAAAAAAGAGAATTGAATATATCGACTTTATAAAGACCTTTGCAATGTTCATTGTTACTTTTGGACATTGTGCACAAAGCCTTTCGGGTGAGGTTTTCCCGGAGAGAATAATACCAAAGGATCTCTTCATCAGCATACATATGCCGCTGTTTATGATAGCAAGCGGTTTCTTTATAAATATCGACAAAATAAGAGACAGCAAGTTTGGCGAATACATATTGGACAAGGCCAAACGTCTCATGCTGCCGCTTACTTCGTGGTACGCAATTTGGTGTCTGGTAACACAGAACAAGCCCGCAACAATAACATATACCATGATTTATTGGTATCTCTTCGCACTTTTCATTTCACTCATTACCATAAAAATTCTTTCAACAAAAATAAAATCCAACAACGCCGTACTTGCAATAGCGGCGATATTGGTACTTCTTATACCATCCAGTGCCGTTGCTCATATAAACTTTATGTTCCCATTCTTGATTTTCGGATACATCTTGCGAAGATATATCGACAACTTGGGAACCATTACTCTTGTAATCTCGGGAGTAGCATTCCTTTTGCTATACCAGATATGGGATATTTCACACACCGTATACCAAGCACCTTTACTCATAAAGAAGATAGACTTGCCAATGATTTACTCCTTCCTGTTGCGATTCCTTATTGGAACAACAGGCTCAACATTTATATTCATTTTGGCAAAGAAACTCAACAACAGCAGTTTAATTAAAATGGGCGCACAGTTCGGGCAATACACCATTGGGTTCTATACAATGACAACCATTCTGAATGCGATTACATTAAATGCACTTAATCATATAGGTTTTCACATAACAAACCCCATTATGTTGGAATTGGCATCCATACTCCTAACCTTTGTGGAAATGTATGTAATCTACATATTCTCAAAAACCATAAAGCCTTATCGCATATTGTCGTTGATACTATTGGGAGAGGATAAGAAATAATTACAGAAAAGACAAACTGCATATAATCGCACAATTATGGCAAGCATTTGGAAAAAATTATTCAGCAAAGACGAGTTGGACTCTTTTGCAGACATATCTACTTTCTTCTGGCATATAAATTGGCTCAAAACATTTTACATAAACCTTAGAGCCCTACCATTGAAACAAGCCATTAAACTACCTATTTTGGTCGCTTGGAACACCAAAATAATAAATATCGGCAAGATTATCATTTCCAGGAATTTACACACTGGCATGCTTTCAATAGGTGTGAAAAAGATTGTTGCCTGGGAAACTAATGACGAAAAAACAATCTTCAACAATAATGGTACCGTTATCATAGGCGGAAAAGTAAAACTGCACCCAGGTGTAAAATTCATTTTGCTGCACGGAGCAACAATCTCCGTAGGTAACCACGTTGGTTTTGGAGCAAATACAAAAGTTATATGTTATAAATCCATTACCATCGGCGACGACTTCCGTTGTTCCTGGAACTCACAATTGTTCGATACAGATTTCCATTTCCTACACAACATAACCGAGCAGAAATATTACCCCCGCACAAAACCAATAAAGATTGGTAATGATGTATTTGTCGGCAACGGCTCGACAATAGCAAAAGGTACTATAATCCCGAACGGTTGCGTAATTTCGTGCATATCAAAAGTTAGCGGGGATTTTACCAAACACGGTGAACATCTTTTAATTTCGGGAAACCCTGCAACAGTGGTAAAAACCGGAATAGGAATAACAAACGGATGGTATCTGAGAGAGGAATATGAGGTTGCACTAAAAGTGGAATCAACCATTTAATCCCAGTAACAACATTTTGGTTAGCTATATATCTGGGCATGTTCCAAGATTATATCAGCACTAACCATTTTCTATGTTTTTTTTGCCAATTGCAACAAAAATAATAACTTTGCAGTTTCAACGAAACGCAGAGTGTTTTTATACACTCTGTATAAACATAGCTCATTCGAAACTAAGAGAAAATGAAAGTAATGAAATTCGGCGGAACATCTGTTGGTTCCGTAAACAGCATCCTAAATTTGAAAGGCATCGTGGAAGATGCCGCAAAAAGCGAGCCCGTTATCGTTGTGGTTTCGGCTCTCGGAGGAGTTACAGACAAGCTTATAAAGATATCAAATATGGCTGTTGCCGGCGACGAGAAGTTCAACGATGAATTCCAGGCTATTGTCGCAAGGCATCACGATATGATTTATGCCATAATTACCGACGAGGAGAAGCGCACTGCACTACTTCAGGAGGTAGATATGCTACTCAACCAGTTGCAGAACATTTACCTTGGTTTGTCGCTCATAAACAACACAACACCCAAAACAGAAGCCACCATAGTAAGCTATGGTGAACGACTCTCGAGCCGTATTGTAACTGCACTCATCGATGGAGCAGTGCGTTTCAACTCACGCAAATATATAAAGACCGAGACTAAACATCACAAATACATCCTCGCAGACGAGGCCACAGACAAACTCATACACGAGTACTTCGCAACCAACGAAGAGAGAATTGTGGTTGCGCCCGGATTTATCTCTTCAGATGTGGATAGCGGCGAGACAACCAACCTTGGTCGAGGAGGTTCCGACTACACAGCAGCCATACTTGCAGCATCACTTAAAGCCAATATGCTCGAAATATGGACCGATGTTGATGGCTTCATGACTGCCGACCCCCGAGTTATAAACTCGGCATACACTATCGACAGCCTGAGCTATGTGGAGGCGACCGAGCTCTGCAACTTCGGCGCAAAAGTGGTATATCCCCCCACTATTTACCCCGTATTCAAAGCAAACATACCTATAAAGATACGCAACACCTTCAACCCCGATGGTGCCGGTACCATTATTAGTGCAGAGTGCGGAAAAAGCGAACGCATAATTAAGGGTATATCAAGCATCAGCGACACAGACCTCCTCACTGTTCAAGGATTGGGTATGGTGGGTGTTGTGGGTGTAAACCATCGCATATTCCACGCGCTTGCCGATGCCGAGGTAAGTGTTTTCTTTGTAGCACAAGCTTCGTCGGAAAACAGCACATCGCTGGGTATTCGCCACCAAGATGCAGCAAAGGCTTGCAAGGTGCTCAACGAGGAGTTCAAGAAAGAGATTGCGATGGGTATGATGGAGGCCGTAACAGCCAAAACAGACCTGTCAACAGTTGCCATCGTGGGCGAAAACATGCGCCACACTCCTGGTATCATCGGTAAGTTGTTCCAGACACTCGGCCGCAATGGTATCAACGTGGTAGCCTGCGCACAAGGTGCACAAGAGACAAACGTCTCGTTCGTTGTAACAGACGAGCAATTGCGTAAAACACTCAATGTTATACACGACTCTTTCTTCCTTTCAGAATACAAGGTTCTCAACCTCTTTATTTGCGGTATCGGTACAGTGGGCAGCAGCCTTATAGAACAGATTGCATCGCAGCAGGATACTTTGAAGAAAGAGCACGGCTTGCAGTTGAACATTGTAGGTATCGCCAACAGCCGCCACGCGATATTCGACCGTGAGGGACTCGACCTCACCAACTATCGCGAGGCCCTTGCCGCAAGCAAAGAGAGCGACATCTACAAATTGCGCGAAGAGATTATTGATATGAACATCTTCAACTCCGTATTTGTGGATTGTACTGCAAACGGCGAGGTTGCATCGCTCTACCCCGCACTGTTGTCGCACAACATCTCTGTGGTGGCAGCAAACAAGATTGCAGCATCGAGCGACTATGCAACATATAGCGAGCTTAAACACATTGCCCGCCAGCGTAACATAAAATACCTCTTTGAGACAAACGTAGGTGCCGGCCTTCCTGTGATAAGCACTATAAACGACCTTATTAACAGCGGTGACAAGATTCTCAAAATAGAGGCGGTGCTCAGCGGAACTCTAAACTTCATATTCAACGTATTGAGCAAGGATATACCTATGAGCGAGGCTGTGCGTTTGGCAAAAGAGAAAGGATACAGCGAACCCGACCCTCGTATCGACCTCTGCGGAAAGGATGTTATACGCAAACTTGTTATCCTTGCCCGCGAAGCCGGTTACACCATTGAGCAGGAGGATGTGGAGGCCAACCTCTTTATCCCCAACGAGCTCTTCGAAGGCTCACAGGAAAACTTCTGGGCGAAACTCCCCGAACTCGATGCCAAATTCGAGGAGGAACGCAAAGTATTGGAGGCCGAGGATATGCATTGGCGTTTTATTGCAAAGTTCGAGAACGGCAAAGGCGGCGTATCGTTGTGTAAAGTTGATTCAAAGCACCCCTTCTACAACCTCGAGGGAAGCAACAACATCATTATGCTCACCACCGAGCGTTACAAAGAGTACCCAATGCTCATAAAGGGTTACGGTGCAGGTGCAAGCGTAACAGCTGCCGGTGTATTTGCCGACATTATGCGCATCGCAAACGTCTAAAAAACATCGCAAACTATTTATAGACAACAAGAGTCACCTGCAGGTGACTCTTGTTGTTGTGTATAACGTTATTTCTTCAACGGCAACAAAGGATACAACAACCCTTTCCTCGATGAAAGCCGAGCTTTTGCCGTGCCAAAATTAAGAACAAAGTCAATGAGAATAGGCAAATGGTTATCGTCGTTGGTAACAAAGAAGTTTACTATAGTACGCTCCTTCTTGTTTGCATCGAGCTCCACAAGAGATATTTCGAGGCACTCATAGTCGAACCCGTCATCGGCCGTTATCCTGGTGACACCACGATAGACAAGACGTTGTTCTTCGAGCCTTTTACCACTTGCAACAGTGTAAGAGAGACGTTGCCCTGGCTTGAAAGATGAGAAATCAAATGTACGCGCATAAGCAAGCAAACTCATCATATCGTAAACAGCAACATTGCAAGTATCGTTTCTAAATACGCGCAACTGCCCATCGCGCTTGTATAATTGCAATAGGTTTGTGAGACCGCCGGGCAAATAATTATATTTCACCTCATTTAAATATACGTGACTACCCTGTACCGACGATTTGCGATAGTAAAGAGGACGCACATCTTCGGGAGTGAAAATTGTTGTCAACGTGTCACGCATCTTAAAAAAGGCATCGGCCTTTTCGTTGGTGGAGCTCACCAGCGACATATATTGCGCCTTGCGGTTATTGTATATAGTATCGCGAATTACCAGTTTCGCTCCACCTGCACGAACCCACACAAACTTCCAGTTAAAGTAAAAAGCACACTCAAGAGTTTCACCCGACTTATAAACGGGTTTTCTCTTTATCTCACCCGCCGATACCGAAAAGGTGAAGAGTAAAAACGAAAGCGCAATTACCAACGAGCGTGCCATATTCCTTATTTAAATTGACGCATTAAATTACGACTCACTTTAACCTTCTCAACATCGGGCTTCTGCTTTGTAACCTCAAGCGGTTTCTGCGTTTCAAGAGGAGCCTTTATATTCCAGTCGTCCTGCTGATACTCAAAGTAGGCGCGTAAATCGAGAACACGAGGATAATAATATACCTCTTCGGGTTGCAATTTATCTTCAAAAGAGCCTGTATCCCACTCGCCATTTCTGTTCTTGTCCATATAAAGGCATAGAGAATACTTGCCCGGCTTTATAAAGTAGAAAGAACATTTATTATTCTTGGTACGCTGTTCATCGACCACTTTGTCATCAGAAGCAATAAGGCGCACAACAGCATCGTTACCGGTGTGGGGGATATCAAGATAGAGCACGGCATATGAATCCAGCGAACGGAATCTCATATTCTGCTCATATTCTTCCGAAACGCCGCCATAAAGTCCTTTGAAAGCTGCCGAATCTATTTTCAGATAATAGTTCTGTTCGGGACGCCACTCGGCATAAACAAAATACTTTCTTATATTCTTATCGCTCTGGCGGAAGACAAACGGCATGGGAGTATGTACCGAATCTACAACCACAGACAAATGTATGGCCGATGTATCAATTACGGCAAGAGGCTCTTCGAAATTCAGTTCCAACTCCTTATTGAAATCCATAAGTGAACCGGCAGTGGTTTTGACATCAAGTACAGGAGTGGGAGGTATATACACGGGAGGATTTTCCTCATCATAGTCAGCAAGTTTCTTTGCTTCTTTGAGGAAACGTTTTTCGGCCTTCTCTCGTTGCTCGGCTTCGAGTTTCAACACCGTTTCACGGCGCATTTTTGAAGAGATGTAAAGAGTATCGGTACGCGGTATCTCATTCAACATAGAGTCGAGCACGTTATATGTGACCACCATCTTTAATGTGTCCATATTATAGACCGTGGAATCCTTGAACCAATAACGCAGAGTATCGCGGGTAGCATTGGCCTCCAATACATAAGCATCTTTAGCATCAAAGTTAAGTCCCTCTATCAAAGGAAGTTCTTTATTTGGCGCAGCATAATACATAGTGAAATTACTATGTTCCTTGCGAGGATACTTCACAAGATATTGAGTAAAGAAATCCTCTTTGAACGCACGCAGAACAATATCCTCTGTTCCATAGCGGGTGTATTCAACCGCACGAATCGAGTCTATGGTTTCAGCATCGCGCCAAATGGTGTCGTAGCGCACTGCGCGTGTTGCCGCAGATGAGACTTCGGTCTCCATAAAAGCAACAATCTCACTCTTCTGGTCGAAAAGGTAGTTACCATTTGACTCGGAGAGAGCATAGACACGATATTTTCCCGGAGCCATACCTTTTATGGTAAAACGGCCACGACTGTCGGTACGTGAAACCCTGTCGAAAGGCTTTTTTGTAAATGCAGAGTCATCAAGCAAAGAATGCACACCAACCATAATACCTTTTATTGGTTCAAGGTCACGGGCATTGAGAACAGTTCCCGAGATACCAAGCGTATCGACCACTGCACCAGTTGAAAAGACATATGCAAATCCCTCAAGAGGAATACCCTCGTTGTTATCGACTATTGCATCGTTAAAATCAATGGAGTATGTAGTGTTGGGGATGAGCGTATCCTCGAGTTGAACAATGACACGCTTGCCGTTATACTTTATTTGAGGCTGCTCCTGTTGAGGAGGAGAAATTATCACCTTCTCAAAAGCATTCTGCAAGCGTATATTCTCGTTAAATTCCATAACGATTTTCTTATCGCTCACATTAAGCGCGTTCTGCAGAGGAAAGCCACCGATATATACCGGTGGATCCTCATCATAGGGGCCGCCGTCGGGTGTTCCCATACTTGCGCAACCCGCAAGCATACCCACTACCGAAAGCGAAAATATCATCTCTTTTATCGACATATTCTTAAGCATTAAATGACATCATATCCTCAATATATTGACGACTGTTGCTCAAACGTGGAACCTTATGCTGGCCACCCAACTTTCCTTTACTCTTAAGCCAATCGTTAAAGAGGTTCTTGCGTGCAACAACTATTTCCAAAGGCTGCAAGGTAATATTCTTGTATCTCTTTGCCTCGTAGTCGGAATTTATCTGCTGCAAGGTTGTGTCAAGAATTTCGGCAAAACGCTCAATTGAATCGGGCTCCTTGGAGAACTCAATGAGCCACTGGTGACGACATTGGGCATTAGCATCCATAAACACAGGGGCTGCTGTATATTCTGACACCTGCGCGCCGGTCTCTTCACAAGCCTTCTTCAATCCCTTCTCGGCATTGTCAACGATAAGTTCCTCACCGAAAGCATTTATAAAATGCTTGGTACGACCCGAAATTACAATCTTATAGGGATCCTTGCTCATAAAGCGTACTGTATCACCGATCATATAACGCCACAGACCGCAAGAGGTGCTTATAAGCATCGCATAGTTCTTGCCCACCTCAACTTCCCAAAGAGGAAGTACGCGGGGATTGGGAGAATCTATATCCTCGAAAGGTATAAACTCGTAGAATACATCGTAGTCAATCATCAACAACATTGCAGAATCGGTGGGGTCGTTCTGTATGCCGAAGAAGCCCTCGCTGGCATTATATGTCTCCATATATTTCATATCGGGCTTGCGTATAAGCTGGAGATACTGCTCGCGGTAAGGTGTGAAGGCAACACCACCGTGGAAGAAGACCTCAAGATTTGGCCATAGCTCCTCGACACTGTTTTTACCTGTTATTTCGAGCATATGTTTAAGCACTGCCATCATCCACGAGGGCACACCAGAGAGATTGGTCACATTCTTGTTGAAAGTTGCACGGGCAATTTTATCCATCTTCTCCTCAAAGTCACTCAACAGGGCGATGGACTTGTCGGGCACACGCACCATATTGACAAGCGGATTGCAGTTCTCAATGAGTATCGCACTCAAATCACCAACAAGACTACCGGGGAGGTTGTAATTTGAAGCGTGACTACCACCGAGTATAAGACCACGACCCGAGAACATACGGCTCTGGGGGTTATTGGCGAGGTAGAGTGCCACCACATCGGCACCACCTTTATAGTGTGCGTTCTGCAAACCGGCAGGAGTTACAGGGATGAATTTACTCTTGTCGTTGGTTGTTCCCGATGATTTTGCATACCACTTGCAGCGACCTTTCCACAGCACATCTTTCTCGCCGTGACGCATACGGTCGATATACCCTTTAAGTGTTTCATAATTCTGCACCTCCACGTTCGCCACAAATTTTTCGTAGCTCAACGCATCGGAGTAATTATGTTTTATACCCCACTCGGTACCGGCAGCAACTGTTACCAAACGTTTCAGTACTCCGCGCTGTATTTTTTCAGCTTCAGTGGCATACTTCTCGATTTTTCTCACTCTACCGCTAAGGAGAGCCTTCATAAGTGTTGTTTCGTTCATAATAGTGTGGTTACAGAATGCAGCAACCGTGCTTTATATTATACGCCCTGTTCCCGAAAAGGGTTCAGACATTTTAAATTTAATCTTTACAAAAATACTATTTTTTATAGTTCGACAAACCCTCTTCAAGGAATTTTATATACGCATCGACATCAAGGTCAAACGAATAAGAACCTGTCAAAGGATTACCGTCATTGTCCACCGCAATATAGAACGGTTGGGCATTTGCCCCAAATTTATATCGTTGCAGATAGCTCCACAAGTCACCAACCGTGCGCAATTTACGCACGCCGCCCTGCTCGTTTACCTCAATAGTTTGTTCAAGCGCAGTCTTGTCATCGACAAAGAGCGAAACAAGCACATAGTCGTTGTTCAACATCTCGGCAACACGGGAATCGCTCCAAACGGCCGACTCCATATTGCGGCAGTTGACACAGCCATAACCGGTAAAATCGAGCAATACCGGCTTGCCCAAACTGCGAGCAAGTTTCATACCCTCATCGTAATTACTGCTTGCCGGGTGCACCTCATTTTCGTTCAAATTAAAATCCTGTGTCCACATAGGAGGTGCAAACGCACTTACCGCCTTGCAGGGAGCACCCCACAGACCGGGTATCATATACACGGCAAATGCCAAAGAGAAAAGTGCGACGAAGAATTTAGGTACAGAAGTCTGTTTCTCATCGGCATCGTCGTGGGGGAAACGTATTATATTCAACAGATAAAGACCAAGCAAGGCAAAAAGAACAATCCATATTGCAAGGAATGTCTCACGGTCGAGCAAACGCCAGCCGTAAGCCAAGTCGGCAACAGAGAAGAACTTAAGCGCAAAAGCAATCTCCACAAAACCAAGAACGACCTTGATTGTGTTCATCCAGCCTCCCGAACGGGGAGCCTGTTTAAGCAAGGTGGGGAAAAGCGCAAAAAGAGTAAAGGGCAATGCCAAAGCAAGAGCAAAGCCAAGCATACCTATAGCCGGACCGAACAGTGAACCTGTTACTGAAACCTCCACAAGCAGGAATCCAATAATGGGACCTGTGCAGGAGAATGATACCAACGTAAGGGTAAAAGCCATCAAGAAGATGCTTAAAAAACCTGTTGTATTGCTTGCCTTTTCATCTACTTTGTTTGTCCACGACGAGGGAAGAGTAAGTTCGAACCCACCAAGGAACGAAGCACCAAAAAGCAACAACAAGGCGCAGAAGAAAATATTGAACACCGCATTTGTTGACAGAGCATTCAACGCGCTTGCGCCAAAGATTGCTGTAACCGCCAAGCCCAGAATAAGATATATAACCACTATGGAAACACCATAGAAAGCAGCCTCACCAATAGCCTTGCGACGGCTCTTTGAGCGCTTCAGGAAGAAACTTACGGTCATAGGAATGATGGGCCACACACAAGGTGTAAGCAGAGCCAGCAAACCACCACCAAAACCAAGTATGAATGTTATCCACAAAGAGCGTGATGCTACCGAACCTTCGCCTCCGTATGAAGAAAGTTTATCGACAACAGGTGCCCAAAGCGACGAGAAACGTTCCTCGGCAACAGAGTTTGCAACTACAGCATCGGGCGATACCGCAACCGCCGGCTCTACCTTTGTCGCCGGAATCTCCTTGACTGCACCAATCTTTGAAGCGGCAGCCTCGCCCTTTATATCAAACTCAAATTTTGTGGGAGGCATACAATTTTCGTCGTTACACGCACCATACTCAAAATAGCCCTGCAACCTATATGCTCCGCCTGTAAATTTCAGATTCTGCACAAACGAGCCCTCACCCTCGAAATAGTTCACACGCATATCAAAGATTGGATCCATCTTCTCAATTACACCCTCTCCCGACAACAATGCACCGACAAGCTCGACACCTTGCAGAGTTTCAAAAGTAACACTTGCCGCTGTGGGGCCACCGGCAGGAATATCGGTAGCATACATATGCCACCCATCCTCTATTGCAGCAACAAAATGCAATTCACCCTTTGTACCATTTACAACAAGTTTCTGTTCAACCTCAACCGGATTGAACATCTGTGCAAAGGCCGAAAGAGCCACAAAAAAGAAGATAAACAACGAAGCAATCTTTTTCATATTATTTTATTTTAAAATTCCATAGGATTCTTACGTATTCTCCACTCCTGGGGGTACATATTGTTGGCACGGTTACCCACATTTTTTACAAAACCAAGAGAGGCTCCTTTGTAAGTGAGCAGAATATAGCCCATAGGAGCATCGGAAAGATTTAGAGTTTCGCGATGCAGATAGGCAAGTGCCTGTTCGCGTTCCAGTTCCACGCAATTGAAAGCCGAAGCGTTTATTTCACAACTCATAGCCACAGCGTGCTGGGGTATTATTTTATTGTTTTTTACTGTGGCAAGTGGAATACCTGCGTGCAACACCCTTAACTTCTGTTGCAACGCCGCAATTGCCGATGCGTGCTCACAAGGGAACGCAACAACATCATCGCCCTGAGCTGCTATTGTATAAGCCGAAGCATCCTTCAACCACTTCTCAACCTCATTTTTTATCTTCGCCACCACAGGTTGCAACTTCGCCGCACGAGGCTGTGCAAGCGGCTCATCGCCATTCTTGCGAAGTACTGCCATAAAAATACCCTCACCACGAGTGTGCCCGGGTATAAAGCGATATACGGGAAGCCCCTCTTTTGTAAGTGAACCGGTTATACCCCACGTCTCATCTATATTCACCACTAAGGGCTCGGCACCAAGTTCTTCGGCAATCCACTCCACACGATTTTCATCTTCTTCGGCATTAAAGGTACAAGTGCTGTAAACCAGCAGACCGCCGGGACGCAAACTCTCCCAGATATCGGTAAGAATTGTTTCCTGACACTCCACGCACTGTTTCACGACAGCCGGACTCCACTGCTCCACCGCAAAGGCATCCTTACGGAACATACCCTCGCCCGAGCAGGGGGCATCAACCACTACAAGGTCAAAGAAATTACGGAAAGGTGCAAAGTCGGCCGGTTCATTCTTTGTAACCACCACGGCGGGAGCACCCCATTTTGTAACATTCTCGGCAAGGACCTGCGCACGCTGGGGCATCGGCTCGTTAGACACAAGCAGACTACCATGTGGCAATGCCTGCAACAGATGGGTACTTTTTCCCCCGGGCGCAGCACATAAGTCGAGCACACGCACAGGTTCTTTCACAAATTGACCGATCACCTGCCCCAAGAACATTGAAGAGGCCTCTTGAACATAGTAGCAACCTGCGTGAAAAAGCGGGTCGGCAGTGAATATGGGGCGCGATGCAAGATAGCAACCTTCGGGAGCCCACGGAACAGCCTCACCATCGAAAGAAGCAAAAGGCTTACGGTTATTCACTCGCACGCTCACAACCGGCTCTTCTTTGAGAGCCGACACAAAACGCTCATAACGCTCTTCACCAAAGAGAGCACACGTACGAACTTCAAAATCGTTTTTCAAATTCATTCTGCTACCATTTCAAACAAGCACGACATAGCGCACTTGTAACCATAGGTTACAAAGATACGAATAAACGAGCGAAAGTTTGTGCAAGCGAGTACAAAAAAAATATTTTTTTGTGCAACGAGCACAGCCAAACTTGGCGAAAGTAGAAACGCCAAGCTTGCTTGAATATTTTTCAAAGCGAGTGAAAGTATTTTCGAGTTACCTCAAAGATATTTGTTTTTTATATAAAATACAACACACAAATAGTTCCCAACCACTATTTTACACGCCAATTGACTGTTTCACAATAATATTTTATATCGCCTACAAACTGCTCACTTAAAAAAGAGAAAACAAAAGCAACACAAAAAGAGCAATTATCGGCACACAAAATTTTATTGTCGAAAAATATATTGTATCTTCGCAATATCGGAAAACAATATCTTATGAAGCAATATTTAGACCTACTCGACAGAATTCTAACCGAGGGTTCAAAAAAAGACGACAGAACAGGCACCGGAACAATAAGCATTTTCGGACACCAAATGCGTTTTAACCTCGAAGAGGGCTTCCCCTGCCTCACCACAAAAAAACTACATCTGAAATCTATAATTCACGAACTTTTGTGGTTCCTCAACGGAGATACAAACGTGAAATATCTGCAGGATAATGGAGTGAGAATCTGGAACGAATGGGCCGATGAAAAGGGCGATTTAGGGCACATTTACGGCTACCAATGGCGTTCGTGGCCCGGCTATGACGGAGAGCACATCGACCAGATAAAAGAGGTGGTTGAAACATTGAAAAACAACCCCGACTCACGCCGCATAATTGTAAATGCCTGGAACGTAGCCGACATAAAAAATATGAACTTGCCACCCTGCCACGCAATGTTTCAATTCTATGTTGCCGACGGACGTTTGAGCCTTCAGCTCTACCAACGCAGCGCCGACTGTTTCCTTGGCGTTCCCTTCAACATAGCATCATACGCCTTGCTATTGCTTATGATGGCGCAAGTAACAGGCCTTAAAGCCGGAGAATTCATACACACACTTGGCGACGCACATATTTACCTAAACCACCTTGAACAGGTAAAACTGCAACTCAGCCGCGAGCCGAAAAAGCTCCCCCGTATGGTAATAAACCCCGATGTAAAGGATATTTTCGGCTTCAAATTCGAAGATTTCTCATTGGAAGACTACGACGCACACCCCCATATAAAAGGCGTGGTTGCAGTGTAACAAAATAAACAGGAAACCTATGTACAAAGTAGCCCTCATCGCCGCTATTGCCGAGAATAATGCAATTGGTAACGAGAACAAGTTGATTTATTGGTTACCCAACGACTTGAAGCGTTTTAAGGAACTTACAACAGGGCACACCATAATAATGGGAAGCAACACCTTCCGTTCTCTACCCAAAGGAGCATTACCCAACCGCCGCAACATTGTTCTTTCACGTAAAGAGAGCCTATTCCCAGGCGCAGAGCATTTTACATCTCTTGAAGAAGCACTTTCCAACTGCACCGACGAAGAGATTGTATATATAATAGGTGGTGAACAACTTTACAGACATGCCCTGCCCAAAGCCGACATTCTCTGCCTTACCGAGATAAAAGACACCCCCAAAGCTGCGGATGCCTTTTTCCCCGATTTCGACAAAAAAGAGTGGGAGATTATTGAACAGGAAGAACACTACGCCGATGAGAAACACACACACGACTACCGTTTCTGCACATACGTGAAAAGATAACGCATCTCACAGGCAGCTAAAAAACCGGCTCAGTAGAAATTTAGTGTGGACAGATTGATTCTTTAATAAGTTGTGCTGCCTCACGCGACCCTATGTGTAACAAATTATCTCCTGCAATGGTAATTCTCAAAAAGAAACCGACACCGTTAAAATGTTGCGAGTAAGCGAGTGAATGAAAATTTATTTTCAATTGCAACGAGCGTGAGCAACTTCGCAAAAGCAATCAGAGTGTTTATCCGAGCATTTGCAGGAGAGAGTGCGAAAGCTCGTGCAAATGAGCGAGTGAAAGTTTACTTGCACGCAAAGCGAATGCAGCCGAGGTTGCGCGAAGCGAGAATGTTTGACATAAGTTGACAATGCTTGCTGTTCGCATCCCGCACTACGTGCGACTAATTGCTGCAAGCATTGTCTATTAAATTACATTTAAT
>JAZQUI010000005.1:0-17787 GCA_045631205.1 Bacteroidaceae bacterium
GAAGCCACAGCGCCGTTTGCTTTCTGCGAGAACCTGCTGCGCTCGTTGCGTGTACAAGCAAGCTTGCACCCACTCGCTTGCAAGGTTCTTGCGACGACGGAATATTTATATTCCCCAAGGAGTAGATTTGATTCAGTGCAGTGACGGATGGGAGCAAAAAAAACGACAGAACGGCATAATCCCCTTCGGCCTTGTAGGCCACTCTCCCTTGTTGTATCAAGTGGGAGAGTTGTTATTATTCATTTTTGCCTTTTTGTGCGCACCGCAGTGTGCGTTCTGTTCTTCTGTCTAAATTTTAGTGTGTTTAAACTCAGCCCCTTGCGTGCGAGGGGAGGTGTCTTTCCAAACAATTGCGTAGCCGTAGGGGTAGACCGATGTGTCTACCCCTACGGGTTTGTGGTTTTTGTTTCTTTGTAGGGGCGAACCGATGTGTTCGCCCTTTTGTTGTATTCTTTTTTTGGGGGGGCAGACACACCGGTCTGCCCCTACAGTCGCGCGGTATATTCATTTGTTTTTTTATGGTGCAAAAGGCGCAAAAACTCCGCCCCTTGCGAGCAATAGCGAGTGAGGGTGAGGTGTCACAAACGTAGTGCAGTGACGGAGGGGAGCAAAAAAACGCAAGAAAACGGTATAATCCCCTTCGGCCTTGTAGGCCACTCCCCCTTGATGCATCAAGTGGGAGAGTTGTTATGCTTGGTGTGTCCTAAATTACCATTTACAATGTGTCTTGTAAAAACATTCTTTAAAGTTCTCGGTGTCGCTAACCGCTATTTTTTTTGTTTCTGTGTAAATTTTTATAGCCCTTTTGTCGCTCAAAAGGGCACAAAACGCCCCGTGTGCCGGTTTCTTTTAAACATTACTCCTGCAACTACCTGGCGCACATACCGGTGCGCCCTGTTCTTATGTCGATTTTATTAAGGAAAGGGCTGCGGGAAGGCAGTTCTGCTGCTGTCATTTTCTGACTGGTAATCCATTGTGTCAAAATTAAAAAGAAATGAGCATGTTTTATAAAAAGAGGGGCGGAAGAGTGCTTTTTTCAACAAAATAAATAAAATATCATAAATATTTGCTACTTTTGCCAAATTAAAGATAACTATGCCTTTATATACTCTTTTTAGGCATAAGGCAGTGAAAAAGAATAAAAACGAAAAAAATAATAACACTAAAAACAAATGAAAACAAGAAATTTAATTTTCTGTTTGCTGTTCCTTTTCTTGGGAACAACAATCGCTTGGGCCGACAACTATTACCAGCCCGGCTCGTACAAGGGTAATACCACGCCACGTTTCACACTTGAAGAGGCTGTGGGCAAGAAGTTCTTTATCTACAATACCGCGATTAATGGTAATCAGGATAGAACGGGCTTCTTGCGTTGCGACGGCGTGCAATTTGTTCTCGACAAGAGCAAGGAACGCGACCTTTATGTGTACAACGAGAATTTTGTCTATACTCTGGAGAAATACACCGAGGACGAGAGCGTGTATTATGCAATTAAATCCATCAACACCGGCACTTACGTCAATGCCGAGGGTAAGTTTGTGGGTTCTCCTGCTGCTGCCAAGCTCGATATAAAAGCTTGGGACGATGCAACCAGCGGAAAGTCGGGCGTAAACCTTGAAAGTTGGAAGTACAACGTTATCGCAAATGCTAATATTAAAAACGATGGCCACGGCACCACCGTGTTTGTGGTGAAGGGCTACGAAAGCGGCCCCTACTGGAATGGTAATACAGACTCTTTTGCTACTTGGAGTAGCGATGGCCACCCCTTCGCCTTTTACTCAGCACACGAGGTTACCAGCGGCGAATACCTGCAAGACCTGCACATGTACAGCCGTAGCGACATCTACTCGGCGCAGGTAATCTACGGTTGCGTGCAAAATAAAAGCGATGTGAAAAATGATAAAGGTGAGGAAATTGGTGCCAACCTTATAGACGGTGACTTCACCGTGGGTGTTACACTTGCTGCCGGCGACCACTTTAATTTTCACTTTACAAATGCACAGCAGCAAATATACATCTATCTGCAACGCGGTGCCGATGCCCTCAATATACCCGCTACCATAATTGTGGAAGCATCCATCGACGGGCAGTCTTGGCTACAGGTGCCGGTGGGCGCAGGCTACGAGACTGAGCTGGCCGACAATGCCACATACACATCCGAAGTCATAGACCTTGGTGTCGCTTGCAACTATGTGCGCATCTCAAATGCCAACACCACAGTTCCCACCTCACTTGGTCAAGCATATATTCTTCCTGCAAGCAATGATGTGAAAGCAGCATTGGATTTTGTTAATGCTTCAACCGACCCTAAATGCCCCCTCTTCACAAAAACAACAGCAAAAGCATACGCTGCGCTTGTTGCAGAATATAATAGCAGTCATTTATCCGATGCACGCCTTCTTTCGGGTGTTCCCATCGCGGGTAACAAATACCGCATCTACGCCGATGCTTATGATCGTGATAATGGCGTTTATGTGAACCAAGAGATTTATATGGGTGATAGCGAGGGCAACGCCACACTGAATATTGGCGGTTCTTACCACTCACAGGCCGGTGATGCCAAGAAAAAGTACGAGTGGTACTGCGAGCAGACAACCAATGGCAAGCTCGTATTCCGCAATGTAGCCGACCCTGAAATATATCTTGGCAACGGAGGCATTGCCACTAAACCTTATGCGTGGAGCATTGACACCAAACTCACACACCGTTTCGGTGTGCCTTTGCAAAACAGTTCAATGCAGTATCTTGCAATAGAGAACGGTGGTTCTTATTTCCAAGGTGATGTAACTGAAGTACACGACCAGACAACTCCCTATACCTATACTTATGTCGATGATAAGGACGATGACGATGAAACAAATGATGAGACCAAAACTACAACTATCGAAAAAGGTATTTGTACCGACTTTGTATTTATTCCCGTGCCCATCGACACAGAGAAGAAGATAACCATCAGCGCCAACGAACTTGTTGAGCGCAACACCACACTGCTCTTCGATGCCGACGGCGACGGTGACAAGGAAACCTACCCCCTTCCATTCTCTCACGTGTTCAGAAACGCAACGGAACTTGCCAAGTTAGAAATACAGCTCCTCTGTGCCTCTATACACAGCTATGTTAATGCAGTTGACAACGAAGGTAATGAGTATGACGAAGGTCAAGTAGTAGCCACCGACAACAAACTCACATTCGATTACGCAAAAATAAAGAGCGGCGATGTCTTTAATCTGCAATTTAAAATTGCGGCTCCCTTTGAAACAATATCGGCTCCCGAGAACCCCACGCTCTCTTCTTTCTCTCTCCTCGAAGAGCCCTCTTTATATTTTATAAAGAACAAGCGTGGACAGAACTTGCAACAGCAAGCGCGCCCCCATCGCGCCGGCATAAATATTGAAGACGATGGTCCCATTTCCACACAAACAGGAAAATATTTCTATTCACAATTCAACCAACGCGATAAGAATATGCTTTTGGTGGAAGTTGGTCAGCAAACCGCAAGTTCACTTTTCTATTTCTCGCCCACCGAGGATAAAACAACCACAGAGTATTACAGCGTGAACATAAACAACGCTACCACTGTTCTGAAGTGTGCGAGCAATGTTCTATGGAATACCAATGGAAACACTTACTATGTTCAACCCCATAAAACCGCAAGCAACATAGGTTATAACATAGGTCTTACAGCGCTCAACGCCACCAACAACCCCAATGGTGTCTGGTGCAGCAATCACGCCGATGTTGACAAAGTTGTTAATTATAACGCCAACGACGACGGAGCTACTTGGGAATTTGTGAAGGTGGGTGTTGATGAAGCCCGCAAACTTTTGTACGAATTTATAACAGATGTCGCCGGCAAGTTAAGCGCAGCTCTTACTGCGAAGAAGAGCACAGCCGGGTACGACGAAGACAAAATAGGTTACTATGAAAGCATTGTTGAGCAAATGGTGGGCCGTGCATCGTATTATTATTCAGGTGCAAATTACAATGATTTTAGCGACCTAGTAAATAACCGTACCGCAAAACTTTTGCAGTTTGCGCAGAATATGCATATGTTGGAGCACGAAATAGAGTATGCTCTCATTGAACTCCCCGAGCTCAGCGACGAAACAAAGATGGACGAAGCAAACGGTTTTAGCGACCCTCACTGGTACTATGTGAGAAACGTAAGCGGCGGTAACTCTTATGCCACCTACAGCGCTGCCGAGCATCCAATGTCACTTACCACCATCACAAACGGTGATAAGAAATTGGGTAATTTGTTCTATTTCTCGGGTGAGAAAAACTTATACGCACCTGTGGTTGATAATGACCCCGGCAACGATGCTCTTTACAGAAATGTTGCCGGCAACAACCTTATCGTAGATGAATATCTTAAAGTACACATACATAACTTTGAGGCCGGAAACAACACACTGGTGAGCAAGAATGTCCAGCTTGACAAGGTTGAAAACCAAACACCTCCGGTTGGTGAAGGAAAAATTACCGACATAAATACATTGAAAAAGACCGACAGCTGGTCTATCGAGCTTGAATATGAACTCGACCCGAACTTTGTCGCATACAATGCTTACGGTAGTTGTTTGCTCACATCATCGGGCAATGTTTTGTATGATAGTTACGCGAATGAATTCCAAGTTTATTTGAAAGACGACCGCAGTGTTGTGATAAAAGTGAACAATAGCGACGACCGTTACCGTTTCTGGCATACACAGGACCACTTTACCAATATTAAAGTGGTGATAACCTATTCGCAAAAAATGGTAACACTCGATGTCTATAACGCGCTTGGCGAAAAAGAAACAAAAACGATAACCGATGTAACACTTAACAATATTACTGCGTTGTATTCGGCTATGCCCGAAGGTTCTTCAACCATCACCAGCCTTGGAACCTATAAGGTTGAGAGAATGATGTGGAAAGAACACGATGAGGGAAAGGACGTGTGGTATATTCTTCCCTCGTCGAACCTTGAAAATAAAGGTCATGCCATTGTGCTTGACGATGCATTCGATACCAATATGGGTTGGGCCTACGGCGGCGAGGGCGACAACACTTACGTTGCTACCGACCTTGGAACAGCCAAAGTCTCAACTTGGGAATTTGTGCGTGTTACCGACTTCGAGGGACATATGCAGGAGTTGCTCGACTTGTGGAACCTCGATGAGTGTACAGTGTACCACGCACCGCTGGTTGAGGTTTATGAGAAATTGCAGGCACTTTATGCTAATGCTAAAGCTTCAGGAATTTACGACGAGGTTACTTTCAATAAAATGGTGGCAGCCATTAGAGAGTACAACGGTCTTGCCAAAGAGGAGTTCTTTGCACCCAAAGCCGATAAGTTCTATACCGTGCGCCCCGCTGTGACAAAAGGCGAGTATGTAAACGGTATGTCGGTAGATGCTGACAACCAGTTGAAAAAGACCGCAGCGTTTGAGTATGTTACCAAGAGCTCACAGTCACCCATACCCGGCAGAACCTATTATGTATATGCCAACGCAACCAAAACCGGCAAAACTTGGTATCTCTATGATAACGGTACTGAGCTTGGCATTGCCGAGGACAAGGTAACCGATAACCCTGCTTATATGTGGACTTGCATAGATGCCGGTGATGGTAAATTCTCTTTGCAGAACGGTAATGGTAAGTATCTTGCCAATGGTAACAATTACTATTTGAGCCTTGGAAACACTGCTGCCGAATATAAAATGGACAATGGTTCTTTGGTTAACCAAGCTAATTATGACGGTGGCAAACATATGGTTACAAAAGCCAATGGCTCAATAGCAAATACTAATTATACCTCGCTTTTTAACAGAAATAGTGGTGCAACCGATGGTGACTGGTGTTCATACTATATTTTTGTCGATTGTGACGAGGTTCCCGAGTACGACAGTAATGCAGTGTGGTCGTTCGAGGGTATTGCACGCGATACTCAAGCAAATACCGTTGGCGCTTCAATTAAGAGCTTGCATACACAGTGTTACATTAGTACTTTGGATGCACAAAAAACAACCCTCACCAAGAATGCTGGTGCTATGATACTTAAACCTCTTGGTTCGTCTGTGGTAAGCATTGTTTTTGACGGTAAATACCTCACACGCGACGAAGCCGATGCTGCAGGTGTATACCTCACCGGCGGTGCCGAGGTTGAAGCCCCCGACAATAATGGTGTTAAGGATGTTTACTCGCCCGTTACTTCGTGGGTAGTAGAGGAAGTTGCCGACTGTGAAAGCATACGTTACAAGAGATCATTGGGTAAACAAGGTCATGGTACTTTGATGCTTGGTTTCGATGCTAAAATCCCTGCCGGTGTTGAGGCGTTCTACCCCCGCCAGCATGGTGATATTGCCGACACTTATTATATGTCTATGAAATCGTACGACGGAATCATTCCCGCAAATTCTCCTGTACTCTTGAAGAATATAAACGTACAGAGTATTGGTACACCCACAAATGGAGCTATCGATTGTAAGTTCTATTACAGCGAAACTGCCGCTACCGAGGCCGGCGACAAGATGGAGGATGTTCTCTTTGGAGCATTATACAACACTGTTGTGGATTGTGAAGCTCACAGAGAAAACAATTCTAAAAACCGCATATATATGTTGCAGGCAGGTAAAGATGCAATTCGCTTATATCAGATATGGGAGAATGCCGATGAGGATGGCAATTATGTTTTGGATGGTTCCGGCAGCAAGAATAACGACTTAGGTGGCCACGTAGTATGTAAGGCTAATATGGCTTACTGGGTATTGCCTTATGGCGAGGAGGGTGTTACTCCCTCACAGGCACGCTCGTTCTCTTTGAGTTACGACGATATCTTCGGCGGTACAACCGATATTGAAGAGATTGAGGCCGAGGGTGATGCTGCCGATGTTGAGGTTGTTGAAACCATATACGACCTACAAGGCCGCAAACTCGATGAGATTACCGAGCCCGGTATCTACATTGTGAATGGTAAAAAGGTGATTGTTAAGTAATTGTTGACCAAATAACTAAATGATGTTGATTATGAAAAAGAAAATATATGAAGCTCCTTTTGCCGAGCTTGTCGATGTGGAAATAAATTCTGTAATGGAAGTTACCAGTCCTTTTGGACCCGGTGAGGAAGATGATAATGGTGACTGGGGCGACCAGATGTCGAAAGAGCACCACGGCGGTTCGTGGAACGATATTTGGGGTAATATGTAATAAAGTAGGGGCAGGCCGGTGTGTCTGCCCAACGGAAAACAAACGATTGCATTAAAGTAGGGGCCGACCGGTGTGTCTGCCCAATAGAAAACAAAAAAAACAAATGGTCGCACGCAAGTGCGCCCACAGCAGATTCAGTAATAAATTGTAAAATAATTTATAACTAAATACAATATGAAAAAGAACTTTTTATTAACAATGGTGCTTGCGTTGTTGGCATTCTTCACTGTGCAGACAACAAACGCACAGGCACCTGTCGCTACTCCGGAGCAAGCTATTACCGGTCTTTTGAACCGTATTGGCGGTAACGGTGCAGCCGACAAGTTCGCGATTGTAATTGATGCTAATCTTGCCGAAAATGGTAAGGATGTATTTGTTATTACATCGCAGGACGGCAAACCCTGTATCAAGGGTAACACTCAGCTTTCAGTGGCAACAGGTATCAACTGGTACTTGAACCACTATGCACACATTAACCTCACCTGGAACAACCTCACAACCGATCTCTCGGCTGTTGAGCTTCCCGTTCCTACACAGGATGAGAAACACGTTTGTAACACCACTTACCGTTACGACTTCAACACCTGTACATTCTCTTACTCTATGGCTTTCTGGACTTGGGAACGCTGGCAGCAGGAGATTGACTGGATGGCTCTCCACGGTATCAATGCCCCGTTGAACCTTGTGGGTCTCGAGGTCGTTACACGCAACTTCCTTCGCGAAATTGGTGTTACCGAGGCCGACATCAACGACTACATCGCCGGCCCCGGTTTTATGGCTTGGTTTGCGATGAACAACCTTGAGGGTTGGGGTAGCACCATCAACTCTTCCTCAACAGGCGTAGAGATGAACGGTAACCCCGACTGGTGGTACACTCGCCAGGAGCAACTCTGCCGCAATATGATGCAACGTATGCGTGAGCTTGGTATGCAGCCCGTTATCCCCGGCTTTAGCGGCCAGGTACCCAAGTGTCTCACAGGCTACACAACAATCGATGGTTTTAGTGGAGGCGATGTTGTAACAGTTGGAAGTTGGGCAAGTAATTTCCCTCACCCCGGTGTGGTAAATCCTTCAACCAATAGCTACAAGAACCTTGCCGATGTCTACTACAAACATCTGCACGATGTTATGGGTATATCGGAATTTTACAGTATCGACCCCTTCCACGAGATGAGTGCTCCTGTCGCAGCCAGCGTATTATATCCCAATATAATGTCGCATCTCGACCGTTGCTATGCTTTGGAAACAGCCGAGGAGAGAGCAAAATTCAATGCTCCTGAGTTGCCTAAATGGATTATACAATATTGGCAGGGAACTCCTGTAACCGGTGCGTTCACCGCAATGAAGAATGCCGGTTATACCAACCGTTTCATAGCTCTCGACCTTTTTGCCGATAACATCTATGCAGACAATGCTGCAAAATGGAGAACAAACTACTACGATACTTGCCCCTACATATACTGTATGCTCCACAACTTTGGTGGCCGCAGCGGTATGCACGGTCGCTTGCAGACCACTATGGATGGTTACTTTGAAGCCCTTGCAAAGAACAATAACTGCCAGGGTATAGGTGCCACCCCCGAGGGTACAGAGACTAACCCCGTTCTCTATGATATGCTCTTTGAGCTTCCCTGGATGGATGTGAACAACCGCCCCACAGCCGATGAGTGGTTGGAGGAATATTCTTATTCACGCTATGGTGTGAAAAATGATATAGCTCTTGAGGCTTTGAAGAACCTCAAAAAATCTGTTTGGGACTGTAAAGTGAACCAGCAGGGTACATCGGAGGCGGTGATTCTTGCTCGCCCCAACTGGACTGTAAACAGTGTCTCTTCTTGGAGTACTTCAGCAATCTACTGGGATACACAGGATGTGCGTCTTGCAGCCGACCAGCTAATCTCTATAGCCGACCTTATCAAAGAGAATAATTCGGCAGATGGAACTGCCAACTACAACTACGATGTTATCGATGCTATTCGCCAAGCTATGGTGGACTATGCGGCCGAACTGCTCCCTCTCATCAATGCAGCTCGCGGCAACACCGCCGAATACACCCGCCTCTACCAGCTCTACTTGCAGTTGATGCTCGACCTTGATACAATGCTCTCCTATGATGAAGGTTTCAAACTCGAGCGTTGGACGAGCCTTGCACGTAACATAGCCGACGAGGTTGCCGGTACAACTGAAAACGACCGCAACTGGCTCGAGTGGAACGCTCGTACCCAAGTAACAGTGTGGGCAAACCAAGATTGTGCTCTCCACGACTATTCGAACCGCTGTTGGGCAGGTCTTATAAAGGACTTCCACTACAAACGTTGGGAGAAATTCTTCACAACCAATGGTGGCTCGTTCGACGGTGGCTGGTATAGAGGTTTCGAATACCCCTGGACTGTCGATTTCAACAATACATATAATCTTGCGAGTGACTACTCACAGGTGGTTATCCCCAACGATATGACAGCTACAGAGAAGGCTGTTGAAACTTTCGGCAAATACTTCGGTCGCGTAAAAGGCATAGAAAAGAACTACATCTTCCCTATGGGTGTAGCAAGCAACGCCACCAAGAGTATGGCCATCCCCGAGGTTTATCGTGGCCAGGAGGTAGAACTTCCTCTCATCATTGGCAAGGAGGTTACAATTTCAAGCGTTTGGATTGACCTTAACAACGACGGTAACGCCGGTAACGGTGAGACACTCACTGCCAACGGTAACAACGTGACAATCCCTGCCGATGCTGCCATTGGAAAGACAACAGCAAAGGTTACTTATAGCGACGGCACAGTAATAACCTTCAGCCTCGCACTCATTGAGGATATTACCTCTGCGCGTACCGTAACTGCTGTTGCGGGTGCTAACGGTTCGGTTGCCATTGAGGGTAGCGACGCACTCTCAGTAACAACTACCGAGGCCGTGAAGATTACTGCAACTGCAAATACCGGTTACAACTTTGAGAACTGGACAAAGGACGGTGAGGTTGTAAGCAACGACAACCCTTTCATCTACTATGGCAAGGAAGAGGCTACTTTCACTGCAAACTTCATCCAGGATAAGTGGGGCGTGCCCACCGAGGACAAGAGTGACTGGGGTGATGCTCAAGTAAAGACATCGTTCGTTAACGAACTTACTTTCGCTTATTACAACCGTGAGCCCGAGACTATCTACGAGGCATCTGTTGCCCCCGATAATCTCTTCAATACCATACCACAGATTATAAACGTGCCGCAGGGTGCAAGTTTTGATGTTACCTGGAGCGACGATAATAGCAACGGTCTCCAATTCTGCTGCCTCAGTGCATATATCGACTTGAATGCCGATGGTGACTTCACCGACGAGGGCGAACTCTTGAAGGTTGCCGGTACAAAGGGCGCGAAGAACACTGCTGCCTGTGAGGGTAAAATCAATGTGATTTTGCCTTACGATGCACCTTTAGGTATCACTCATATGCGTCTGCGTTTCGACGGTGCGTGGAAGGACAACGGCTACGACGCTGCAACAAAGTCGTACGATGCAAAGGCGCAACTCAACCGTATGTGTTACGAGGTGGTTATCAACGTAACCGAAAAGAGCGACAAGGCCGCTACAATTAACGTGGAGACCAACGCTGCAGATTGGGGAACCGTTGAGGTGTGGACCGATGAAACACCCACTACAGAGACTTTTAAAGAGTATAACGTTAGTGCCAACATTCCTCTGTACCTGCGCGCCACAAAGGCAAGCGAGGATGTTGAGTTCCTCGGCTGGTACGACCAGTATGGTCGCTTGCTCACCGAGAATCTTGAACACACAATGTATGCTCGTGAGGATGCTACTTACACTGCACGCTTCCGTAAGTTCCTTGAGATTGACGGTTGGCAGATAGAGTACCGCACAGAGCCCGGCAGCGATGTTGTTACAACTAAACTTGCTAAAGGCGTGAAACCCGAGGCCGGCAAAAAGTATTATATTGCAGCAGATGCAAAACAAAGTGATGGTTCTTTCGTATCACACTATCTATATGACAATGGTAGTGCACTCAAAACAGCTACATCTGTAAACGGCAACAGCTATCTTTGGACTTGTATCGTTAATGATGATAAAACATATTCATTCCAGAATGAAAGTGGAAAATATCTTGCCAACGATGGAAACTATTATTTGAGCATTGGTGCAACACCTGCAAAATATGCATTTGAAACAGCTAATGCCGGAAGCGGAGTCGCTTTGACTAATGTTTCCGATGGTTACACCGGCAGCAAATGGATGGTTACAAAATTCGATGGCTCTGCTTTCAATAAGAATAGTGTTTCTGTAAACAATGGTAGTTGGTGTAATGACTACATCTTTGTCGAGGTTGCTGTTCCCGACGTGGTGGTTCTTACCAATGTGCGCAAGAGCGGTAACCACGACCTTGTAATCCCCGAGACTGTTGAGATTCTTGGCGAGCAATTGAAAATCGTGGGCTTCGACAACAACTTGTTCAAGAATAACAAGGATTTGTGGAGCATCAGTCTTCCCTCTACAATTGAGACATTGAGCAACAACAAAGTGTTCACCGGTGTAGTAAAGGGTAAGGGCGCAAATGCTTCTAACAACTCTGGAAATTACATTACCACCGACCTGGGCACAACATTGGCAGCAGGCGAGGACTGGTCAATCTCTTTGACCATCGAGGACAACGGCAACAACTTCAACGAGTGGGGTTCGGCACTTATCTCAACAGGTAGTGCGCCTATGAACAGCACATACAGCAAAGGCTTCCAGCTCTATATGCAATCTACCTCAAATGGTGGAAAGCTCATTGTTAAGCTCGATAACGATAACAATAACAATGCTTTGGCAAGCATCAGCAAAGGCACAAAGTACAGAATTGATATTGTTTATACCCACAGCAATACACAGCTTGTGGTTACAGCAACCTCGCTTGAGTCGCAGGCTTCGCTTGCTGCACGCCGTGCCAATGCTACCCGTGCAACAAATTCATTGACACTTACACAGGATATGTCCGACTTCAGCGTTGTGTCACACGCTATCCCCGAGGGTGTGAACATTACCAACCTTGAGGTGCGCAAGGGCACAGAGCCCGACCCCTTCGAGGGCTGCACCAACCTTATGGATATTGAGGTTGCCGATGGTTGCGATGAATATTATGTTCAGGACCGCACTCTCTACACAACAGGCGGTACCATCCTTCACACTCTTGCCGACGAGGAGAAAGAGGATGAACTTCGCGCTCTTGGCGAGATTATCGACCTAACTAAGGCTTTAATTGCCGAGGTTACAACAAATGTAGCCCCCACAGGTAAGGCAACTGAGATTGCTCTCAACGCTACACAGGGTAACGACTATTATATATGGTGTAACAACCCCCATACTTCGGGTAATGATGGTGCCGGTGGTGTAGCTGCCTTGCTCGACGAAGATGCAAGCACTTATCTGCACTCAAACTGGGATGCTAATACTAAATCTACCATCCACGACTACTTGCAGATTGATTTTGGCAATGCAGTTGGTTTGGATAACTTCAAGATTGCCGGTCAGCAGCGTAATAGCGGCTCAAACGACCGTCCCAAGAATATTGAGATTTATGGTAGCAACGACAACAGTACTTGGACACCTATCACCACTGTAGAGGGCTTGCCTAACACTGCCGGTGCTACTTGGGCATCTGATGCTATTTCTACCGATGTTAGATACTCTCATTTGAAGTTTGTGGTTAAGACTCACGATAACTACAACCAGACTTCTTCAGTAAGCCGTCCTTACTTCCATATGGCGAAATTCGACCTCTTTAACCTTACATCAACAGCCGAGGTTAAGCCTGCTTATGCTAACCTTGCCGGTGTGACTGCTACAGAGGTTGAAGGTGTCTATGACTCAATGGCTGCAGCGTTGTATTACTACAACAACGGCGGTACTGCCGGTGAGTTGACTGCTGCATACGAAGCGTTGAACCCCTTATACACTGCTCTCAATGCAAAGAAGGACAATTTGTTCAATGGTGTGTATAATATCGAATATAAAGGTGAACCCATATTTGTTGCTTATACCAATGCCGCTGTTGAGTCAATGTCTAATGACGTAGCCGGTTACAAATTGTTTGATATGACACTTGATGGCACAGATGCCAAGCATCAGACATTGCAGAACGATGCTATTGCAGCAAAGGTGGCTGCTGATGCTCTCTTTACTATTGTACCCAATAGCGAGCTAACTGGTTATACCATCTCGGCTCAAGGATTGTATATGCACAGTACCAGAAATGCTGGTTGGGCTCCACAACTTTTGAGTGGCGATGAGGCACAAGCCGGTGTATATCTCTTTGAGGAAACCGAGGCTAATATTTATAAACTTAAGAGTAACCGTAATGATATACAATATGTAAATGATTGGGGACCAATTTTTGGTAACGATAAGTCTAATAAACCGGATTTGTCTACCTTCACTTTGACACAGGTAACCGAGTACACACTTAACGTTCCTGCAAGTGGCTTTACAACTCTCTGTTTGCCTTTCAACGTGGTGTTGCCCGCGGGTGTTACTGCATACGACCTTACAGCGGAGAATATAACAGAGGTTAATAGCTACCCCGTTTATGAGTTTGCAACCGTTGCAACAGAGGGCCAGACTCTTGCAAAGAATACTCCTGTTATTATTGAGGCTGCAGCCGGTGACCATACCTTCACCATTACAATGAATGACGAGGGTGCAAAGGCTGCTACAGAAGGTAGTGTGTTGCGCAGTGGTCTTGTGAAAACAACAGTTGCTGCCGGTAACAAATACACATTTGATGGCGAGAACTTCAACATTATTGCTGCAAGCACAGAGATTGCTGCTAACCAGTGTTGGATGGAACTCAACGAGAGCCTTGGTGAAGAAGTAATCTACAAGGAGGCTCCCTCGACAGTGGTAAGACTTACTACCGATGAGGCTAATCCCGTGCTCTACAAAATCATCATCAATCGTGACTTTAATACTCCCAATGCTACGGTGTTGAAGTATAACGAGAGTACAGGTGTTGTGAATGTTGTAGCTGATGTTGTCAACAGCAGCTGGCAGGCTTGGTACTTTATGGAAGGTGATAATGGTGGTATCTTGATTAAACCTTACAACGGTGATGGCAAGGTGCTGGGTGCCGATGATAACAACGACGGAGGTACCAAAGTGTGGGCTGTGGATAAAGACAGCAAGGCTATAGATGAGTGGACCATTGAACAGAACGGTGAGTGGTACAACATCCTTGGCAATGGTAAATGCTTCAGCAACCACGGTGGCAGCAATTCCGGTACAATGGGATTCTATAACGATAAAAATGACGGCGGTTCGAAATTTAAGTTTGTTCCCGCTACTTTTGAAAATAATAATCCCCGTTACTACCAGTTGGTGGATGTTAAGGAGGTGATGCCTGTTGTTTACACAGGTACAAGCGTTGGTCTTTTCACCGGAGATACATATAGCACTGCGCTCGATAACGCAACTGCACTTATAGAAGCCGGCAATACAAGCGCAAGCGATGAATGCTATGTTGCTTACAAGGCTATGCGCACCCAACACGATGAGTGTTACAATGCTCCCGACCCCAACAAGGTTTACTACATTGTTTCAACTGCAAGCAACGATTATTGCCGTGGCAAGTATGTACACACATATTGCTCACCGCAGTCTTCGCATAACAATTATGACCAGAAACGTCTTGTTTACCATAATATAGATGATATTGCGAATAAATCGCTTGCAGCGTTCCAGTTCGAGGAGACCGGTACTGTGGGTATTTATAAGATGAAGAACTTGCATACAGGTCTTTATGTTAAGTCGTTTGAAAAGAATGCAGAACTTATGGGTGATGCAGCATCGGCTCAGCATGTTAGAATTTATGGTATTGCCAATGACCAGGTTGCTTTGAAAATTGGTAATAATTCTCCTATGCACGCACAGCAAGATTTAAGCGTGATTGTAGACTGGAATGCCGAGCCTAACAATGCTTCAACTTGGACAATCAATGAGGTTACAAATCTTGATGAGATTTACAAACTCACCGTTCCTGCTGACGGCATTGCTACATTGAACCTTGCGTTCAACGTACAGTTGCCCGAGGGTGTTACTGCATACGACTTTGTTGAGGGTGATATTGCACAGGCCGAGGGCAGCGACCGTTACGAGTTCAACTTGACCCAAGTTGCCGCGGCCGGCGATGTGCTTGCAAAGAATACTCCTGTAATTATTAAGGCTGCTGCCGGTGAGTATAACCTCACAGCTGTTATGAGTGACGAGAATGTGGTGAATGGTACTGCCGGTTCTGTTCTCCGTGGTAATTACTGGCAGACAACCGTTGGTGCCGGCGATGCTACTAATGGTTACAACTATCTGCCTAATGAAGTTGAGTTCGGTGAACTTGTGTTTAACCGCGTGACTGCCGATGATACTCCTGTTGATGCCAACACTGTGTGGATGGTACTTGCCGACAACACTATGGGTGATAAAATCTATGGTACAAGTAATGTGGAGTTGAATTATCCCGAGGTTGGTGGTGTTTACCGCATAAAGAGCTTTATTGAAAAAACTACTGCCGAGTATCAGAATAACTATCTGTACTTGAACAATAGCTTGGATATCGCATCTGCTACAACTGCTAATGAGAGTAATGCTTTGTGGGTTTGTACAAGTGCCGATGGTAATAGCTTTACTTTTGTAAGTGCGCTTGGTACTGCAGCCTTTGGCTGGAAGGGTATTGACGAGGATGCTACTGTATATACCATTACTGCCGGTGTTGCAGAAGGTGCCTTCACATTGTATAATGGCAACGAGCCTCTTGCATTGTCGGTTGACAATGCCGGTAACACTGCGTTTGTGCAAGCTGCAGCAAAGGTACAGGCCGAAGGTTACTCTACCGACTGGTTCTTTGAGGCTGTTGACAATGCAGAGGTTGTCTTTGAGAAGAGTATTTCCGGTACTCTCAAGTGGGCTACAATGTATCTGCCTTACGATGTAACTATACCCGACGGTGTAAAGGCTTACTATGCTACCATAGATGAGGATCTTTCCGATAAGACTATTACGCTTACAGAGGTTGAAAGGGTTATTCCTAAGAATACTGCAGTCCTCCTCTATCGCGAAACTGCAACAGAGACTGAAACTTATGAATTTACTCTTGCTGACGGTGAAACTGCTAAGGTTGTTTCACTGAATGAGAACTTGTTCAAGGGTAAAATTTTGAAAACTGCAATATCTGCTACAACAGATAAGGTTTATTTGTTGATGAATGCCGGAAAGGGCGAAGCTTTCTACTGGGTTGCTGATGAATATAATGCTAACCTTGGTTTCCAACTGGGTGGTGGTTATGTTAAATGCGATGCCAATAAGTGCTATTTCACTCTTCCCAAAGGTGCTTCTTCGTCAAGTTCTTACAGTTTCCGTTTCGATGGTACAACCGGCATTGAGGAGATTGAGGATGTTGATAATGTAGAGAGCGGTGATATTTACGACCTCCAGGGTCGCAAGGTTACCAAGCCTGTGAAGGGTGGTATTTACATTAAGAATGGTGTTAAGGTTATAATGTAATTTATATAACTAATCTATTGGAATAGTTGCGATGCTTGTGCATCGCAACTATTTTTTTTTATTAAACTCCGCCCCTTACGAGCGAGGTGGAGGTATCTTTCCAAACAATTGCGTAGCCGTAGGGGTAGACACACCGGTCTGCCCCTACGGGTTGCGGTTTTATTTATAATGTTCTTTTGTGCGCACGATTAGTGCGCCCTGTTCTTCTGTCAAATTGATGTGTCTGCCCAATAATTGTTTTTTGTGATCTGTAGGGGCGCACCGATGTGTGCGCCCTAATTATTCTTGCTTTTTAATCCTCGGTGTTATTATCGGCTGTTCTATGTTTCTGTGTAAATTTTTATAGCCCTTTTGTCGCTCAAAAGGGCACAAAACGCCCGGCACACGGGACGTACCAGTCGCTCGCGCCTCTGTTCGCGCTGTTTCAAAGAATTGAAACATCCCTCGTTCGTTCCTCGCTTGTCATTAAAGGCTATTCGTCTCAGTTTCGGGGCTCCGGAAGCATGCGGTATAGCGTTGTAAGTAAAATAACGGCATACCGCACTATGTCCTCGCCGGTTTCCTCACCTTCGACGGCCTTTAATTGTGTTACTTACGGTGCCGGTTTCTTTTAAACATTACTCCTGCAATTACCTGGCGCACATACCGGTGTGCCCTGTTCTTCTGTCTAAATTTTAGTGTGTTTAAACTCCGCCCCTCGCGAGCGAGGTGGAGGTATCTTTCCAAACAATTGCGTAGCCGTAGGAGTAGACACACCGGTCTACCCCTACGGGTTTGTGGTTGTTGTTTCTTTGTAGGGGCGAACCGATGTGTTCGCCCTTTTGTTGTATTCTTTTTTTGGGGCAGACACACCGGTCTGCCCCTACAGTCGCGCGGTATATTCATTTGTTTTTTTATGGCGCAAAAGGCGCAAAAACTCCTCCCCTAACGAGGGACGGCGCGAAGCCACAGCGCCGTTTGCTTTCTGCGAGAACCTGCTGCGCTCGTTGCGTGTACAAGCAAGCTTGCACCCACTCGCTTGCAAGGTTCTTGCGACGACGGAATATTTATATTCCCCAAGGA
>JAZQUI010000006.1:0-16678 GCA_045631205.1 Bacteroidaceae bacterium
CCATTGACATACATGAGCGAGTTCTTGATTTCGATGTAGCGGAATCCGTGCTTGGTAGCGAAAGCCATCTCCTCACGTCCCTCAGCATCCTTCTGCACCACGCGCAGGGTATAGAGGTGAGGATGCTCGGCATTCCACATGAGCGGATTGTCCAGCTTCAGACGAGCCACCACACCCAGTTCCTTCTTGTCAGCGGCAAACTCAGCGGTGATCACCTCACTGGCCACGCGCTTGCCTGCGGGGTCGTAGAGCGACACCTCAATCTGCTTCTTGCCCGTGAGGCCATCGCGGTTGTCGAGGGTGAGCTCCACGTTGGTCACAGTATGCATGGTGTTGTCACCACCGTCATACTCGCTGTGGATGTAATGGTCGCGCACCGACACGGTGGGCACATTGTATACATATACATCGCGGAAGATACCGCTCATGCGGAACATATCTTGGCACTCGAGGTAAGAACCATCGCTCCAGCGGAATACCTGTACAGCAAGTTTGTTCTCGCCTTTTTTGAGGAATTTTGTGATATCGAACTCGGTCACGTTGTTCGCACCCTGTGTATAACCAACATATTCGCCGTTGAGCCATACAAAAGCAGCAGAGTATATACCACCGAAGTGTATGAATGTGCGACGGCCATCCCAGTTTGCGGGAACCTCAAAGGTGCGCACGTAAGAACCTACTGGGTTAATACCGTAGTTCTTGCCACCGTCGTTGTAGCCGGGGCGTGCCTTAATGAAGGGAGGTGTATTGGAGTGGGGGTATTCCACGTTGTTGTAGATGGGGCGGTCATATCCGTGCATCTCCCAGTTCGAGGGTACGGGAATCTCGTCCCATGCATTAACATCGTAATCTTCCTTGAAGAACTCTGTGGGGCGTTGCGAGGGCTCCGAAACAAGGTTGAACTTCCAAGTTCCGTTGAGAGTCATATAACGGTTATTTACAGGCTCTGTCCAGGGAGTTGCGTAGTACGCAGCGTCGGCAAGCATAGCAGCCTCGTTCTCGTAAGGCATATATGTTGCAACACCTTGCTCCTTGTTTTCGGCAAAGATGGTCTCGTCTTCCCAATAGGGTGACGAAATTTTGGGCTTCTCAACTTGCTCAAAAGTGAACCAGGCATTCTTGTCGCTTGCATCTTTTGCAGTAAGTGTCATGCGGTTGTTTTTCAAGGTGTACATCTTGTCGCCCTTGCCTTTTGACACAATGATATATGTGCCTTTCTCGCCCTTTACAGGCTCAAAGGTGAATTTCGCATTGTTCCAGATACCTGCAACTGCCGGCCATTGGAGCAAATAGTCGATAGAGGGGTTACCGCCACCGTCGTCAAAGTTCTGGCCATAAAAAGCGTTCTCCACTGCAAATGTGAAGAGGTCTATGGTTTTTATGCTCCAATATTGTCCGCGGTTTTCTGCGTCCTCTTTTTCGGCAACGATGCGTGCGTTGTTCTCGCCCGAGTCGCCGTTACCAAGCACCTGGCTGTTGTCGGCTGCCGAGCGAATGTGGTATGTGAGGTTGTCGTCGAAACCGGCAAAGTCCGAAACTTCAAAAGTGAATTTAGCTGCAGGGTTTTGTGCCGCTTTCTCTTTCGCGATGAGGCTTATACTGCCATCTTTCTCTTTCATTGCCGCTACTGAGGGGTTGTTTGTGGGTATGAGAAGACCATCCTCCATTTTCCACAACTGTGCCTCGTCCGAGCCGTTGTTTTCGCCAAGTTCCACCTTGTTGCCAGTGGCACGCATAGCGTGGTCGGTCAAGGGGTTGATGATGCGCCAGCTGCCCGACAACTCCGAAATTTTCCAATACTGAGCAGCATTGCGCTCTTCGTAGTCGGTTGTTCCCACTGCGTTGCCTTTCTTTTCTGTGACAACATTTTGTTTCTTGCCTTGTGTGTAGATGTGGTACAATTTGCCTTTTTCAAATTGAACCTGTGCTGCACCGCCTATCGCAAATAGAACGAGGAGCGCCGCAAGTGCAAAGTGTTTGATTTTAAGCATAATTTTATGTTTTTTCAATTGTTTTTATTCAGGTTTGTGATTTAATGTAGTGCATACTGCCTCACATTGACGCAAAAATAAGAAAAAAAGTGTAAAAAACATTCTAAATTGTGTGGAAAAAGCGGTTTAAATTAAAGGGTTATGGAATTTTAACAAAAAGTTTCTTTTTGGCTTTCACTTGGGGTTTAAAAACTTGTTTTTATTGTTTGGGGAGAGAGGTGTTAGGAAATGATGGATGTGTGTTGTCGCGCTATCTGTAGGGGTGCATCGGTGTGTGCGCCCGATAATACCCACAGAAGTAATGTTTTAAAAGATTACATAGAAATAAAGAATAGCCGACAATAACACCGAGAAATAGAAAGTAAGTTTTTACAGAAACCATTGCAAGAGTAATGTTATTGGCAGTAATACCCCACGGCACAAAAAAAGTGAACCCCAAACGTTTGAGGTTCACCTAATTGATTTTAAGTATAAAATTTATTACTTACCGAATTTTCCACCCATCTTGGCACCATTTTTTGCACCGCCACTGCAGTTGCCTTGTGCGAAGATGTTGTCGCCATAGTTTACAGCCTTGAAACTTGCATCCTGCTTGCGGCGAAGGGCAATTTCAATTAGTTTATCGACAAGTGTACCGAAGTTGTATCCGCTATACTCCCACAAGTAGAAAGAGAGTGAGCCGGGGATGGTGTTTATCTCGTTAACGAAAATTTCGTCGGTAGCCTCGTCGATGATGAAGTCGATACGTGCCACGCCGTCGCAAGAGAGGGCGCGGAATGTGTCGCAGGCTGCTTTCTGAATGAAGTTGGTGGTTGCTTCGGGGAGGTTGGCGGGTATCTCGCGCACTGTCGATTGCATGCCCTGGCTCTGCTTGCCACCACCGTTCATATATTTATCCTGGTAAGAGAGAATTTCGCCACTGCGCACGGGTACCTCGCACACCGAGGGCTCGCACTCGTAATAGTTACCGAGCACTGCACAGTTTACCTCTTTCAGCTTTTGTACATATTTTTCGATGATTACGCGGGTGGTGAAAGAGATTGCATAGTCAACTGCTTCGATGAACTCTTCGCGGTTGTGTGCTGCACGTATTCCCACGCTTGAGCCACTGTTTGCGGGTTTCACAATTACAGGGTAACCGAGTTTTTCTTCAACAGCTGCGATGGTGGCCTCCTGCTTGTCGTTCCACTCTTTGTCGCTGAACCAGCTGTAATCGATAACGGGTATGCCGCACTCCTTGAGTATCATTTTCATTGTGATTTTGTCCATACCGTTGGCCGAAGCAAGTGTGTTGCAACCTGTGTAGGGTATGCCGCTGAATTCCATAACACCCTGGAAAGTACCGTCTTCGCAGTTTGTGCCGTGCAGTGCAGGCAAGATAACATCGAGCTTTGTTACAACAGCCTTGCCGAAGAGAGGCTTTTTGCAGCGGTAGAGGTTGGTGTCGCCATATATGGGGCGCATATATACCTCTTCGCACATTGCGAGGAGCTTTTTGGTGTTGCGGTAGTTTGCTACGTTGAACAACGCCTCGCCACTGTACCACTTGCCCTCCTTTGTTATATATATGGGGGTTATGTCATATTTCTCTCTGTCCATCGCAGCCATAGCCTGGTTGGCTGTAATTACCGAAATCTCGTTCTCGACGGAGCGTCCGCCGAATACTACTCCTACGTTGGTTTTCATTGTCTTTTGTATATGTTTTTATTTGTTTTTTTACTTGAAGTTGTCGGGCAAGTCATTCTCGTACAGCACCACATCGCCGGCTTTCAAAATGGTTGCCAGGTGTGCGTGTGCGTGGTTCAGAGTGTCGGCGAGGAAGTATCGCTCGGCAGGCATATTGCCATTCTCCATTCCTTGCATTATGGCTGCACGGTTGGTTACGTTTACCACAATGGCGTAGTCGGCACAGCGGGCAATGTTCTCTCCCAACTCCTTGTTGGCTTCGGCCTGGCGTGTTCCCATCTCCACAAACCCCGGAGTAATTATTATACGTTTGTTACCGTTGCCCACAGTGAAGTTTTTCAGCACTTCCAATGCCATTTTTGCTCCTTGCGGGTTTGAGTTGTAGGCATCGTCTAGCACGGTTATTCCTCCCGATTTACGCATTGAGAGACGGTGTTCCACAGGTTGCAGGCGCGCAATGGCGTTTTTCTGTTTTTGCAAGGGTACTTGCAATAGGTCGGCTACGGCTGTGGCTGCGAGAATGTTGAGCAGGTTGCCCACACCAAGCAAGCGGCTGCTGTATTCGTCGTTGTTGTGCCCGGGTGCCGAAAGTTTGTAGGTTACACCGCTTGCGCCGTATTCCACACCGGTAGCGCGGTAGTCGGCATCGCTTTCCACTCCGTATGTTATTATTTTACAATGGCTTGTTATACCTTTGTAATTTTTAATGAATGGCGAGTCGGTGTTTATGATACCTGTGCCGTTTGCGGGCAGGGAGTTTATGAGTTCGAATTTTGTATTCTGTATATTCTCAACACTCTTGAATGTTTCGAGGTGCATTTCGCCAACGGCAGTCACAATGCCAATTGTGGGGTGTACCAGGTCGCAAATCTCCTTTATGTCGTTCTTTTGCTTTGCTCCCATTTCCACGATGAACACCTGGTGGTAAGGTCGCAATTGCTCGCGTACGGTGCGAATAACGCCCAGCAGGGTGTTGAAGTTACCCGGGGTTACGAGTACGTTGTATTTTTCGGCAAGCAGGCTTGCGAGGTAGTTTTTTGTACTTGTTTTTCCAAAACTGCCTGTTACACCAATGATGGTGAGGTTCTTGTTGCTTTGGAGTATTTTTTTTGCATCGTTGTAGTAATATCTGTTTATAGCTTTCTCAATGGGAGTGTTCACAAGGTTGGCAAGCAGCATCAACTGGTCGGCAAGGAGTAACATTATGGTGGCTGTGGCTATGGCACAGGCGGGTGCAACAAATGCTGTGGCAACCGTTGCGGCGGTGTAGAGCAGTGTTGCAGTGGTGTAGAGACGTTTTACTCTTGGTGTGAACACCAATGGTGTCTTTTGCTGTTCTTTCTTGCGACTTATAATTAAGCAGGCAAGTAACAATGTGGCAAAAAGGACGGTTCTATATTCTGCCTCCACCGGGATGTTTACAAGCAACATTAGAAGGGCGCAATAGCGTGCCTTGGAAAGGATGTTCTGCGGTACGAGCCAACGGAAATATCGGTCGTATCTGTAAGAGGCAAGCTGAAACATATGTATGTGCTGCTTTGCCGTGTAGAGTGCGAAGTATATGGTAAGGCCTGCAAGAAGGGCTATGTAAAAAATGTTCATCGTTGTGGCTTTTTGCTTATTGCAAAGTTAAGAAATTTTCTCTTATTGGGTTTGTGGAATTTCTTTTTTATTTCTTTACTCCTGCGAAAAAAGTTTTCATAACCTGCGTGAACAACCCCTGGTTCTCGAGGAATGAGAAATGCCCTGTGCCGTGTGCAATCACAAGTTTTGTGTCGGGTATGAGGCTCTCCATTGTTTTTGCATCGGAAAGGGGAGTTGCAGTGTCAAGGTTGCCCCAAAAAAGTAGAGTGGGGGCTTTTATCTTAGGTAGCAATGGGGTGAGGTCTTCGTTTACAACCTTTGAGAGTATTGCACGCATCTTGGGCGATGCGTTGTTGTAGTCGGCCGAGCCGGCTCCCTTGCGGCGCTTTTCAATTATGCTGTCGGCTAGTTTCTTTGGTAACAGTGTGTAACAAAGCTTTTTAAGCAGTTTGTAACTATATACCTTGTAGTAATATTTAAGCGGGCGTTTGGGCTTTATGCCTGCTGCATCAACAAGAGCCACGCGGGTTGTTTCGTTGCGCGAAGCATATATTATGCTTATGCGTCCGCCGAAAGAGTGTCCCACAAGCGAGGGGGCTTGCAGGTTGTTGTCCTTTACAAATTGTTCAATGAGGCGGGTGTATTCTTCGGTGCCCCAAACCTCTTCGGGCTCGTCTGACGCTCCAAAGCCGGGGAAGTCGAAGTTGTAAACCTTGTGGCTTTCTGCAAGAACCTGCTGTATGTGTGCAAAGGTCTTGTGGCTGCATCCCCAACCGTGTAAAAGGAGTATGGGATTGCCCTCGCCGGCAACCTCTACATTTATGTTTATGTTGTTGTATTTGTATGTCATTTATCTTATTTATAATATTGTGCAAAGATAACCATTTATCTTTGAATTATGGTGCATTACCTTTATAAATATTGGGCATAAAAAAACCCCGCTGCACGTGCACCGCAGTTTTTTTATTATAAGAGTGTTCTTCTCGTTAGAACTTAATGCAGTTGAGGTTCTTGTCAACAATTACACCATCGATTGCTTTGATGTCTAACTTGATGTTTTTCTTTGCTTTGAGGGTGATTGTTGCAATCTCTACATCGCCGTTGAGTGCGGGCTGCTCGGCTACGTTCACAAAAGTGGGGTAGATGGCTGTTGTGCCGTTACCGTGCAAGCGATTCTTTGTGTAGTTGCTCATGTTGGCGGTGTTGATAGTCTTAACGGTTACATACTCGAAGTCGCTGTCGCTACTGCGCAAGCCGGTGTTGTTGAGGTAAGATGTGAGGTCTTTTACCTTCATCAAACCGCTCTTCTTGCAGATGCAGATTTCGATTTTTGCGGTTGAGATTTAGTAGCCCTTCTCACACTCCTTTACGGTTACGTTCTTGACGTCGCGACGGGGGTTGTTCACGAGGATTTTAGCCTCGGGTATAGCCTTGGGGTCGCGAATAATGCCACCCTTGTTGTCGCGGAACACGCGGAAGATATTCACGCCATAGAAATTTTATATATAAATAGCGCGTGCGTGCATATTTATAAACTTTGTTTGGGAATATGCGCCGAATAACAATTATTTGAGCTATCTTCGCTCTGTTTTTTACGAGAGCTTACAGAAAATGATATATCCGAAAAATTTTGAAAGCAAGATAGAGTTCGATGCCGTGCGTCGTCTGCTCAAGGAGAAATGTCTCTGCTCGCTTGGCAGGGAACGGGTGGACGATATGCTCTTTCTCACCGATTATCAGACTCTTATGTCGCGTCTTTGCGAGACCGAGGAGTTTGTGCGCATTTTGCAGCTGGAGCAGAATTTTCCGTCCGATTTCTATTTCGATGTTCGTGAACCGCTTAAACGCATACGCATCGAGGGAATGTATATGACTGCCGACGAACTTTTCGACCTTCGTCGCTCGCTCGATACTATTGGTAAGATACTCTCTCTGTTGCGTAAACAGGGCGATGGGAACGGCGTGTCGGACGATAATCCTCTTTATCCTTCGTTGCGTAACCTGGCGGGTGATGTGGAGGCTTGTCCCCGTATCATACGCGATATTGATGCTATAATCGATAAGTTCGGCTCGGTAAAAGACAGCGCTTCGCCCACGCTTGCACGCATCAGAGGTGAGCTAGTGCGCACTTCGGGCAGTATTTCCCGTACTTTGAATTCGATTCTGCGTCGTGCGCAGGCCGACGGCCTTGTGGAGAAGGATGCTGCGCCCACTTTCCGCGACGGGCGTCTGGTAATTCCTGTGGCTCCTGCCCTCAAGCGCAAGATGGGTGGTATTGTACACGACGAGTCGGCAAGTGGAAAAACGGTCTTTATAGAGCCTGCCGAGGTTGTTGAGGCTAATAACCGCATACGCGAGCTTGAGGCCGAAGAGAAACGCGAGATTATTGCTATACTCACGGCTTGTGCGCAGCAGATTCTTCCCGACGTACCTGCTTTGTTGCAGATGTATGAATTTCTCGGTGAAATGGACTTTATCCGTGCAAAAGCCGAGCTTGCGATAAGTTTCAATGCTATAAAACCGATAGTGGAAAACCGTCCTTTCATTGACTGGGGAACCGCTGTGCATCCTCTGCTCGAAAGGTCGTTGCACAAGCACGGCCGCAAGATGTCTCCGCTTGATGTGGCTCTTGAGGGCGAGCGTCGCATATTGCTTATTTCGGGCCCCAATGCCGGCGGTAAGTCGGTGTGTCTTAAGACTGTGGGCTTGTTGCAGTATATGTTGCAGTGCGGTATGCTTGTGCCGTTGCACGAGCGTAGCCGTGCGGGTATTTTCAAGAATCTTTTCATTGATATTGGTGATGAGCAGAGCATTGAGGATGATTTGAGTACATACTCGAGCCATCTTTTGAATATGAAGCACACGCTCAAAGGGTGTGATGCCTATACTCTTATTCTTATAGATGAGTTCGGTAGTGGAACAGAGCCTCTTATAGGTGCAGCCATTGCCGAGGCTCTTTTAAAACGTTTCAACGACCGTGGTGCTTTTGGTATAATAACCACCCATTATCAGAACTTGAAACATTTTGCCGACTCCACACCCGGAGTGGTGAATGGTGCCATGCTGTATGACCGTGGCGAAATGCGCCCGCTTTTTCAGTTGCAGATTGGTAACCCCGGCAGCTCTTTTGCTGTTGAGATTGCGCGCAAGATTGGCTTGCCCGAAGAGGTTATTGTCGATGCTTCGCAGATTGTTGGCAGCGACTACATTCAGTCGGACAAATATCTGCAGGATATTGTGCGCGACAAACGCTATTGGGAGGCTAAGCGCAAGAATGTGCATCAGAAGGAGAAGGAACTCGATGAGATGCTGGGCAAGGTTCAGGAGTCTTCGGACGATTTGAAGAGAAGCCGCAAGCAGATATTAAAAGATGCCCGCGACGAGGCCGAGAAACTTTTGCGCGAGGCTAATGCAAAGATTGAGAATACTATACGTACTATTGTTGAGGCGAAAGCAGAAAAGGAAAAAACACGTCAGGTGCGTCAGGAATTGCGTGATTTCAGCAAGGAGCTCGAGGAGATTGCCAAGCAGAAACAGCAGATGCAGGCCGACCGCGAAATGGCGAAGATTCTGGCGCGACAAGAGCGTAAAAAGAACGGTAAAAAGGAGAAGAATTCACTCCAGGGCCAGTCCGTAGCAAAGGTACGCGAGAAGGCTGTTCCAAAATTCGAGAAAGGTATGTTTGTTCGCATCGACGGGCAGCAGGCTGTGGGCGAAATACTCTCCATTGGCAAGGGTGGTGCAACGGTACGTTTCGGAGCAATAAAATCCACCGTATCCATCGAACGTTTGCGCCCTGCCGAAGCTCCAAAAGAGGAGGTGCGTAAGGTATCTTTCCTCACAAGTGAGACACAGGAGCAACTTCACCAGAAAAGGCTTAATTTCAAGGAAGATATAGATGTTCGCGGTATGCGTGGCGAGGAGGCTGTGCAGGCTGTAACATATTTTCTCGACGATGCGGTTATATGCAACGTGCATCGTCTGCGTGTGTTGCACGGTACCGGTAACGGTATCTTGCGTACTCTATTACGCCAATATTTAAGTACGGTGCCCTTTGTGCGTACATTTCACGACGAGCACGTGCAGTTTGGCGGTGCGGGGATAACGGTGATTGAACTTGAATAATACATTAGAACCCTACAAGTCGTGACTTGTAGGGTTCTGATTTTATGTAGGAGTTATTACTCCTCTTTTAGCAGAAATCTTACATTTACGTTTACGGTATAAGTGATTTCACCAACCTCAATCTGTGGTTCAGTGCTGTCTGTCGCAAGAACGGCTTCTTCGAGCGTGTTTGAGCGGCTTTTGTAGAGGCGGGGTTGTGCTCCCGCAGTTGACGATGTCCAGGAGTTTATGCTCAATGCTCTGCCAATGTTTTGTTCAATTGCACCTGCAAGTGCCGCTGCTTGCGCTTGCGCTTTTTTCATCGCCTCTATGCCGAGTTCCTTGTATAATTCATCGGCCTTGCTGTAATTAGTTTTTACCAATTGTGTGTTGGTTATGCCGTTGGCTTCCAATTTGCTTATCACCTTCTGCATTGTGGCGGCATTGGTGAGTTTCAGGGTGTATGTTGCAGTGGTGCGCGGGTTTATGTTGCGGCGGAATGCGGTATAGCTTATTTCGCTGCCCATGAAATTGAGTGTTAGGTTCTTTTCAACGTCTATACCCTCTTTTTGAAGTTCTTTAATCATAAGGTCTTGTTGCTCCTCGACGGTGCTTTTGCCTTTGTTGTCCTTTTCGCTTATGGTTATGCTTAAAAACAACTCATCGGGTGTTACTTTACGTTCGGCTTTTGCGTTTTGGTCTATGTAAGGGGTGTTTTCTCCCTGTGCTGTGGCTTTTATGGGCGCAAATGCAATTATTGCTATGGCAAGAAGGCTTGCTATTTGTTTCAAATTTCTCATTGTTGTTTCTATTTTTTTTGTTAATGTGGCTGCAATTTGGGGCATTTGTTGTAAAAAAACAAATGGCGCAATCCTTTTTTTGAGGATTTTAACGCCATTTATGTTTTTTGAACGCTTGTTAAGCTGTTTTTTATACTTCTCTTGATGCGCGTTTGCGATATTCAAGCGGTGGTACACCAGCCTTTTTTCTGAAAAATGTTGAGAATTGTCCTAAACATTCAAAATTTAATTTGTTTGCAATTTGGGCGATGCTCAGGTTGGTAGAGTAAAGCATCTCTTTCGCTTTTGCGAGTTTTAAATTCTGGCGGTATTGACCGGGGGAGATGCCGCAGGTGCGCTTGAATTCGCGACGGAAGAGCGAATAGCTTATGTTCAACGATTCGGCAATGTCTTCGAGAGTATGGCTTTCGTTAGTGTCCTCTTTCATTATGGCTTTTGCCTGGTTTATGATGCGGGTCATATAACTGTCGCCAAAAGAGTGGTTGAGGTCTTCGTAATAGACTCTGCCTATTAGTGAGAAGACGAGTCCCGCAGCCATCTGCTGGTAGCCTTTTTTCTCACTGCTCACAATGTCGAGTATGTCGTGATAGGTGTTAATTATCTGCTCATCAACACCTATGCGGAATACGCAATTCTTGAAGGTAAAAAAGCCTGCCTTTATCTTATAGTCGATGATGCTGCCGTTAAATCCCACCCAGTGGTCGTTCCAGCCGGTCTCTTTGTCGGGGTAAAAAGTGTGCCACTCTCCCGGGAAAAGCATAAATATGGTTCCGGCCTCTATTTTTGTTTTTGAACACGATGCACTCTCAAAATAGCCTGTGCCGCGTGTGATGTAAACGAGTTGATATTCGTTGAGAACTCGTCTGTTGTTTTCGTTAAAGTTGTATCCGGCGGGGTGGGTTGACAATGGATAGTCTTGAAAAGGCGATACATGTTGGTAGCCCGCAGTGGTTACTGCAAGTCCCCACGATTTGTCCTTGGGCGATATTTGCAGGTATTTATATTGCTCCACCTTGGATTTTTCTTTGTAAGTTTCTTCTTTCATCGTTGTAAGTTGTTGTCGTAATCACAAAGAAAGGAAAAAAAGTTTACATTGATATAATTTTTATAATAATTTTTTACCATCTCTCTCAAACTTCTTCTTTTCGCATCCTTTTGAGCCTTACTCCTTATATATTTTAAGAACGATGCTTAGTGGTGTTATAAACATTTTCCTTTCCTGCTTGTTTTTCTTCTGTAAACTTTCAAACAAATAAAATTATGAAAAAACTTTTAAAGGCAACAGTGATGTTGATGTGCGCCTTCTTCTCTTTATCGGAGGCGCACGCGCAAGAGTGGGTAAAGAGCAAGGATAAGCCGGTTTCTTTAATCTGCATCAGCGAGACAATTAACGAGGCACCCGATGTGGTGGAGATTTTCCAGACAACGCAGAGTAATTATTATCACGACCCCCGTGCGCCACGTTTTGTTTTGGTGGATCAGAAAGGCAAGTGGGGCTTGGGTATCGGTGGATATCTTCAAGTGAAAGCCGAATATGATTTCTCTGGTTCTGTGGATAATGTTGATTTTTATCCTTCTGCCATAGACAGAAACGGTGTCTCTTCGAGCCAATTCCAGATGGATATGACAAATTCTACCATCTTTTTGAAGTTGGTGGGAAAGAGCCGCTTGCTTGGTGACTTTTATGTCTATACATCGGCCAACTGGCGTGGCAATGGCGACAACTTCCGCTTGCATAACATGTATATGGATAGTAAGTATTTGCTGTTGGGTTACACGGTTGGTGCTTTTATGGACCTCGATGCTTCGCCTGTTACCGTTGACTATGGCGGCCCTTGCGGTATGGCATTTTATCGTACCACGCAGTTGCGCTTGAAATACGCTTTCGATTGGGGTCTTTCAATGGGAATGGGTATAGAGGCTTCAAAACCCAGCGGTACCAATGGTGCTACTGCCTCTATTACCAGCCAGCGTATGCCCGACATTCCTTTCTTTGTGCAGTACTCTTTTAACGATAATAATCATTTGCGCTTGGCGGGTGTTGTGCGCAACCTTTCGTATCGTAATCTTTTGTCGGGTGAGAAGCATAACAAGTATGCTTGGGGTGCTCAGGCGAGTATGCTCACCACAATGGGCAAGTTCCAGCTTAAAGGACAGTTTACTATGGGTAAGGGTATAGGCTCATATATAAATAATGTGTCGAACGTGGGTGTTGACCTTGTGCCTGCAAGCGAGGAGGGTAAAATGACTATGCTGCGTGCCGATGCCTGGTATGTTGGTATGCAGTACAATGCAAGCTCTCGTTTTTTTGCCACAGCTACATACAGCCAGACAACCCTTCACTCGAACAGTGGCTACTCCGAAGTTTATCCCACAGCTTTCCGTCGCGGACAGTATGTGGTAGCCAATATGTTCTGTAATGCATCGGAGAATATGCAGCTCGGTATTGAGTACTTGCACGGTTGGCGCACCGACTTTGATGGTAACAAGTGCCAGGCTAACCGCATAAATTTGTCGGCGAGATATAATTTCTGATTATCTTTTTTTATCTGCCGCTGCCGGTTCCATCACGCCTTTGTGTGTGCGGGAACCGGTTTTTCTTTGTGTGTGGTGCTGTTGATATTGGTACATTATTGCTTTTTTTGCTATCCGTTTCTTTGTATTCCAAAAGATTTTTATATTTTTGTGACAAATTAGCATCGCTTTTTTATGTGCGATGCACTCTTTTTTAGCGCAAACAATTGAATAATATTATATAATAATTTATGGATCTTGCGTATCTATTTGTGGTCGGCTTTATGTTTTGCCTGGCCATTCTCGATTTGACAGTCGGTGTCAGCAATGACGCTGTAAACTTCTTGAGCGCAGCGGTTGGTAGCAAGGCTGCAAAATTAAAACACGTTCTTCTTGTTGCAGCTGCGGGTGTGTTCATCGGTGCTGCGTTCAGTAGCGGTATGATGGATGTTGCCCGTCACGGAATCTTTGCTCCACAGTACTTTAGTTTCAGCCAGGTTATGTGTATCTATCTGGCGGTGGTTATAAGCGATGTGTTCCTGCTCGACTTGTTCAACTCGCTCGGTCTTCCCACATCAACCACAGTGTCTATGGTGTTCGAGCTGTTGGGAGCCGCATTCATTACTGCGCTTATAAACTCAAGTGCTTCGGAGGTGGGCTTTATGGAGATGCTTAATACCGAAAAAGCTCTAACCATTATAATCTCAATATTCCTCTCCGTAGCCATAGCTTTTGTCTTTGGTCTTATTGTGCAGTGGATTGCCCGTGTGATATTCACGTTCCATTATAAGAGGAACCTTAATGGTAAAATAGGTATCTATGGCGGTATTGCCATTACTTCTATTATCTACTTTATGCTCATAAAGGGATTGAAGGGCAGTACTATGATTTCGGTCGATGTGCGTGAGTTTATAGACAACCACACTGTGGCGATTCTGTTTGCTTCGTTTGTCTTTTTCTCAATCCTTATGCAGATTCTGCACTGGTTCAAGATAAACGTATTCAAGATTATTGTTCTTGTGGGTACTTTCTCGCTTGCAATGGCATTTGCCGGTAACGACCTTGTGAACTTTATTGGTGTGACGCTTGCCGGCTTTGAGTCGTTCAACGACTTTACTGCCAATGGTGCCGGCGCAGCCGAGAGTTATATGATGGGCTCTCTTAATTTGCCTGCAAAGACTCCTGTGTACTTCCTTATTGGTGCCGGTGCTGTTATGGTCTACGCCTTGTGGACAAGCAAAAAGGCGCGTAAGGTGTTGCAGACTTCGATTACTTTGTCGAGCCAGCAGAATGAGGAGGGTGATATCTTTGGAACATCGCCTGTGGCCCGTAACCTTGTGCGTGCTGTCACAAAGATGGTCGATGGTATCTCGCAGGTGACACCGCAGAATGTGAAGGATTGGGTGAACAAGCGTTTTGCTCCGCTGGAAGAGCGCGAGGAAGTTGCTTTTGACCTTGTACGTGCATCGGTTAATCTTGTGCTTGCCGGCTTGCTCATAGCTGTGGGTACTTCACTTAAATTGCCTTTGTCAACCACCTATGTTACATTTATGGTGGGTATGGGTTCTTCTTTGAGTGACCGTGCCTGGGGACGTGAGAGTGCCGTTTACCGTGTAACCGGAGTCGTTTCCGTTGTGGGTGGCTGGTTTGTTACGGCGGGTGCTGCGTTCATTCTTGCGGCTACTGTTGCTTCCATTATGAATTATGGCGGTATTCCCGCAATGTATGTGATGATTGCTTTGGTTGTCTATCTTCTCATACACAGCCACATACAGTATAACAAGAAAAAGAGCAAGGAGAAAACCGACGAGGATATGGCAATAATCCTTAAATCGGAAGACCAGAACGAGGTTTGGGAAAAATTGCAGAGCCACGCGGCGAACACTCTTACCCATACACTTTCGTTCTCGGCCGAGACATATAAAGGCTTGTTCGAGTCTTTTGCAAAGGATGAGTTGCGCCCGTTGAAGGCATCGCTTATAAGAATTGTTGAGGAGAAAGCACAGATGAAGAAAGAGCGCCGTGCCGAAACACGCGGTATGCAGCGCATAGACCAGCAGCTTGCCTTTGAGCGCAGTACCTGGTATCACTTGTGTACCAACAGTTGCCAGCAGATGCTCAACACGTTAACTCGTATAGGTGAGCCCATGAAGGAACACGCCGACAACAGTTTCTCTCCATTGTCTAAAATGTATATCGAGGAGTTTGCTCCCTATTGCCGTGATATCTATAATGCGCTTAACGATATCAATGATATTATTGCAACAGGTAAATATGAGGCTTCTGATGAGGTTTCGGCTCGTGCAAAGGATTTGAAACACGCGCTTGCCAACCTGCGTAAGACACAGACAATGCGTCTGCACCAGAGCTGTGGCAGCCTTCGTATGGACTTTGTTTATTTGAACCTTATACAAGAGTCACACGAGTTGCTCAGCGAGGTGCGTAACCTCTTGCGTGGTAGCAATAAATTCTTTGCTCCCGTTGAAGAGAGAGTTGGAAGTGCTGAATAATAAAAAGTAAATATGTTGCATCGGCAGAAAGGTTGGCAAAATCTTTCTGCCGATGAACTTTTTTTGTATCTTCGCAAGGAAGAAAAGTTATAGAATTATGAAATTTATAGGTGCTCACGTGTCGGCAAGCGGTGGAGTGGAGAATGCTCCCTTGAATGCTACTGCAATAGGTGCAAATGCTTTTGCGTTGTTTACAAAGAATCAGCGTCAGTGGGTTTCGGCTCCATTGACCGAGAAAAGCATAGCGCAGTTTAAAGAGAATTGCGCAAAAGGAGGCTTTGACCCCCGTTATATATTGCCTCACGACAGTTATCTCATTAATCTTGGCAACCCCGACGAGGAGGCTATGCAAAAGTCGCGTGCAGCATTCATCGATGAGATGAAGCGTTGCGAGCAACTTGGCTTGTGTATGCTTAACTTCCACCCGGGCAGCCACTTGAATAAAATCTCGGTAGAGGGTTGCCTTGATGCTATTGCAGCCAATATAAACCTTGCTCTTTCTATGACAAACGGTGTTTCTGCCATAATAGAGAATACCGCTGGACAGGGCAGTAATGTGGGTAACCGCCTGGAGGAGATACGTTATATTATTGACCGCGTGGACGACAAGAGCCGTGTGGGTGTCTGCGTGGACACCTGTCACTTTTATTCGGCAGGTTACGACATTGTAAACGACTACGAAGGTTCTTTCCGTGCTTTCGACGAGATTGTTGGTTTGCAATATTTGAAAGCCATTCACCTTAACGATACAAAAAAAGTGCTAGGTTCTCGTGTTGACAGGCACGAAAGTATTGGCCTTGGACTTCTTGGAATGGAATTCTTCCAACGTCTTATGAAAGACCCCCGTTTCGACAATATTCCCATAATTCTTGAAACCCCTGATGAGAGTCGATGGGCAGAAGAGATTGCTTTATTGCGTAGTTTTGAGTAAAAAAGAGGCTTTTGAAATATTTTTTTCAAGAAAATGAAATAATTTTTCGCAAAAGTATTGTGTATATAAAAAAAACACCATATCTTTGCACCCGTTAAACGAAACGACCGCGTTTAATTTACTTATTGGAGAGGTGGCAGAGTGGTCGATTGCACCGGTCTTGAAAACCGACGTACTGAAAGGTACCGGGGGTTCGAATCCCTCTCTCTCCGCAAAAAGAAAAGCAGACAGAAACTCAAATTTATTTGAAGGTTTGTCTGCTTTTTCTTTTTGAAAGGATGCCCGCGGCAGCGCAAGGGATGGACGAAGTCAATCCCCCTCTCTCCGCAGCAAAGGGTGTAAATCAAGTAGTTACAAGATTTACACCCTTTTTTACACCCCCAAAATCGAGGTAGGGTGTATTTTTTTTGAATTTTTAGGCAGGGTGGACAAAAAGTAGGATAAAATCTTTGTAATGGATTGATATACATATCTTTGCAAAGATTATCATTGATATGCTAAAAAAAATGCTTTTTTTGTGGTTCCTCCAATGTGGTCAAGAATGGCCTGAGAGGGCGA
>JAZQUI010000007.1:0-79190 GCA_045631205.1 Bacteroidaceae bacterium
TCTCATTGAAAATATATCTTTGACGTTCTTTGTCGCGCAAAGAACCAAACGCCCGGCACGCGAGTAAAATCAGTCGCTCGGTTCTTTGTTCACGTCGCAGAAAGGCGAACCCTCAGTCGAACCTCCCTTGCCGTGTTTATCTTTCTCGCATTTGCAGGGTGCAGTGGGACTTCCTCAGTTAGTTGCCTTACGGCACCTAACTCGCGGGCAAACATTCCTCGCACTCTCTCCTGCAAACGCTCGGATAAACACTCTGATTTTAACGCTGCCGGTTTCTTTTTGAAAATTACCATTGCAGGAGATAATTTGTTACACATAGGATGGCGTGAGGCAGCACAACTTATTAAAGAATCAATTTGTCCACACTAAATTTCTACTGAACCTTCTTTACACCTGCTTGTAATAAAAAAACACGGAGCAATGCCCCGTGTTTCAACAAGTTATATTATTACAATAAGATTTACAGCCCTCGTCTTTTTGCTTCATCCCATAGAGCATCCATCTCTCCAAGAGTCATATCACGCAAATTCTTTCCAAGGCCTTTGGCCGCCTCCTCAACATAATCGAAGCGACGGCGGAATTTTGCATTGGTCTGTTCAAGAGCAGTATCGGGGTTAATACCATAGAGCCTGCCGGCATTTACAACACTGAAGATAAAATCGCCAAACTCCTTTTCGGTCTTCTCCTTGTCGGCATTCTCAATTTCGGCCTGTAACTCACGCATCTCCTCGCTCACCTTGTTCCACACATCCTCTTTATTGTCCCAGTCGAAGCCCACATTTGCAGCTTTTTCCTGCATACGATAGGCCTTAATGAGCGAAGGCATTGATGCCGGCACACCGCTCAACACACTTTTGTTTCCACCTTTTTCTGCCATCTTCAACTGTTCCCAGTTTTTGCACACTTCACCGGCAGTTTCAGCCTTCGCCTCACCAAAAACGTGAGGGTGGCGGTAAATAAGTTTCTCGCACAAACGGTCGCACACATCCTTCATATCGAAAGCGCCCTGCTCCTGCCCAATCTTTGAATAAAAAGCAACGTGCAAAAGCACATCACCGAGTTCCTTACAGATATTTTGTGTATCGTCGGCCACTATCGCGTCGGACAATTCATAGACCTCCTCTATTGTGTTTGGACGCAAGCTTGCATTAGTCTGCTTTCTATCCCAGGGGCATTTTTCGCGCAACTCATCGAGAACATCCAAAAAACGGCCGAAAGAGGCCAATATTTCACTTCTACTATGCATATTTTCTTATTTTTTTACTGCACAAAGGTAATAAATTTAATAATAAGAGTTAACTTTGCAATTAAGTTTAATTTTATATTGGAATAATTATATATAATACAAAATACTATGAGTCTAGCAACCACCTATATCCCCGCAGAAGTTGAGGAAAAATGGTACGAATATTGGATGAAGAACAATCTTTTTCATTCAGAACCCGATGAGAGAGAACCCTATACTATTGTAATACCCCCTCCCAACGTAACAGGTGTTTTGCATATGGGACATATGCTCAACAACACCATACAGGATATTCTTGTACGCCGCGCCCGCATGATGGGCAAGAACGCTTGTTGGGTACCCGGCACCGACCACGCATCAATTGCAACAGAGGCAAAGGTGGTTAAGAAACTTGCCGAGCAGGGTATAAAGAAGAGCGACCTCACACGCGAAGAGTTCCTGAAACACGCGTGGGAGTGGAAAGAGGAACATGGTGGCATCATTCTCAAACAGTTGCGCAAGCTTGGTGCTTCGTGTGACTGGGACCGTACAGCCTTTACAATGGACGAGGTACGCAGCGAGAGTGTTATAAAGGTTTTCTGTGATCTCTACAACAAAGGACTCATCTACCGCGGTCTGCGTATGGTAAACTGGGACCCCAAAGCCCAGACAGCACTCAGCAACGAGGAGGTTATCTACAAAGAGGAAAAGAGCAAACTCTACTACCTCAAATACTATGTTGATGAAGCAGAAGGCAGCACCGATGGCGAGGAGAACGATGCAGTTACACTCAGCCCCACCGATGCATTTGACCCCACTGTAAAACACCAGATACTACACCGCGACGCACAAGGCCGTCGCTATGCAGTGGTTGCAACAACCCGCCCCGAGACTATTATGGGTGACACCGCAATGTGTATCAACCCCAAAGACCCCAAGAACTCTTGGCTAAAAGGAAAGCAGGTTATTGTACCTCTTGTAAACCGTTCAATACCTGTAATCGAGGACCGCTATGTTGAGATTGAGTTCGGTACTGGTTGTTTGAAGGTAACACCCGCACACGACACCAATGACTACATGCTTGGCAAGACACACAACCTTGAGACCATCGACATCTTCAATGCCGATGCTACAATAAGCGAGGCTGCCGGTTTGTATGTAGGAATGGACCGTATGGAGGTGCGCAAGCAGATTGCCCTTGACCTTGAGAAAGCGGGTCTTTTGGAGAAAGTTGAAGACTATGACAACAAGGTGGGTTACTCGGAACGTAACACCGATACAGCTGTTGAGCCCCGTCTCTGTATGCAATGGTTCCTCAATATGCAGCACTTTGCCGACATCGCTCTGCCCCCTGTAATGAACGATGAACTTAAATTCTACCCCACAAAATACAAGACCACATACAACAACTGGCTCACCAACATTCAGGATTGGTGTATCAGCCGTCAGTTGTGGTGGGGACACCGCATACCCGCATACTTCCTCCCCACAGGCGAGGGTGAAGCGGAAAAATTTGTGGTAGCCGAGAGCCTTGAAGAGGCGTTGAAACTCGCACAGGCAATTGAGGGTTACGAGAACATCACTGCCGAGCAGTTGCAGCAGGACGAGGATGCTCTCGACACTTGGTTCAGCTCTTGGTTGTGGCCCATCTCATTGTTCAACGGTATTCTCGACCCCGGAAACAAGGAGATAAGCTACTACTACCCCACAAACGACCTTGTAACAGGACCGGACATTATCTTCTTCTGGGTAGCACGTATGATTATGGCAGGTTACGAATACCAGGAAGAGATGCCTTTCCGCAACGTATATTTCACAGGTATCGTACGCGATAACCTCGGCCGCAAAATGAGCAAGCAGCTCGGAAACTCTCCCAACCCCCTCGACCTCATTGAGAAATATGGTGCCGACGGTGTGCGTATGGGTATTATGCTCTCTGCACCCGCAGGTAACGACATTCTCTTCGACGAGAGCCTTTGCGAGCAGGGACGTAACTTCTGCAACAAGATATGGAATGCTTTCCGCCTTGTAAAGGGCTGGAACGTAAGCAACGAGGTTGAGCAGCCCGAAAGTTCTAAACTTGCAATACGTTACTTTGAGGAGACACTTGCAAAATCGGCAGCTCTTCTTGATGACCAGTTTGGCAAATACCGCATCAACGAGGCGTTGATGAATGTATATACACTCTTCTGGGATGAGTTCTCGGCTTGGTATCTCGAAATGATTAAGCCCGCTTACGGCTCACCCATAGATGCAGCAACCTACGAGGCTACACTCAAATTCTTTGACAACCTCTTGCGTTTGCTCCACCCCTTTATGCCCTTCATCACCGAGGAGTTGTGGCAGTCTATCTACGACCGCAAAGATGGCGAGAGCCTTATGGTACAGAGCGCGAAAGAGCTCTGCCGCCCCGCCGACGAAGAATTCCTTGGCAAGATTTCGGCTCTTAAAGATATCATCGGTAACATACGTGCTATTCGCCAGCAAAAGAACCTCTCACCACGTGAGCCTCTTGCATTGCAGATTGTGGGCGAGTCACCCGTTGCCGGCCTCGAGAGCGTACTCACCAAAATGGGTAACCTCACCTCTATCGAAAGCGTAACTTCACCCGACGACACAGCGGCTTCGTTCCGTGTAGGAACCACAGAGTTCGCCGTGCCTATGGGCTCGCTCATCGACAAGGATGCCGAGATTGCCAAAATGCAGGAAGAGCTTGCTTACCACGAGAAGTTCCTCAAAAGTGTTGAAGCAAAATTGAACAACCCCAACTTTGTAAGCAAAGCACCGGAGAAAATCATCGCCATAGAGCGCAAGAAACAATCCGATGCCACTGAAAAGATTGCAATGCTCAAAGAGAGCATACAGAAACTCTCAAAATAAGAAAGCTGATGGAGAGCAAACATAAAAAGATTCTTCTGATAACGGTTGTAGGGCTTCTTATAGCAACAGCCATCACACTCGGTCTGTTACTTGCGCAAAGCAAGCAACAAAATACAGAGATGCAGGAACTCTTCGCTATTGAAAAGGAGGAGCTTGAAAGTGAATATTCGAGTTTCGCCATGCAATACGATGAGCTCAAAGTGCGCATCACCAACGACTCGTTGCAAATAAAGCTCGAGCAGGAAAAACTGCGTACCCAACAACTTCTCGAAGAGTTGAAACAGACCAAAGCCGAGAATGCAGCCGAGATAACCCGCCTGAAAAAGGAACTGAAAACCATTCGTGCGGTATTGCGCAGTTATGTTATTCAGATAGACTCTCTGAATGCTCTCAATGAGAACCTCAAAAAAGAGAACAAGCGTGTAAACGAGAAATACAAAGAGGCATCGAGAACCATTGATGCCCTCTCGAGCGCAAAAGAGGAACTCACTGAAATTGTCACCCTTGCTTCACAGCTCGATGCTATCGGCATTAAGATGATGCCCATAAAAAAGAGCGGCAAGAAAGCGAACGGTCTCAAACGTGCCAAACAATTTGAGATAAGTTTCACAATAAGCAAAAACATCACAGCCACAACCGGCAACAAAACAGTGTATGCACGCATATTGCAACCTTCGCAGGAGGTTCTCACAAAAAGTATGAGCAACACGTTCAACTACGAGAACCGCGCAATTGGCTACTCTATAAAAAAAGAGATAGAGTACACCGGTGAGGAGCAGGAGGTAACAATGTACTGGGATATTGAAGAGTTCCTGCAACCAGGAACCTACCGCCTGTACATATTTGCCGACGGTGTGATGATTGGCTCCAACACATACGAGTTTGAATAACCATATATAATATATAAGGATAAATTAAAAACACTATACAATGAACATTCTAGAATTAAGCGAACAGGAAATTGTACGCCGTGAAGCACTCGCCGAGTTGCGCAATTTGGGCATAGAGCCCTACCCCGCAGCCGAGTACCCCACAAACGCCTTCTCAGTGGATATTCTACAAGAATTCAAGGACGAAGAAGAACCGCGCCAAGTGTGCATTGCCGGCCGTATGATGAGCCGCCGTGTAATGGGAAAAGCATCTTTCATTGAGTTGCAGGACTCTAAGGGCCGCATACAGGTATATATCACCCGCGACGATATCTGCCCGGGAGAGAACAAAGACGGTTACAACACACTCTTCAAACGCCTTCTCGACATTGGCGACTTTGTAGGTGTAAAAGGTTTTGTGTTCCGCACACAGACCGGCGAAATTACCGTACACGCAAAAGAACTTACCATACTTTCGAAGAGCATACGCCCCCTTCCCATTGTAAAATACAAGGATGGTGTGGCATACGACAAATTCGAAGACCCCGAATTGCGCTACCGTCAGCGTTATGTTGACCTTGTTGTTAACGACGATGTAAAAGATATTTTCATCAAGCGCAACAAGATTTACAGTTCAATGCGCGAGTATTTCAACACCAAGGGATATATGGAAGTTGAGACTCCTGTGTTGCAATCAATTCCCGGTGGAGCGGCAGCACGCCCCTTCATCACCCACCACAACGCGCTCGATATTCCTTTGTACTTGCGTATTGCCAACGAGTTGTACCTCAAACGCCTCATCGTAGGTGGTTTCGAGGGAGTTTACGAGTTCTCAAAGAACTTCCGCAACGAGGGTATGGACCGCACACACAACCCCGAATTCACCTGTATGGAGATATATGTAGCCTATAAGGACTACAACTGGATGATGACTTTCACCGAGAATATGCTCGAGAAGATTGCACTCGATGTAAACGGCACAACCGATGTAAAAGTTGGTGAGAACATCATCAGTTTCAAAGCCCCCTTCCGTCGTGTTACAATGCTCGACTCTATCAAGGAGTTCACCGGCTACGACCTCAACGGTAAAAGCGAGGAGGAAATCTTTGCAATATGCAAGGAGCTGAAGATGGAGGTTGACGAAACTATGGGTAAAGGCAAACTCATCGACGAAATTTTCGGCGAGTTCTGCGAAGGAAACTACATACAGCCCACATTCATAACCGACTACCCCATTGAGATGTCACCTTTGTGCAAACGCCACCGCAACAACCCCGACCTTACAGAGCGTTTCGAGTTGATGGTAAATGGTAAAGAACTTTGTAACGCATACAGCGAGCTCAACGACCCCATCGACCAGGCAGAGCGTTTCCAGGAGCAGTTGCGTTTGAGCGAGAAGGGCGACGACGAGGCAATGTTTATCGACAAGGACTTTGTACGCGCACTCGAGTATGGTATGCCCCCCACATCGGGTATGGGTATCGGTATGGACCGCCTTGCAATGCTTATGACAGGCCAGACAACTATACAAGAGGTTCTCTTCTTCCCGCAGATGCGCCCCGAAAAGAAAGTTCCCAAAGATGGCGTGGCAGCATTTGCAGCCATCGGCGTTCCCGAAGAGTGGGTTCCCGTTCTGCACAAAGCAGGCTACAACCTTGTGAACGACCTCAAGGACGGCAACGCGCAAAAGATACAACAGGAGATTGGAGGTATAAACAAGAAATTCAAACTTGGTTACACAACACCCTCGGTAAACGAGGTTTCTGAGTGGATAAGCAAACTCGGATAATAGCCGTGCAACAATAGTTTGTAATAATATTTAACCAAAACACATCAGATTATGGACCTTACTAATTCCACCGTAGCAATAATGGGTGGCGGAAGCTGGGCTACCGCCATAGCAAAAGTATTGTTGAGCAATATAGAAAGCATCAACTGGTACATAAGACGCGACGACCGTATCGAGGACTTCAAACGCCTTGGACACAACCCCGCATACTTGTCATCGGTGAAATTCGATACAAACAGAATCAACTTCTCTTCTGACATTAACAAAATTGTCAAAGAATCGGATATTCTGGTGTTCGTAACCCCTTCACCCTACTTGAAGAACCACCTCAAGAAGTTGAAGACCGACCTTGAAGACAAGTTCATTGTGAACGCCATCAAAGGTATCGTTCCCGACGAGAACCTCATAATATCGGAGTACTTCCACAAAGCATACAAAGTGCCTTATGAGAACATCGCAGCCATTGCAGGCCCCTGCCACGCCGAGGAGGTTGCTCTTGAACGCCTCTCTTACCTTACAGTTGGCTGTTCAAGCATTGAGCACGCGAAACAATTTGCACAGAAACTATCGAACAGTTTCATCAAGACTTCGGTTAGCGACGATGTTGTAGGTATCGAGTACGGCTCGGTTCTCAAAAACATATACGCTATTGCAGCCGGTATATGCAGCGGTCTTAAATACGGCGACAACTTCCAGGCCGTGCTTATGTCAAACGCTGTAATTGAGATGAACCGTTTTATCAATGTAATACACCCCATTGAGCGCACCATTATGGATTCGGTCTATCTTGGCGACCTCTTGGTAACCGGTTATTCAAACTTCAGCCGTAACCGTGTGTTCGGTACAATGATAGGAAAAGGTTACTCAGTGAAAAGCGCACAGATTGAGATGGAGATGATTGCTGAGGGTTACTACGGAGCAAAATGTATAAAGGAGATTAACGAGCATTACCGCGTAAACACCCCCATCATCGACGCTGTTTACAACATATTGTACGAGGGTATTTCACCCATTATAGAGATTAAATTACTTACTGACGCATTTAAATAAAAAAACACATAAAAAACAATGGAAAATATTAAATTGAACATAGACAAAGTAACAGGCTTTGTAACAAAAGAGGATATTTTGGCACTCGAGCCCCAGATAAAAAAAGCACAGGAGGCTCTTGAGAACGGCACTTTGCCCGGTAACGACTTCCTTGGTTGGCTGCACCTTCCCTCGGCTACAACAAAAGAGTTCATCGAGGATATCAAGGCAACAGCCGAAACACTCCGCAACAACTGCGAGGTTGTTGTGGTTGCAGGTATCGGTGGCAGCTACCTCGGCGCACGCGCAGTTATCGAGGCTTTGAGCAACAACTTTGCTGCAATGATTGGCGACAAGAGTAACCCCCGTGTAATCTTCGCAGGACACAACATCAGCGAGGACTATTTGAGCGAGCTCACAGCATTCCTCGCCGACAAGAAGTTCGGTGTCATCAACATCTCTAAATCGGGTACAACAACCGAGACAGCTCTCGCTTTCCGTCTTCTCAAGAAACAGTGCGAGGAGCAGCGTGGCAAGGAGATGGCAAGCAAAGTAATCGTTGCCATCACCGACGCAGTAAAAGGCGCAGCTCGCATCACTGCCGACAAAGAGGGTTACAAGAGCTTTATCATCCCCGACAACGTAGGTGGCCGTTTCTCTGTGCTTACTCCCGTAGGCCTTCTCCCCATCGCAGTTGCAGGTTTCGACATTGAGGCACTCGTTAAGGGCGCTCAGGATATGGAGGTAGCTTGCTCACCAGCAGTACCCTTCGAGGAGAACATCGCAGCAATGTACGCAGCTACACGTAACGCACTCTACGCACGTGGCAAGAAGATTGAAATTCTCGTAAACTACCAGCCCAAGCTCCACTTCACATCGGAGTGGTGGAAACAGCTCTACGGCGAGAGCGAGGGTAAGGAGAACAAAGGTATCTTCCCCGCATCGGTAGATTTCACAACCGACCTTCACTCAATGGGACAGTGGATTCAGGAGGGTGAGCGCACAATCTTCCAGACAGTGCTCTCTATCGAGAAGCCCAATAGCTCACTCATCGTACCCGCCGACGAGGAGAACCTCGACGGTCTTAACTTCCTTGCCGGCAAACACGTAGACGAGGTAAACAAGATGGCAGAACTCGGTACACAGCTCGCTCACGTTGATGGTGGCGTGCCCAACATCCGCATCAGCATCCCCGAGCTCAACGCTTACTACATTGGCCAGCTCATCTACTTCTTCGAGATTGGTTGCGGTATCAGCGGCTACGTTTTGGGTGTAAACCCCTTCAACCAGCCCGGTGTTGAGGCATACAAGAAGAATATGTTCGCTCTGCTCGACAAACCCGGTTACGAGGAGGAGAGCAAAGCTATACGCGCAAGACTCTAATGAATTACAAAGAGATTATAGACCAATACACGCAACTGCAAGGCAAACCCTTGCAGTTGCGTGCCATATTGTTTGATATGGACGGAGTGCTCTTCGACTCAATGCCCTACCACGCAAAAGCCTGGTCAAAGGTTATGAGCGATGCAGGCTTCAACTTCAGCGAAGAGGATGTTTATATGAACGAAGGCCGCACCGGTGCCGACACCATAAACACCGCAAGCCTCGCACAATTCGGCAAGCCCGCCACACAGGAGCTTATCGACGAGCTGTGCCAGACAAAATGCGACATCTTCGCCACGTACCCACCTACACCCCGTATGCAAGGCGCACTGGAGCTTGTGACAAAGGTAAAGGCAAGCGGCCTCACACCAATGATTGTAACAGGCTCGGGAACCCCCACTCTGCTCAATCGTATACAGAGCCACTTCCCCGACCTCTTCGACGAGAACCACATAGTAACCAGTTTCAATGTGAAACGTGGCAAACCCTACCCCGACCCTTACCTTCTCGCACTCGAGAAAGGAGGCTTTGCCACCAACGAGGCAATCGTGGTAGAAAACGCCCCCTTAGGAGTAACTGCCGGAGTGGCAGCCGGGCTCTTTACCATAGCTGCAAATACAGGGCCGCTTAACCCACAAGTGCTCTACGATGCCGGTGCAAATATGGTGTTCCCCTCGGTAGAGGCAATTAATAACGAGTGGAGCAACCTTCTCGCAGCACTTAAAGCATAAAAGCAATATGAAGCAACTCCTGAAAAAAATAAACGACGCAATAGGCGCGCTCTACACACAAAGTGAAGTGAGCGCGCTATCGCGCATTATAGCCACGGAGCTGCTCAATATCTCGCAAACCAATTACCTCCTTAAGGAACCCGTAACCCTCACTCCCGAGGAGGAAGAAAAGGTAACCGATGCCTTAGAAAGGCTCAAACAAAAAGAGCCTATACAATACATCCTCGGCTACAGCGACTTCTGCGGCCTACGTTTCGCCGTAACCCCTGCGGTGCTAATACCCCGCCCCGAAACAAGCGAACTTGTAGAGTGGATAGCCACGGAAAGTAGCACCGCAAAGAGCATACTCGACATTGGCACCGGTAGCGGATGTATCGCGGTAAGCCTTGCCACAATGATGCCACAAGCACAAGTTACAGCGTGGGATATTTCCACACATGCCCTTGCCGTAGCGCAGAAGAACAGCACCGCCAACGGCTGCAATGTTCTTTTCGAAGAGCGCGACATTCTCAACTACGAACCCACAGAAGAGAAATACGACATAATAGTGAGCAACCCGCCATACATTAAAGAGGTTGAGAAAAAAGAGATGGAAGAAAATGTCCTTCTATGGGAGCCCCACCTCGCACTCTTTGTACCCGACAACGACCCCTTACTCTTCTACCGCACAATTACCAAAAAAGCACAGAACATGCTTACCCCTGGCGGTAAACTCTATTTTGAAATAAACCGCGAACACGGAGCCGACACTGTTGCAATGTTGCAAGCGATGAACTACCGTAACATAACCCTTCGCAAAGACATTGCCGGCAACGACCGAATGATTATGGCCGAAAAACAATAAAAGTATGAAACCACTATCCCCTGCCGAAGCACTTAACAAGGCCGCAGCCTACTGCACTCTGTGCGAGCGTTGCACAAGCGAGGTGAGTACAAAACTCACAGCGTGGGGCATAACACAGGCTGAGCAGAAAAATATACTTGACAGGTTGAAGAGCGAGGGGTTCATCGATGAAACACGTTACTGCCGCGCCTTCGTTAATGACAAAGTACGTTTCAACCGCTGGGGAAGAATAAAGATTACAGCCGCACTGCGCGAAAAGAAATTACCGAAAGAGGATATAAAGGCTGCAATAGAGCAGATAGACGAAGCGGCATATATGCAGGCGCTAAACGAGGTTATCACAACGAAGAGGAAAGAGTTTAAAGGCAACGACGACTATGCCACACGACAGAAAATAGTGCGTCACGCTGCTTCGCGCGGTTACGAACCGGCCAAAATTTTTCAAATAATAAAATGCGACGAGTATGAAGTGGATTTCTGACCTGCTCGATTTAATTCTGCCACGTTATTGCGCCGCTTGTGGCAGCATACTTTCGTCAAGCGAAAAGGACCTGTGCATTAATTGCCTATACCAACTGCCGCGTATTGAGCCCGTACACGCCGCCGAAATTGAAAAATTATTCTGGGGAATAATACCTGTTGAAAAAGCGACATCTTATATATACTACCGCAAAGGCTCGCCATACAACAATCTGCTACACCTTATAAAATACAAGAACCATCCCGAAATTGCCGAAAGGCTTGCAGCGGCAGCAGCTACAGAACTTATTACAGAAGGGTTCTTCAATGGGATTGATATTATAATTCCACTGCCGTTATCCAATAAAAAAGAGCGCAAGCGCGGTTACAACCAATGCGATTATATAGCCAGGGGACTATCACGCATAAGCGGAATACCGGTTATAAAAAAAGCAGTTGCCCGAACCGTTGCCAATGAAACACAAACACACAAGAACCGCGACGAGCGTTGGAAAAACGTAGAAGGTATATTTGCCGTAACCAATCACGAAGCTTTACAAGGAAAACACGCGTTGATTGTGGATGATGTTCTAACTACCGGTGCTACCATAGCCGCCTGTGCAAAAAGCATCACCGAACTCCCCAATACCAAAGTAAGCCTTTTCACACTGGCATACTCATACAACAATATATAAAACAAAGCAGATATGTATAAATAAAATGGAGATAGCCGGTGGCTGTCTCCATTTGCTTGATATTATTGTAATAAATATATCTTACTTGACAATTATCAGATAGTAGTTCTTCTTACCCTTTTGCACAAGTATATATTTGTCGTTAAGCAAATTCTCAACGCCAATAACCTGATCAAAAGCAGCAAGTTTCTCTTTATTTACCGAAACGCCACCACCCTGTACAAGTTTACGCATCTCGCCTTTTGAAGCGAAGATTGCAGCAGCATCGGTAGTGAGGTCAACAGCCTTAACGCCCTCCTCCAACAATGAACGAGAAACTTCGAAAGTGGGAACACCATCGAACACTGCAAGTAAAGTATCCTCGTCGAGTGAACGCAAAGCCTCAGATGTCGCATTGCCAAAGAGAATGCCCGAAGCCTCAATAGCCTTGTTATACTCTTCCTCGCCGTGTACAAGCACAGTAACCTCCTGTGCAAGACGTTTCTGCAAAAGACGCAAGTGGGGAGCCTCGGCGTGCTGTGCCACAAGTGCCTCAATTTCTTCACGGCAGATTGAAGTAAATATCTTAATATACTTCTGAGCATCGTCGTCGCTCACGTTCAACCAGAACTGATAGAAACGATAGGGAGAGGTGTAACGCTTGTCGAGCCAGATGTTACCCTGCTCGGTCTTACCGAACTTCTTACCATCGGCCTTTGTAATAAGAGGACAGGTAAGTGCGTAAGCCTCGTTACCCGACATCTTACGTATCATCTCGGTACCGGTGGTAATGTTTCCCCACTGGTCGGCACCACCAAGCTGGAGTTTGCAACCGTGAGTCTCGTTCAAATGCACAAAGTCGTAACCCTGCAACAACTGATATGTAAACTCGGTAAACGACATACCGTCGGTACCAGCCTCGCCCGAAAGACGACGCTTAACAGAGTCCTTGGACATCATATAGTTGACGGTAATCATCTTACCCACGTTACGAATGAAATCGAGGAAAGTAAACTCCTTCATCCAGTCGTAGTTGTTCACAAGAATAGCAGCGTTGGGTGCATCGCTGTCAAAATCGAGGAAGCGTGCAAGCTGTTTCTTAATAGCCTCCTGGTTGTGACGCAAACGCTCCTCGTCAATGAGTACACGCTCCTTTGATTTACCCGAAGGGTCACCAATCATACCGGTAGCACCACCGATGAGCGCAATGGGTTTGTGACCACACTGCTGGAAGTGACGAAGCATCATCACACCAACAAGGTGACCTATATGCAAAGAGTCGGCAGTGGGGTCAATACCCAAATAGGCACTTGTCAACTCCTTCTGTAACTGTTCCTCTGTTCCCGGCGTCATATCCTGAATCATACCACGCCATTTAAGTTCCTGTACGAAATTCATAAGTATATATTTTTATTTTTTTTATTTTCGGCTAACAACTTGCAAAAGTATAGAAATACAACAGCAATTCAAAGCAAAGAGCCTTTTTTTTACCCTTTACAGGCGATAGAGCTCCGAGGGAGTGGTACGTTTCAGCACCACCAACTGAAAGTCCTTGCCTGCAATAATTCCATAATTACGCATCTCCATCACCACACTTTTGTATGCAAGTTCAGGGTGATTATTCTCTTCGCTCAAGTGACACAACCACACATTCTTTACATTAACATTGAAGTGCGACGCCAGATATTTGGCTGTTGTCTGGTTGCTCAAATGACCACGAGGACCACTCACGCGAACTTTTAGGAATTCGGGGTAACGCCCCATTGCAAGCATCTGTTCCTCGTAATTGGCTTCAATCACAAGGTAATTGGCCTGGTCGAGATAATATGATATTGTATCGTCGATATGTCCCAAGTCGGTGGCAATACAGAACTTCTTGTCACCAACCTCAATGAAATAACCAACATTATCGGTACCATCGTGTGGAACCTCGAAAGGAGTAATCTCGAAATCGCGGAAAACGGTCTTTTCACCCTTCTCCACATAACGAACATACTGCGCATCAATAGGTTTTGTTATACAATAGTTGTTATTTATCCCTCTATGCACTTCACGAGTCGCATATACAGGAATATTTGCTTTCGACGATATAACACCCAACGACTTTATATGGTCGGCGTGGTCGTGTGTTACAAACATCGCACAAATACTCTCAAAAGCAATCCCTTCTTTCTTCAAAGCCATTCTGATGGTCTTCGACGGGATGCCGGCATCAATGAGGATACCGTAATCGCCTACCCCCAGATAGTAACAGTTACCGCAGCTACCGCTACCGATACTCATAAATCGAATCTCCATATATATATAATTTTAATCTTCTCAAATTAAACAGTGCATCTCCACTTAGAACGGATAACCTATTGCAAAGTGGAACGCAAAATCCCTGCTGAAATCGGGATGAAGGAATGCCAATTTTTCCTTCCCGTGATATGCAGGGTTTACAGCCTTCATACCCCCGTCGAGACGGAAGACAAACCAATCGAACTCAAATCGCAAACCCAAGCCATAGGAAAAGGCCAAGTCGCGCCAGAAAGTTCTCAAATCAAGTTCACCGTCGGGCTGTTCATCATACCAGCGTAATGTCCACACATTACCGGCATCAATAAATACCGCAGAGTGAACTTTCCAAAAAAGATGAGAACGGAACTCCAAACTGAAATCCAGTTTCACATCACCCAATTGGTTAATAAAATCTATATCTTCATTTTTGCTACGATAGCGTCCCGGTCCCACACTTCTCACATTCCAACCGCGCAAGCCATTGGCACCACCGGCAAAATAACGTTTCTCAAAAGGTAAAACACGGGAATTACCATAAGGATAAGCAACACCAAGGCCCAAATGCATAACCAAAGCGTTCCTTTTATCGAATTTCACCCGCGTAACTACATCAAAATCTCCCTTCACGTACTGTGCATAAGCAATATTCATAAAAGTATATTGCCCATCTTCGTTTCTTGTGGCACCGAGCAATTTGCTACCCAGGTGAAGCACATTACCCGAAGACTCTATACCGGCACGCAACGAATAGGCCACATTTGAGAACCAATCGATATCGCCATACGAAGAGTTGTAAGTGTAAGTATAACCAAGTTTTGTTATCAACAAATTCTCATAGTTATACTTTAAGATGGAATTTCTGTTCGACAAACTGTCGAGATACTGATATTTGAATGTTTCCGAAATCCACGGCACATAAATGTAGTTCACATCGAGAATATCCAGTTTATGCATAGACTTCACATTCTTGCTCCACTGATAACCCCACGAGGCAGCTAACAGGCGACGGTCAAATTCGGGACGCTCCTGCGAATTGAACTTCAAAGTAAACAACGTCGAGGATTTAAGCATTCTCTCCTTTGCCGGCACAAATTTGGAAGCATAGCCACCCAACAAGCGCAACGAAAGTTCTGCACCATACTCAAAATAAGAATTGCCGGTATAGCCGCTCAAACCGGATATAGCCTCATAAGCACCATACAAGCGCAACGAAAGCAATTCCGAACCACCGAAAAGGTTCCTATCCGAAAAGGTTATTGAAGAAGCAGCGCCCAAATCTCCGGCAGTATTGGTACCCTCAATCTCAAAAGTCACTGAACGACGTTTGTTTCTCTCATACATAATATAGCAATCAAGCAACGACGTATCGGGGTGCTCAACCATACGCAATGTCGGATAACGCAAGGCGGTTAACTGCACAAGCGAACTATAAGTACGGTCAACATTCTTTGCCGCATACGTCTCACCGGGAACTATAAAAGTCTTGTGTGCCAAATTACGCGGACGTACCACCGTGTTATCCTTATACCTGAATTTATAAAGACCGAAAGAGGTTGTATCACACTCCTCCAATACATCATTGTTCAGTCGCAATCCCGCACCCGATACAAAATAGACATCGTTGAAAGTATAAACCTTATGCGGCTCGGGCATAGCTCCGTCGGCAGGAGCGTACAGAGCAATCTCCATTGTCAAATCAACATCGGTTGAGTAATGCGCAGTGTCGGCAACATACGAGATATAATCCTTTTGAAAACGGTAATATCCCATATTCTTCAACATCGAGGTAATTCTGCGACGCTCGCCTTCGAGCAGACCGACACTAAACGGCATACCCGAGCGCAATAACGAAACTGAATCGGCAGCCAATACAGCTGCGATGGCTTTATCTTTGGTCTCAACCTTTACCGAGCGTATATAGTACATATCACGCTCGTGCAAATAATAGATAACTTCGGCTTTATCGTCACCCACCTCCTGGCATTCATAATCGACAGTTGCACGCAAATAACCATTATCGCGCAACATCTGTCTTATATTACTTCTCGACAACTCACTCTTCTCTGCACTATAAAGAACCGGAGCCTCGCCAATTTTACGCAAAGCTCGATTAACCCACTTTGTACTATCGCGACCCGATGAGGAGTAAAGAGCGAGTGGAACACCAAACAAGCCAAACCACTTTGAGTTTGGGGTCTGCTTCAAATACTGCTTTGCATTCTCCTCATTCACCTTGTTCACGTGAGAAACAATATCGACTTTGTCGAGCAACAATTGCCCTTCGGGGACAAATTTTGTCACCGAACACGATACCGCAACCATTGCGCAAACAACAAGCAGCAAAATGTTTCTCATAGATAATTACACAGGTAAAAACAGGTGCAAACAACTGTATTTACAAATAAGCTCAATTGGTATTAAAAAATTCTTGCAAATATACTAAAATCTTAAAAGATTTAAGGTAGCTTTGTAACACTTTAACGCGCAAGAAACATTTAAAATATGCTAACAAAAGCCCAACTTAAACTTATAAAGTCGCTCGAGCAGAGAAAATTCAGAAAAGAGACCCGCCTCTTTGTCGCCGAAGGATGGAAAACCATAGGCGACCTCATTGCCTGCGGTCTTTCCTGCAAACTGTTTATAGCCACCAAAGAGTGGTTGGCAGAACATTCGATGGAGTGTTCCATTAAGGCTATTGAGGTTAGCGACGAAGATATGAAGAAAGCAAGTTTTCTGCGCACACCACAAGGAACACTCGCTCTCTTTGAGCAACCCAATGAGGAGCCCGACGAGAAATTCCCGACAAGCGAACTATGCCTTGCACTCGACAACGTGCAGGACCCCGGTAATTTAGGCACCATCATACGCATTGCCGACTGGTTCGGTATAGAGCACATATATTGCTCCACCGGCACCGTCGATGCCTACAATCCCAAGACCGTGCAAGCCACTATGGGAGCCATAGGACGTGTAAAAATACACTATACCAACTTGCCGGCCCTCATTACATCGCTCGAAGGCAAAACACCCGTTTACGGAACATTTCTCGAAGGAGAGAACATATACGGCCTTCCACTATCACCCAACGGGCTCATTGTAATGGGAAACGAAGGCAATGGAATAAGCCCCGAATGCCGTGAAAAGATTAAGGAAAAACTATTCATCCCCAACTACCCCGCAGAGCGCGAGACATCGGAGTCGCTGAACGTATCCACCGCCACTGCAATAATATGCAGCGAATTCCGCCGCAGAATGGGATAATTCAGCTCAGTCTTGTCAAAGGAGAAGAATTTACATACCCTTCGCACAAAGGGACATCACAAGAGTATAGAAAAAGAGGTTGATCGCAGCAAGAAGACTGCGCAACCTCTTTTTTAATATCACCTAATACAGCCGCGCAAGAAAGGTGAGAGAGGAAAGCCTCCTCCACCCACAACATCGACTGTCTTTCGCCATCAAAAGGAAAGTAAGAACGCACCACCCCGGCAATAACCTCAACGGTGTGCATCGAAAGCACCTCACCCGTCACAAGATGCAGTTTTCTTACAGCGTACAACATTACTTGCCAACCACAGGGTGAACACGCTTCACGGCAATATTGCTAACAAGCAAACGCGGCATACAAAGCGAGTCGTTATCGGAGTAATACAAGAAACCATGTAAAGCCTTTACACCACTGGCAAAATTTCTGTTCACAGCAACAGCATAAGCACCATCACCCGAAATATCCACACCGTTTGCAGCAGTTGTTTCATCATTATACTCCACCACAATAGCTGCGTGAGCATTGTATTCGACAGAATCGAGCCCTGCGGGCAAATGTTTCACCATAAAAGAGAAAGAGAGACTGTCACCTTTTACATAAGTGGTGTCAGCTTTATAAGCAAACATCAACTTATTTGAAAAGGCAACCGAAGAGAGCAGCTTCACCTTTGTTTCTCGCCACAGGTTCACTGTGTCGGCCGATGCCATCAATTGATTAAAAGCATCATCTGCCGCTGTAACCACTCCCATATTCTCCATCTCTGCCACCAACTTCCTTTCGAGAGAAGCATAAATTCTCGAAAGTTGTTTAGGATAGCGTGTGTACCACACCAATGAAGAGTCGAGTTCCTCTTTTGTCACTCCGTGCTTTTCGAACACATAATTTATATGCAGTTTCTTTTTAAAGCTCGTTGAGACCTCCTCGGCTGTAATAGCTTGTGCCAAATGATAATCATAAAGCAAAGCTTCCATTTTGTCAGGAGCAATAACCCCGTCGGGTCTTCCAACCTCACAGGCGACACACAGTATCGACAAAAAAATAAATAATATTTTCACAAAAGGAGCTCTCATACACAAATCAATTAAGGCTCTGGTTTATATATTTTCTATAAAACAGCAATATTGCAAATATACTGCAACTTATGCAAGCATCGGCAAAATTGAATATCGGGCTGAAAAAGATAAAATGCTCACCGCCTACAAAAGGTACCCAGGCGGGCCAGTCAAACGCAAACAACGGGAAATAGAACATATCCACCACATTGCCATACATAAAACTGCTATACCCCTGACCAAAAGGAACAAGGTCGGCCACACGCCCCATACTATGGGTAAAAATCTCTCCATACAAAAGAGAATCCACAATATTACCCGCAGCACCGGCAAGTACAAATGCTATTGAAGCTACATAACCGATGGGAAATTTTCTGTTACGAACAACCTTGTATAGATAATACCCCAACAAGGAGACTGCCACAACACGAAAGCTTGTAAGGAACAATTTCCCCACAATTTCCATACCGAAGGCCATACCTCTGTTCTCGGTAAAATATATATAGAACCAATCTCCGCACACCGAGAAACTCTCATGCAGATACATATTCAACTTCACCGCGACCTTTATTATTTGGTCGATCAGTATGGCTCCGACAACTATGGAAACAGCAGTCAGAGAACGTTTCTTAATTCCAGCCTTCATTAAAATCAACGATTTTTCTTCGCCTCAATGCTTAGCGTAGCGTGAGGAACAGCCATCAAACGTGCTTTTGATATGAGTTTGCCCGTTTCGCGGCATATTCCATAGGTCTTGTTCTCTATACGTACAAGAGCATTCTGTAAGCCCTGGATGAATTTAGCCTGACGCTGTGCCAAGCGCATCTGTTCCTCAAGAGAAGCCGCTGCACTGCAATCCTCAAGGCCCTTATATGTCGATTCAGCATCAATGATACCATTCTCATCCTCGTTACGAATAGATTTCATAATCTTATCGTAATCTCTTTTTGCCAACTCGAGTTTTTCGTTTATCACAGCACGGAACTCCTCAAGTTCCTCGTCTGAATAGCGCAAGTTTTCTGACATAATCTTTTCTTTTTAATATTATGGTTAGTAATAGTTTTTTCGATTAAAGTTTTTTAATGGCAATGTTCAAGGTGTAACCATCGAGTTCAACAGCCTCACCCTCAACATTCTCACAGAGTTCAATTGAGTCGGCAAGAACCTGGTTGGCGATATACTCCTTGAACTCGCACACAGCCTCATCGCTGGTGCTGTTCTTGGAAACGGCTACAGCAATGCGGTCGGTAATTTCAAGACCACTCTCTTTACGCATAGCCTGTATCTTCTTGATTACCTCGCGGGCAATACCCTCGCGACGCAACTCGTCGGTAACCTCAACATCGAGAGCAACGGTGAGAGCACCCTCGTTGGCAACGGTCCAACCGGGAACATCCTCGCTGAATATCTCAACATCGGCAAGTTCAATGAGAGCATCAGCACCCTCAACCTGCAATGTTATTGTGCCATTCTTTTCAAGCTCGGCTATCTGCTCCTGAGCCATTTCTGTAACAGCCACATTCACACTCTTCATAAGTTTTCCGAACTTCTTACCCAAGGTACGGAAGTTACATTTAATCTTCTTGACGAGAATTCCGTCGCCCTCTACAAATTCGAGCTCTTTCACGTTGACCTCGCTCAATATAAGAGCTTTAACAGCCTCAATGCGTGCCTTCATAACCTCATCGGTTGTGGGTATGGCAATCTTCTGCAAGGGCTGGCGAACAATAAGCTGTTCCTTCTTGCGAAGCGCAAGTACCATTGACGAGATTTTCTGTGCAAGCTCCATACGATACTCAAGTTCCTTATCCACACACGCCTCGCAGCACTCGGGGAAGGTTGCAAGATGTACCGATTCGGCCTCGCCACGACCAGTCACCGATGTCAAATCCTGATAAAGACGGTCGGCATAGAAAGGAGCGATGGGAGCCATAAGGCGAGCTACGGTTTCAAGACAAGTATAAAGTGTCTGGTAAGCCGAAAGTTTGTCGGCGCTCATATCGGAGCCCCAGAAACGTTTGCGGCTCAAACGTACGAACCAGTTGCTCACGTTGTCAATTACAAATTCCTGAATAAGACGACCGGCCTTTGTGGGCTCATAATCGTTCAAGCAGGTATTTACATCCTTAACAAGTGTATTCAACGCCGAAATAATCCAACGATCGAGTTCGGGACGCTCGTTAACAGGGATTTCAGCCTCATCGAAGGTGAAACCATCGACATTGGCATACATTGTAAAGAAACTGTAAGTCTGGTACAACTTACCGAAGAAAGAGCGAATAACCTCTTTCACACCATCCTCGTTAAAACGCAAGTTATCCCAAGGAGCAGAGTTGGTAATCATATACCAACGCAAAGCATCGCTACCATAATTCTCAATAGTATCGAAGGGGTCAACCGCGTTACCAAGACGCTTAGACATTTTGTCACCGTTCTTGTCGAGTACAAGACCATTTGAGATAACAGTTTTGTAAGCAACGCTGTCGAACACCATTGTACCAATCGCGTGAAGAGTGTAGAACCAACCACGTGTCTGGTCGACACCCTCGGCAATGAAGTCGGCTGGATAAATAGTGCGACTGTCGAGAGCCTCTTTATTCTCGAAAGGATAGTGTATCTGTGCATAAGGCATAGCACCCGAGTCGAACCAAACATCAATGAGGTCGAGTTCGCGTGTCATAACCTTTCCACTCTCCGATACAAGTTTAATATCATCGACATAAGGACGGTGAAGATCTATCTTATCGTAGTTCTCACGGCTGTAATCACCGGGAACAAAACCTTTATCCTTGTAAGGATTGCTTGCCATTACGCCGGCAGCAACCGCCTTTTCAATTTCGTCGTAAAGTTCGGCAATAGAACCAATGCACTTTGCCTCGCCATCCTCGCTGGTCCAAATGGGCAGAGGAGTACCCCAGTAACGGCTACGGCTCAAGTTCCAGTCGTTGAGGTTTTCAAGCCACTTGCCGAAACGGCCTGTACCGGTAGATTCAGGTTTCCATGTGATGGTTTTGTTGAGTTCGGTCATACGCTCCTTCATCTGTGAAGCACGAACGAACCAACTGTCGAGAGGATAATAGAGCACAGGCTTGTCTGTACGCCAGCAGTGGGGATAGTTGTGCAAGTGCTTTTCAATCTTGAACACCTTGCCCTGTTGCTTCATAGCCATACAGAGAACAACATCAAGTGTTTCGGCTTTTGCCGCAGCCTTGTCGTCATATTTGCCGTCAATTGTATATTGAGGCTCGTACGCATTCTTGACATATGCACCGGCATATTTCGCATACTCTTCCACGTTTACGCAGTTTTTCACAAAATCCTCGTCGAGTTCATCGATTGCCCAGAATTTTCCTGTAAAATCGACCATAGGACGAGTCTCACCCTTCTTGTTCACCATAAACAAAGAAGGTATTCCGGCAGCCTTTGCCACAAAAGCATCGTCGGCACCGAATGTAGGCGCAATATGTACGATACCTGTACCATCTTCCACAGTAACATAATCACCGGGGATAACACGGAAACCGGCATCGGAAATCTTTATCTCGTCGTTCTCCTTTGAAATGGGTTTAACCCAGGGGAACAACTGCTCATATCGCATACCAACGAGGTCACTACCCTTGTACTCGGCTACCACCTTGTAAGGAACCACTTTGTCGCCCTGTTTGTAGCTGTCGAGGGGCAACTCGGCACCTGCGGGGTTAAAGTGAGCATTGAGCAGAGCTTTTGCAAGCACCACTGTGATAGGCTCGCCCGAATAGCTGTTATATGACTGAACTGCCACATAATCAATTTTGGGGCCTACGCAAAGCGCGGTATTTGAAGGCAATGTCCAGGGTGTAGTTGTCCAGGCAAGGAAGAATGGAGTACCCCAACCCTGCATTTCGGGTTTAGGATCAAGCATACGGAACTGCGCAACAGCAGTTGTATCCTTAACATCGCGATAGCAACCGGGCTGGTTAAGCTCGTGTGAACTCAAGCCTGTACCTGCCGCAGGCGAATAAGGCTGTATGGTGTAACCCTTATAAAGCAAGCCCTTGTCATAAAGTTGCTTCAACAACCACCACAAAGACTCGATATAACTGTTTTCGTATGTAATGTAAGGATTTTCCAAATCTACCCAGTAGCCCATCTTACGGGTAAGTTCGGTCCATTCTCTTGTATATTTCATTACCTCCTCGCGGCAGTTGCGGTTGTAGTCATCAACCGAAATCTTTTTGCCGATATCCTCTTTGGTAATGTTCAGTTTCTTCTCCACACCAAGCTCCACAGGCAGACCGTGAGTATCCCAACCGGCCTTACGTTTCACCTGGAAGCCCTTCATTGTCTTGAAACGGCAGAATGTATCCTTTATGCTACGCGCCATAACGTGGTGAATACCGGGCATACCGTTAGCCGAAGGAGGACCTTCGAAAAAGACAAACGATGGAGCACCCTCGCGCTCTGTCATACTCTTTGAGAACAAGTCCTTCTCGTCCCACTCTTTCAGCACATCTTTGTTAACAAGAGGCAGATTCAACTGATTATATACAGGAAATTTCTTCTTCATTTTATCCTAAAAATTATAAAGTTGCGCAAAGTTATCAAAAAAAAACGAAAAGTAAAAGAGTTGAGCCTTATTATTAAATAATAAACCCGCCGAGTTCAAGAAGAAAAAAAGCGCGGCAGTAATCACCGCCGCGCCATATTTGAAAACATTTACAAATGCTTTTATCAATCGGCATCGAAGAAAACCGTAAATGCCTTTATTGCATACTCGGTATCCACCGCTGCCGAAGTCTCACGCGCCGAGTGCATACCCCACATAGGATTACCCATATCCACACCTCTCATAGGCAACTGAGTTGTCAAAGTATTTCCCAAAGTAGAGCCACCTGCAATATCGCTGCGATTCACGAAATACTGGAACGGAACACCCGCTGCGCGACACACCTCGGCAAACACCGCTGCCGACTCAGCATCGGTTACATATTTCTGGTTTGCATTGTACTTTATCACAGGGCCACCACCCATTACTGGATGATTTGTCGGGTCGTGTTTTTCGCTGTAATTGGGATGCAAAGCGTGTGCCATATCGGCCGAAACCATAAACGAATTCTCCACGGCAGCGTAAAGGTCACCGGCAGCTCCACCACGATTTAAAATAATAGCATCCAACAAATTACGCAACATAGGAGATGCAGAACCTTGCTTTGTCATATTACCGGTTTCCTCGTTGTCGAAGAGGGCAAGCACCTGAGTCATTTTCGAAGGCTTACTTTCGGCCATCGCCTTAAGACCGGCAAAGCACATAAGAAGGTCGTCCTGTCGACCACCCGACACGAATTCATTGTTCACCCCGCACAAGCAAGCAGGTGTTGCCTCGTAGAGCGAGAGGTCGAAATCGAGTATATCCTCAACTTTTGCACCAAGCTCTTCGGCCACCACGCGAAGTAAAAAATTTTCCTTTTCAAACTGGCCGTTTATGAAGCCCAACACAGGCATCATATCTTTCTGTCGGTTTATCTTGTTACCCTCGTTCACTTCGCGATTGAAATGTATTGCAAGATGAGGAATAAGTAACAACGGGCGTTTAATATGCAACAAGCGTGTAACGGGGCGCAAAGGCGACTCACCGCGCAATATCACACGACCGGCAAGAGAGAGAGGACGGTCGAACCAGGTATAGAGAATAGGACCGCCATAAACCTCGGTATTCAAACGTATCATACCACCCTCCGACACCATTTCGGGCGCAGGCTTCACACGAAAACAGGGCGAGTCGGTGTGAGCGCAGATAAGTTTAAAGCCATCGGTCACAGCACCGGTTCCAACACGAAATGCAAACAACGCCGAACCGTTCTTTGTTATATAGTATCCTTTACCGGTTTCAAGCTTGGGCAGTGCACCCATCTCCACCTTTTCAAAACCAGCCGACGACAAGAAACCCTCGGCATATTTCACCGCCAGAAAATTCACAGGCGAAGCATCGAGCATATTAAGCAATTCTTTCATATACAATAATTTAATTTAGCGTTTTTCAATTATATATTTTCTGTTCAGCATCTTGTGTGTAACCACCACCTTGACACCGAATTTTTCGGCAACATGGCGGGCTATGTGTTCGGCACTATATACCGAACGATGCTGCCCACCTGTGCAACCGCAGCACACCTGTATGTGGGTAAAACCACGACGTTTATAGGTATCGACCATATTATCCACAAGCGCATAAGCATTGTCGAGGAATGCCGAAATTTCACTCTCCTCTTCAAGGAACTTAATCACCGGCTCGTCCATTCCGCAGAGTTTCTTGTAAGGCTCGTAACGCCCGGGGTTATGTATAGCGCGACAGTCGAACACAAAACCACCTCCGTTACCCGAATAATCAACCGGAATACCTCTGCGATAAGAAAAGCTCAGCACATCAACCACCAATTCCGGCGAATCGTTTTTCACAAACATAGGCAAAATTAAAATCTCTTTCACAAGTTTCAAGAGATAAGGAAATTCCCCACGCACTGCTTCAAGCTGCTCCGCAAGGCCGGCGAGCGCCCCGGGAATGGTTTCTATAAAAGCTTTTTTATGTTCGTAAAGCCCACGAAAGCCATAGGTTCCAAGATTCTGCAAAAGGCGAAATATGCGGAAGAAGGTAAGCGTGTGCATAAACGCACTGCGTTCAACCTTGCGATACTTGCCAAGCGCGGAAATATAGACATCGAGCATCGCCTCCACCACTTCGGGTGTATAACAAGCGCGCGCCTGCCCCACAAACGAAGCAACATCGTAATAGACAGGCCCTTTACGACCGCCTTGAAAATCTATATAATAAGGTTCATCGCCACGCATCATCACATTGCGCGACTGGAAATCCCTGTACATAAAGACATTGTCGCCACACGACAGGAGCACCTGTGTAAGTTTCTCAAACTCATCTTCGAGCAGATTTTCGTCAAATTCCACTCCTACGCCTTTAAGGAAACAATATTTGAAATAGTTCAAATCCCACATAATTGTGCGACGCTCAAATTCTGCCACAGGATAGCAGACCGAAAAATCGAACCCCTCGGCTACGCGATACTGAATATCGGGGAGTTCCGACATCACGCGACACAGAACATCGACATCCTTTTGCGAAAAAGTTCCGGCATCGCGCGATTCCTTCATAAAGGCAAAAAGCGACATATCGCCCAAATCCTCCTGCACATAGCAAAGAGCATCGTCACTCACAGCAAGCACACGCGGAGCATTTAGCCCGCAAGCAACAAATTGGTCACTCACGGCAACAAACGCTTTATTTTCCTCCACACAAGTACCAACAACACCTATCAAGGAGATATCGCCCGCGCGCATCCTATAATATGCGCGATTCGAGCCATCACCCGACAATTTCACCACGCTTTCAGGAGCCACACCTGCAACTTTTTCAAAAAGCAAATTCAGCACTTTCATCTTAACTTCAAAAATATGCAAATCATTTTTGGCGAAGATACATCAAGTTTGGCGAAATAAAAACAAAAAAAAGAATAATTCAATACAATTTACATCAACAAAATATTACAAAAAAGCATTAAAAGAGAAGTTACACGCGATTTTGCACTGACAATTTGAAACGCAAAAAGAGTTACCACTTACTTTTTTGAAACAAAAATCTCCTTTTTCAACCTTTTCTTTGGAAAATAAATGCCCAATACGCAACAAAATAAACTTTTTTCTTGTTTTTTCAAAAAAACGCTTGCATTTCTTCATTTTTTCAAATCCAAACATTAACTTTGCGCAGTTAAATAAAAAAGTGAGAATTTATAACAAATTCTTGCATAAAAATGCAATTTAACCCCGAAACAATTTAAAATTCTAAAAATATGAAAGTAGAAACAACACTTGAAAATCTCAAAAAGAGATTTCCCAACGAGCCCGAATATTTTCAGGCAGTAGAAGAGGTACTCCGTTCTATCGAGGAGGAGTACAACAAACACCCCGAGTTTGAGGCAAACAACCTTATCGAGCGCCTTTGTATCCCCGATCGCGTATTCACATTCCGCGTAACTTGGGCTGATGACAAAGGTAACGTACACGTAAACACAGGTTATCGCGTACAGCACAACAACGCTATCGGTCCCTACAAAGGCGGTATCCGTTTCCACCCCTCTGTAAACGTTGGTATCCTCAAATACCTCGCTTTCGAGCAGACATTCAAGAACTCACTCACTACACTCCCTATGGGTGGTGCCAAAGGTGGTTCTGACTTCGACCCCAAAGGCAAGAGCGACGCTGAGGTTATGCGTTTCTGTCAAGCATTCATCACCGAGTTGTGGCGCAACATTGGTCCCGACATGGACGTACCTGCCGGTGATATCGGCGTAGGTGCACGCGAGGTTGGCTACATGTTCGGTTTCTACAAGAAACTCACACGCCAGTTCAACGGTGTATTCACCGGTAAAGGCCTCGAGTTCGGTGGTTCACTCATTCGCCCCGAAGCAACAGGCTACGGTAACATATACTTCTTGCAGGAGATGTTAAAGACACGCGGCCTGGATATCAAGGACAAGGTATGCCTTGTATCGGGTTCGGGCAACGTGGCACAATACACAGTGGAGAAAGTTATTGAGCTCGGCGGTAAAGTTGTAACAATGAGCGACTCTAACGGCTACATCTACGACCCCGATGGTATCACACGCGAGAAGCTCAACTTCATTATGGAACTCAAGAACGTACGTCGCGGCCGCATCAAGGAGTATGCCGACAAATATGGTTGCAAATACGTTGCCGATGCTAAACCCTGGTGCGAGAAAGGTGACATCGCTCTCCCCTCTGCAACACAGAACGAGATTAACGGTGAGCACGCCAAGACACTCGTTGCAAACGGCGTAATCGCGGTATCAGAAGGTGCAAATATGCCCTCAACACCCGCTGCCATCCAGACTTTCCAGAATGCAAAAATACTTTACGCACCCGGCAAGGCATCTAACGCCGGCGGTGTATCGGTATCGGGTCTCGAGATGAGCCAGAACTCAGGCAAAATCAACTGGAGCAGCGCCAAGGTTGACGAGATGTTGCACGAGATTATGCACAACATCCACGAGGCTTGCGTTAAATACGGTACTTGCGAGGATGGTTACATCGACTATGTAAAGGGTGCAAACGTTGCCGGATTCCTCAAAGTTGCCAAAGCTATGATGGCACAAGGTCTCGTATAATAAAAGAGATTTTAAAACCTTCACACATCGGCGGGCTCCCAAAATTTGGGAGCCCGTTTTTTTATTCTATTAAGCCAAGAGTTCCACACAACACTTACAACACTTGCATAAACCCCTATTTTTCATTATCTTCGCAGTATAAAAGCCAAACATACTATGCAGAAAAGAAAAAGCGGATGGAACTGGATTCCCACTCTCTATTTTGCCGAAGGACTACCCTACTTTGCCGTAACCGCAATATCGGTTATACTCTACAAGCGTATGGGAGTGAGCAACACCGACATCGCCCTCTACACAAGCTGGTTATACCTTCCGTGGGTAATAAAGCCCTTTTGGAGCCCCATTGTAGAGATATTCTCCACCAGACGCAAGTGGATAGTAGCAACACAGCTGTTTATGGGTGCTTTGCTTGCCGCCGTAGCCTTTACAATACCTGTAAATGCATTCTTCCAATGGACACTCGCATTCTTTTGGTTACTGGCGTTCGGCTCAGCAACACACGACATTGCTGCCGATGGGTTCTATATGCTTGGCCTTTCGGGCGAACAACAATCATTCTTTTCGGGCATACGCAGTATATTCTACCGCATAGCAACCATATTCGGGCAAGGTGGGTTAATTATAATTGCCGGCAAATTGGAAGAACACACCGGCTCCATAGCCACAGCCTGGAGCATCACATTTGGCATTACAGCCGCAATCATGCTGGTATTAAGCGGGGTACACAAATTACTCCTTCCCACCCCGCAAAGCGATATTTCGCGACACGCAAACGGAGTAAAAGATGCTGTACAAAGTTTTGGGAAAATATTGGCCGATTATTTCAAAAAACCGGGAATTGTACCCGCGTTGCTCTTTATGCTCCTTTTCCGCCTGCCCGAAGCACAACTTGTAAAACTGCTGAACCCCTTCCTGCTCGACAGCCGTGACACCGGCGGCCTTGGCCTCACCACCGAGCAGATAGGCATCACATACGGAACAATTGGTGTTATAGGCCTTATTATAGGCGGCATTGCCGGTGGTATAGCCATTTCGCGCAAGGGACTCAAATACTGGCTGTGGCCTATGGTAGCGGCAATTTCCCTGCCCGACCTTGTTTATGTTTACCTAAGCATTGCCCAACCTTCGTCGCAAGCAATAATCGATACCTGCATTTTCATTGAACAAATGGGCTATGGTTTCGGTTTCACTGCATATATGATGTATCTCATTTACTTTTCCCGCGGGCAATACCCCACAGCACATTATGCCATCTCCACAGCCTTTATGGCACTTGGTATGATGTTGCCCGGAATGCTTTCGGGTTACATACAGGAGCATTTGGGATACACCAACTTTTTCATCTGGGTTATGATATGCTGCGCAGCTACATTTGCAGTATCGGCAGCGCTTAAAATCGACCCCGACTTTGGAAAAAAATAAGATTTGCACTATCTTCGCAGAAAATTTAAGAAACTGATAAAAAATATGATACTAATTGCCGACTGCGGCTCCACCAAAACCGATTGGGTACTTTGCGACGGCGACACCATTGTCACCCGTGTAAAAACACAAGGGTTCAACCCCACACAGCAGAGCACCGAAGAGATATATGCCGCACTATCGACCGAACTGGAAAATAACATAGACACCACTGCGCCACAGACCATCTACTTCTATGGCGCCGGTTGCGCATACGAAAATGCCAACAAACGTATGCAGGCAGCACTCGAAAGAGTATTCACAACAAAAGACATACATATACACAGCGACCTCCTTGCCGCTGCGCGCGCGCTTTGCGGTCACGAAGAGGGCATCGCCTGCATTATGGGCACAGGCTCAAACTCTTGCCTTTTCGACGGCGAGAAAATTACCGACAATACACCGTCACTCGGTTACATCCTGGGTGACGAAGGCAGCGGAGCACACCTCGGCCGCCAATTGGTGAGCGATTGCATAAAGAAACAGCTGTCGGCACCTATGTGCAGCAAATTCCTTAAACAATACAACCTAACCGTTGCAGGCATACTTGAGCGTGTTTATCACGAACCGCTACCCAATCGTTTTCTGGCAAGCTTTGCACCATTCCTTCACGAGAACCGTACAAATGCCGAGATACACAACCTGCTCAAACACTGCTTTACACAATTCTTCCAGCGCAACACTATGGTATATCGCCGTTCTTGGTTGCCCATACACATAATAGGCAGCATAGGTGTAAACTTTGCACAGGAGATAAAGGAGACAGCGGAAAGCCTCGGCCTCTCCATTGGTAACATTGTTGAGAGCCCCATTAACGGACTTATTGAATATCACAAAAAATAAAATTTATAAAATGAAAAAAGCACTATTTACAGCAGCTGCCACCATTATGGCAGCAGTAGCAGTCTCTTGCGGCAGCAACGAGAACACAACAGGTATAATAAAGGGTAGCCTTAACAAGATGGACAGCCTTTCATACGTTTATGGTATGGGTATGGGTCACCAGCTTACCATGGGTATTGCAAAAGAGCTTGAACTCGACTTCGGCAAGCTAATCGATGTAATGAAGGAGACAGCACTTGGCAAAGAAGTTGTCATTGGTGCCGACACTATAAACGAGGCAAATATGCCCATACTTTACCAGAAAGTATTTGGTCGCGAGCGTCAGTTGCAGATACAGGCAGCAAAGAGCGACACAACAGGCACCGTAAAACTTTACGAGAACGAGGATTTGCGCCAGCTTACATCGGCATTCATTGGCGCCGACGCTGGTCTTGGCCTTGCAAAATCGAACCTTTCTTTGCAACTCGCTTGGATTGAGAAAGGAATGACCGAGGCTTATGAGGGCAAGGCTCCTATGAGCGACAGAGAGGCTAACAACTATATCAGAGACTACTTTATGGTAAAGATACCCGCCGAGAACAAAAAAGCATCGGAGGAGTGGCTTGCCAAGGTTGAGAAAGAGAGCGGCGTAAAAAAGACAGAAAGCGGCCTTCTCTACAAAGTAACCGTAGCCGGCGATATGAACGCAAAGCCCACATCTCTTAAAGATGTTGTGAATGTACACTACGAGGGTACAACACGTACAGGTAAGGTTTTCGACAGCAGCTACAAACGCAATAGCCCCATAGACTTCCCTCTTAACGGTGTTATCAAAGGCTGGGGCGAAGGCTTGCAGCTTGTTGGTAAAGGTGGTAAAATCACACTTTGGATTCCCGCAGAACTTGCATATGGTTCACGTGGCGCAGGTGCCGACATAGGCCCCAATGAGGCTCTCCGTTTCGACATTGAGCTCCTCGATGTAACTCACAAAGAATAATCGAAATTCAAACAGTAGTATAAAGATATAGCGACCGGCCAGTTGGCCGGTCGCTATATCTTTATACTACTATACGCGGAAAAACTATCACTTTATTATCACCATAGTTGCACCAAACCCATACTTCTGAAACGAAGCATCCTGCGATATACAACGTGGATATTTGCGGCGCAATTCCTGATAAATTGCATTGCGTAATACTCCCTCACCCTTTCCGTGAATAAAGACAATACGCTGCCCTTTGTGCTTTATATTCTCCTCTATGGTTTTACGCACCACATCGAGCTGATAATTCAGAATCTCAAAATTATTCATACCGGCAGTGCTGTCGAGCAATTCATTGATATGAAGGTCAACTTCGAGGATATCGCTGCCTTTTATCGGCTTTGCCACAGATTGCGCAGGTTTGGGAGCATCGGCTTTTTTCTTCTCCATAATAGCCTTCTGCAATTCTGCCGCGTCGGCAAAAACCTCTTTCACAGGTTTGTCGTCGGTAACAATATCGTAAATGAGCGCATCCTCATTAAAATAAGGATTTTCGCGGAACAGATGCAGTTTGTAGAACTTGACAGTATCGATGCGACGCTCCACACTCATAGCTGGTTTAAGCGCAAATGGCTTTTTATCTTTATGCGGAAGCAACTGTACACAAACGTGCTCTATGTCGTTGAGTTCCTCGCGACCAAACTCTTCAATAAAAATTTTTGAATTAGGTTCAAGAACGCCGGTAGAACGCATCTGCCAGCTACGGCCCGAAGCCGAAAGATAAGTATAATAGATGCGATAATTACTATCGTTTATCAAATAAGCCTCGAAACGGGTATTCGAGAGGGATTTCTCCTCCATAGGCAAGAATGCGAGCAATACATTCAGACGCTCGCCCTCGGGACGCTCCATTGGACGATATGAAACCACCGGCTCGTCATCTTCTTCGGGTTCCTGTTTCGCAGCAACAGGCTGAGCGCGTTTTTTCACCTCGACCTCTTTCTCCTTCTGCGCCTTTGTCTTTTTCTCGAAATTATACTCGTTGGTATCTACCGCTACGCACTCACGCACAGGCATAGGTATTTCAAAACCATCTTCACCCTCAACAAGCACAATATCCTTGCCGCGAAAACCGGTCACGACACCACCGCCACGCTCATATATAAAGCGTACTTTATCTCCTATTTTCATATTCTTCTGTTTTTCTTCAAGCGCGAAATTACAAAAAAGCGAGGAACTATCCTATTAAGCCCTACGGCATTTTTTGCACTTGTGATTGAATATAGAATTTTGCCACTTTTTTCAGAATCTTGTTAATTACATATACTCTATCGGCAAATAGCGGCACATTATAGTTAAGCAGAAGGGCTGTATATTGCAATTTTGTCTTGTCCATCAAAGTACAAGTGAACTCATAAGAAATCTGCCACTCGTCAAATTCACGCCCTGTTCCATTCAGAATCTCTACTATTGCCGCAGTGGGAGTATGCAAAAAGATTTCACGACTGTCCAACAATATTTCGTTGTTCAAAGCATCGTAACCAAGGATTATTGCAACCTCGGGTAAATCGTTAAGTGTAGTGATGTCTTCCATCTTGTAAAAAAAATAAGGGTTGAACTTGGTGTAAATACCATTATCGCAGATGGAAAAAGAAAAAGCGTGAGCAAGTCTTTCTCCATCTAAAATCAGGCATCGCCAAACGCCCTCCAAGAAATGAATAAAAAAACAACACCCACGCCGTATTGTATACAGCAAGGCGTTGTGAAGCACCTCGGTTTCTGTAACAAACGAGCGAGCGTAATGTTGTCTCTTACCCTCTTGTCAATTATTGGCGATTTTGATTTTAAGATAAAAGCAATATAACGCTTACAAAACCTGCATATTTCTCCTTGCAGGTTGTGCAAATATAATGCAAAAAAAGCTACAAAGTGTTTTTATTTCTACAATTTTGAACTACAAGCGAGATTTTATATAAAATCACAGGAGGGAGTTTTTTATGAACACCCACCTACTATACCGGCACTATATCAATGGCGCGGTGAAAATGCCACCTCACGCAGAAGTTCCTGCAACTGAATGCGTTGTTCAATGGTTATATCCATACGCAACACTGCATTCACCCATTGATAGTTGTCACCCGACGGCCTGCGCGACATACAGGTTATCTGCATCACCGGGTGAAGAGTATCGACCTCCAGGAGTTCTATATTATAATATGTAGAAAAGAAATCATCGACCTTAAATACCCGGTTCTCTCTGCCCAAAGCAACATTGGGCAGCACGGACTCAAAAGAGTGCACACTTGCCCTCTCCTTGTCGCCCGAGCAACCTATAAAAAAGAGTGTAAAGAGTATGATATTGAAAACACGCGTCATTATCTCATCAATTATAATAAGATAACACGCTATGTAAAAAATTGTTTAAACTTCCTCTTCCACGTTGGCAAAATTTTGCCACACACGGGCAAAACCATACTCGCCAACTGCACCTTGCGGAACATATAGAGTAGCGGAAGAATAGACCCCGGCATCGGCAATATCGGCCGAACACATTGGGGCTGCCAAGGCGGCAATATGTATCTCTTTGAGTGAAGAGCAACTGCGAAAAGCCTGGTCACCGACATTTACCACCGCCGATGGAATGTGCAAAGACTCAATAGAAGAACAATTGTAGAACGCACCATAGCCAATACTCAAAAGGCCATCGTGCAATGTAACGGAGCGCAACGAAGTACAACCCGCCAACACACCCTGATCGAGCATATTAACGCCCGTGGGAAGCGAAAAAGTATCAAGCGTAGCGCAACCCCAGAAAGCACCTTTCTTGACCGATGCAAGCGTTTGCGGCAACTCCACCGATGCAAGCGAAGAGCAATCGCGGAAAGCCCATCCCTCAATAGAGAGCAACCCTTGTGGCAAATTGACACTGCGCAAAGCCTTGCAACCACAAAAGGCATACTCGCCCACACTCTCAACCGAAGCACCTACAGAAACACTTTCAAGTGAAGAACAGCCATCGAACAACGAAGGCTCAATATTCAAAAGTGCGTCGGGGAGAAAAACTCTGCGTAGCGCTGTACACCCTTCAAATGCCGAACGGCCTATCACAAGCACGCCCGAAGGGAAGATAACCTCTTCCATTGCAACGCACCCTTTAAAGGCGTTCATACCCACAAGGTGCAGCCCCTCGCCCAATTTCACCGAAACAAGAGAAGAACATCCCTCAAATGCACTTATACCCACAGCCTCCACGGCATCTCCAAGTTCAACTGCCTCCAATGCTGTGCACCCCTTAAAAGCCTCATCGAGCACCTCTTTAACGGGATAAGAGCTACCATCGCAAACGACTTCCGAAGGAATAACAATCCTGCCCTCATAAGGAGCATCGCCCATTGTTACCACAGCCGTAGCTTCGGAGATATTCAATATATAAGAAATGCCATCATTTTTTTTCTGCATAACATAAAAGGGGTTAAGGAATCAACAACGAACTGTCACCGTAGCTCAGGAAACGGAAATCGTGAGCAAGCGCATAATCATAAATCTCACGCCAATTACCACTTACAAATGCCGACACAAGCAAGAGCAATGTGCTTTTGGGTTGGTGAAAATTGGTTACAATAGCCTTAACCATGCGGAATGTGTAACCGGGTGCTATCATAATTTGTGTGTGCGCGTGCAATACATTGCGCTCGTGTTTTACAAGGTAAGCCACAAGTGCCTGCAATGCCTCAACTGTGGTAAGTGTGTGCTCGCGATTATATGGTTGCCATTGCCCAACGTGCAATTCGTCGGGCGAAAGAGCGGGATTATCGTGAACAGCTTCGCCCAAGAAGTAAAGACTCTCGAGTGTGCGCACCGATGTTGTACCCACAGCCACTGCTGCGCCACCGGCTGCTATAAGTTTTTCAAGCAACTCCACACGCACCTCTATATACTCTTCGTGCATCTCGTGCTCGGCAATGAGGTCACTCTTCACAGGCTTGAATGTACCCGCACCAACGTGCAGTGTAACCTCCTCGCAACTTACACCCGCTGCTGCAAGAGAAGCAAGCACAGAGGGAGTAAAATGCAAGCCCGCAGTGGGTGCAGCAACAGAACCTTTAACCTTGGAATATACTGTTTGGTATGTTTTCTTGTCACCCTCTTCGGTCGAACGATTAAGATAGGGAGGTATAGGAAGCTCGCCGGCGGCCTCAAGTATGTCGGCAAAGGTGTAATCGCCATCCCAGAAGAAACGCACTCTGTTCACAGCACCGCTGCTTACTCTCTCCACCGAAAGAACAACCTCTTTGCCGCCAATGGTTACCACCTGTGACAGCGCGCCGCTTTTCCAGCGGTTGCTGTTACCCACAAGGCACTGCCACACGCACTCTCCTGTCTGCTGGAATATCAGTTGGTAGTCGTTGGGCAATTCGGGTTCAAGGCAAAATACCTCAACAGTGGCACCTGTATCCTTTTTGAAACGCAGACGAGCCTGTATTACCTTTGTGTTATTAAACACCATGAGACTACCCTGCGGTATATGTGTGGGCAACGAAGTGAAAAGATCCTCGCTCACCACTCCGTTTTTATAAAGCAACAATTTCGACGCATCGCGCTGCGTTAGCGGGTATTTTGCAATTCTCTCGTCGGGCAACGGATAATCATACTCCGCAATAGCAATTTCCTGTACCTTTTTCATAATTTATTTTTACCGGTGCGAAGATACTAATTTTACAGGCAAGAAAAAAGCCCTCGCTCCACTAAATGAAGCAAGGGCATTATCTATGAAAAAACTACTTAATTACTGAGCAAGTTTGTTCTCAGAACCAAGTACGTTCACAATCTTGTGGATGTACTGTTTCTTCATGTTCTCGCGAGCGGGACCGAGGTATTTACGGGGGTCGAACTCTGCGGGATTGGTAGCAAATACCTCACGTACAGCAGCTGTCATAGCCAGTCGGCTGTCGCTGTCGATGTTGATTTTGCAAACAGCGAGAGATGCAGCCTTGCGGAGCTCCTCTTCGGGGATACCGATAGCATCTTTCAATGCACCGCCGTATTTGTTAATTGTAGCAACCTCCTCCTGGGGAACAGAAGAAGAACCGTGGAGAACGATGGGGAAACCGGGAAGCTCCTTCATACAGCCCTCGAGTACGTCGAATGCCAAGGGAGGAGGAACGAGGATACCGTTCTCGTTACGTGTACACTGCTCGGGTTTGAATTTGTTAGCACCGTGAGAAGTACCGATAGAGATAGCCAAGCTGTCGCAACCGGTCTTGCTTACGAAGTCAACAACCTCCTCGGGACGTGTATAAGTGTGGTGTTCAGCAACTACGTCGTCCTCAACACCAGCGAGGATACCAAGCTCACCCTCAACAGTAACATCGTACTGGTGAGCGTACTCAACAACTTTCTTTGTGAGAGCAACGTTCTCCTCGTAGGGGAGGTGTGAACCGTCAATCATCACTGAAGAGAAGCCCATGACGATACAAGACTTACACAACTCGAAAGAGTTACCGTGGTCGAGGTGAAGAACGATTTCGGGATTAGCGCAACCGAGCTCTTTTGCATACTCGACAGCACCCTCAGCCATGTAACGGAGAAGAGTCTGGTTAGCATACTTACGAGCACCGCTTGATACCTGAAGGATAACGGGAGATTTTGTCTCTACTGCAGCCATTACGATAGCCTGCAACTGCTCCATGTTGTTGAAGTTGAATGCGGGGATAGCATAGCCGCCTTTCATTGCTCTTGCAAACATATCACGTGTGTTTACAAGACCTAGTTCTTTAAAATTTACCATAGTTTTATATACTTTAAAAGTAATTGAAAATAGTCTTTACAGACCCCTTTTCGGGTATTCTCTGCAAATTTAGTAAATTCTTTCCTTAAATGAAACGCTATGCAAAAAAAAGTGAAGTAAAAAGATGAGAAAATAAGAAAAACAGGTTTTGACAAGCAGCGATGACAAGTTTTTCAATTATTGCCATACAAATTCAAAATAAAAAGATTAAATTCGCAAAAATAAACGCCATAAAACAAACACTGACATTTATGTATATAATAGGTATTGCAGGAGGCACAGGATCGGGAAAAACAACCGTAGTAAAAGAGATTGTAAACTCGTTGCCCGAGGCATCGGTGGTTGTAATTCCGCAGGACTCGTATTACAAGGACAGCAGCCACGTTCCCGTCGAGGAGAGACAGTTCATAAACTTTGACCACCCCGATGCTTTCGACTGGGATTTGCTTGTGGAGCAGATAACACAGCTTCGCGAAGGAAAAGCTGTGGAGCAGCCCACATACTCTTACCTCACCTGCACACGCCAGCCTGAGGTTATACACATAGAGCCCAAAGAGATTATAATAATCGAAGGTATTATGGCACTTGTAAGCCCCGAGTTGCGCGACCTTATGGACCTTAAAGTTTATGTAGATGCCGACGCCGACGACCGTCTTATACGCCTCATACGCCGCGATATTATAGAGCGCGGACGCACACCCGAGACTGTTATCTCGCGCTACGAGCGCATTGTAAAGGAGATGCATTGGGAGTTTATTGAACCAACCAAGAAATTTGCCGACATAATAATACCCCAAGGCGGACACAACAAGAAAGCTATACAGATGTTGCAAATGTCAATAGGTTACTTCTTGAAGAAATAATGCAGCTCAAATACATATACCCTCTTGCCCTCGTATTGGCCTTTGTTATATTCATAGCAGAGGGCGATGTCATATTCCGTGGCAAGGTGAAAGCGGTATATGTTCCCGCTCCAAAAATCACATACATAAACCCGCACGTAGAGATTTCCCCCTACGACCAAAAGTTCCGTGAAGCCGCCGACACCCTCGGCTGGGACTGGAAATTCCTGGCAGCCATTGCCTTTACCGAATCGCGTTTCGACAGTACTGCCGTTTCCAATGCGGGAGCTTGCGGTGTGATGCAGGTGATGCCCGCCACACTGCGCGGAATGGGCGTGCCCGACTCTCTGCACTTGGAGACGCATAGCAACATTATGGCTGCAACAACTCTTTTGAGCAACCTCGACCACCTCTACCGTCGAATACCCGATTTTGAAGAGCGCAGCAATTTCATCCTTGCCTCGTACAATGCCGGCTCGGGACACATTGGCGATGCAATGAACCTTGCACAAAAGTATGGTCGCCCACGTTACGTATGGCACGAAAACGTTGACAGTTTTCTTATACTGAAAAGCCAGCCCGAATACTACACCGACAGCGTATGCCGCAACGGCTCATTCAACGACTGGAGACAGACACTCTCTTTCGTAAAAAAAGTAAAACGCAACTGGAAAAGATTCAACAGACTGCAAAACCGTTACAACGACTCGATACAGGTGTTGCTTGCCAACGACTCAACACTTAAAATAAGAGAATAACGCACTATGCCGGAGAATCTTTTACGCCGACAAATAACCTTCGACACATACAAAGAGGGACGCATCACCGGGCACACAAGCAACGGTGAGGAGTTGACCATTGCCATCCCGGCAACAGCATGTTACAAGGAACTCCCGTCATTGTTACGCAACGGTTGCAAGCTTAACATTCTACAGGCAACAAGCGACAACGAAGGCACCCTTCACCCGCGTGATATAATATTTGAGCCCGACTATCTCATAGATATTTCGGCACTGGCACGTTGCGTGCAGCCCTACGGCTCTCCCGCACTCGGATACATAATAAACCTTTTTGAGAAAAACAGCGACAGCGCAGCCCGCTTGTTGGGAGAGGCTGCCAACTTGTTTCTCGACAATTGCGTGAACGAATACCGCGAAAAACCCGCGACTTACAGCGAGTCGATGAAGGAGTTTTTTCGCGAATACACATTGCCTTTGTCGGTATGCGACGAGATTGACAGCGACTTCTTCGCACAGTCGCGCCTGCAATTCAACAATATACAGATGAGAATGGGCAATGTGGGCATTGAGAGCGATGACAGTTATCGTCGCGACAACCTATACCTTGAACCATCATTCTTCTGTGAACCGCTTGGACTGCAAGGGCGTATCGACCTGCTGCAAAGCGATTGCAGCCACCTGATAGAGCTGAAATCGGGAAAAGCCGACGAATTCAACGGCGGAGCAAAAGCCGAACACCGCATACAGATGTCGCTCTACAAGGAGATGCTCTGCTACTCGTTGCAGATACCACGCGAGCACATACGCCCGCACCTGTTTTACTCACGCTACCCGCGTTTCTACAAGCAAGAATCGAGCCAAACGGAAATAAGCCACACCCTTATGTTGCGCAACAAAATAGTAGCCCTGCTCCTGGAGATGGGCAAAGAGGGATTGCGCACCCTGTTGCTCTCCATCTCTGCCGAAGATTTAAACGAAAAAGGAGACAACGGCCGCTTGTGGAGTTGCTATCTGCGCCCGCGCATAGAAAACATACTCGCACCAATAAAAAGAGCCGACGAGCAATTGCAGGACTACTTTTTTGGTAACGTAGCATTTGTTGCACGCGAAATGTTGTTCGCCAAGGTGGGCAACGGCGATTACGAACGTGGCCGCAGTTTTGCCGATATATGGAATGCGCCTCTCGAAGCAAAGATAGAGAACGGCAATATTCTAATAGACCTTGAAATAAAATCTTTCGACAGCGAAGATAGCATAAACGAAATAACCCTCTCGCAGCCAGAATACAGCGACGCATTCTTCCCAAATTTCCGCGCAGGCGACACGGTGCTTTTGTACCGCCGCGATTGCGACGGGCATAATGCCACAAACCGCCAGGTAACACGCGGCACACTCACAAGCATCACCCCCGACGAGGTGACAATACGCTTGCGCCACAAGCAGCGCAACCACAAGCTCTACCCCAAGAGCAGCCGTTATGCAATGGAACACGACCATCTCGACAGCACCTTCCGCTCTGCTTTTCGCGACCTGGCAAGCCTGCTCACAGCTCCACAGGAACGCATCGACCTGCTCCTGTCGCGCCGCGAGCCCCGCATAGACCACAGCCGCACTCTCACCGGCCGCTACACAAACGAATATATCGACAACATTGTGTTGCAGGCCAAGCAGGCCGAGGAACTTTTTATGCTTGTAGGACCTCCCGGAACAGGCAAGACTTCACAAGCCCTTAAAAGTATGGTGGAGGAGTTTCACCGTCACGACGGGCACAATATACTGCTCGCCTCATATACGAACCGCGCTGTCGATGAAATATGCGAAGCCCTCGAATCACTCCCCTACGATGCACCATACATACGCATTGGCAGCGAACAGAGCTGCGCCGAAAAGCACCGCCCTCACTTGTTGAAGAATGTTATATCGCACTGCAACAACCGCGAGCAGATAAAAGATACAATGCAGCAATGCCGCATCTTTGTCGGCACCGTTGCCTCTCTCACCGGGCGCAAGGAACTCTTCGCACTCAAACAGTTCGATGTTGCCATAATAGATGAGGCAACGCAAATACTCGAGTCGCAGCTCGCCGGCCTGCTTGCTGCAACCACCCCGCAAGAGAGGAGCGCGATAAAGAAATTCATACTCATTGGCGACCCCAAACAATTGCCGGCAGTGGTTGCACAACCAAGTGCAAACACAAAAGCCGAGAGCAGCCTGCTCAACAATATAGGCATACAAAACTACGGCACATCGCTCTTTGAGCGTTTGTACAAGTGGTACCACGCCCACCCCATTGATGGCATAACAGCAACCTTGCACCGACAGGGACGAATGCACCCCGAGATAAATGATTTTGCCAACCGTTACTTTTACGACGGCATACTCGAGCCCATACCTCTACCCCACCAGAAAGAGGAACTGCAATACCCGGTTTACGACAAAAGCTGCCCAATACAAAGCCTTATAGCCACACGCCGCGCGGGGTTCATCAACATTGATGAAGAGAAGAGCGAGAACCCAAAGATTAACAGGAAAGAGGCTGAAACCATAGCCCTCTTCGTACAAGCGTATCACAAGGTGAGAGAAGCAAACGGACACCCCTGCAACCCCTCGCAAGAGGTAGGCATCATCGTACCGTTCCGCAGCCAGATAGCGATGGTAACAAAAGAGATTGCACGGTTGGGAATACCACAAAGCAAAGACATTGTCATAGATACCGTGGAGCGTTTCCAGGGCTCTCAACGCGAAGTAATTCTCTTTGGCACCACAATAAACAAGCACTCACAGATAGATATTCTTTCGGCGCCCGTACCCGATGCAGACGGAACTCCCATCGACCGCAAGCTGAATGTTGCCATCACACGCGCACGCCGGCAGATGTTCATCTTCGGCAACCGCGACGTACTTTCCCTCTCCCCCATCTACAAGCAACTGATTGAGGAGATATAACACACCTCGCCACGTTCTTGAAAAGAACGTGAAAAAATAATCAACATTTTTTCTTGCGAAACATTTGCAGGTATAAATAAATTGGCGCATCTTTGCGGTGTACTAACAAACTAATACACTATGATACATATTTGCAATTTAAGTTTCAGCTACGGCAAGAAAGAGGTACTCAAAGAGACTAGTATCCAATTCAAAAAAGGAAATATCTATGGCCTTTTAGGCCCTAACGGAGCGGGAAAGACCACACTCATGAAACTTATGTGCGGAATGATAAAAGGCAAAACCGGCAGTGTTGAAATTAACAGCGAAGCCCCCTCGAAACGTACAGCACAAGTACTCTCGAGCATATTCTACTTGCCCGAACACCCCATTGCCACCATCGACAAGATTAAGACATTTGCCAAGGAATATGGCTGGTTCTACCCCACATTCAACTATGAAGAATTTGAGCAGCTCATTAAAGAATTTCGCATAGATATCGACGCAAAATTCAGCACGCTTTCCACCGGAGAGAGCAAAAAAGCCTTCATTGCATTTGCGCTTGCGCTAAACACTCCTTACCTCTTGCTCGACGAGCCCACAAACGGCCTCGACATCACAAGCAAAGGTGAGTTTCGCCAGATAATCTCGCGATATATGAGCGAAGAGAGATGTATAATCATAGCCACACACCAGATTAAGGAGGTGGCAAAGCTGCTCGACCACATTGTGATACTGAAAGACAAGAGCATTGCCATTGACAACAGCATAGAGGAACTGCAACGCACATACCGCTGCGGCACTACGCAACAGACGCCCGCCGATGCCTTGTACAGCGAAGAGTGCATAAACGGCTACAACTATATTGCCAACAATGAAACAAACGAAGAGAGCAATATTGACATTGAACTGCTCTTCAACTACATAAACCTGAAAAAGTGAGCCAAGCAATGAATAATATTTTCAACATAAAACGTTTTCTGCGCCTGCTTGCCTACGAGAACAAGAGCAGCCATTTCCTGCGCAACATAGCAATATTTGCAGCCATATTCACGCCCGCCTATATTGTAGTGTTCGAACTTGATATACTATACTTAGAGAGGGACAGGGTTACCCCATTTGGCGATTTTATCATAACATTGCTCATTGTAACAGCACCGGTAATATTCTACCACCCGTTGCTCAAAGAAAATAAAAGATTATTACACTCAATGCTCCCCGCAAGCAATTTGGAGAAATATCTCTCCCTGCTTGTTAACACAATTGTCATTGCACCGATAATAATGGTTGGTATATGCAACCTGTGCAACAAGGTGGTGTGGTTAATTGCCTACCAAAGCAATTGTTCGACACACGGCTTGCTCGTTAACAGCAGTTACGTAAATATAGTATTCATTATAAGCATTGTAACATTCATATACATTACCCACCTTTGGAAAGGAGGATATATAACAGCAGGCATCATATTGTTGCTACCGTTTATAGCCGATTACACACGCCGTATAACCCAAATAACCATACCTGCTGTACCTAACGAAGCAGTAACAATATTCTACATTCTGGTGCTGCAATTTTTTGCATATATCGGACTGAAAAAAATAAGCAACAAATTATCGCTATGAAAACCACAAACAACATAAACCTGCAACGCATAACCCACCTGCTCATCTACGAAAACAAGAGCAGCCGTTATATATACAGAATTATACTCTTCGGCACCATACTCCTGGCTTTCGTTATGCTGATGAGAGTTCTGAACCACTTTGCGAACGACGAGGCAAGACTCATTGGTCCCATATTCCGCACATTAAGCAACGATATGCTGATGTCTATAATCTCCATATCACCATTCATTTTCTATTACAAACTATTCAAGAAAAGAAATAAACACCTGTACGCAACACTGCCGGCAAGCAATATAGAGAAATACATCTCCCTGCTCATAAACACTCTAATCGTTGCCCCCGCCACAATACTTATAGTAAAAATGTGCATCGATTTCATAGCTGCTGGATTCTCTATGAAGCATTTCATATTTTTCGACGCATGGGATATAATAAATCTCATGAGCCATAGAAAACTGAATCTGTTTCACTACATCATGATTATATGGGGAGGTGTTAGTTTCAATACTCTGTTTTTGTTGATTTATACACAACGTAAAATATGGCAAAGCGTTGTAATAACAATCCTTACAATAATAATAGAAATTAACCTGATTGAAATAGTCTTCGACATACTTTTTGAAAACGGTTTGAACCCCACAGACCTTGTAAAAGGTTTCGACGTTATAGCGCTGATAAACATTGTTGCCTTGCAACCCATTATATACACTTTACTCAAACGTATAAAAGCATAAATTTATGGAGTTCAACGAACACAAACCTATATACCTGCAAACCGCCGATATGATGCAGGAGAAAATTCTCTGCGACACGTGGGCCGAAGAGGCTCGCATACCGTCGGTACGCGAACTTGGTGCAACGCTCGGTGTGAACCCCAACACCATTGTGCGTTCTTACCAATTACTCGAAAGCAAGGAGATAATATACAACAAACGCGGACTCGGTTATTTTGTCAAAGAGGGGGCGAAGGATAGGATTAGGGAAGCGCAACGCCGCGAATTCATAGAGGAAGAACTGCCGCAATTTAAAGCAAAAGCAGCTCTTTTGGGCATAACAAAAGAGGAACTTTTAAAGATGCTTTAAACAGACCGACAATACAATAAAATGAAGTTGTGTGAAAAGCAATTTTTGACGTAGCTTCATTTTATAAATACCCAACTACATTCAGAAACAAGCGGAACGACTACCCCTTTTCTGCGCATCACGGATATGTTAAATTATATTTTAACAATATTTTTTCAAAAAAAAATATATTTATTTGTGACACCTCGCTGCTTTTTTACGTCTATCATATAGAGAAAGAAGAAACTGCGAAACCTCGCAGTCAAATGCTTAGTATAAATGTAATAACCAAACAGAATGAATAACATTACAAAAACAGTTGCGACAGCACTGCTTGCAACAACGCTTGCAGCCTGTTCATCACCCAAAAGCATAACAAATAACATTGAACAAACGGATTCCTCTTTCGCTATGGACTTTTTCAAAACAGCAAGCGGAACCATTAAAGAGGAAAATTTCTGCATATCGCCGGTGAGCGCAATGTGGGCACTTTCAATGAGTGCCAACGGCGCTAACGGTAAAACAGCCAAGGAGATGTACACCGCATTGGGAAGCCCTGCCGCATATAATAACCGCGAGGCATACAACAGTTTGCAGTGCTCGGCCATGCAGAAAATAAACAATAGTAAAAAAGTGGAAGTCACGACAGCCAACTCCATCTGGCTCGACAAATCGATAGAGGTTAAAGAGCAATTCAAAGAGACAAACAGCAAATACTATAATGCCGTGGTGCAAACCACCACACTAAGCACCGCAACTGATGAGATTAACAATTGGTGCAGCAACGCCACCCTGGGAAAAATAAACAACATTGTTCCCGGCCTGCCCACCACGGCACAAATGGTACTCGTGAACGCAATCTACTTCAAAGGACTTTGGAGACGCCCGTTTATAGATAATTATACACGCAAAACGACATTCAGAAAGGCCAATGGCGAGGTAATTGAGGTAGATATGATGAAACAGGAATGGTTTGCCACATATTACGAAGACGAATTCTTGCAGGCGTGCGCAAAGGAACTTGCAGCGGGAGAATATTCAATGCTATTCATACTGCCTCAGGAAGGCGTGACAACAGAAGAGGCTGCACAAAGAGTGGCACAAATATATGACAACAATTTTGTGAAAGGAAACGAGTATATGTTCAAGTTCGAAGTGCCAAAATTCAAAATAGAATTCGCGACAAACATAATTCCCACGCTCCGCGCAATGGGCATAGAGAGAGCATTCACCACCGATGCCGATTTTAGCGGAATTTCAATAGGCGCACCATATATGGACCATATTGTACAGAAAAACTATATATCAATTGATGAAACAGGCGTGGAAGCTGCTGGCGCCACTGCGGATATAAGATCCGGATTTATGCCACCACCTGCAGACAAAAGCAAACATATGAAACTGAACCGCCCATTTATTTTTGCAATAAGGGAAAATGCAGGCGGCACAATTCTGTTTATGGGACGTGTGGGCAACCCCAACGAATAAACAAAAAAGTAATGGCGACTGAAATAGTCGCCATTACTTTTTTGTATTGTTAAGAGCAGAGATTTACTTGCTCAACATCTCGTGCATTGAAGCTGCTGCGTTACGGCCGTCACCCATAGCAAGGATTACAGTTGCTCCACCGCGTACGATGTCACCACCTGCAAAGATGAAAGGTATAGACGACTGCATCTTCTCGTTAACAGCAATTGTGTTCTTGCGACCAAGTTCCAAGCCCTCAACCGAAGTGGGTACAAGGGGGTTGGGAGAAACACCCACAGAAACCACTGCCATATCAATGTCGATAGTCTCTATTGCACCCTCGATTGCCACGGGAGAACGACGACCTGAAGCGTCGGGTTCACCAAGCTCCATCTTCTGCAACACAATCTGTTTAACACAACCCTTCTCGTCGGCAATATATTCAATGGGGTTATGGAGTGTGAGGAACTCAACACCCTCCTCTTTGGCATGCTTAACCTCTTCGAGACGAGCGGGCATTTCGGCCTCGGAACGACGATAGATAATCATCGCACGCTCTGCACCCAAACGAAGCGCTGTACGCACCGAGTCCATAGCGGTGTTACCACCACCAACAACAGCCACACGCTTACCAATGTGCATGGGAGTATCGGTTTCGGGGTTGGAAGCATCCATAAGGTTTACACGAGTAAGATACTCGTTTGAAGAGAGAATGTTAATAGAATTCTCGCCGGGGATGTTCATAAAGTTGGGAAGACCGGCACCCGATGCAACGAATACACCTTTGTAGCCCTCCTCTTCGAGCTGTGCTATGGAAATTGTCTTTCCAATAACGCAGTCCTTTACAAACTCAACACCCATCGCTTTAAGAGTATCAATCTCTACATCAACAATGGCATTGGGCAAACGGAATTCGGGAATACCATATTTGAGCACACCACCAATCTCGTGCAATGCCTCGAACACGGTTACGCTATAACCGAGTTTTGCCATATCACCGGCAAATGAAAGACCGGCGGGGCCCGAACCTACAACAGCAACTTTAATGCCATTTGAAGGAGCAACTGCGGGAACCGACTGCTCACCGCTTTCGCGTGCATAGTCGGCAGCGAAACGCTCAAGAGCACCAATAGCAACAGCCTTGTGACCCATCTTCAAGTGGATACATTTGCTCTCGCACTGTTTCTCCTGGGGACAAACACGACCGCAAACTGCGGGCAACGAACTTGTCATTTTGAGCACCTGGGCAGCCTTTGCAAATTCACCACGCTCAATGTTCTTTATAAACGAAGGTATCTGTATGCTCACAGGACAACCCTCCATACAAGCAGGGTTGGGACAGTCGAGACAGCGCTGTGCCTCAACCATAGCCATCTCTTTTGTAAGACCGGTGTTAACCTCTTCGCGCAACTTTGTAGCACGGTATGCAGGCTCAAGCTCGGGCATAACACAACGCTCGATGGTTGTACGCTCCTTGGGCTTCATCTTGCTGCGAAGAGCCACACGCCACTCTGCATCGCGACTTGTGAGCTCGCATGCATCGTTGCCTTCGGCCTCACATTTTTCGAGTTTCTGCAACTCCTCGGTTTCCTCACGTTTGAAGCTGCACAAACGCTGCATCATTCCGTCAAAGTCAACCTGGTGACCGTCAAATTCGGGACCATCGACGCAAACAAATTTGGTTTTTCCACCAACGGTTACGCGGCAAGCACCACACATACCTGTACCATCGACCATAATTGTGTTGAGTGATACAACGGTGGGAATTTCATATTGTTTTGTAAGTTTACATACGAATTTCATCATTATGGCAGGACCGATAGCCACACAGTGGTTAACAGTCTCGCGCTTGATTACGCGCTCTATACCCTCGGTAACAAGACCTTTATCGCCATAAGAGCCATCGTCGGTCATAATAATTACCTCGTCCGAAACCTCGCGCACCTCTTTTTCAAGGATGATGAGGTCTTTTGAACGACCTGCAAGCACCGAGATTACACGGTTGCCGGCCTTCTTAAGAGCAGCTGCAATGGGAAGCATAGGCGCAACACCCACACCACCACCGGCACATACAACTGTACCGAAATTCTCAATGTGAGTAGCCTGGCCAAGGGGACCAACCACGTCGGTAATGTAATCGCCCTCGTTAAGGTCACACAAACGCGATGAGCTCAAGCCCACTTTCTGAATTACCAATGTTATGATACCTTTTTCTGCATCAGCGTGTGCAATGGTCAAGGGAATACGCTCACCCTTCTCACCCACGCGGATAATAACAAAGTTACCGGCTCTGTACGACTTGGCAATAAGCGGAGCCTCTACACGCAAACGAAAAACCTTCTCGGAGAATTGTTCTTTCGATACTATTTTAAACATATCGGTAATATTTTATCGTGTTTTATTACGTTAATCTATAATCTCAAAACCGCAGTAGGGAACGAGAGCTTTGGGAATCTTGATACCCTCGGGTGTCTGGTTGTTCTCGAGCAATGCAGCCACGATACGGGGAAGAGCTAGTGCCGAACCGTTAAGTGTGTGGCAAAGCTCTGTCTTTTTATCGGCTGTGCGGTAGCGGCATTTCAAACGATTGGCCTGATAGTTGTCGAAGTTCGATACCGAGCTTACCTCCAACCAACGTTTCTGAGCCTCTGAATAAACCTCAAAGTCGAAGCAGAGAGCAGCTGTAAAGCTCATATCGCCACCACAGAGACGGAGAATGCGGTAAGGAAGTTCGAGTTTCTTCAAAAGTCCCTCAACGTGCTCGAGCATCTCTTTGTGTGACTCCTTACTATGCTCGGGAGTATCGATGCGTACAATCTCAACCTTTGAGAACTCGTGCAAACGGTTAAGACCGCGTACATCCTTACCATAAGAACCAGCCTCACGACGGAAACATTGTGTGTAAGCACAGTTCTTTATAGGAAGTGACTTTTCGTCGAGTATAACATCGCGATAGATATTTGTCACGGGAACCTCGGCTGTGGGAATGAGGTAAAGATCGTCGAGACCGCAATGATACATCTGTCCCTCTTTGTCGGGCAACTGACCTGTACCAAAACCCGAAGCAGCATTAACCACTGTGGGAGGCATAATCTCAACATAACCGGCCTTGCGTGCCTCGTCGAGGAAGAAGTTGATGAGAGCGCGTTGCAACTGCGCGCCCTTGCCTTTGTAAACGGGGAAACCGGCACCGGTAATCTTCACACCAAGGTCGAAGTCGATGAGGTCGTATTTCTTTGCAAGCTCCCAGTGAGGAAGTGCATTCTCGGGCAACACTGTTTCCATACCACCGGTCTTTTCAACCACGTTATCCTCGGCAACCTTTCCTTCGGGCACCTCATCGTAAGGAATATTGGGGATGGTATAAAGCAATGCGTTGACACTTTCGGCAGCAGCATTCATTTTCTCCTCCAAAGCCTTTGCACTCTCTTTAAGTTCTGCAACCTGAGCTTTAACATTCTCGGCCTCTGCGATGTTCTTCTCCTTCATCAACTGACCGATTTTCGCAGCAAGTTGCTTGTTCTGCGCAAGTACGTTGTCGAGTTCCGACTGTGCGGCACGACGTTCCTTGTCAAATTCAAGAACCTTCTCTATAGTCTCTTTCGCATTATTGAAATGTTTTTTCTCAAGGCCCTTTATCACCTTCTCGGTATCCTGGGCAATTACTTTAATTGTAAGCATATATTCTTGTTTTTCTTTGTTTACTAAACAACATCACTGCCACAAATGCAGTAATTCACAAAGGTACAATTTATTTTATTGTTTTTAACACGCTTGCCGAAAAAATTGAGCCTGCAAGACAAAAAAATAAAGACAACCTCGAAAGGTTGTCTTTATTTTATGCGGATAACTTATCCTCAATTAGTTTTTCTCGGCGATAGGAGCAACAGAAACATAGCTCTTGTCGTTCTTACCACGTTTGAAAGTTACAACGCCGTCAATCAAAGCGTAAAGAGTGTGATCGCTACCCATACCGATGTTTGCACCGGGATAGTGAACAGTACCACGCTGACGAACGATGATATTACCGGCTTTGCATACCTGGCCGCCCCAAATTTTAACACCAAGTCTCTGACTTGCTGACTCACGGCCGTTCTTTGAACTACCAACACCTTTCTTATGTGCCATAATACTTCTTTTTTAAAAATTAACCGATAATTTCTTTAACAACTAACTCTGTAAACTGCTGACGGTGACCGTTCAATTTGCGGTAACCTTTACGACGACGTTTGTGGAAAACCAAAACTTTGTCACCCTTAACCAAAGCGGGGTCGATAACACGTGTAGTAACGATGTTCTGACCATCTTTTGATTTGCGAGTCTGTTTCATCTCACGAACATTGCCGATATAGCAAACTACTTTTGCGCCCTCAACGGTGGGAGCACCCACGGTGATAGCACCTTCATTATCCAACAACAACACGCGATCGAACTCTACGGTTGTGTCATTCTGAGCACCTTTGATGTGGTGCACGTACAGCTTCTTGCCGGCCTCTGCCTTGAACTGCTGTCCGTTAATCTCAACAATTGCGTACATTTAATTTATAGCTTTTATTGTGATTTCCGGGAGGTGTGCCCTCTTCGTGAGCGCAACTTATTCAACCCCTGCGGACTAAATCGGGTGCAAAGATAAGAAATATTTTCTTCACAGAGAAACTTTTTGCACTTTTTTACCGTTACTGCAAGCAGAATTTTCAATAATTCTTATTGTCGATATAGACTTCCAGCAGTTTTGTTGTGCCCGACTCGTTGTTGGGCACAACGTCGTAATCGGCACAATCAACAGGCACAAGACAACTGCACCCCTCTTTCAAATAAACCGTACTTTCGTAGCTGTCGGGGTAATGAGGGTTATCTGTATTTTTGACATTTATGGTACAATCGCCCTCCACGCACACATATATCACAAAAGAGTCATACTTGAACAGTTTGCGATGGAAGGCGCGATTAACTTCGAGCAACTTTACCACAAAGAATGGAGTATCGACAAGAGCCACAGGCTTGTTAAGCTTACGCTCGTAATTTTGCTTGTAGTCGTCGTAAATTTTAAAATCTATGGCATCTTTTGCCTCTTCAACGTGCAATTGACGCATCTTTCCATCAAGACCTGGACGGTTATAGTCGAATATGCGATATGTTATATTTGAGCTCTGCTGAATTTCGGCAACCATAATACCTCCACAGATAGCGTGTACACGCCCCGAAGGGATATAAAAGCAATCGCCGGCCTTGACTTCGTGGCGTTGCAACACCTCGCAGATGCTGCCATCTTCCACACGTTTCGCATACTCATAAGGAGTAATAGCCTGGTTGAAACCCGAATAGAGAGCTGCACCAGGTTCAGCCTTCAGCACATACCACATCTCTGTTTTTCCAAAACAGCCGTGACGGGCGCGGGCAAGCTCGTCGTTGGGATGCACCTGTATCGAGAGGTCACGCTCCGCGTCGATAAACTTCACAAGTATGGGAAATTCCTTGCCATACTTTTCGGCAACCGAACTGCCGAGAAGATATTCACCATAATCCGCAACCAGTTCCGACAATTTTCGCCCTGCAAAAACTCCATTCTTTACAACCGATTCAGCACCGGGAACCGCACTAACCTCCCAGCACTCGCCCACCCGATCTTCGTCGGCAGCGAGCCCTTTCATTGGTTTAAGGTTACGACCGCCCCAGACTATCGTGTGAAAGTCGTTCTCGAACAAAAGCGGATATAAGGGATAAAAGGCATCCATATTCTCTATTCGTGTGTTTACCGGGATAAGTTCAAATGTTTACTTGCCCGACAGATAACGCTCGGCCTCCATCGCCGCACGACAACCACTTGCAGCAGCATTTATCGCCTGACGATAGTGAGGATCGGCAACATCACCGGCAACAAAGACTCCGGGTACAAGTGTTTTCACTCCGCTTGCATCGGCAGGAACAAAATAGCCGGTCTCGTCTGTTTTCAAATATTTTTTAAAGATATCACTATTGGGTTTGTGACCTATCGCAAGGAAAAAGCCATCAACTGCTATATCATAGTGCTTCTCGTCGGGCTCGCCCTTGCGTTTTACAAGATGAACACCCTCAACACCGTCTTCGCCAAAAAGACCTTCGGTATTATGTTCAAAAAGAACCTCAATCTTGGGATTGTTCAAAGTGCGGTCCTGCATAGCCTTTGAAGCACGCAGATAAGGCTTGCGAACAATCAGATAAACCTTTGCTGCAAGCGAAGCAAGGTAATTGGCCTCTTCACAGGCGGTATCACCACCACCTACCACCGCAACAACTTTCTTACGATAGAAAAAGCCGTCACAGGTAGCACAGGCACTGACACCCATACCCTGATACTTAATTTCATCGGAAAGACCGAGATATTTGGCAGCGGCACCTGTTGCAATAATCACAGTGTCAGCCTCAACCACATTACCGTCATCTATGGTAACCTTGTAAGGAATTGTCTCGAAATCAACTTCCGTAACACTTCCCGCACAGATATCGGCACCCACATTTATAGCTTGCTTACGCATATTATCCATAAGTTCGGGACCGGTTATGCCCAAAGGAAAGCCTGGAAAATTTTCAACTACGGTTGTCTGTGTAAGCTGACCGCCGGGTTGTATGCCCTCATAGAGTACGGGCGAAAGGTTTGCACGCGAAGCATATATAGCAGCTGTGTAACCGGCAGGACCCGAACCGATAATCAAACATTTAGTCTTTCTCATATATCGTATTTTTTATTTATTACCTCATATCAACAATTTCAACGCCGGGAAAGTCCTCGACAGGACATTTATAAACACGGGCGTCGAACATACATTTCGGCTTATAGCCGTTTATAAGAATTTTGGTATATCCTTGCCCGGCAACAAAAATAGTCATTGCTGTGGGACGCAGGCTTTCAGCATCCAGGGTTATTTCAACCTTATCGAAAGAGGCATCAGCCGAAGTGGCAGAGAGAGTAACCTGTTTCTTGCCACTCACACTCTTCACCTCACAATCATAACCCTCTTTATAAAGCCCCATAAGATAGACCGGGTTATATATTTGAGCCTCATCGGAACCGGCCTGTGTTATATACAATTCATTATTAGATGCCATATAGTTCCACTGCGTTTCACCGTCGCACCACAATCTCATAGGGGAAATATGGAGCGCATACTTGCCACCAGCGAGTTTGAGGGCACCCTCGTCACTGAACTGCTCCTCACCGGCATTGTCGTACACCGTATAGGCAAATGTCATCTGCACTGCCGCGTCAGCCTCAATCTTTTTCACAGCCTGTTCAAGCAAACCGGTTGCCTCGGGCGTTTGCGCAAAAAGCATCAAGGGGAGCATCAAACATATTATAAAAAAACTTTTTTTCATATTCACCTTATTATATAAAGATACAAATATCAAAATTATATAAAGATACAAATATCAAAGCAACTGTTTCAAACGGAATTCAAGGTCGGCCTCGTCGGCACAAAGCACCTGGCGGGGCTTGCTGCCCTCCTGCTCGCCAACAAGACCTGTCTGGCACAACTGATCCATTATGCGACCGGCACGATTGAAGCCCACATTCAATTTACGCTGTATGAGCGATGTTGAGCCCTGCTGATGGATTACCACTATGCGGGCAGCATCGGCAAAGAGAGGGTCGAGTTTGTCGGAAGACAGTTCGCCACGCGTAGCAGAGCCACCACCATCGCCCGACACTTCGTCGGGTTCGGGAAGTATATATGCAGTGGGATACCCCTGCTGTTTTGCAATATGTGCACACACACGTTCCACCTCCTTGGTTTCAACAAGAGCACACTGCACACGCACAGGGTCGTTTCCGGCAAGGAAAAGCATATCGCCACGACCTTGCAACTGGTTGGCACCCTGGCGGTCGAGAATAGTGCGCGAGTCGATAACCGAGATTACACGGAAAGCCATACGCGCAGGGAAGTTAGCCTTTATGGTACCTGTAATAATATTTGTTGTGGGGCGCTGTGTTGCAATAATCATATGAATACCCACGGCGCGCGCTTTTTGAGCAATGCGAGCGATAGGCTGCTCAACCTCGCGTCCGGCAGTCATCATAAGGTCGCCATACTCGTCAATTATAACAACGATATAGGGCATAAAACGATGTCCTTTTGTGGGCAGCAACTCTTTATTAAGATATTTCTCGTTATACTCCTTAACCGAGCGCACCGATGCCATCTGCAATAGTTTGTAGCGGTTATCCATCTCCACACAAAGAGATTTCAAGGTGCGCACCACTTTATTTACATCGGTGATTATGGGTTCATCTTCGCCTTCGAGTTTTGCAAGGAAATGCTTTTCAAGCACGTTGTAAAGACTGAGCTCCACCATTTTAGGATCGACCATCACAAATTTCAGATAAGCGGGGTGCATCTTGTAGAGAAGAGAAGTGATTATCGCGTTCAAACCAACCGACTTACCCATACCTGTTGCACCGGCAACAAGCAAGTGAGGCATTTTTGCCATATCAACCATAAAGACATCGTTCGAGATGGTCTTTCCCAGCGCAAGCGGCAAAGCCATATCGGTCTCCTTGTATTTTCGGCTGTTGAGCAACGATGCCATAGGCACAATCTGCTTGTTGGCATTAGGAACCTCAATACCCACAGTACCCTTACCGGGAATGGGCGCAATGATACGGATACAGAGAGCAGAAAGGCTCATTGCAATATCATCCTCGAGATTCTTTATCTTTGAGATACGTATGCCGGGAGCGGGAGTTATCTCATAGAGCGTAATTGTGGGACCAACCGTTGCCTTTATAGAACTGATTTTTATTTCAAAGTTACGCAGTACCTCCACAATTTTCTCCTTATTGGCATTCTGCTCGTTCATGTCGATTGCATGAGCAGTCTGCTCATATTTATCGAGCAAGTCAACCGTAGGAGGTTTGTAATAACTCAACTCATCTTTGGGATTTATGGGGCGCAACATATCGCCACCGGTATCATCGTCACCGGCAGCCTCTTCCACCTCCATCTTTATGGGAGAAGCATCGGGAGATGCAGCACGTGCCGCCACCGCATCGAACCGCGCTGCAATATCATCAGCAGGCTCTTCGGGCAAAGATTCCGGCTCTTCTTCAACCTCCATTACAATATCATCTTCTTCGGCCATAGGCTCCTCGACAGGCATATCTTCCAAATCGTATTCAACGACATTATCGACAGGAGGCTCTTCTGAAATAATCTCACCGGTTTCTTCATCTACAAATTCTTCCGTTACATTCTCGACAGATTCCGCCGGCTCTTCACCTGCAACCTCGGCTTCATTTTCCGAAACCTTGGGAATAAAACTGAAAGAAAGTATTTTTTGCAACCAGGTTATCGTCTCCCTGGTTATGTAGGTCATAAGAATTATAAGCGTTACAACAAGCAGCAGCACCACCCCGACAACGCCTATTTTGTCCATAAGCCAAGCACTCACAAATTCTCCGTGGCGGCCACCGGGCGACATAAAACTGCCGGCAAAGAAATCACCAAGCAGAAAAGCGAAGAAGACCGAGCCCCACACCACTGAAAAAACGGTAATTATAAACCATTTGGTAAGGTCGGGACGGCGAATGTTCATAAGGCGAAGCATTAGAGCCACAAGGAATGGCACCACAAGAACCGACGACCAACCGAAACTGCCGTTTATGAGAAAATCGGCAAAGAGCGCACCACTCTTGCCCGATGTGTTTTCAACAACAGCTTCCGCACCCTCTGCCATAGCATCCATTGCGCTCTGGTCGGCACCTCCCGACGAGAAGAACGAGAGGAAGGAACTGCAAATAAATATCGCAAGAACTCCCGAAAAGAGTCCAAGAAAAAAATGCAGTGTCGGGTTGCTTAAAACAAATTTTATTTTCTTGAGAACAGGAGCTTTTTTCTCCTGCACGGTATTTTTCTTCGCCATATCCTATTCTTTTTCTAACAATATCCCCAAATTATAAATAGAGATAAACATTGCGAAGATATAAAAAAAACAGATAGCATCGCCCCTATCTCCGCTATTTTTTTGTAACTTCGCGGCAAATTGAAAAGAAACCGATAAAAACAACGAAAAAGGAACTATGGAGAATAGCAACGACATAGTATTCAGCCGCGACACAGTGGAATTCGTAACCGTAGCGGCAGAGTTTTGCGCATACGTTGAGCGCGCCAACGAACACACACGCAAGGAATTTGTGGGCACCATGCTCAAAATACTTCCCCTACTCTACCTCAAAGCACAAATGCTGCCAATGGAGGAGAGAGCAAGCGAGGACGACCTTGAAGATTTCGTAACCGAAGACAGCTACGAAATTCTGCGTATGACAATAGCCGGCCTTCTCGCCGACAAGGATGTTTACCTCGATGTTTTTGTCGAGGATATGAAATACAGCGATACTCCCATATCGAGAAACATTTCGGAGGACATTGCCGACATCTACCAGGATGTAAAGAATTTCGTATGCCTTTTCCAAACAAGCATAAACGAAACAATGCACGATGCCATCATCGAGTGCAACGAACACTTCCGCCAATACTGGGGACAAAGAACAGTGAACACACTGCGCGCACTCCACGACATTGCATACAACAGCGAGCCCGACGAAGAGGATGACGAGAATGAAATTTTTTAACGCACACATAGAAAAAAGCGAAGTTGCGCAGATGCCCACCCTGCTATACCCGGGGCGCATCATAACCATCGACACTGCCGAGAATGTAGAAAAAGCGGTCAAAGCCCTGTCAAAAGAAAAAATTCTTGGGCTTGACACCGAGACACGCCCGTCGTTCCGCAAAGGGGTGCAATACAACGTATCACTCTTGCAGCTCGCCACGGCCGATACCTGTTTTCTAATACGTCTCTGCCGCACCGGTATGCCCGACTCGCTGATTTCATTGCTCGAAAACCCTGAAATTCTAAAAATCGGCGTGTCGTTGCACGATGATTATCAAGCCCTCGCCCGCCGCAAAAGATTCAAAGCCGGCGGTTTTTTCGACCTTCAGAAATATGTAAGCACATTCGGAATCGAAGAGATGAGCCTGCAGAAGATATACGCAATAATATTTGGCGAGAGAATATCAAAAAGCCAACAGCTCACAAACTGGGAACACGACGTACTTACCGACAAACAGAAACAGTACGCAGCCACCGACGCTTGGGCCTGCCTCAAGATATACAACCGACTGAAAGAAATTGAAAACAGATAAAGAGAAACTATGGAAAAATCCGTAATACTCAAACGCGGCAAGGAAGAGTCTCTGCGCCGTTTCCACCCCTGGATATTCTCGGGAGCAATCGCACGTATCGATGGCAAACCCGAAGAGGGCGAAATTGTAACCGTTTACACAAACAGCGGCGAATTCATTGCTCGCGGCCACTACCAGGTGGGCAGCATTGCAGTGCGTGTACTCACCTTTAACGACGAACCCATAGACCAGGCGTTCTGGAACCACCGCATAGCCACCGCATACGACTTACGCCGCAGTACCGGTGTTGCCGACCGCGCCGACAACGACACCTACCGCCTTGTACACGGCGAGGGCGACTGCCTGCCGGGCCTCATCATCGACATTTACGGCCCAACAGCAGTTATGCAGGCTCACAGCGTGGGAATGCACGTAAACCGCAATGAGGTTGCCGAAGCACTAAAGAACACAATGGGCGAGAGCCTCAAAAACATCTACTACAAATCGGAAACCACACTACCCTTCAAAGCCGATATCAGCAAAGAGAACGGATACATTATGGGTGGTGATGCCGAAAATGTTTCAACCGAATATGGGTTGAAATTCCACATCGACTGGATACGCGGACAAAAGACCGGTTTCTTTGTTGACCAGCGCGAAAACCGTTCTTTGCTCGAGAAATACGCAAAAGGACGCAAGCTGCTCAACATGTTCTGCTACACAGGAGGTTTCAGCATATACGCCTTGCGCGGTGGTGCCGAAGTTGTACACTCTGTTGACTGTTCGGCAAAAGCCATTGAGCTTACAAACGCAAACGTAGCAATAAACTTCCCCGGCGACACACGCCACGCTGCATTTGCCGAGGATGCCTTTGACTATCTTGAGCGCATGGGCAGTAATTACGACCTCATAATTCTCGACCCGCCCGCATTTGCCAAGCACCGCGACGCCTTGCGCAATGCCCTCATAGGCTACCGTCGCCTTAACGCAAAAGCGCTTGAAAAGATACAGCCGGGAGGAATACTCTTCACCTTCTCATGCTCACAGGTAGTAAGCAAGCAGGATTTCCGCACAGCAGTGTTCACCGCAGCAGCAATGGCAAAACGCAACGTGCGCATTCTGCACCAGCTCACCCAGCCGGCCGACCACCCCGTAAACATATACCACCCCGAAGGAGAATACCTTAAAGGTTTGGTACTTTACGTTGAATAATTTGCTTTTACCCGAAAAAAGCACGGGAAAAATTTTGCCAATTAAAGCAAATACACTACCTTTGCACCTCGAAAGCTTATATACACGTTTTGTCGCGTGTTAACGGCATATAAAGAACATAAAACAAAGTAATAAAATGAAAAAAGACATTCATCCCACAGCTTATCGCCCCGTTGTATTCAAAGATATGTCAAACGGCGATTGCTTCCTTTCACAGTCAACCTGCAACACAAAGGAGACTATTGAATTCGAGGGCGAGACATACCCCTTGATTAAACTTGAGATTTCAAACACATCTCACCCCTTCTACACCGGTAAAGCAAAACTCGTGGATACAGCCGGTCGCGTAGACAAGTTCATGAGCCGTTACGCAAAAATCAAGAAATAATAGATGTAACAAAGCAAAAAGGTGTATTAAGCGCGCTTAATACACCTTTTTTATTTTACACACAACACAAGTAGTATGAAACACATTCTATACACACTCGCACTTGCCACCATTTTTGCAGCATGTAGCGGAGGCGATAGCATCGGCGCAATAGGCACCGCCGACCCCAACAACACCAACGCAAATACAAACACAACCAGCAGCAAATACGCTGCACGCTACGAAATTCCCGCAATCAACGACGACGATGTATTCCTCACATACACAACAAGAGAAAGCGGAAAGGAACAGGTGACTTATAGCGTATCGTACAACACCACACGTCGCCACGCACGTTGGATTGCCTTTACTTTTGAGGGCGGCAACAAGGCAACAAACTGGAACAGAAATGATTGGAAAAAAACCGAATGGAAAGGAGACCCCTGGGATTACGCCCCTGAACTGCCAGCAGAAGACCAAATGGATTCAAGCCGCGGTATATATTCTATATACGGACTCAGCGGATACGACCGCGGTCACCTTGTAGCATCATACGACCGCCTATACTCACAGGACGCAAACAGGCAAACATTCTACTCGGTAAACATGTCACCCATGCGTTCGACATTCAATCAGGACGGCCCGTGGAACAAACTCGAAACAAAAATAAACAACCGAAGCTACGGGTGGGCAGTAACAAACGATGTCCTCTACGTTGTCAAAGGAGCAACCATAAGAGAGGGCGAGTACGATGTAAAGAACACGCTAACCATTCCAAAAAAATACTTTATGGCACTTGTACGCAAAAAAAGCAATTCATACTATGGAATCGCTTTTCTTATGAACCATAACAACAATACAGGAGGCAATTTAAGCGACTATGCAATAAGTATAGACGAACTTGAAGAAATCACAGGCATAGACTTTTTCTGCAACCTGCCCGACAAACTTGAAAACACACTCGAAAGCAGCAAGGATTTGAAATCCTGGAATCTTTAAGAATTAAAGCTACAAGCATATAAAAAAGCGAACATAATCGTGTTCGCTTTTTGTGTTTTATCAATTGGAAGTTCTGCGCCACCTGTGTATTTTGCGCAATTCCTTAATGGTTGTAGTACCAACAATTCCATCGTCATACAACCCCGAAACTTTTTGAAACAATTTTACAGCCCGCAACAACTCGCCATCGTAGAGAACCGCACCGCTCTTTGTATAGGAAACCGCCTTTTCATCTATATAAAGGTTTTTAACCATTATCTCGGCAAGTTTCTTTACATCGGCACCTGTATCGCCACGCATAATAACACGGTCGCCAAGCGAATACTTACGCTCCGAATAAGCTACCGAATCGGTCTTCTTTTCAACCGCAGCCTTTGCAGCCACCTTTTTGGGAGCAACAGAACCCTTCTTTGCTGCCGGTTTTTTACGCGCAACTTTTGGCTCCGGTTTCTTTTTCACGACAACCGTATCGGCAGGCATCTTATTAAAGAGCAGTGTCGTATCAGCGGGTAAAAAAACACGACAACGCGCCGGGGCGGGCTCAAGAAAAAGCAACAGCGCAAATGCAAGCAAAAATCTCAGCACAGCGTTAACCATTCAATGATTTTTCAAAACAGGCAGGCACGGGAGTCTCAAAGCGCAACAACTTGCCATTCACCGGGTGACGGAAGCAAAGCATATATGCGTGCAAACCAAGACGACGTATGCAATCATCACTGCTGCCATATTTATGGTCACCCACAACAGGGTGTCCCAAGTCGGCCATATGTACACGAATCTGATTTTTACGACCGGTCTGCAATTCACACTCCACGAGCGAATAACCATTACCCTCTTGCAACACGCGATAATATGTAACGGCAAATTTGCCACCATTATCCACCGGGCTTGAGTGGGTTACAAAGCGTTTATCCTCAGTGAGCCACGACTGCACGCGACCCTCCTTCTGCTCCAATGTACCCGACACAAGCGCAATATAACGACGGTCGGTTACAAGATTCTGCCAACCCTCGATAAGTGATTGCTGTGTCTGCACATCCTTTGCATAGACCATAAGACCCGAAGTGTCGCGGTCGAGACGGTGGACAAGGTGCGAAGTATTGCGGCCACCACCCTTTTCGAGATAATTGTTAAGAATAGTCTGCACAGTCTCCTGACGAGTATTATTGCTCATAGACAAAAGACCGGGCGCTTTATCAATTATCAACAGATAAGGATCCTCGTAAACAATATCAAGTTTGTTGCTATGGAACGAGTGTTTATGCTTTGAGCGGTCGAGCTGCACCACCTGGCCGGGTTTAAGTTCCGCAAGCGGATGGGTTGTTATCTTATTATCGACAAGCACTACACGGTTCACGATAAGAGCCTTCGCTCTGTTACGGCTTATGCCGTGCATCTTCTCCATAAGAAAGGTTATAAGCTCAGCTTCAGCTGTAACCTTGAACGTAAGAAGGCTTTTTATATTTCTGCGCATATATTTATCCTATATTTATTATCTTCTTTCGAGAAGTACTACATTTTCTACGTGGTGGGTATGAGGGAACATATCCACGGGCTGCACGGCTGTAACCTTGTAATCCTTGTCGAGCAAAGAGAGGTCACGCGCCTGTGTTGCGGGATTACAGCTCACATATACAATTCTGCGAGGAGCGGCAAAAAGTATGGTATCAATCACATCGTCGTGCATTCCGGCACGGGGAGGATCGGTAATTATGACGTCGGGACGGCCGTGAGCATCAATAAAGTCACGGGTAAGAATATCTTTCATATCGCCCGCAAAGAAAGTAAGATTGTCAAAACCGTTAAGTTCCGCGTTCACGCGAGCATCAATGATAGCATCCTCGACATACTCTATACCAACAACCTTTTTCGCCTTCTTTGCCACAAAGTTCGCAATGGTACCGGTACCGGTGTAAAGGTCATAAACAACCTCATCGCCTGTGAGCGCCGCAAAGTCGCGCGCAACCTTATAAAGGTTATACGCCTGTGCACTGTTGGTCTGGTAGAAAGATTTCGGACCTACTTTAAAACGCAACCCCTCCATCTCCTCAAAAATAACGTCGGTACCCTTGAAGGTGTGCACTTCAAGGTCGCCGAAAGTATCGTTACATTTGTTATTCACGACATAGAGCAAAGAGGTAATCTCAGGGAAGGTTTCTGCAATAAAGCCAAGCACCTTCTGCAACTGCGCCATATCGCTGTCACTCTCTACCTTTCCCTGGAGAAGCAGCATCACTTCGCCTGTGGTAGAGGTACGTATCATCATATTGCGCAAAACACCTTTCTGCGAACGAAGGTCAAAGAAAGAGATACCCTCTTTAACCGCATACTCTCGTATTCCGTTACGCAAACGGTTGTTCAAGTCGCACATAAGACCGCACTCCTCAATATCGAGCACCTTGTCAAATGCACCGGGAATGTGGAAACCAAGAGCATTCATATTGTCGTACTCCACACCCTGCGCAACCTCCTCCCAGGTAAGCCAGCGTTTGTTACTGAAAGTGAATTCAAGTTTATTGCGATAAGCGTGGGTGTTTTCCGAACCCAGAATAGGCATCACTTCGGGAAGTTCCACCTTGCCGATGCGACGAAGCGCATCGACCACCTGCTGCTGTTTATACTTCAACTGATGCTCATACTGCAAGCACTGCCATTTGCACCCGCCACAAACACCATAGTGTTTACAGAAAGGCGTTGCGCGCTCCTGCGAATATTCATGAAACTTTACAGCCTCAGCCTCGGCGTAACTATGTTTTTTGCGGCGCACCTGCAAGTCCACAACATCGCCGGGAACCACAAAGGGAACAAACACCACAAGGTCATCAACACGGGCTAGAGCCTTACCCTCGGCTGCGACACCCGTTATTTTTATCTGCTCAAGGAGCGGAAGTTCTTTCTTCTTTCTTGCCATTTTCAAATTATTGCAAATTTCTCATATTCGGCAAAAATACATCTATTTTCCCGATTATTGGAATTTTTAACGCAATAACTTAAAATTTTAATAATATACGCGATATTTTTTTCAATAAGTTTCGGGTTACAAACATTTTTCTTATATTTGCAAATTAGATGGAGTATCCCTGCAAAGAGAAACTCCGCAAAAACGTGAATAGTTATTTATTTTTATTTATCAACAAACAATAAACTCAAAAATTATGGCAGACAAAAGAGTCTATACCTTTGGTAATGGTCTTGCTGAAGGTAACGCATCAATGAGAAATTTGTTGGGAGGTAAAGGTGCCAACTTGGCAGAGATGAACCTTATCGGAATTCCCGTTCCTCCCGGATTTACCATCACAACTGAGGTTTGTGGCGAGTACTACAGCCTTGGTAAAGAGAAAGTGATTGAGCTTCTCAAAGCAGAGGTTGAAGCAGCAGTAAAAAACATCGAGAACTTGATGAACTCAACTTTCGGTGACCCTGCAAACCCCTTGTTGGTTTCAGTACGTTCAGGTGCTCGTGCTTCAATGCCCGGTATGATGGACACCATCCTTAACCTCGGTCTTAACGACACCGTAGTAGAAGGACTTGCAGCTAAAACAGGCAACGCTAAATTTGCGTGGGACTCTTACCGCCGTTTCGTACAGATGTACGGTGACGTAGTTCTTGGTATGAAACCCGAGAGCAAAGAGGAGATCGACCCCTTCGAGGCAATCATCGAGGAGGTAAAAGAGAAAGCCGGTGTTGTTCTTGACAAGGACCTCAGCGTTGAGAACCTCAAAGACCTCGTTGCTAAATTCAAGGCTGCTGTTAAAGCACAGACAGGCCAGGACTTCCCCACCGACGCTTACGAGCAGCTTTGGGGTGCTATCTGCGCCGTATTCAAATCTTGGAACAACGAGCGCGCTATCCTCTACCGTCGTATGGAGAAAATTCCTGATGAGTGGGGTACTGCAGTTTCTGTACAGGCAATGGTATTCGGTAACATGGGCGACACATCGGCTACCGGTGTATGCTTCTCTCGTGACGCCGCTACAGGTGAGAACCTCTTCAACGGTGAGTACCTTGTAAACGCACAGGGTGAGGACGTTGTAGCAGGTATCCGCACTCCCCAGCAGATTACAAAGATCGGTTCACAGCGTTGGGCTGAGATGCAGGGTATCAGCGAGGAGGACCGTGCAACAAACTACCCCTCAATGGAGGAGGCTATGCCCGAGATGTACAAAGAGCTCGACGCTATCCAGCAGCGTCTCGAGGCTCACTACAAAGATATGCAGGATATGGAGTTCACCGTACAGGAAGGTAAACTCTGGTTCTTGCAGACACGTAACGGTAAACGTACCGGTGCTGCGATGGTAAAAATCGCTATGGACCTCTACCGTGACGGTATCATCGACGACAAGACAGCTTTGAAACGTATGGAGCCCGAGAAACTCAACGAACTTCTCCACCCCGTATTCAACCCCGAGGCTCTCAAGAAGGCTAAAGTTATCGCTAACGGTCTTCCCGCTTCTCCCGGTGCTGCTACAGGTCGCATCGTATTCTTCGCTGACGACGCAGCAAAATGGGCTGAGGATGGTGAGAAAGTGGTTCTCGTACGTATCGAGACCTCTCCCGAGGACCTCGCAGGTATGGCAGCAGCCGAGGGTATCCTTACCGCTCGCGGTGGTATGACCTCTCACGCAGCCGTTGTAGCCCGTGGTATGGGTAAATGCTGCGTATCAGGTGCCGGCAACCTCGTTATCGACTACAAAAAACGCACAATCACAGTAGACGGCCTCGAGCTTTGCGAGGGTGACTACATTTCACTCAACGGTTCTACCGGCCAGGTTATCGAGGGTAAGGTTGAGACAAAATCTCCCGAGCTCAGCGGTGACTTTGCAGAGCTTATGAGCCTTTGCGACAAATACGCACGCTTGGGCGTACGTACCAACGCTGATACTCCCCACGATGCAGAGGTTGCACGCAGCTTCGGTGCTATCGGTATCGGTCTCTGCCGTACAGAGCACATGTTCTTCGAGGGTGAGAAGATTAAAGCAATGCGCGAGATGATTCTTGCCGAGACAACAAAAGAGCGTCAGATTGCACTCGACAAGCTCCTCCCCTACCAGAAGGCCGACTTCGTTGGTATCTTCAAGGCTATGGAAGGCTTGCACGTAACTGTACGTCTTTTGGATCCCCCTCTCCACGAGTTCGTTCCCCACGATGCAAAAGGCCAGCAGATGCTTGCCGAGGCTATGGGCAAGAGCGTAGAGGCTGTTCAGCGTCGCGTTAAATCTCTCGAGGAGTTCAACCCCATGCTCGGTCACCGCGGTTGCCGCTTGGGTAACACATACCCCGAAATCACCAAGATGCAGACAACTGCTATCCTCGGTGCAGCTCTCGAGTTGAAGAAAGAGGGTAAAGTTATCTATCCCGAGATCATGGTGCCCCTCGTAGGTATCATCAACGAGTTCGAGGAGCAGAAGAACGCTATCCTTGAGGCAGCTAACGCTCTCTTCGCAGCAGAAGGCGACAGCGTAGAGTACACAATCGGTACAATGATTGAGATTCCTCGCGCAGCCCTCACAGCTGACCAGATTGCAGAACAGGCTCAGTTCTTCACATTCGGTACAAACGACTTGACACAGATGACCTTCGGTTATTCTCGTGACGACGTTAACTCATTCTTGCCCATCTACCTCCGCAAGAAGATCTTGAAGAACGACCCCTTCCAGGTTCTCGACCAGACAGGTGTTGGCCAGCTCGTTGAGATGGCTACCAAGAAAGGTCGCTCGGTTAACGCTAAGCTCAAATGCGGTATCTGCGGTGAGCACGGTGGTGAGCCCGAGTCTGTGAAATTCTGCCACAAAGTAGGCCTTGACTATGTATCTTGTTCTCCCTTCCGCGTGCCCATCGCACGTTTGGCAGCTGCTCAGGCTGCTGTTGAGGAGTAATTGAAGATTACACTTGAACCACAATAGAGAGTGGCTACCCTTTTGAGGGTAGCCACTTATTTTATTATAATAAGGTATAAAAATATATAAATGATAAAGCAATCAAGCATTACAAATTCGCGCATTTGTTGTATATTCGCACATTGAAACAAAAGACAAGAAAGAAAAAACATAATATAAATTGAGCTTATAACACTTATTCTTCCACTGAAAACCGCCAATTTACAGGACACAAGAATAAGCACGTCATTGAGTTCACGTCACGAGGCGTGGACTGTTTGTGCTTATCTGTGTCTAGGTGCTTGGCGGTACCGCAGTGGAGATTTGACGCAAGCAGTTCCGCCTTTTATGATACACATTGGCCAACTCATATATGAGGAGATGCAACGCCAAGAGCGTACACCAGCCTGGCTCGCAAGAAAAATAAATTGCGAAAGGCCCAACGTGTATTATATCTTCAAACAGGAATCAATAAACACCGACCTCCTGCTGCGCATATCCCGCGCACTAAACCACGATTTCTTCATTTATTACTCACAAGAAGCACAGGAAGGTGTATAATTTTTATACGTAATAGTAAATTGTACATACTGCAAAGGCGCGCAATTCATCCCTTAATTACGTTCCTTTGTGCAATCGTTTCTGTAAAATTAAAAAACAACAATTACTATAAAAATGTAAAAATTATCATCGTTATGCTTTTTGTAGCATTAAGCGTAACAGCCTGTGGTTCTATATCGAACATGAGCGAACAAGATGCATATGATATAGGCTATGGACTTGGCAAAGCAGCCGGTTATATGCTACACTAATTTGAAACAATTTTTATTAATTTACACAAGAACTGCCGCAACAGTATAAACACCGCAATAATTATTATGAAGAAAATTTTCTTTACAGCAGCTTTGTTTGCACTTTCTTTCGGATATGCAGCAGCAACTACCGAAACAACCGTTGAAATTGTTAAAACCCAAACACAAGACAAATACAAGGTAAGTGTTTGTATGATTAAGGGAAATGGAGTGCTGATTTCCAGAAACACATCCGGTATATACGACTCTGAAAATCACAGAATCACCATTGAGGGTAGCACATACTCTGTCAACAGCAATCCCAAATACGGAGAAGAGACAAAAAAAGGTGCATATAAATATGTAGCCGGCGGTATTTACTATTTCAATTTATAAGATTGAATGAGAAAACTTTTCCTATTATTTATACTAATCGCATCATTCACTGCAATTAAGGCACAAGTTTCACACACCTGTGACATCTGCAAGGGAAGCGGTAAAGAGATTAGCAAATGCAGTAATCACGATTGTCATAATGGTGCCATATATTGCAAGACCTGCGATTTTAGAGGAGTTATAAACAATACCTGCAACAGTTGTGGAGGAAGTGGGCAAATTGCCAATACCGTAAAAAAGGTTTGTAACGATTGTAACGGAGAAAGATATTTCAGAATGTCCAAACAAACTCCCTGCTCGTGTCGAGGAGGTAAAAGACCTATAACAAGATACGGGCGCACGGAGTATATCGATTGCAGCCGATGCAACGGTAGCGGTTACTTGACTGAATATTACAACGCGGCATGCCGTCCATGCGCCGGAACCGGTTACAAGGGTACCGAAATCGTTTACAATACCTGTTATTCCTGCAATGGTAAAGGACACAGCTCTGAAACCTGTTACACATGTAACGGAAAGGGATGTTATCCATGCTCTACTTGTGGCGGATATGCCAGAATAAGTACAAATTGCAGCGAATGCCACGGCTCAGGTAAAGTTTACACTCAATATTAGTATTATGAAAAGGTTATTCTCTATTTTATTGGTCACTTTTGCCGTTACAAGTTTGTATGCACAAGTAGAAACACAAGCACAAACACAAGCACAAGTACAAGCAGGAGGTCATTGCCATTTCAATGATTCAAAAGGAAGTGTACGTAACGGGAAAGTTTATGAAGTTGTAAGGACATTCAAGGTTGATGACAAAAAAGAGCACACCCACTCTTTTGGAATTCAAGGCTCCGCCGAAATAATAGAAATTCTCAACGTGGGAGGTAATTACAACTACTCTACCGATTCGAGCAACAGCAGCAACAGCAGCATCTCCCGTCGAGGCTATGAGTGTTGCGATGACAGCATCTGTACCTGGAATTACAAAGAGGGTAAATCCATTTATGCCGAAAAGAAAAAAGGGAAACACCTTACACCAAAGAAGTAAAGTCAACAGCTTCATCCTTTATGCAAATTGTGCGGGCGCGCCCGCACAATTTGTTTTTAATAAGAGAAGAGCCGCCCGCCTCATAAGAACCGCCTAATTAAAGGTCTGATTGCTTATGCCGACAAACGGCTCTATTTTATTGGTATTTTTATACCTTATTTATATATAATGCAAAGATAAGAATTTTCACACACCTCTGCAAGTTTTAATCGAGAGGCTGAACATCGACCACCGAAAGCACCCCTTGCGCCGACACCGTGAAACGGACATCGTAACCGGCGAATGGCATACCATAGATTCTGTCCGAAGGCTCCTTGTACTGCGGGCGAGGGTCGAGAGCAAGCACTTGGAGCAAAGCCTCGTAATCGTTTGGATTAAAAAGCGATGCAAACTGCTGAGAGCACTCCACCTGCAAATTCTCCCACGCTCTCTCATCAACAAAACCGCTACGCGCTGCGGGGTGAGCATCGCTGTAAGCCACATATGGTTTTACATCATAGATGGGTGTTCCGTTCATTAAGTCGGCACCAGCCACATTTATAACAACGCCCAGCCCATCGACCTTCTCTACAGAAACAATCTTCACCGATGAAAGCCCTAACCCGTTGGGACGGAAAGGCGACCGCGTAGCAAAAACACCCATCGCTTCGTTACCGCCCAAAAGTGGCGGACGCACTGTGGGGCTCCACCCCTCACCCTCCTTTGTATTGGCCGAAAAGCCCCAAATGAGCCATAAAAAGTCGAAGCCTTCGAGGCCGCGCAGCGCATCGGCATTGCGATAGCGGGGTTCAAAAACCACTCTGCCACGTAGTTCCTCAACAAGCCCGCTTTGGCGCGGAATGCCGAATTTGGTGGGAAAAGAGGATTCAAAATATGCTATTGGTTCTATATTCATAAGAACGGTATTCAGAACTGACAGTTTGCTTTCATCGAGTAAAACCAAAGCAAATTTATAAAAAAATCGTATATTCGCAAAGATATTACAACAAGCAGATAAAATGAAAAACGAAAGACTTCTATCACTCGATGTTCTGCGCGGTTTTGACCTTTTTATGCTCGTTGCTCTACAACCTGTTTTAAGAAGCGCATTACTCGTAATTGACAACCCGTCGCTCAACAACACACTGCTCTACCATTTGGACCACGCACCGTGGGAAGGCTTCAGAGCCTGGGATTTAGTGATGCCGTTGTTTCTCTTTATGTCGGGCGTCACAATGCCTTTTTCCCTGCCCAAATACCTAAAACAGAAAAGCAACCTGCAAGTGTGGAAACGAGTACTGAAACGTTTCAGCATACTCTTTGCATTTGGTATTCTGGTACAGGGCAACATCCTTTCGCTAAACCCCGATGCCATATATCTTTACAGCAACACCCTGCAAGCAATAGCCGTTGGCTACCTGCTCACCGTGCCTCTGGTACTCTATTTAAAGCCGGGCTGGCAGGTTGCAACAATAGCTTTGCTTCTTGTAATATACACTGTACCTATGATGCTTTGCGGCGACCAAAGCCCGCAGGGTAACTTTGCCTGCGAGGTGGACAAACTAATCCTCGGCCGTTTCCGCGACCAAAGCCACATTGCAGCCGACGGCAGCATTATTTTTGCTCCGTGGTACGACTACACCTGGGTGTGGAGCAGCCTCACATTCTGCTGCACCGTTGCAATGGGAAGCCTTGCCGGCAACATTATAAAAACCGGCAACGACAACCGCAAGAGAACCGCCCTGCACCTGCTTGCCGTGGGTGCAACACTCGTTGTCGCCGGCTTGTTATGGGATGCCTGGCAACCAATGGTAAAGCGAGTGTGGAACGGTAGTATGACCATATACAGCGGAGGCCTCTGCTACCTGTTGCTTGCGCTCTTCTACTGGTGGATCGATGTTAAAGGCCACCGCAAAGGCTGGGAGTGGCTACTCTACTACGGCTGCAATGCAATAACGGCATATCTTATAGGAGAGATTATAAACTTCCGCGGCATAGCACACTCTCTATTACACGGTTGCGAGCAATACCTTGGCAACGGATGGTACACAGTTCTGCTCACCACCGCCAACAGCGCAATACTCTTTTTTATTCTGCGCCTGCTGTACAAAAACAAAATATTCCTCAAGGTATAAATTAACGGCAAGGAGATTTGTTCTTTATACAAATTTTATCTTTTTTTGCAGTTTAAAGAATATCAAACATCACATATAAAACAATATTATGGAAAAAATCATTGGGCTCATAGATGCCCCCTTTACCCCCTTTTATGAGAATGGAGAAGTAAACTACGAACCCATACCCGCATACGCACAAATGCTTGCGAAGAACGGTATGAAAGGAGTATTCATCAACGGTTCATCGGGTGAAGGCTATATGCTCACCGAGGAGGAGCGCATAAAACTCACCGAAGCGTGGGTAGCCGCAGCACCCGAGGGCTTTAAAATAATTGTTCACGTGGGCAGCACCTGTGTAAAATCGAGCCGCCGTATGGCCGAGCACGCACAAAAGATGGGTGTATTCGGTATTGGAGCAATGGCACCTCCCTTCCCCAAAGTGGGCCGCGTGGAAGAGCTTGTAAAATACTGCGAGGAGATTGCATCGGCAGCGCCCGAACTCCCCTTCTACTTCTACCACATACCCGCATTCAACGGAGCTTTCCTGCCTATGGTAAAATTCCTTGAAGCAGTTGATGGTCGCATCCCCAACTTCGCCGGTATCAAATACACCTTCGAAAGTTTGTATGAGTACAACCAGTGCCGCCTCTACAAGAACGGCAAGTTCGATATGTTGCACGGACAGGACGAAACCATACTCCCCTGCCTCGCTATGGGAGGTGCACAAGGCGGTATCGGCGGTACAACAAACTACAATGGTTGCAACCTTGCAGGCATCATCGACGCCTGGAACGCCGGCGACCTTGAGAAAGCACGCGAGTTGCAGAACTTCTCACAGGAGGTTATCAACGTAATATGCCACTACCGCGGAAACATCGTAGGTGGCAAGAGAATTATGAAACTCATCGGCCTTGACCTTGGCAAGAACCGCACTCCTTTCCAGAATATGACAGACGAGGAGGAGGCAGCAATGCGCAAGGAGCTCGAGGCTATCAATTTCTTTGAACGTTGCAACAAATTCTAAAAAACGAATAAGATGGATTGGAAAAAATATCTTCTCGAATGGCAGGAGAGCTACAAGAAAGACTTGTGTGAAAATATTATGCCCTTTTGGTTGAATAACGGACTCGACCGAGTAAACGGTGGTATATACACCTGCCTCGACCGCGACGGTTCGCTCATCGACAGCACAAAATCGGTGTGGTTCCAGGGCCGTTTCGCCTTTGTTTGCTCTTTCGCCTACAACACAATAGAAAAGAACCCCGAATGGCTTGCTGCCGCAAAAAGCACCATCGATTTCATTGAGGCACACTGTTTCGACAGCGATGGCCGTATGTACTTTGAGGTTATGGCCGACGGAACTCCTTTGCGCAAACGCCGTTATGTATTCTCGGAGAGTTTTGCAGCCATAGCCATGGCCGAATATGCCAAAGCATCGGGCGACAACACCTATGCCGAGAAAGCCTTGAAATTATTCAAAGACATACGCAAATTTGTTGCAACCCCTGGCTATATGCCGGCCAAATATCTCGACACACTGCAAGCCAAAGGTCACTCGCTGGTAATGATACTTATAAACACCGCATCACGCATACGCAACGTGATAAGCGACCCCGTACTCGACCAGCAGATAAACGAGTCTATCGAGTCGCTTAAAGACTTTATGAAACCCGAGTTCAAAGCCCTGCTCGAGATGGTGGGCCCCAACGGAGAGTTCATAGACACTTGCAACGGCCGCGTCATAAACCCCGGACACTGCATAGAGACAGCCTGGTTCCTGCTCGAAGAGGCAAAAAGCCGTGGCTGGGACAAAGAACTCACCGCACAAGCCTTGCAGATACTCGACTGGTCTTGGGAGTGGGGCTGGGACAAAGAGTATGGCGGCATAATAAACTTCCGCGACTGCCGCAACCTGCCCCCGCAGGACTACTCACAGGATATGAAATTCTGGTGGCCGCAAACCGAGGCTATCATTGCCACACTATATGCTTATGAAGCAACAGGCGACGACAAATACCTCATTTGGCACAAACAGATAAGCGAGTGGACATACGCCCACTTCCCCGACACCGAAAAGGGCGAGTGGTATGGATACCTGCACCGCGACGGCACCGTGGCTCAACCCGCAAAAGGTAACATCTTCAAAGGACCGTTCCACATACCCCGTATGATGATAAAATCGTTTGAGTTGTGTCAGATTTTGACAAAATAAAAACCGGCGACTTCACAATCGTCATTGACAACAGATAATCACTTTATGAAAAGATACACCTTACTACCACTCTTTCTTCTCTGCTTTGTATTAGGCATAGCACAGAACAGAGTTTCAGTGTCACCGGCACCCCCCTTGGACAAAGCCGTTTCCGGCCATTATGCAGGGTGGCTAAACGGCGAACTCTCAACCTACGGCGGATGCAACTTCCCCGATGTACCCTGTGCCGACGGCGGACAGAAAGTGTACTACCCCAGAGCCTACGGAGCGAGCGTACAAGTGCCCGGCGGTGTTCTATATCTTGGTGGAATGGACGCAACAGCATCGCTCGACGAGTGCTTCTTCATTAACGCCACAGATGGAACATCAGCCACCATTGCGCCACTGCCCAAAGCATTGGACAACTTTGCTGCCACCTACTACGACGGCACAGTTTGGGTAGCCGGAGGAGCAACAAACGGCACCCCCAACAAAGATGTGTACGCCCTGCAATTCCCCGGCGACGGTGAGGAGTGGAAAACAGTCTCCACTCTGCCCGATGGATGCCGCTTGCAGCCCTGTGTTGCCGTGCAAAACACAGCAACCGGATATGCACTCTTTCTATTTGGCGGTTACCAGCCAAAAGCCGAAGGAGAAGCGGCGATAGTACACACCGATGGCGTATATATATCCATTGCCGAACTGAAAAAAGGCTATGTGGCACCCACACAATGGAAACGCACCTCGCCAACATTGGCGTGGGCCGACAATGCAACCGGTGAGGAACGAGAGCAACACATACAGGCCATTGTGGGCAGCACCTGCGCCCCTGTGGGATATAGCCACGTACTGTTTTTCGGTGGTGTCGACCACGATATTTTCCTCAGCGCCATCACCGGCCAACAGGATAGTTTGTACCTGCGTCACGCACCCGAGTGGTATCGTTTCCGCCAGGATGTACTAACCTATCACACAATTACCGACTCTTGGGGACTGCTGCCGGGCAACAGCCTTCTGGCACGTGCCGGTGCTTGTCTCACTCCCGAAGCAGGCGGTAAAGGATGGAGTTACAGCGGCGGAGAACTTATGCCCGGAGTACGCAGTGCCGATGTCACACACATTGAGGTGAGCAACGAAAAAAGCTTCGGCTGGCACAACTGGACCATATTGCTACTATACCTTGTAGCAATGTTGGGTATGGGTATCTACTTTATGCGCAAGGAGAATAATGCCGACGACTTCTTCAAGGGCGGCGGCCGCATACCCTGGTGGGCTGCCGGCATAAGCATTTATGCCACAATGCTTTCCGCCATCACCTATATGACAATTCCGGCGAAGGCCTACACCACCAACTGGACTTACTACCCTATGCTGTGGATGATACTGCTTGTAAGTTTCCCCGTCATAAAGTACTATCTCCCATACTTCCGCAAGCTCAATGTCACCAGTGCATACGAGATTTTGGAACAGCGTTTCAACCTATTCACCCGTATGCTTGCCTCTACACTCTTCTGCATATTTATGATTGTGCGCATGGCCATTGTGCTTTATCTGCCTTCATTGGCTCTCACAGCCGTGACCGGTATCGATATCTATCTGTGCATTGTACTTATGGGACTGGTAACCATCGTATATTGTACAATGGGTGGTGTGGAAGCCGTTATTTGGGGCGATGTGATACAGGGACTTATTCTTGTGTTTGGAGCCATCTTTGCCGTTGTATATTTGGCAATGGGTACCGAAGGCGGAATAAGCGGCTGCATAAACATTGCACTGGAGAACGACAAACTGCGTCTCTTCGACTGGAGCAATTCCTGGTCGCAAGCCACCTGGTGGGTTATCCTGCTCGGCGGACTGGCCAACAACCTCATCTCATATACATCGGACCAGACAGTAATACAACGCTACCTCACAACCTCCAACGAGAAATCGGCAGGCCGCGGTATTTTGGTGAATGGTGTTATGAGCGTGTTCGTATCAGTAGCCTTCTATATGATAGGTACAGGCCTTTACACCTTCTACAACACCCACCCCGCAGAGCTCGACATTACTATGGGACAGTCCGATGCTATATTCCCGTTCTTTATGATGAGCCAGATGCCTGCCGGAATTGCCGGTGCGCTCATAGCAGCCATTTTTGCCGCAACAATGAGTACCATTTCAAGCAACATCAACAGCGTGGCAACTGCATTCTCCATTGACTTCTGGAAGCGTTTCCGTGCTACAACTACCGACTCGCAGCTTGTTGTGGTAGCCCGCTGGGCATCGGTAGTGAGCGGTATGGTGGGCTTGATGCTTGCCTTGTTTATGGCAACTTGGGACATACAATCGTTCCTCGACTTCTTCAACGAAGCCTTGGGACTGCTCACAAGCGGACTGGGCGGTTTGTTCTTTATAGCAGTATTTATGAAACGTGTCAAGGGCTATGCTGCACTTGCCGGCTTTGTAACAGGCGAGGCCGTTGTTTTCTGGATGAGCGAATGTACCGATGCCAATTTCCTCCTCTTCGGAGCAACCGGTATGGTAGTGAGCATCGTAGTGGCTTGGATAACATCGCTCGGCTCATACCTCAAAGGATGTAAATAATAACAGGAAGGGGAAAATCCCCTCGCAAATAGGGAAACTCCCTGCAACGATTAGGAAATTAACGTTGCAGGGGGCTTTTTGCATTTATACCTTTGCTACCGTAGAAAACAACAAACAATAACCATTAAAACTTTACAATTATGAAAAAGATGATGATTATCGCAGCGTTTGTAAGCGCAATGCTTATGCCTGCACAGATGATGGCAAAGGAAAACAACCAGAGAAACAACAGAAAGCCCGTAGCAACACAAGTAGAAAATAGAAAGAACGACTATCGCAAGGATATGCAGGTGAGAGATAGAAGACAGAAACCCGTAAAGGCAGTTCAACCCAAGCCCGTACAACGCCCCGTTGTAGTACACAAACCTGCACCCCAACCCGTGATTGTACACAAGCCTGCTCCGCGCCCTGTAGTGGTACACCAGCCTGCGCCTCGCCCCGTTGTAATACACCAGCCCGCGCCTCGCCCCGTTGTAGTACACCAGCCCGCGCCTCCCGTGGTACATCATCACTGCAATAGCGATGCAGCAAACGTAGCAGCAGTGGCAATAGGCGTAGTAGGTCTCATATCACTGCTTGCAAACTAAACATAAAACATTCATGCTTAAACAAGATGAGGGTGACCCAAAAGTCACCCTCATTCTAGGTATTGAATAAAAAGATCTATTTTTAGGCTTGCGAAGCCCGAAAAAGCGGAGTTTACTTTTAGTAAATGAGCATTTCAAGGGCGAGCGTAACGACAAAAGGACCTTTTTAGTCAATTTCATTATTTGCTTCCCTTATCACAAGGGTAGAAAAGCAAAAAAAATAGGATAATACAATTTATTTCACACTGGTTATTCTCGATGCAAAAATACAACCCCTCGAAAGATGGTGCAATCACAAAAAATATGATTTTTGGACAAGAATGTAGCAACATCTTTCCATTATGACAAAAAATAATGTCTAATAACAACATATAACTAACAGACAAGCCTTTTTTACCACAAAAAGCTATTGCGAGAGTTCAAAAAGAGAAGTACTTTTGCCAAAGTAAAGAACTGTCGAAAAAAAGTAGAACAATATAATGAAACTCTCAGAACTAAAAAACGGCGAAACAGCAGTCATTGTACGTCTGTCGGGTCACGGAGGATTCCGCAAACGTATAATGGAAATGGGATTCATACGTGGAGAAAAGGTAAAATCGGTACTCGACTCACCAATGCACGACCCCGTAAAATACCACGTTATGGGCTACGATGTATCGTTGCGCCGTGCCGAAGCCGATATGGTTGAAGTTATGCCCGAAGAGGAGGCTAAAAAAGAGCTGGGCCCGGCGCCGTCGTTCACTTGTATGTCAATGTGCGAGGACTGCAACGGTTGCAGCTGTCGTAACTGCACACAGCGCAAGGTATCGACAAAGAAGAACAACGTGATAAACGTTGCGCTTGTAGGTAACCCCAACAGCGGAAAGACCTCTATCTTCAACGCCGTAGCAGGAGAGAATGAACACGTAGGTAACTACAGCGGTGTTACCGTGGATGCAAAAACCGGCAGTTTCAATTACAAAGGCTATCGCATAAACATCACCGACCTCCCCGGTACATACTCAATAGCCGCTTACTCACCCGAAGAGATATATGTACGCCGCCATCTTTTCGACAAGATGCCCGATGTTATCATAAACTCAGTAGTAGCATCGAACATAGAGCGCAACCTCTACCTCACCACAGAACTCATTGATATGAACCTGCGCACAGTGGTAGCACTCAATATGTACGACGAGTTGCTTGCCAGCGGTGCCGAAATAAACTACGAGCACCTTGGTGCAATGATGGGAATACCAATGGTACCTGTGATTGCAAAAACCGGCAAGGGACTCGACAAACTCCTTGACATAGCCATTGAACTCTTCGAAGGAAAGAATAACACCATACGCCACATACATATAAACTACGGCAACACCATAGAGAGTGAACTTGTTCCCCTTTCCGAGGAACTGCATAAAGCAACCGACCTGCCCTACCAGTTCCCCGTGCGTTACTGGGCACTGAAATTGCTCGAGGGCGACACAGAGGCCACGCAACAATTGCAAGGCTGCATTGCACTGCCCAAATGGGAGAAACTTGCGCAAAAAGCGGCGAGCAAGATATACGCACGCCTGAATATAGATGTTGAAACAGCTATAAGCGATGCAAAATACGGCTTTATAAACGGAGCGTTGCAAGAGACTTATACACCCGGAAACAAAGATACCAACAAACAGACACGACGAATAGACCGCCTTGTGGCCAATCGTTGGCTCGGTTTTCCCATCTTCATTTTTGTAATGTGGGTAATGTTTGCCACAGTGTTCTGGTTGGGTACTTACCCGCAAGAGTGGATAGAGATGTTCTTCACATTCATTGGTGACCTGGCTACCAACATTATCCCGCAAGGAACTTTACAGGACTTTGTGGTAAACGGCATAGTTGGCGGTGTGGGAAGCGTAGCGGTATTCATTCCGCAGATACTCATCCTCTACCTCTTCATCTCGATTATGGAAGATTCGGGTTATATGGCACGCGCCGCCTTCATTATGGACCGTCTGATGCACAAGATGGGCTTGCACGGAAAATCGTTCATACCAATGCTTATGGGTTTTGGTTGCAACGTACCGGCAATTATGGCAACACGCACCATAGAGAGCCGCAGCAGCCGCATAATAACAATACTCGTAACACCTTTTATGTCGTGCAGCGCACGCCTGCCGGTACTTGTACTCTTTACCGGAGCATTCTTTCCCAAACACGCGCCTCTCATTCTTATAGCATTGTACCTGTTAGGCATTATGGTAGCAGTGCTAACTGCACGTTTGCTGCGCAGCACACGTTTCAAGAAAGATGAGACACCGTTTGTTATGGAATTGCCACCATACCGCATACCCACCCTGCGCACAACCCTGCGACATATGTGGGACAAATGTGAACAGTACATAAAGAAGATTGGAACAACAATACTCCTTGCAACCATAATCATATGGTTCCTCAGCTACTTCCCACGCCCCACTGAAAATTCTGCACCCGAGCAGGACAACTACTCAACATCGTACATAGGTATGATAGGCCGTGCAGTGGAACCGGCTCTTGCACCCCTGGGACAAAACTGGCGTTCAAGCATAGCCATAATCACCAGCATACCCGCAAAAGAACTTGTAGTTAGCACTTTGGGCGTGCTTTACAGTAGCGACACCGAAGAAGGCATACAGGATGATCTTAAAAGTTCGGGCGACTTCACACCCCGCTCGGCAGCAGCATTCCTTGTGTTCATTCTTTTGTTCTTCCCCTGCCTGGCAACCATTGCAACCATTGCAACAGAAACAGGCAGCCGTTGGTGGGCACTGTTCTCCATTGGTTATAACACTGCGGTAGCGTGGATAGCCGGATATCTGGTCTATCTGATAGGTGGAATAATTTAAAAAAGAAGAGAAATGACAATAGAAGCAACATACAACAAACAGATGAAAGTGGCCGACCTCATAGCGGCCGACAACAATCTGCTATCCATCCTGCACCGCCTCGACATACACCTCGGGTTTGGAGAAGCCACCATACAGGAGATATGCACACGTTACAACATATCCACATCACTATTCCTGGAGATATGTAACATATACTCTTTTCGCCACCACCAGCCCAATATCCACGCACTCGTGCAAAAGGATATCAAAAACATAACAACCTACCTTAGAGCATCGCACAAGTACTACACCGAGGTTTGCTTTCCCACAATACACGAAGGCATACACCGCCTTGTAAAAGAACTGGACGATGTTAACCGGCGCCTCATAGACAAATTCTACGACGACTACGACAACGAGGTAACAAGCCATTTCCGTTACGAGGAAGAGACAGTATTCCCATACATAGAAACCCTGCTTAACGGAAACAAAAGCAAGAGTGCCGAAGAGCAATACAACATAAGCAAGTTCGAAGAGAACCATAGCAACATAAGCGAAAAACTCAACGACCTCAAAAACATTATCATAAAATACCTGCCCGAAGAGCACTCGTCGGCACTGCGATTCGAAATTCTCAACAACATTTTTGCCGTTGAGAACGACCTGCGCAAGCACTCACAAATAGAAAACAAACTACTCATCCCACTGGTTGAGATAATGGAAAAGCACAATGCACAACCCTAAAAGATATAAAATACTCCTCATAGAACCCTCGGAGATTGTATCGGCAGGGATTACTGCAATCATATCCCAACACCCCGAATACACAATAGCACAGACTGCAAGCAGCCTGGCATACCACAACGTGCAGAACTGCGATGCCGATATAATAATTATAAACCCCGCAGTAATAGACTACAACGAGCGACTGGACATACGTAGCTATATAGGGGGAGAGAACACCACCATCGTAGCACTTACACACGGCAGCCACGAAGAGAGTGTTTTGAGCCAGTACGACGGGTGCATAGGCATTTACGACAATGCCCAGCGCATTGTTCAAAAGCTGAAAGCGGCTATGGAAGAGGCTGCACAAACTCCCAAAAGCGATGTTAACGAACTTTCATCGCGCGAGCGCGACATTCTGCGTGCTGTTGCCAAGGGCAAGACCAATAAGGAGATTGCCGATGAATTCAATATCTCAATTTACACAGTGATATCGCACCGCCGTAATATCTCGCAAAAACTTGGTATTAACAGTATTCCTGGTCTAACAGTGTATGCTATTATGAACAAATTGGTTGATATGAGTGATTTTGGGTAAAAATCCATTGTTCAACCTAAGGGCAGACACGCGCAGCATAACAACTCTCCCACTTGATGCAATAAGGGGCGGAGTTTAAACACACTAAAATTTAGACATAAGAACAGAGCGCACCGGCATGTGCGCACAAAAAGGCAAAAATGAATCACAACAACTCTCCCACTTGATGCAACAAGGGGGAGTGGCCTGAAAGGCCGAAGGGGATTATGTTGTTCTTGCGTTTTTTCACTCCCCTCCGTCACTGCACTGAATCAAATCTACTCCTTGGGGAATATAAATATTCCGTCGTCGCAAGAACCTTGCAAGCGAGTGGGTGCAAGCTTGCTTGTACACGCAACGAGCGCAGCAGGTTCTCGCAGAAAGCAAACG
>JAZQUI010000008.1:0-54766 GCA_045631205.1 Bacteroidaceae bacterium
GCATAAAGTGCAGGTCGTGTCCTTCTTGCCTTAGTTCTCGGATTGCCCCTGCCCAATCGCGCGCAGACGGGCTTCTCTTTCCTCGACTAAGGCTTTCACTTTTTTTAGCAACGCAACCTCCGTCTTTAGTTCTTGAACCTCCCTGCGGAGACGTTCAAGTTCCGTTTCCGGTTTCTGTACTTTCTTTGGTCTTCCCATAATTGGTGGTCGGCCTTGTTTCTTACTGATTGAGAGAGCTTCGATACCACTAGTCCTGTATGTCTTTAACCATACTCTTAATCTGGTAGCACTTACTCCATATTTTATTGAGGCCTGCAACAAAGATATACCATAGTTTTCAATATTCAACACAACCTTATGTCTAAAAGCTGCATTGCTACGAGTGTATGCTTGCCGATGAAGGACTTTGTCTCCTTCTCTCTGGTATAAGAACCATAATTTCCCTAATCGAGATTTGCATATACCATACTTAGTGTGAATGTAATTGATGGAATAACCATCTTCAAGCATATGCATATACTTTAGCAATGCTGAATGATCGTGTTTCTTACGCATAAAATAAACCCCAAAAGTTTTTTGTCTAACTTTTGGGGTTCACTTCATTTTCTCGCCATAAATTTTATACATTATACAAACGCCCTTGCCAGGTATCACGCTCACGCATACGACGTTTAATTTTCTCCACAAGTTCGTGGTTTTTCAAGCCCCAGTCGGGAGCTATAAGAAGTTCCTTGGGCGACTGCGATGCAAAGCGTTCGAGCACAATGTCGGGGCGCAAACGCTCCACATAATCCACCACAGTCTCCACATAATCGTCGAGAGCAAAAAGGTGGAAATCGGCGGGAGATTGAGCATACTCTTCGGCCATACGTGTACCGCGTATCAACTGCAACTGGTGCATTTTGAGTGTTGTGAGCGGCAAGCGCGAAAGTTCCACCGCCTGACGCATAACCTCCCTCCTATCCTCACCGGGGAGCCCGAGGATAATATGTGCGCCCACGGAAATACCACGCAGCGCAGTGCGTTGCACAGCATCGACCGCGGTAGCATAGTCGTGCCCTCGGTTTATGCGCAACAAGGTTGCATCGTTACAACTCTCAATACCATACTCCACAAGCACGAAGGTGCGTTGCGCAAGCTCCTGCAAGTAATCGAGCAGTTCGTCGGGCATACAATCGGGGCGTGTGCCTATCACAAGCCCCACACAGCCCTCGACCGAGAGTGCCTCTTCGTAACGCTTGCGCAATACATCGAGCGATGCGTAAGTATTTGTATAGGCCTGGAAATAGGCAAGGTAACGCATCTGCGGGTACTTGTGTGCAAAGAAGGCAATACCCTCTCGCATCTGCTCGGCAACATGTTTGTCGCGGTGGCAATATGCAGGGTTGAATGTTTGGTTGTTACAATATGTGCAACCGCCACGCCCTTTCGTTCCGTCACGGTTAGGGCACGAGAAGCCACCATCGAGAGTTATCTTCTGCACCTTGAAAGGGAAATACCGTTGCAAGAAGGAGGAAAAGTCGTTATAGTAGAAGCGTTCCTTTGTATTCATAAAAACAGTTTATCGTGCCAAACAACCAACCGACCAATACCCAAAAGCCACCAGCAGAAGCCCTGCTACAAGGCTTGCAGCCACATAAGAGATGAAACCGAACAGGTTACCGCCTTGCAACATCTGCACAGACTCGTGAGCAAAGGCCGAAAATGTGGTAAAGCCACCCAATACACCGGTGGTGAACAACAAATATACAATACTGTTGTGTGTGGAATACTTTGCAAAAAGGGCATATACCACACCAAACAGGAAACATCCTAAAAGATTCACCGCAAGTGTACCCCACGGAAATGCGTTGCCGGCAGCACTCTTCACAAACGTGGATATTGAATACCTCAACACTCCACCAATAAAACTGCCGATACCGACAAACAACAACGACTTTATCATACCATAGATTTTATAACGTGCTGCAAATTTACAAAATAAGTAGCAAGGTCAATGCCGGTAAAGCGTCTAATAATCTTCCATATTCTAAAAAGTTATTGTATCTTCGCAGGTAGAATAAAACTCAACACGTTATGAAACATATCTTTTCACTAATCCTTGCCGTTGCGATGGTTGTAAACACATTCGCCGGCGACAAATTCAAACTCACCGACGCAATGTACGGCGGTTACTGGCCCCAGACCTATGCTGCCATACAACCTATGGCCGATGGTGAACACTTTGCCCGTATGAGCAACGACCGCACAATGATTCTCAAAGGGTCGTTCAAGAACGGCGAGATTGTCGATACCATCTTCAACGCTGCAACAGCACGCGGGTTCGACAAAAAGCACATCGACGGATACACCTTCTCGCCCGACGAGAGCCGCATACTTTTGCAGACTGCAACCGTTGGTATCTACCGCAACTCCTTCACTGCCGAACACTACATTTTCTCGCGCAAGAACAACAAAGTAGCTCCTCTCTCACAGAACGGCGCACAGCAGGTACCCAAGTTCTCTCCCGACGGAACTATGATTGCATTCGTGCGCAACAACGACATATTCCTCGTTAAATTGCTATTCGACAACAGCGAGTCACAAGTAACCAACGACGGTGCTGCCGGCAAGATTATTAACGGAATACCCGACTGGGTGAACGAAGAGGAGTTTGCCTTCAACTGCTCATACGACTTCAGTGCCGACAGCAAGATGCTTGCATATATAAAATATGACGAAAGCGAGGTGATGATGTACGATATGCCCATGTACATACCCACAGGCAAGCAGAATGTGGCAATGGACCCTTACTGCGCACCTTACAGTTTCAAATACCCGGTGGCAGGAGCAGCCAATTCAAAGGTTAGCGTACACTCATTCGACATCAAGAGCCGTGTAACCCGCAAGCTCGATGTACCCCTCCCCGAAGAGGGATATATACCCCGCATAAAATTCACAAAAGAGGCAAACACACTTGCCGTGCTCACCCTCAACCGCCACCAAAGCGTGATGGATATTTTTGCAGTGAACCCCCAATCGGGTATCAGCAAACGTATTTTGCGCGAAGAGAGCGACACATACCTCAACGAGCAGGCATACGCAAACATTGAGTTCCTAGACAAGAACTTCATACTCCACAGCGAGCGCAGTGGTTACAACCACCTCTATCTCTACACTCTCGGCGGCGAACTTGTGCGCCCCATTACCGAAGGTGAGTTTGAGGTTAAGAAATTCTATGGCTGGGACAGCAAGAAAGATGAGTATTACTACCAGAGCAACGAAGGAAGCCCTTTGCGCGACAACATATATAAAGTAAACGCAAAAGGCAAAAAGAGCAAGCTCACCGAAGGCGAAGGAACAAACAGCGCTGTATTCAGCAGCACCATGAAATACTACATCAACACCTTCTCGAACATAAACACACCGCATATTGTAACCACAAACGACAACACCGGCAAGAAGATTAAAACTCTTATCGACAACAACGGATTGTTGGAGAAACTGGCAAAATATGATATGCCCACAAAAGAGTTCTTCACCTTCACCACAAGCGACGGCGTGCAACTTAACGGTTGGATGGTAAAACCTGCCAACTTCGACGCAAGCAAGAAACACCCTGTGGTTATGTTCCAGTACAGCGGCCCCTACTCTCAACAGGTAAACGACAGCTGGTACGTGGGTAACTACGGTAACGCAATGTTCGAGAGCTATATGGCAAGCGAAGGCTTCATTATGGTGTGTGTCGATGGACGCGGTACCGGTGGCCGAGGCACAGCATTTGGTAAATGCACCTATCTAAACATTGGTAAATACGAGCCCAACGACCAGGTTGAGACTGCAAAATACCTGGGTACACTACCCTATGTTGATAAGGCAAACATTGGTATCTGGGGTTGGAGCTTCGGTGGTTACAACACTATTATGTCAATGAGCCAGAACGACGCTGTGTTCAAAGCCGGTGTAGCTGTGGCTGCACCTACCGATTGGCGTTTCTACGACACAGTATATACAGAACGCTATATGCGTACTCCAAAAGAGAACAAAGAGGGTTACGACAACGGCTCGGCAATTGTGAACGCAAACAAGCTCAATGGCAAGTTGTTGCTCATACACGGTACTGCCGACGACAATGTACACTTGCGTAACATGATACGCTACACCCACGCATTGACACAGGCTAACAAAGAGTTTGATATGGCACTATACCCCGACAGCAACCACAGCATTTACTACGGCGGTAACACCCGTTTCCACCTGTTCACACGCATTGCAAAATTCTTCATCGAAAACTTGAAATAAGAATTCACGCATATACAAAAACAAACCGGTATAAGTTCTAACTTATACCGGTTTGTTTTTTATATTGTATGGTTGAAACTACTTTCCAAAAAGGTCTTTAAACAGATATTTAAAAGCATACCTCAGCAGCATTGCATCGCGTTTGAGGGGTTTATTGGTCATAGCCTCGTTTACCTTACGCTCGAATTTCGACAGGTTTTCATCGAGCATTTTATTCTTGATACCTGCTGGAATGCAAGAATCGAGAAACTCATTTCTTTCAATCATACACTTGTCGGCATTGCTCGAAATACCGCCACAATAAAATTCCGCAACAACTACATCAAGCATTGAATAGGAACAACCACCTATTGCCCACGACTCGAAAAAATGTTCCCAATCGGACACTATTTTGTGCTTCTCGTTGTAAGGACGGGCACACAAGAGTTCACGTTTAATAAATGTTGCCTGGTGAGGTATTGAATTATTAAAGCAATAAACCAAAGTCATAACACGCGGCGGTATATGGAAAAAGGGAGGCATCGTACCCTTTTCGGGAACACGATGCACAATTCCCATATAATAATCATTGTCTTCGATTAACGGAGCCGCCTTTGCAAGTGCGTCGGTGCTGTAAAAAATATCACCCGAATTGAGATAAAGAACATATTTACCTGTTGCCAAACGAGCAGCCTTGTTCATTGCGTTATAAACGCCTGTATCGCGCTCGCTTATCCATTTGTCTATTCTGCCAACCGACTCGATATACTCTTTACACCCGTCGGTTGAGCCGCCATCTACAACAACAAATTCAAAGTCAGTATAGGCCTGGGCAAGAACCGACTCCACCGTGCGTTTAAGTTCCGCAAGGTTGTTGAGGCAAACGGTTACAACAGATATCTTCTTCATAATCAATTATGGAATTTATTTATTGATATCTACAACGATATTAAGTTCGTCGAGCTGTGCGGGCTCAAGTACCGAAGGAGCATCAATCATTGTGTCGCGGCCCGAATTGTTTTTGGGGAAAGCGATGCAGTCACGTATTGAATCGAGACCTGCGAAGAGACTTACCCAACGGTCGAGACCATAAGCAAGACCACCGTGAGGAGGTGCACCGTATTTGAATGCATCGAGCAACCAGCCAAACTGCTGCTGTGCGCGCTCGGGAGTGAAGCCAAGAAGTGCGAACATCTTGTTCTGCAACTCGCTGTCGTATATACGAATTGAACCACCACCAACTTCAACACCATTGATAACCATATCATAAGCATTGGCACGAACGGCACCCATATCAGTATCCAAGAGAGGAATATCCTCGGGCTTGGGTGAGGTAAAGGGATGGTGCATAGCCATATAACGGCCCTCCTCCTCGCTATACTCGAACAAGGGGAAATCTACCACCCAGAGACAAGAGAACTGGTTCTTGTCGCGCAAACCGAGCTGCTGTGCCACCTCAAGACGAAGCTCACAAAGTTGCTTGCGGGTTTTCATGGTATCGTCGCCACTCAAAATAAGGATAAGGTCGCCGGGCTCTGCTGCAAAAGCTGCCTTCATCTGCTGAAGCACCTCCTGTGAGTAGAACTTATCGACACTTGACTTAACTGTACCATCGGCCTCTACGCGGGCATAAACCATACCCTTTGCGCCAATTTGCGGACGACGCACAAAGTCGGTAAGAGCATCGAGCTGCTTGCGAGTGTATGTTGCAGCACCCTTTGCACAGATACCGCCAATATATTCAGCAGCATCGAACACACCGAAACCGTGGCCTTTCATTATATCCATAAGTTCCACGAACTTCATTTCGAAGCGGGTATCGGGCTTGTCGCTACCGTAATACTTCATAGCATCGTGCCATGTGATGCGGGGGAATGCCTCGGTGAGTTCAACACCACGAATGGTCTTGAAGAGATGCTTTGCCATACCCTCGAAGAGAGAAATGACATCCTCCTGCTCCACGAAGCTCATCTCACAGTCAATCTGTGTAAATTCGGGCTGACGGTCGGCACGCAAGTCCTCGTCACGGAAACATTTTACAATCTGGAAATAACGGTCGAAACCCGACACCATAAGCAACTGTTTGAACAACTGCGGGCTCTGGGGAAGAGCATAGAACTGACCGGGGTTCATACGTGAAGGAACAACAAAGTCACGCGCACCCTCGGGGGTAGAAGCAATGAGCATTGGTGTTTCAACCTCTATAAAGTTCATAGAATCGAGATAGCGACGAACCTCCATTGTCATCTTATGACGCAATTCGAGGTTACTGCGCACTGCCTCACGACGCAAGTCAAGGTAACGATACTTCATGCGGATATCGTCACCGCCATCGGTATTGTTCTCTATTGTAAAAGGAGGTGTTGCAGCCTCGTTCAAGATATTAAGTTCACTAACTATAATTTCAATATCGCCGGTGGGAATGTTAGCGTTTTTGCTTTGACGCTCACTAACCACACCTATTGCCTGAATAACATATTCACGGCCCAAATGCGAAGCTTTCTCGCAGAGGTCGGCATTGGCATCCTCGCTGAAAACGAGCTGTGTAATACCATAACGGTCACGCAAATCGACGAAAGTCATACCACCCATCTTACGCGCACGCTGCACCCAGCCACTCAAAGTAACTTTCTCATTTACATCGGACAAACGAAGTTCGCCACAAGTCTTTGTACGAAACATTTTTATGTTGTTTTACTGATTAAACATTTAACTTGCGAAAATAATCAAAAAAAACGGTAATAACCGCCGAAAAGCGATGTTATTTATCTCAAAACAGCTGCGTTTGTGCAAAAAACCTCACATTTATACCAAAGAACATTATAAGAGAGAAGAAAATAAGAAAGGAGCAGCGCACCTTTCAAGGTGAACTGCTCCTCAATTACTTTGTATTAAATGCCTTGCCATTAAAGGACTCCCCACACTGCCATCATGTGGCAAAGGGTTCCCAAAAGAACAAAGAAGTGGAAAACGGCGTGAACATATTTCACCTTGTGAAAACTGTAAAAAACAGCACCGGTTATATAAGCGACACCCTCGCCAAGTACCCAAAAGAAGACACTAGCAGCAACGGCATCCCAAAACTGTTTCATAGCCACAACAATGGTCATACCCATAAGAACAAAACATACGGTTTCTACCTTGTTATGCTTTTTCAAGCCACAGAAACTGACAATAGTACCACTGATGGCACACAACCAACAGAAAATAAATATACCCCAACCCCAATAACCAACATCGCGCAAAGCGATAAGCATCAATGGCGAGTAACTGCCCGCTATATGCCAGTAAATTGCCGAGTGGTCGAGCTTGCGCAAGCGACGCTTCCACGGAGAATCGGGTGAACAGGCGTGATAAGAGGTTGAGAGGACATATGAACTTAACATACCGAAGATATATAACCAAAGCGATGTCATAGCCCAGGCATCGAGCCCTTGCTCCCTACCCTTTGCAATAAATATCGCACCGGCAATAATACCACCTACAATACCTACTGCGTGTGATATAGCGTTTATTTTCTCTTCTTCTTTGGTATATCTCTTATCGTTGCTTTCCATAGTTCTATTTAATTTCAATATTTAGTACCTGTCACCAATGTGCCGAAAAATTTCGCAAGGAAATTTGTACAAGCGCAAGCGTTTTGTGCAAAGGTAATTTTTAAATTTATATAACCCCTATTACAAACTGATAATATAAGAGAGATTATATATTTTTAATAAAAAAACAGAGCCCGATAAAAACCGGGCTCTGCAAAGAATATGTATTTCTTATTTTTCTATTATGCAAACCATTTAACGTATGCAAACGACTGACGGTGTGCAAGTTCCTCGTGTTTGGGATACATACGATAAGCCAATTTGAAGGCACCGGCGTTGCTGGGTGCAATCTCTGCGTGGAAGGTAAAGATGTTACCCTCGCGTTTTGTAACCTCAAGAGGAAAAACTGCAAACACTGAATCGTGACCGTTAGCATCGGGAGCAAGTACAACGAGCTCGATACCTACTGCGTTGTCAAGACCCTTCTCGTCAACCTTAACTGTAACATTGTAGTTTGCACCGGCTGACATATTGCCTGTAGCGAAGTCGTTCTCGCTCTCGATAGAGAGAACCTCGATTGCGTGCCATTTAGCAGCAACTGACTCCTTCCAAGCTGCGAGCTCACGTGCAATCTTAGAGTCGTTAGCGATCAAACGGTGGTAACGCTCTGCCTGTTTGCAGTAGAACTTGCTATAGTAATCGTCGAGCTGACGTTTCATTGTAAAGTGAGGTGCAATCTGAGAGATTGAACGTTTGATGCACTCAACCCACTCGTCTGAGTACTCCTTCTCGCCACGATTGTAGTACAAGGGGAGGATTTCATTCTCGAGCAATGAGTAGATTGTTGCAGCATCGAGCTGATCCTGGAACTCCTGGTTCTGGTATGTACGCTGCTCTTTCAAAGCCCAACCTGCACCGGGTTTGTAACCCTCGCACCACCAACCATCGAGAACTGAGAAGTTAAGAACACCGTTCATAAGAGCCTTCTCACCTGATGTACCTGATGCCTCGAGAGGACGTGTAGGAGTATTCATCCAGATATCAACACCTGAAACGAGCAACTTAGCCAAATCCATATCGTAGTTCTCGAGGAAGATAATCTTACCGATGAACTCGGGACGACGAGATACCTCGATGATACGCTTGATCAAGCCCTGGCCTGCGCCATCATGGGGGTGAGCCTTACCTGCGAAGAGGAACTGGATGGGACGCTCGGGGTTGTTGAGCAATTTAGCCAAACGATCGAGGTCGGTGAAGAGAAGGTGTGCACGTTTGTAAGTTGCAAAACGACGAGCAAAGCCGATAACCAAAGCATCGGGGTTAATCTTGTTTACAACATCAACGATACGCATAGGATCGCCCTGGTTCTTCAACCAATCCTCTTTGAATGCCTGACGGATATAGTCGATAAGTTTCTTTTTGCGTGTAACGCGTGTCTTCCAGATAACATCGTTAGAAACCTTGTCGATAGCGTGCCAAATAGACTCGTTAGACTGGTCGCCGATGAAAGAAGGATCAAAGTTCTTCTTGTAGAGCTCGTCCCACTCGGGAGCTACCCATGTAGGATAGTGAACACCGTTTGTTACATAACCTACGTGGTTCTCTGAGGGATAGTAACCCTTCCAGATGTTAGCGAACATAGATTTTGAAACGGCACCGTGCAAACGGCTCACACCGTTAATCTCCTGGCAAGTGTTGCAAGCGAAGATTGACATACAGAAACGCTCGTTTTTGTCACCTGCGTTCTCACGACCAAGGTTCATCAAGTCGTCCCAAGTGATGTTGAGCTGGCTTGCATAACCACGCATATATTTGCCAAAGAGACCCTCGTCGAAGTAGTCGTGACCTGCGGGTACGGGTGTGTGTACAGTGTAAAGGCTGCTTGCGCGAACAATCTCCAATGCCTCCTCATAAGTGTAACCGCTCTTGATGTACTGTGTCAAACGGTAGAGGTTGCAGAGTGCTGCGTGACCCTCGTTACAGTGATAGATATCTTTCTTGATACCGAGTTTCTCGAGAGCAATCATACCACCGATACCGAGAAGAATCTCCTGTTTCAAGCGGTTTTCCCAGTCACCACCATAAAGTTTGTGAGTGATAGGACGATCGTACTCGCTGTTAGCCTCGAAGTCTGTATCCAAGAGGTAGAGAGCTACGCGACCTACGTTCACCTTCCATACGTTTGCTTTTACGTAGTAGTCGATATAAGGAACGTCGATAACCATAGGAGTTACGCCGTCAGCCTCGTAAACGCGCTCAAGGGGAAGCTGGTTGAAGTTCTGTGCCTCGTAGTTTGCAATCTGCGCACCGTCCATAGACAAAGACTGTGTGAAGTAACCATAACGATAGAGGAAACCTACTGCACACATATCTACGTTAGAGTCAGAAGCCTCTTTCAAATAGTCACCGGCCAAGATACCGAGACCACCAGAATAGATTTTCAAAACGCTTGTCAAGCCGTACTCCATACAGAAGTATGCTACAGAGGGACGCTCTGCGTTAGGCTTAACATCCATATATTTACGGAAATCGGCATAAACTTTTGCCAATTTGTCAAGAATTGCTTTGTCTTTTGAAAGTTCGTCAAGTTTCTCAACGCCCAATTTCTCAAGCAAAAGGACAGGGTTACCTGCGCACTCGGCATAAAGTTTTGAATCGAGCATTGTGAAGAGTTCGCGTGCCTCCTCGTTCCATACCCACCACAAATTGTGAGCAATTTCCTCAAGGGGTTTCAAAGTCTCGGGAATGTAAGACTTTACATTAACAGTTTTCCAACCGGGTTGGTTTGTGTTACTAATAGCTATCATATTTTCTTAATTAAATATTTATTACTTTTTTGTTCTTTGGGTTGCTGCCTGCATTGCAAAATCGTAAGCATCCATATAGTTCTTTATAAAATGCTTCCACAAGGCCTTTTCGGCCATTTTTGCAGCTTTCTTGCGACAGTCGGCAACCTCATTTTCAGAAAGTTTTGCAAAGATACGAATTGTTTTTGTAATTTCCTCGGCTGCATCGAAATAGTTGCTGTCGGTGCGGGCTATAACCGCAACACCGTCGGCAAGTTCACCTGTGCGACCAAGCACCGAATTCACCCAAAGGCCAAAGCCTGTGAGGTCGGTTGTCACCGTGGGTATATTAAAGGCAGCACTCTCAAGAGGAGTATAGCCCCAGGGCTCATAGTACGAGGGATAAACATTAAGGTCGTTACCGATGAGTACATCGTAATAATCCATATTGAAAATTCCATCGTTTCCTTTGAGGTAGCAAGGAACGTATATCACCTTCACACGGTTCTTGCCGCTACGGTTGTCGAGGAAATAGTTGCGTATGCTGCCAGCTATTGCATCTTCGTAGAAGTTGTTCAAGTTGTGTGTGAGGTAAGGATTGGGCAGAGGCGAGTGCCACTCTGTATCATCGGATGCAAGACGTGCAGACAAATCCTCACGTGCATCACCCGACCATGCAGGAACATCGATAAATGCTACAACATCGCGGTCAAAGTCCTCACAATTGTTCAAGCGAGACATTGCTTCAATGAACATATCAATACCCTTGTTGCGCATCTCCATACGACCACCAATACCAATGATAAGCGCATCGTCGGCGATTTTGTCACCTGTAAGAGCAGAAGCTACACGCAAACGGGCAGCACGTGCAGCCTCGCGTTTTGCTGTAAAGTTTTTGCCGGTAGGTACAAAATCCTTCTCAAAACCATTCTCGAGAATAACATCGATGGAACGCTCTATGAGTTGCTTGCATTCGCGTGCTGTAATCTCGCTTACAGTGGTGAAGCAATCTACATTTGCTGCAGTCACGCGCTCAACCGAATGCTTTGACTGAACATTGAGTTCCTCAGCCATCTGGTCGCCATTGTAACCCTCGAAATAGTCGTAGAGGGGTTTGCCGTTAGAAGCAATCGAGCGACCGATGCTTGTTGCGTGGGTTGTAAAGATGGTTCCGGCCTCGGGAAGGTTTTTCTTCAAATAAAGCGCTGCGCCACCACTCTGCCACTCGTGAGCCTGAACAACAACGTTGCCTTTCTTCACGACTTTCTTGTAGAAACTCTCGATTACGCGACCTACGGCATAGCCGAAAATCATAGAGTCGTCATAATCTCCGTATCCGTGCAAAGAGTCAACACCAAAATCGTTCCACAAATCTCCATATATAGAGTCTTTGTCCTCCATATATCCGGTATATCCCACCAAAATCACTTTGGGACGACCGGGAATTTCCCAATAACCGCATCTTACGGTCATTTTCTCATCTTTCAAAGATTTGCGCCAAGCGCTCCACAAGCGTTTATCCTCGGTAAAGAGAGGATTTTCTTTATCTTTCCATAAATCGGGACCGATATATACTGCGTTCAAGCCTTCAACCATTGAAAGAGTACGGGCTTTTGTAGATACAACAGTATAAATACCACCGACCTTATTGCAAACCTCCCAACTTATCTCGAAAAGATATTCGGGAAGCATAAGTTCTTTTTTCATACTAAAACAAAAAATCAAAAAAACAAAGGTATTTCACAACTGAGATACCTTATTATAATAAATAAGAAATAGGGAGAAAGGGGTTACCTTTCTCTCTATTTGTGTGCAAATGTAATATTTATTTTTGGAATAGTAAAATAATTAAGCACTTATACTCTATATCAAAATAAAAAAATAAAGTAAAAAAGGTTGCTTTGACCGGCAAAGCAACCTTTTTTACTTTTTACAGAATGGAATATTATACCAAGAATGTTGCAACAAGTGCAAGGATGGCATAGAACTCGGGGAAAGCAGCGTAAATCATAGTGTTTGTCTGCACATCGTGACCCTGAGATATACCAACGATACCATTGGCACAAACCTGTCCCTGACGAATAGCAGAGAACAAGCATACAAGACCAACACCAAGGCCAACACCAAACCACAAGAAACCAGTTTCAGCATTTACCTTGCCAAAGTGAAGCAAGAATGCCAAGAAACCGTAAAGACCCTGTGTAGCGGGCAAAGCCGACAGAATCATATAACCTGCCGATTTTGAAGCATCTTTCTTCAAAGCACCTTCGGCAGCATTACCAGCGATAGATGTACCATAGCAGCTACCGATACCTGCGAGTCCCAACATAAGACCCATTCCCAAATAACCTAATAATTCGTTCATAATTTTAAATTTTTAAATATTTATATTTTATTATCATTAAACGGTTTATACTCCACACCTTTTCCTTCGTATCCGGCATTCTTGAAATACTCGACAAAGGTAAGACGCAGAGGATGCACAAATGCACTCAAACAAGACATTGCAATGTTGAGTGTGTGACCTAATACTATTATGAGCCCGAAGCCCACCCAGCCAAACACGGCACCGACACCCTCCTGACCGTCAACCATCATAAGCGCAAGGCTGTTGAAAGTCTGTCCCAACATACCTCCCGCCAAGCCAAGGGCAAACAGACGGATATAAGAGAGAATATCACCGAGAAGGCCCGATGCCATATTGTAAGTATCCCACAAGCCGGCACCGATATTCATAAATACATTGCGTTTAAGGTTGTTAAGCAAATAAATGCCTATGGCACCTATGCCACCCACAGCAATCAAAGCCCATTTAGACACCTCGGCAGGTATTACGCTGAGGAACGAAAGTGTTCCCACAACAACGCTGCCTACAACAACCAGCCACCAGCCCCACGCGCTCAACGACTCCTTAAAGCCAAAGAACACAGTGCTATTAATAGCCTTAACAGTCATTGCAACAGAGATATGTACCACACCTATCGCAAGTGCCAGAATCATCTGCTTGTCGTAAGTTGAGCCAAAGAGCTCCATATTGCCAGAGATTATGAATTCCTTGATATTCTGCGGAAGGTCTGAGTTCAAAAGACTCATACCAAAGAAAGTACCAAGCACAGCACCTATAACCGTAGTGAAGATACCAAGTGTTATAACAAGGTTCATCATTCCGGCCATATCCTTACCAAGTTTCTTCTTGAACAGGAAACCAAGCAGAATAAGTATCAAACCATAACCGGCATCACCCATACAGAATGCGAAGAACAAAGAGAAGAAAGGTGCTACAATGGGAGTGGGGTCGAAATCCGTACCACTGGGCATACCATACATCTTTGTCAACACCTCATACATACGGGTAAAGGCATTGTTCTTGAACTTGACAGGAACATTATCGCCACGGTAAGGCTTGCTCAACTCGTAGAACACAGACTCTTTCTCCAACATTTCAACGAGCGCAGCCCTATCGTCAGCGGGAACCCAACCCTGCAAAAGCAGAAGTTTGTCACCGGTAACTTTCTCTCCACTCAAAACAACATCGGAGAACTCCATCTTCTTCGCAAGCAAAGCCTGGCCCGAAATAATGGTCTGCAAGTTTTTTGTTGCAAACTCTTTAAGTTTATCCTCTTTGGCTGCAATTTCCTCTGTTATTGAGTTCTCTTCGGCTTTCAATGCTGACAACGAAGCGGTAGGAATCTTTGCAGTCTCGGCATCGATATCCAAAGTTTCAGCAGCAGAAGTTACTGTTACAAAGTAGAGCTTAGACGAGAATGCGGCCACAACAATGGCATTATACTTCTCGCACCACTCCTCATTAAACTCTTTTTCAGTTGTAATAAAGAAGTTTACCTTATAACCAGCCGACGAGAGCTTGTCGAGAAGCGAAAAATCGAAATCGCCCCACGGAGTCATTGTGGCAATATCCTTCTCTACCACCTGACGAGCAACTTTCAGCTGTTCAATCTCGGCAAACAGATTCTCGGCATTTTCCACAAGGACATCGGCATCGACACCTTGCACAGCAGGAAGTGTATCCTTGCCTGCCAACATTTCGAGACGCTTTATTACGCGGGCATATCTTCCCGAAAGAGCAAGAAGCGCCTGTACCTCGGGATTTTCGGCAATACCACTCTTGCGCTCTTCAATGTGTACCACACCAACTGAACGCAATCTTTCGAGGAACGCCTCATACTCCTTATAATATATAAGAAGTGTAACTTTATTCATTTTACTAATCATGCTTCGGCCTCCTCTCTTTGCTCCAGAAGAGATTTCAAAATCTTCTGTGATGATTTCGACAAATTCTCTTCATCTTCCATAAATCTCTTAATCTTTCTAATCGCATCCTGATATCCCGGTATCTGCACCTTCTCAAAAAGATTCACCTTCTGTGTAGTCTTTTTACGTGCAGTCTCCAGCAACACCAATTTGCGATTAAGCAATTCTCGGCGAATAGCCGTCATTGCCATCATCTTCAACAACTCGATACCATCGGCAAACCATTTTGGCGAGGCAAAAAGGCTGAAAGGAGCAACAACGAAGTCGGCGTGTTTGAGCACAGGAACCTTGACGCCAGCTACCTTCTGTTGCGAGATAGTAAGCGTTCCGGTCTTCACAAGTGAAGCATCAAACTCGTTCCACAAAGCAAAAAGGGCACGATACTGCTCGAGTTGTTTTGCATACAACTCGTCGTGTTCCACCATTTCGGCCTTGCACTTCTTCACCTCGACACGCAACGCACTCTCCTTGTTCTTGATAATGGGAAGGGTGCGAACACGCATCTTCAGCTGCTTTTCGAGATTTTGAAGTGATGTTTTATTATATTGAAATGCAATCATTTCGTTTCCTCATTCAAATTTTTCTTCCAATAAGTATCTACAAGTTCCTGACGTATGTTAACCTCCTCGGGTTTGAAGTACTCTGAGAACAAGCCCCAAGTAACATCGAGCATCTCGGTTGTGTTGAGGTTTACATCAATCGCAAGCAGTTTATCCGAATAGTCTTTCGCAAAAGCAAGCGTACGTTTATCATAATCGGTAAGGTCGAAACCGTTCTCCAACTTTGTTTTTGCGTTTGCAGCATCGGCATAAAGACGTACAGCCGCGTTCATAACCTGCGGGTGGTCTTTTCTGGTCTTTTTACCTGCTACAAGCTGTTTCAAACGTGAAAGTGAACGGAAGGGATCGACAACAACCTTACCAATATCACTGTCGCGACGCAAGAAGAGCTGACCCTCGGTGATGTAACCGGTGTTATCGGGTACAGCGTGAGTAATGTCACCACCCGAAAGGGTTGTCACCGCAATAATGGTGATTGAACCACCGGCGGGGAACTGCACGGCTTTCTCATAGATTTTAGCAAGGTCACTATAAAGTGAACCGGGCATAGAGTCTTTTGAGGGAATCTGGTCCATACGGTTCGACACGATAGAAAGCGCATCGGCGTACATGGTCATATCGGTCAATAACACGAGTACGTTCTGGTTTTTCTCCACAGCGAAATACTCGGCTGCGGTAAGTGCCATATCAGGGATAAGCAGACGCTCTACAGCGGGGTCCTCTGTTGTATTCATAAAGCAGATGATACGGTCGAGAGCACCGGCATTAGAGAAGAGATTCTTGAAGTAGAGGTAATCGTCGTTTGTCATACCCATACCACCAAGAATAATTTTGTCAGTTTCGGCACGCATAGCCACGTTTGCCATCACCTGATTGTAGGGCTGGTCGGGGTCGGCGAAGAAAGGAATCTTCTGACCGGTCACAAGTGTATTGTTAAGGTCGATACCTGCGATACCTGTTGCAATAAGTTCAGAAGGCTGTTTACGACGTACGGGGTTAACCGAAGGACCGCCAATCTCAACCTCTTTACCCTCAATGGCAGGACCGCCATCAATGGGATCGCCATAGGCGTTGAAGAAACGGCCGGTCAACTGCTCACTCACTTTGAGCGAAGGGGCTTTGCCCATAAACACCACCTCGGCATTTGTGGGAATACCACCTGTACCCTCGAACACCTGCAAAGTTACCTCGTCACCCATAATCTTAACAACCTGGGCCAACTTGCCATTTACCGTAGCAAGTTCGTCATATCCTACGCCTGTTGCCTTCAGCGAACAGGTCGCTTTGGTAATTGCGTTGATTTTTGTATATATTTTCTGAAATGCTTCTGTTGCCATAATCTTACATTTTTAATTGTTAAGCCTTACGGGTTTCGAGCAACTCCTCGAGCGATGCAAGATAGTTGCTGTATTTTTCCGACTTGAATTCAGAGTAGTTCATCTGCTTGCAGATGTTAATAATCTTCTTGAAGAAATCGGTAACCTCCTGGAATGTTTCGAACTTATACTCGGAACGGCAGATACCTGACACAAGCTCCAACATTGCCTGCTGACGCTCAAGAGGAGTCACAGCATCGATATCGTCGAAAGCATCCTGCTGCAAAACAACAAAGTCGATAAGTTCCGATTTCCAGAATGTAACGTGGTACTCAACAGGTACACCGTCGTCACCAAGAATGTTAATCTGCTCGGCAATCTCCTTACCACGCAACAAGCGTGTTTTTGCCTCGTTAACCATCTCCAACCAGTTACCACCTATGCGGCCGGTGATATACTCTCCAAACTCGGGATATTCAAGATATTTAGAATATGAATCTATGGGGTTAACCGCAGGATAGCGTTTCTTGTCGGCACGGTCCTGCTCAAGAGCATAGAAACAACGTGCAACCTTCTTGGTATTCTCGGTAACAGGCTCTTTAAGGTTACCACCGGCAGGAGACACAGTACCGATAAAGGTAATTGAACCTGCCTCACCATTGTTTAGCACCACATAACCTGCACGACTATAGAAGTTGGCGATAATAGCTGAAATATCCATAGGGAATGCGTCGGGACCGGGAAGTTCCTCCATACGGTTCGACATCTCACGCAACGCCTGCGCCCAACGTGATGTCGAGTCGGCCATAAGCAGTACGCGCAAACCCATCGCACGGTAATACTCGGCAATTGTCATAGCTGTATATACCGAAGCCTCACGAGCTGCAACAGGCATGTTTGAAGTGTTTGCAATGATGATAGTACGCTCCATCAACTTGCGACCAGTGTGAGGGTCGACGAGTTCGGGGAACTCAGTAAAAATCTCCACAACCTCGTTGGCGCGCTCACCGCAGGCAGCGATGATAACGATATCGGCTTCGGCCTGCTTTGAGATCGCGTGCTGAAGCACGGTCTTTCCTGTACCGAAGGGGCCGGGGATAAAACCTGTACCACCCTCAACAATGGGGTTCAATGTATCGATTGTACGCACACCTGTCTCGAGCAATTTGAAAGGACGTGGTTTCTCCTTATAATCACTCATAGCCACACGCACGGGCCATTTCTGAATCATATTCAACTTCTTCTCCTCGCCCGCCTCGTTTACAATAACTGCAATTTCGTCGGTCACCTTGTACTCACCTGCAGCAGCAATGCTTTTCACAGTCCAAGTACCTTCGAGAGCAAAAGGAGCCATTATTTTTAGGGGCTGGTGGTTCTCTTCCACACTACCCAACCACGCAGCAGCATTAACACTGTCGCCTACCTTTACCAGCGGCTCAAAGTGCCACAATTTATCCTCGTCAAGGGGATTGGTGTAATCTCCGCGTTTAAGGAAAACTCCCTCCATCTTATCGAGGTCGTTCTGAAGACCATCGTAATTCTTGGAGAGCATACCGGGAGCAAGAGAAACCTCAAGCATATGGCCGGTAAATTCCGCCTCCTCACCAATTTTCAAACGTCGTGTGCTTTCAAACACCTGAACGTACACTTTTGCGCCGTTAATCTTGATAACCTCGGCCATCAAGCGGTCGCCACCGGTTTTGATAAAACATATCTCATTCTGTGCCACAGGACCATCAACGGCCAAAAGCACCATATTCGATATAACACCGGTTACTTTTCCTTTTGTTGCCATATATATAATTTCAATTTACATTCATTAAATCAACGGACTCTTTAAGACCGCCTTTCAAATCGTCGATAAGTTCGGTATAGCGCTGCATACCTTTCTCACTATCGAGTTTCGCCCAACGAGCCACAATATCCAATTTCTGCAAGAATACAAAAAGACGTTCAACCGTGAAATAATTGAACACCGAATTCTCGTCGAGCCACGCCCAACGCATCTCGTCGAGCTGATGCTCGCGCTCCTGCAATTGTTCGTTCTCGCTCAAACGCTGTACCTTTTCCAAGTAGTCTATTGTTCCGGTGAGACCGAAATCACGTGCTGCAGAAGTGCGCAAAGCTTCGGCCACCTCACCATCACCGACAACCACATCGGCTACGCCCAATTTGTATTTGCGGGCAAGCATCGCCACAAGCAGGTTGTTTACATTCATATTAAAAGTAAACCAATCGGCCAGGAATTTATTTGACGAAGAGGTTGCATATTGGTAATAATGTGCGCTCAAAACATCGGGCCACATAATTCCCTCCACCTGCTCATTCTGGAAGTAATAATCCAGAAAATCGTAGAAGTATGCGGGAATATCTTTTTTGCGGGGGTCACTATTTTTTGCTGTAGCGACAATCTCCAACAATTCCTCGGCAGAATAGCAACCGTTGTTTTCAAAAACAACTTCGTTACCCTCGCGCAACAACTTCAACAAATTATCGTTGTCGCGTGCAAGGAAAAAGAGGTCGATACATTTTGCATCTTCGGCAGAGAGCATAGGATAAACATCCTCTCTGAAGTTGTCTATTGTGTAAACAACCTTACCGCCGTCAAAAGCAATATCGGGCAAACCTGCAATCAAACAATGATAGCTGCTCATCGATTATGAGAATAGAAGTTCAACCATTTGAGGACGAAGGAAAGCGTTGAAGAACGCCTCAAACTCACCTTCACCAAAGTTTACTTTGTAAGAACCATCGGCAGGTGCGATTGAGAAAGAAGCCTTCTTGCCGTTCACCTGTTTAATTTCAACACCTTTATCGAGAAGAGTCTTTGCCTTTGCTGCAAAGAAAGCCTTGAGCTCGGCTGCCTCGCTAGTAGAAATCACAAGAGGCTCGTTTGCGCTCCAACGCTCTGCAATCTTCACTATTATGGCTTTAAGAGCATCACCACCGGCAGCCTCTTTCACAGCAGCCTTTACAACAGCATCGGTCACAATTGAAGCAACCTCCGATTTAAGAGCACCTACAGCCTGTGCGCCGTAAAGTTTAAGCTCCGAACGGGTGTTTGCGTCAAGTTCCTTGGCGCGCTTTTCCGCTGCTACAATTGCAGCATCAGCTTTCTCCTTTGCCTCTTTCACAATAGCTTCAGCTTTTGCCTGCGCATCGGCAATAATGCGCTCTGCTTCAGCCTGTCCCTTCTCTACACCCTCAGCGTAGATTTTTTCGGTTAGTTCTTGAATTTTATTATCCATATCGTTTAATGTTAATATTTCACGTCTTGCTTTACCAAAGAGTGCGCAAATGTTCAAATAGTAATGCAACTATGCGCCAAAAACAGATGGCAAAAAAGCACACTCTTCCGTTTACAAAAATACAACATTTTCTTTATTATTTCACCTTTTGCCAACAACATTTATACTTAATAACTATAAAATTATATAAATTAATGCGATTTTGTAAACCAAAAGCAAAAATGACAAACATAAAAAAACAAAAGTGCCGCTTTTCACAAAGCAGCACTTCCAACATTTACTAAACAACTAAGAAAAAACTATACTATCATAACTGATAATTCATACATGTGAAAAATGCGTTCGACACTTATCACATTGCGAAGGTATTGAAGAAAATCCATAACACAAAATTTCCAAAACATTTCTCAACCAAAGGAAGGAATGTATCGGCGATTTTACACTTTTTCACTACAAACCGATAGTCAATCCCCATAAAGGAAATACCACCAATAAGTGTCGCCATAAGAAGGGTACAAAAGATAGGAAGCTGTCGCATCGCTACCACAGCCACGCGCACACTCAACCATTGCTGCAAGGCGCTGCATCATTTCCGGTTCATCTATTTTCACTCCAAAATCAGGAACAATAAATGTATAGAGCAAAAGAGCCTCTTTGAAGTGTTTGGGGAGGGTTCCAACTGCACCCGTATTGTAGAATTCAAAAACCTTATCGGCAAAATCAACAAGACGCCTGTCGGCAAGCAAAGCAGTGAGGTAGAACTCACGCGCTACCGCATTGTTTTCATCAGCAACAGCGCGGGCAAGATAATCAATTGCACGCTCACCCTCTTTGCGAGAAGCACCAATATGCGAGTAGATTGTATCGGATTCTATCGGAGCATCCCTTCCAATCGAAGGCAAAAGGCTCTCAGAACCGGCATAGACCGGATATTCAAAAAAGTTCTCGGCCAGTGCACCCTTTAAAGAAAGCAGAAAGGCTCTTTGAGCCGTAAATTGTGGCGAAGCCACGGGAGAATGTTTACCAACAGAAAGCGCAGCATCAACATCGCCCGCTTTCAAGAATTTATACTGCAACGCCTCGCGACGAAAATTCTTGTCGCCACCCGACAGATACCCTACACCCGTAAAAAGCAACACAAACAATATTAGATTGCGCCACATTATACGATTAAGCACCATCGAAGGGTCTTTTATCTTCTCGAACAAAATTCTGTTAAGCACAAAAGAGGAGAAAAAAAAGAAGAGCAAGCCCAGCACAATAACCCATAACCAAACAACATAATTCACACCTCCAACAAATATGGCACGGTCAATATCCGTAACAAAAGCAAGGATTAAAGACGAAGGCAGAAAAGCCATTGCAGTCCATTCACGTCGGAAGCCGGCAAAGCGGTTCAACCACAATGCCAGCCCCGACAGAATAGCTGTAGCAATACCGGAGACGAGATATGCATTGAAATTCAGCCTGCCTGTTGCCACATAATCATAAACCACCTCAATTTCGGCCGACTTATACACGGCAATAAAAGCAAAACTGAAAACTGCAAAAACCAAAGTACACAATAATGCGACCATGTTCTGCAAACGTTTTTCTCCGGCATTCCTCATTTTGTATTACTCTTTATTCTTTTTAAGCACCATCGCTGTACGTGCAGGAAGATAGAGCATCAACCAACCTTTCTTGCGACGTGCGTGCAATTTATCATATTGAGTAAAGTGTGTCTGCGTTTCATCAACAAGCGCATTGCCACCGAAACGCTCCGAGTCGGTATTCAACACAATTGAGTACGAGCCCTCGGGAACCAGCAAACCATAATCGGTAAACGATCGTGTGGGACTGAAATTAAATACAAAAATCAAATCCTTACGCGAGAATGCAAGTATCTGGTCGCCATCGTTATGCCAAATCTCCTGTACAGGACGGTTCTGGAAATTGCGCACGCCACCAACGAGTTTCATTAACTCCTCGTCAAACTTGCCAAGAAGTGTATAGTTGTAATTGGGATTATCCACCAAACTCCACTGACGGCGAGCATATTTATGACTCCAGCCATTACCCTCACGCGGGAAATCTATCCACTCGGGATGACCGAACTCATTACCCATAAAGTTAAGATAACCACCGTTTATGGTAGCAAGCGTCATCATACGAATCATCTTGTGCAAAGCAATACCACGAGTAACAGTACCGGTTTCATCGCCACGATTGAAGTGCCAGTACATATCGGCATCGATAAGGCGGAAGATTATAGTTTTGTCGCCAACAAGTGCCTGGTCGTGACTCTCGGCATACGAAATAGTCTGCTCATCCTTACGACGATTGGTCAACTCCCAGAAAATCTCAGAAGGTTTCCAATCCTCATCCTTACGTTCCTTGATTATCTTAATCCAGAAATCGGGAATATTCATCGCCATACGATAGTCGAAACCATAACCGCCATCAGCAATGGGCGCAGCCAAACCGGGCATACCGGAAACTTCCTCAGCAATGGTTATAGCCTTGGGATTAACCTCGTGAATAAGTCTGTTGGCAAGAGTGAGATAGCAGATTGCATCACCATCCTGGTGGCCATTGAAATAATCACCATAACCACAGAATGCCTCACCAAGGCCGTGGCTGTAATAAATCATTGAGGTTACACCATCGAAGCGGAAACCGTCGAATTTAAACTCCTCGAGCCAATATTTACAGTTCGACAAAAGGAAGTGAACAACTTCGTTCTTGCCATAATTAAAGCAGAGAGAATCCCATGCATTATGTACACGACGGTCGCCGCTATGAAAATATTGCGCAGGATCGCCATCGAGCAAGCCCAAGCCCTCCATCTCGTTTTTAACAGCATGAGAGTGAACAAGGTCCATGATAACCGCAATACCCATACCGTGAGCAGCATCGATAAGTTCTTTCAACTCCTCGGGAGTACCGAAACGTGAAGAAGGTGCAAAGAAGTTTGAAACGTGATAACCGAAGCTACCATAATAAGGATGCTCCTGAATAGCCATAATCTGGATACAGTTATAACCATCGGCAACCACGCGAGGAAGAACATTATCCTTGAACTCGCGGTATGTACCAACCTTTTCTTCCTCTTGCGCCATACCCACGTGGCACTCATATATGAGCAACGGAGTACGTTTGGGAGTGAACTTCTTGTTTTTGAAAACATACTCCTCTTCGGGAGCCCATACCTGTGCACTGAAGATTTTTGTAGCATCGTCCTGAACCACACGACGCACCCAAGCCGGGATACGCTCACCGCAGCCACCATCCCAGTAAACCTTCATCTTATAATGCTGACCATGCTTCAAGGCTTTTTTGGGCAAACGACGCTCCCACACACCACCGGCAAGTTGTTTGAGTTCATACTCGGGGAGTTCTTCCCAATTGGAGAAATCTCCAATCAACACAATCTTGGTTGCATTAGGCGCCCACTCGCGGAACACCCAACCTGTCGCAGTCTTGTGAAGGCCGAAATATAAATAACCCGAAGCAAAACCCGACAATGTCTGTCGGCCGTTCTTTGTTAACTCTCTTTCCCTTTGCAGGAAGTAGCGATAGCGCGCATCAATATCCAGGTTATAGGGTTCCAAATAACCATCGCGCTCAACAAGTTTCAGCATAATTATAAGAATTTAAGTTAGTTGTTTCTTTATTATATGGTGGCGGTAAATCATCAATCGACCGCTATCTTTACAATTATCTTTTTCACCGGCACGGGTGTCACGGCAGGAGCGTGACCATCTTGCGGGAAAAATATTGTAAACATAGTATTCTTAACCTCAAAGTAGCTTGCAGCAAGCATACCGACAGGATAAAGGGTTACATCGTTCTCTTCACTGTAATCGCCCTCGGGAAGTTGTTCCAAAGGAGTGTAACCCATAACTTCGTCACCCGAAATAGGCACCTGTATATCAATATATTTGCGATGCACCTCAACAGGCACATCCTCTTTTGTACGCGGCTTTGCCTCCATTACGTTGGCAAATATTTCATCGCCACAAATCTCATTGCGTCCCAAAGGAAGGTTTTTCAAATCACTGTTCAAAAGAAAATCCATAGCCTTTGCAAACTTAGGGTGCAACCCCTCATAGTTTTTCAAGTTTTTAAGTGAATCGAGTATCATATTTCTGATGTTTTATTTTATGCTTATTGTTCCTAAATTATATACACATTCTCTAATTATTTTTCCGGTATTGTCCTTTACAATAAACTTGCCGTGACGCTGCCCCTCCTCAAAGGTGCCTTCGTAGCGTGTTCCATCACTATCCACAGCAACACCATTACCGTGCTCCTCGCCCGAAAGGAAACCACCGCGATATTTCTTGCCATCGGCAAGGCGCAAAATACCCTGCCCGTTCATCTCATCGTCGCTCCACGAACCTTCGTAAACATCACCGTTTGCCCAGGTATATTTTCCTGTACCCGAACGCACACCGTCGGCCCACTCGCCTTCATAAACAGCACCGTCGGGATAAGTCATACGCCCGTGGCCATCGCGAAGTCCATCGGCAAAATGTCCGTCATAAACAGTTCCGTCAGTGTCGGTAAAGATTCCTTTGCCGTGCCACACACCGTTGGCATAATCACCTTCGTAACGGCAACTGTCGGCAAAAACATAAACACCTTTTCCATGACGAACATCATTGAGCCACGCTCCATTGTATTCATCACCATTTACATAGAGATAGCGACCTTCGCCATTACGCTGTCCATTCTTCCACGAACCTATATATTTACTGTTGTCGCTCCACACAAAAGTACCAACGCCATTGTACTTGTCACCTCTCCACTCACCCGAGTAAGAAGCTCCGTTGGCAAAAAAATAGCTGCCGGTTCCTTCACGTTTGTCTTCGACCCACGAACCAACATAGACGTCGCCATTTGGGAAATTCATTTTTCCGTAACCATGCTGAAAATCAAATTCCCAAAAACCCTCATACACACGGCCATCAGCAAAGTAAAAAGAACCCTTACCATGCTGACGGTCATTTATAAAAGCACCTTCGTAACGCTCACCATCGCTATAAGTATATATACCGAGTCCTTGGCGCACGCCACGCGAAAAGTGGCCCTCATAAGTATCGCCATTGGAATAGGTTGCTTTACCGTAACCATTGGGTTTTTTACCCTTTGCCTCACCGGTGTATTTCACGCCACCTTTAAGGTTTAAAGTCTTTACATCAAGAGATTTTTCAATTGCATCGGAAACAAACCCACGAACAGAAGTGGGTTTTGAAGAAGATACAGAAATTTCCTGCGCCAACACCATAAACGGCAGGAGCAGAAAGAAACAAAAGATTATTGTATTGTGTTTCATCAAATTATCTTAAACAAACCACAGCTACCCATTGAGCAAATTTACACTATGGGTATAGCCTATCTTTGCGATAGTAAAGTGCGCGCACTTTACTATCGCAAAGATAAGAAGAATGTTGAGAAAACAATAAAAAAAGCAGAATATTTTAAAAAAGGAAAAAAGTCACCCAGCAAAAACATATATATAAAGACTTTGCTCCAACAAAGATAGCACACAAACAGCATATTATTTATTTTTCCAACAACCTATTTTATGTTATTTTAATACTTTGGCACACTTTTTGTAAGAAATCTTATGAAAAAATATTATCAAGATAAAGGTTTCGGATAGTATCTTCGCAACCGAAACACACAAGAACGAATTTAAACAACAAGAAAAACGAATATTCACAGGAAAAGAACAGAGGAGGAAGAAGTATGAATAATGAATTTTCGCAAAGAATGTCCGAAATACTTTCGTTGAGTAAGGAAGAAGCGTGCCGTCTGCGCAGCAAGAATATAAACCCCGAACATTTGTTATTGGGTATTATACGCAAGGAGAAAAGTGCCGCATTCGAGATACTCAACGCACTCGACGCAAACATAAACGAGATAAAAGAGTGTATAGAACGCCGCAGTACCGCCCCCGATTATGCAGAACAGCCCTACTCTGACAACGTAGAACTAGGCTTGAACACAGCAAGGATACTGCGTTTCAGCACCCTTGAGGCACGAGCATTCAAAGCCGTTGCCGATACAGAGCATATATTATTAGGTATATTGAAAGAGGGCAACAACCTGGCTGCCGACATACTGGAGGCCAACGATATAACATACAACCGTGTTGTAGAGGCCATTAAAAGCGTAAAGCCCGATGTAAACAACGGCTTCGGTTTTGCCGAGCAGGACGACGAAGAAGACGATGCTCCCCAAAAACCCGAAAGCAACAACTCGCAGACCTTCACCGGCACACGCCAGGCAAAGCCCACTAACGACACCCCGGTACTCGACAATTTCGGTATGGACATGACAAAAGCCGCTGCCGAAGGACGCCTTGACCCTGTGGTTGGCCGCGAGCGCGAGATTGAGCGCATTTCACAGATATTGAGCCGCCGCAAAAAGAACAACCCCATACTCATAGGCGAGCCCGGCGTTGGAAAATCGGCAATAGTAGAAGGACTTGCCCAACGCATCATAGAGCGCAAAACTTCGCGCATATTATTTGACAAGCGCATTGTAGCGCTCGATATGACAGCCGTTGTTGCAGGTACCAAATACCGCGGACAATTCGAAGAGCGTCTGCGCTCCATAATGAACGAACTCGAGAAGAACCCCAACATAATACTCTTCATCGACGAGATACACACTATTGTGGGAGCTGGTTCATCACCCGGTTCAATGGATGCCGCCAATATATTAAAACCCGCTCTTGCACGTGGCGAGATACAATGCATTGGCGCAACCACAATTGACGAGTACCGCAAAAGCATTGAAAAGGACGGCGCTCTTGAACGCCGTTTCCAGAAAGTATTGGTAGAACCAACCTCGCCCGAGGACACCTACACTATACTTGAAAACATTAAAGAGCGTTACGAAAACCACCATAACGTAACATACACCGAAGAAGCCTTGCAAGCGTGTGTCAAATTGACAGACCGCTACATAACCGACCGTTGCTTCCCCGACAAAGCCATAGATGCAATGGACGAAGCCGGTGCTCGTATGCACATAAGCAACATTAAGGTACCCAAGGAAATTGAGGAGCAGGAGGCTCGTTTGAGCAGCATAAACAAAGAGAAGAACGACGCTGTAAAGTGCCAGGACTTTGAGCGTGCAGCAAACTGCCGCGACACCGAAAAGGAACTCCAGGCCGGGCTTGCACAGATGAAAGCCGAGTGGGAGAAGAGCCTTGCCAACAACCGCCAGACAGTAACTGACGAGGAGATAGCCAAAGTCGTTTCTATGATTTCAGGCGTTCCCATGCAACGTATGAAGCAGGACGAGTGGACACGCCTTCGCGGTATGAAAGAGGAATTGCAAGCAAAAGTCGTTGCACAGGACAATGCAATAGAGAAACTTACAAAAGCCATACAGCGCAGCCGCGTCGGCCTACAGAACCCCAACAAGCCCATAGGCACATTTATGTTCCTAGGCCCGACAGGAGTGGGTAAAACCCTCCTCGCAAAAGAGCTTGCCCAATTTATGTTCGGCTCGGCCGACGCACTTATACGCGTAGATATGAGCGAATATATGGAAAAGTTTACAGTGTCGCGCCTTGTAGGAGCACCTCCGGGATATGTTGGATACGAAGAGGGTGGACAACTTACCGAAAGAGTGCGCCGCCGCCCCTACTCCATAGTTCTTCTCGACGAGATTGAAAAAGCTCATACCGATGTATTCAACCTACTCCTGCAAGTTATGGACGAAGGCCGCCTTACCGACAGTTACGGCCGCACCGTAGATTTCCGCAACACAGTACTCATTATGACATCGAACGTGGGCACACGCGAACTTAAAGAATTCGGCGCTGGTGTGGGATTTACAAAAAGCGAGCGCGAAGGCAACAAGGAATACTCGCGCAGCGTGGTACAGAAAGCCTTGAACAAACGCTTTGCGCCCGAGTTTATCAACCGTATAGACGAGATAATAAACTTCGACCAGCTTGGTCTCGAAGCAATTGTAAACATTGTGGATCTTGAACTCAAACAGATTGTAAAACGCGTGAACGAGCTTGGTTACACCATAGACCTCACCGACGAAGCAAAAAAACACCTCGCCGGCAAAGGATATGATATACAGTTCGGCGCACGCCCGCTGAAACGCGCTCTGCAAACATACATTGAAGATGAAATTTCGGAACTTTTGCTCTGTGGCTCATTGAAAGCCGGTGATAACATCCACGTCGATAAAGCCACCGACGAGGACAAACTCACATTCACAATAGAGAGTAAATAAGAAGTTATCTCTCGACAACCCAAAGCAAGCCCCGCCTCTTTATTGACAGGCGGGGCTTGCTTTATGACATTTTGGCAGAGACAACCAATGTGGCATCCAATTTGTTTATAATAAAATGTACGCACAAGGCGCACAAAAAAAAGAGCGATTAACTAAAAAACAAAAACAATATGCAAAAAGGAAACATTGGGGTAACAACAGAAAACATTTTCCCCGTCATCAAAAAATTTCTTTACAGCGACCACGAGATATTTCTCCGTGAAATTGTATCGAACGCCATCGATGCCACCCAAAAATTAAAGACTCTCTACGAGAAAGGTGAATTTAAAGGCGAGCTCGGCAACCCTCGCGTAAAAGTAACACTCGGCAAAGAGACTATCACTGTAAGCGACAACGGTATTGGACTCACTGCCGAAGAGATTGAAAAATATATCAACCAGATTGCCCTCTCGGGAGCAACAGACTTCCTTGAGAAATACAAGGATACCGCAAACTCAATCATCGGTCACTTTGGTCTCGGTTTCTACTCAGCCTTTATGGTATCGAAAAAAGTTGAAATCGTAACAAAGTCATACAAAGATGGAGCGCAGGCAATCAAATGGAGCTGCGATGGCAGCCCCGAATACACTATCGAGGAGTGCGAAAAAGCAGAGCGCGGAACAGACATCATTATGTACATCGACGAGGAGAGCAAAGAGTTCCTAGAAGAGAGCCGCATAAGCTCAATACTCAACAAATACTGTCGTTTTCTCCCCGTAGAGATTGCCTTTGGCAAGAAAAAAGAGTGGAAGGATGGCAAGCAGACCGAAACCGACGAGGACAACATTATAAACGACACCACTCCGCTGTGGACACGCAAACCTTCGGAACTCAAAGACGAGGACTACAAGGAGTTCTACCGCAAACTCTACCCTATGAGCGACGAGCCCCTTTTCTGGATACACCTCAACGTAGATTTTCCCTTCCACCTCACAGGTATCCTTTACTTCCCCAAAGTAAAGAGCAACCTTGAATTGCAGAAAAACAAAATACAACTCTTCTGCAACCAGGTATATGTAACCGACGAAGTACAGGGCATTGTACCCGACTTCCTCACCCTCATGCACGGTGTAATTGACTCGCCCGATATCCCCTTGAACGTATCACGTTCTTACTTGCAGAGCGACTCTAATGTAAAGAAGATATCGGCATATATATCTAAGAAGGTATCTGACCGTTTGCAATCAATCTTCAAGAGCGACCGCCAGCAGTTCGAGGAAAAGTGGAACGATCTCAAAATCTTCATCCACTACGGTATGCTCACCGAGGAGGATTTCTATGAGAAAGCAAGCAAATTTGCTCTCTTGCTGGATACCGACGGTAAAAAATACACCTACGAAGAGTACAAAAACCTCATTTCCGGCGAGCAGACCGACAAAGAGGGCAACCTCATCTACCTCTACTCCAACGACAAGGAGAAAGAGTACAGCTTCATTGAGAATGCCAAAAACAAAGGCTACAATGTACTGATGATGGATGGCCAGCTCGACATCGCTCTCATAAGCCTTCTCGAGCGCAAATTCGAGAAGAGCCGCTTTACACGCGTCGACAGCGACATTGTAGAGAACCTCATTGTAAAAGAGACACAAAAAACATCGTCACTCGGCGAGAAAGAGCGCGAGACACTCACCGGTATCTTCCAAAGCCAAATACCCTCGATGGAGAAAAAAGAGTTCTACGTACAGGCACAGGCAATGGGTGAGAACGGCGCACCCGTGATGATTACACAATCGGAATATATGCGCCGAATGAAAGAGATGGCAGCCATACAGGCAGGTATGTCGTTCTATGGCGATATGCCCGATATGTACAACATTCTCGTTAACGAGGAGCACCCCATCATCAAACGTATATTGAACGAAGCCGAGACCAACTGCGCCGAAGAATTGCGCCCCATCGATGAGAAGACAACCTCACTCGAAAGCCGTCGCAAAGCTCTATACGACGCACGCAGTGGCAAGAAGGAGGACGAGATTCCCCAAAGCGAAAAGGACGAACTTGCCGAGATTGAGAAAGAGATTACAACCGCAAAGAGCGACAAAGAGGCAATTCTCGCTAAATATGCCGCAAACAACAGCACAGTGTGCCAGCTCATCGACATCACCTTGTTACAAAACAATATGCTCACAGGTGAAGCACTTAACAAATTCGTTAAGCGCAGCATAGAGATGATGAAATAAAAAACAGACAGATAAACCAAAAAAGACCGACGACAATAACATCGTCGGTCTTTTTTTTTGTATCTTCGTAGGCAAGGAAACAGACCAAGAAGATGATAACCCTCACGCGCATCACCAATACCGACAGCGACGCCTACCGCTTCACCGAGAAACTGCTAACCACCGCCTTTCCTCGCGACGAGTATCGCGACCTCGCAGAACAACGCGCCAATGTTACAGGCAAAGAGCATTTCAATCTAATGCTCGCCAGCTACAACGGAGAACCCGTCGGGTTTATCAGTTATTGGAAATTAGGGACATTCTGCTATGTAGAACACCTTGCCACACTCCCTGCATTGCGTGGCAAAGGATATGGCAAAAGCATTCTCGAACAACTACAAAAAACAGCCGAAAAAATTGTTCTTGAAGTTGAAGAACCAAGCGACGAGCTTTCGGCAAGGCGCATAGCATTCTACCGCCGCGCAGGGTTCGAACTATGCAGCACTCCCTATCAACAACCACCTTATCGCAAAAGCGACAGCTACCTGCCAATGTACCTTATGTTCCACGGTTGGGCAGCCGATGACACAAATTACAACACTGCAAAGCAAGCTATATACAAAAACATATACAACCTATAAAAAACAGAAAGATGGCAATTATAAAGACACTCAACAACATAACGCCCAAAATGGGCGACAACTGTTTCCTCGCTGAAACAGCTGCGATAATAGGCGATGTAACAATGGGCGACAACTGCTCAATATGGTACGGAACTGTGTTGCGCGGCGATGTCAACACCATCACCATTGGCAATAACGTGAACATACAGGATGGTGCGGTTGTACACACCCTTTACAAACGTTCAACCACAACCATTGGCAACAATGTATCGATAGGCCACAACGCCACAATACACGGTGCAACCATAGAGGACAACTGCCTCATTGGAATGGGTGCTACAGTGCTCGACAATGCTGTGGTTGAGAGCGGAGCCATTGTGGCAGCCAATGCACTTGTAACATCGGGTATGCGTGTCGAAGGCGGATGGATATATGCCGGCGTACCTGCCAAAAAGATAAAAGAGGTGAGTCGCGAGCAGCAAAAAGATATTGTAGAGCGCATTGCCAACGACTACATTATGTACGCTTCGTGGTATAAAGAAGAGTAAATAAAAAACTCTAAAAAGCACCATTGAAAAGAGTAATATCCCTACTCTCCCTTTCTCTCTTTTCGGAACTCGCTTGGCGAGGAACCTGTCATTCTCTTGTAGTAACGACTAAAATAACTTTGACTGGGGAAACTATACTCGTCGGCAAGTTCCTGTATTGATTTATCGGTGTAAGAAAGTTCATATTTAAGGCGCGACAGAACTGCCTTGTCTATTATCTCCTTTGCCGAATAGTTCGAGACCTCGTTGCACACCTCATTCAAATAGCCGCTGCTCACACCAAGTTCGTTAGCATAGAAGAGTACTTCGCGCGACTTATTGTGAGAGGCAAGAAGTTCCTTTACAAACTTGCGGAACAGAGTTTTCTTGCGAGTTTCAAAACTCTTGCCACCCATATAACCGGCGTGTTTCTTAAAGTAATTATGTATAAGTTGCAAAAGCATCTTCACCGCACCTAGAGCAGCCTCTTCGAACCCTTCATAATCGAACAACTCACTTGCAAGGAACAGTGAGTCGTATACCTTTGTCACAAGTTCAAGTTCATTTATATAAAGAGGAAGCACCGGTTGCATCTTCACCTTCTCGAATAGCTGAAAATTCAAGTTTTCCGATGGCATTTTATATAGCGAAGCGGGAATAAGCAATGTCTTTGCATTATAGTCGCGACTTTGGTCTTTTATTGTCACAATATCGAGAGGCGAAAGCAATACCAAAGAGTTAGCCTTAACATGATAAACCATATAGTTTATCTCAATCTTGGCCTCGCCATCGGTTACAAGCAGGAACGCAAAATGGTTGCAACGAATAGGAGTACGGAGTAAACGGTTTGTACCGCTTACCACTATTATATGCAGGTTGTTATAATCTGTTGTAGCTATCATCGTTTATTTGATTTTGAAACAAATATAAGACATTCACTCCTTCTATTCCTAATTCAACCACGAAAAAGGACAACAACAAGTTGTATTGGTAAAAACATTACAAAAAAAGCATCGGTTGCACACAACCGATGCTTCTCATATATCAAATGACCTTATTACTGATGAACATCACGCAAAAGATCGTTCACTGTTTTTACAGGATTAAAGGTAATTAGGGGAACTTCAACAAAGATTGTATTCCAGTCGCTCATTGCACCATTCCACAAACCGGGGAGCTCCATAGCTTTGAGTTCACGACCGTTCTTTGACTTGTGCGAAATGAAACCGGTATTTTTGTCAACATACTCGGGGAGATTGAATTTCTCACCCTTGTAGTTCTTCACCGCGCAAACAAGGTCAACGGGGTTAAAGTGTGTACCATTCTCGAACATCTCCTTCGATGCAGGGTTGTTCATATCAATCTGCGAACTCTCGAGAATTTGCAACGATACGGTACCATCCTGGTTATAGGCAAGGAACGGACCACCACCGGGCTCACCCACATTTTTCACCATACCACACACACGCATAGGACGGTTGAGTTTCTTACGAAGATAGAGCACCAAATCGCAGTCTTCAAGGTTCTTGATGTCCATATTGCGGCACATAAGTTCCTGCTGAACGAAACGCACCATCTCCATCACCTGCTCTTGGGTGTAGTTGCCGTTATCTATTATTTGCAGATATTCAAAAGCCTTTTTCTGTTTCTCAACCAAAATACCGGCAAGAAGTTTCTTGTATGTAACGGTGTCGGGCTTCAAGCGGTCGGGCACCACATTATCAATGTTTTTTATGAATATAACATCGGCATCAATGTCATTGAGGTTCTCAATGAGTGCGCCGTGGCCGCCGGGACGGAACACTAAAGAACCATTCTCGCGGAAGGGCAGGTTGTCGGCATCGGCAGCAATGGTGTCGGTACTCTGTTTCTGTTCCGAGAAACAGATATCGTATTCTACACCAAAAAGTCTCTCATAATAAGCCTTACGCTCGGCAACAAGTTCCTGAAAGAGAGCCTTGTGGTTGGGCGACACAGTAAAGTGCAGTTGCACTTTGCCATCGGTAGCAGCATAGAGTGCACCCTCTACAAAATGTTCCTCGGCTGCGGTACGTGCATCGTTATTGTAGTTATGGAATTTAAGCAAACCTTTTGGCAGAGAACCATAGTTCATACCGGTAAAGTCGAGCAGGTTGAACACTACATCCTTGTATTGTCCTGCAGCGATAAGTTCATTTACGCCCACGCCCTTGTTCTTTTTGCAAGTGGCATCAAGGTCGGCAAAGAAAGCAAACTTACCGATGTTGGCAAAAAAGTTCTTTTCAAAATCGGTTGTAGGTACATCGTACTCCGCGCTCAAGAAAGAGAAAAGATCCTTGAACATACGGCTGGCAGCACCCGATGCAGGAACGAACTTCAATATTGTGTTGCCTGCGGTACAATAAGAATCCCACTTTGCAAGATACTCTTCAATTTCGGCTTGCGAGGGCGATATAACACCTTTCTCCAACGTAGCTGCAGCTTCGATAGGCAAGAAGGGGAAGCCTGTTTTGAATTTTTGCAACTGCTCGGCTACCTGCTGTGCCGAAATTCCTTTTTTCGCCAAAAAGGCCTGGTCTGCTTTACTTATCATAGTCATAAAAGTTTAGAAACTCCAATTGTTTATTACCCCTACAATAGCGTCAAACGAGCGAAATAACATCAAACTTGTTTTAGTTTTTCACAGCGAGTGCAAATTATTTTCGAGGTTTACCTCAAAGATAGTGATATTTTTTTATAATTATCCAAAAAAAGTTTTTTTTTGAACAATGAAAAATTATCTTCGCAAAAGAATAGGTTCAAAAAGGAACTGAACAAAGGTAAAAACGCCGTAGGCAAGAAGAAAAAAACAATGGAGAGAGAGATTTTATTTACCGAGGAAGAAAAAAGAGAAATTTTCAGGCTCAACGCTACTCTGCGCAAAAGCATAGAGGGTTGTCTGTTACGCACCGACTATCGGATGATAAAAAATGAAATTGCCCGCGCCCTTGCCGAAAAAAAGATAACACGCGACAATTTCGGGTTGCATCCTGTGATAACGGATTTGCAGACCGCAGCACTTGTAGGGCAAGAGATTGGGCATCACCGCGAAATTATCATAAGCATTCTGCTTAACCGTTGCGTACAGCAAGGTGTTACAAGCATCGAGAGCATAAAATCGAACTTCGGCGAGGGAGTAACAAAAATTCTCTCCAACCTCACACGCATAAACTCACTCTACGCAAAGAGCCCCACCATAGAGAGCGAGAACTTCCGCAACCTGTTGCTCTCTTTCACCAACGATATGCGCATCATACTCATTATGATAGCCGCACGCCTTGTACTCTTGCGCCAACTCTTCAACCACGACGACAAAGAGGCACGCATACAAGTGGCTGGTGAAGCATCAAAGCTCTACATTCCACTTGCCCACAAACTCGGTTTCTATAAATTGAAGTCGGAAATGGAAGACCTCGCAATGCGATACACCGAGAGCGAGATTTATGCCGAACTCAGCCGCAAGGTGGAAGAGACGGCAGCTTCGCGCGAGGACTATATTGCCAACTTTATAAAACCAATAGAGAAAAAACTAAAAGCACTGCCCCACCTCAAATTCCGCATAAAAGGTCGCACAAAATCAATAAATTCAATCTGGCAAAAAATGAAACGCCAGCAGCGCCCTTTTGAGCAGATATACGACCTCTTCGCCATTAGAATTATTATCGACAGCGAACCGCAAAACGAGAAGGGAGAGTGTTGGCAGGTCTATTCAATTGTGGCCGATATGTACACGCCCAACCCCCACCGCTTGCGCGACTGGCTATCCGTGCCCAAAAGTAACGGTTACGAATCGTTGCACACCACAGTTATGGGCCCCGAAGGCCGTTGGGTTGAAGTACAGATACGTACCGAGCGTATGGATACCATTGCCGAGCACGGTCTTGCAGCACACTGGCGATATAAAGGTATAAAGAGCGAACAGGGACTCGACAACCTGCTCGCCTCAATACGTGACACCCTCGAACATTTGAGTGAAGAGGATGTTAATGAAAACAAATTCAAGATGGAGCTCTACAAAGACGAAATCTTCATCTTCACACCCAAAGGCGACCTCTACCGCTTGCCCAAAGGAGCTACCATCCTCGACTTTGCTTTCAGCATACACACCGGGCTTGGATGCAAGTGTACCGGCGCGCTTGTAAACGGACGCAACGTACCATTGCGTCACACTCTTAGCAATGGCGACCAGGTTGAGATTATAACCTCGAACAGCCAAACACCAAAACAGGCATGGCTATCGATAGCCAACACAGGCCGTGCCCGTGCAAAAATACGCCAGGCGTTGAAAGAAATTACCGCACGACAAGCCGATATTGCCCGTGAAATGCTCATACGCAAATTCAAGAACCACAAGATTGAGTATGACGAGGGCATGATGGACCACCTTATACGCAAAATGGGCTTCAAGCGCCTCACCGACTTTTATCAATGCACATCGGAAGGCGGAGTGGACATTGGCGAAGTACTGAAAAGATATCAAGCACTCATCACCCCACAAAACGAAGGAGGTGAAACCACCACACACAGTGCCGATGGCTATACCTACAGCAACGACAAAGACAACGGCCGTTCGGGCGATGTACTTGTTATAGAGCGTAACCTCAAAGGAGTGGATTACAAACTTTCCAAATGTTGCAGCCCAGTCTATGGAGATGAAATTTTTGGTTTTGTCACCATAAGCGGCGGAATATCCATACACCGCCAGGATTGCAGCAACGCACGACAACTGCGCGAGCGTTACCCCTACCGCATTATAGAGGCTCGCTGGAGCGATATCGACAAAAATGGTGCAATGTTCCCCGTTACACTGCGCGTTGTGGGACACGACGATATAGGTATCGTCAACAACATCACCTCTATAATATCCCAGGAAAAGGGAGTTATTATGCGAGGAATAAACATTGAGTCGCACGATACTCTATTTTCGGGCAGTCTATCACTTCTTATCGACGACAACGCCAAACTTCGCAAACTTATAGACAAGATTGAGAATGTTAAAGGTGTGAAACAGGTGCGAAGAGGTTAAAAAAAGTTTTTTTGGAAGAAGTAGCGAAATAAAGAACTATCTTTGCAGGAGCATACGGTCCTAAAACCGTTAAAACCGACAAAAAGAGATAACACTTATGAAAAAAAACACATTGACAATAATTCTTTTGTTGCTGTGCATAAATATTTTTGCGCAGAAAGATAAAAAGCTCGCCGATATTGAATTCAACACAACCACTTACGATATGGGTACTTTTGCAGCCGACACTGCTATAATAAAATGCCAATTCATATATACCAATACCGGCGATGCACCGTTGTACATACACCAGGTATTCACATCGTGCGGTTGCACAGAGCGCAAGTTCAATACAGCACCCACAATGCCGGGCAAGAGCGACACACTTTTCGTTACATATAACGGTACAAACAAATCTCCCGGTTATGTTCGCAAAAGCATCACAGTGCATTGCAACACAAAGAAAGAGATGATTAAGCTCTACATTAAAGGCGATATGCTACCCGCAAAGATAACCCCGGTAGAGAAAGTGGAAATTGAAGAATAAACCTTTATAAACAGATGAGCCGCCCGCGGGCGGCTCATCTGTTTATAACTCAACGCAAGAAAGAGTATCGCTGAAAGCAATCCCTTGAAGACGCTGGACAAGCGAATCGCGCAAAGCGGCAAACTGTGCCATATTAGCCTTGGAAACAGGCTTCTTGGGTTGCGACTTTATGGTGAGCGGATTTATGGGCTTGCCATTCTCGTGTACACGGAAATCGAGGTGCGGCCCGGTTGAAACACCTGTAGAACCCACATAACCAATAACCTGTTTCTGCTTCACGGCATCACCCACTTTCAGCCCCTTTGCAAAGCGCGACAAATGCATATATGTGGTTACATAAACACTGTTATGGCGTATCTTTACATAATTTCCGCCACCACCGGCCTGGAAAGCCTTTTCTATAACCTTTCCGCTACCAATAGCATAAACTGGGGTTCCGGCAGGTGCAGCATAATCTACACCGTGGTGAGCGCGATATCTTTTGAGTACCGGGTGGAAACGGCTGTTCGAGAAACGCGACGATATTCGGTAGTAATCGAGAGGAGCTTTCAAGAAAGCACCTTCAAGGCTATTGCCGTCGATATTATAGAACAACTCCTCACCATCCTGCATAAAAGGTATCGCATAGACAAGGCTGTCCGATGCACAGAACGATGCTGCCAATATACGATAATTGTTGAGCGGAACACCGTCGACAAACTCACGGGCATAAACAACACGAAACTCATCGCCACGCTGTATGCCGAAGAAATCGACAGACCACCCGAAGATATGCGACAACTGCACAGCAAGCAAAGGCGAAGCGCCACATTCCTGCATTGCCACCCATAAAGAGGATTGCACCTTACCCGCAACCTCTCCCTCGCGCCACTCGGCAGGGTTGGTTCCACGCACAGCCTTGTAACCGTTGGTGAGGTCAAACACAACATACTCTTTTCTATTCTCCTCATAAACGAGGTAACGCGGGCGCGCCATACTATCCTTTTCTGTAAGCAATGCACACACCTGGCCGGGACGCAACCTACGCACATCGAACACAGAATCGGGACACTGCGACAATTCATACACCTGACGCGGAGTAAAGCCAAAGCCGTGCAATAGTTCGGCAAGCGTCTGACGCTGTCGCAGAGTATCGTATTTAACATCGAAAAACTCTATTGGCAAGCCATACTTCTTCAATGTATCAGCAACAACAAGCGTGTCGGAAACTAGTGTATCACTCTCGGCCGCCGATTTTCCGGTCGAAGGTGTAAAGAAAAAGAAGATACCCGCTACAAAAGCGAGTACCACTAAAAGATATATAAACAGTCTCTTATTCATTCAAAAAACAATCAAGCACTGACAAGAAGATACACCGTGTAAGCAATATAACCTACTACAAGTACACCACCCTCGAAACGGTTAATCACACTCTTGCCGCCAAAGCGTGTCACTATATATATAAGTAACGACGATGCAAGCAGTACATAATAATCAACGAAACTGAAACCATCGAGTGAGATTGGAGTAATTGCAGCACTGCAACCAAGAATAAAGAATACATTGAGGATATTGCTGCCAAGCACATTACCAAGAGCAATACCCACATTACCCTTGCGAGCTGCATTTACCGATACCGCAAGTTCTGGCAATGAGCTACCTGCCGACACTATGGTAATACCGATAACAGCCTCCGACAAGCCGACAGCACGCGCTATTTCGGTAGCCGACTCCACAAATATATTTCCACCACAAATGAGAGTCGATAAACCCGCAAGAATCAATAGAATTATCTTGCCAACAGGCAGTTGCTCCACCGCCTCATCATCGTCGGTCGATGGTATAGAAAAAGTATAGCGCAAAAACACTGCAAGGAAACAAAGCAGTAAAAGCCCGCCATAACGGGTTATATACTCACCAGGTGCGCCACCCACAAGCATGCTGCCCGACACAAGCAACAATGCAACCGAAGCAAGCAAGTTGAAGGGAATTTCACGCGACTGCATCTTTGGCGAGAACCTAATGGGAGTTATCAATGCTGCAATGCCAAGTATCAGCATACCATTGAATATATTGCTGCCTATAACATTTCCCACTGCAATACCAGGGTTTCCTTTTATGGCAGAACTCACACTGATGACAAGTTCGGGCAAAGAAGTGCCGAGAGCCACAATTGTAAGGCCAATCACAAGTTCACTTATGTTGAAACGACGGGCAAGCCCAGATGCTCCTTTGGTAAGCCAGTCGGCACCAAGTATCACGAGCACCAAACCGGCAACAAAACAAATTACAGAAAGTATCATAATATGTATAAAAACTCATTTGCAAGGCACGACGCCTTGCAATTAATATTAGCTGCGACAATAACAGCCTTCGTTTTAATGGTAATAATAAATTAGAAAACGAGTTTCTCCACGAAAGAAGACTTTTCGCCCACCTTACCCTCGATGAAGCAAACAAGCGAACCATCCTCGGCAGTTTCGGTGTGACGGTAAATCTCCACAACATCACCTGCCTTAACCTCGTTGTTGAAGTTAATTACAAGTTCCTTCAAATGACGGTTTGTTACAACATCAAGCTCAATTGCATTCATTGCCCACTCGGTGTATTTCACATTATTAACGTGACCCACCATATCGAGGTCGCTGTAATTGACTGCGTGGCTCATAACGTGTACGGGAGTTGCCTCCTTGGGCATAATAATTTTTGCAGGCTGCTCGGCAATAACATCCTCTTTTATGCATTTGTCATCATCGTTTGCAAGTTCGGGATATTTTGACAAACGACGACTGTCTATGTCGATAACCAACCACGATGTTGTCGCCGAAATAAGTTTCTCACAACCCTCTTTGTCGAACACCACAAAATCACGGAAGAACTGAAAACCATTGGCTCCCTTGTGCCACGATTGAATGTTCACCATATCTCTCCACTTGGGCAATTTGTGGAAAATAACCTGCATACGCGAAAGAACCCACGCCTTGCGTGTGATGTGCATTGAGTCGTAACCAACACCAATGGTATCGGCGTGAATATTTGCAGCCTCCTGTGCATAATTCAAGAACGATGCAGGTTTCAAGGTCGATGTCATATCTACATCAAAACTGGCAATGCGCTTGATTGCGCTGTATTTTTCTACCATAGTTATATATAATTTTAATCGAACTGATTTATAATATAAGACGACGCTCAACAGCCTCAGTCGCAAGCAAGATTTTTATAAATTCCCTTGCCGACGCCTTTTGGTAAGCACCTTTCAGAGTGAGCAAGGAAGCCTGCATCACATTGCCGGGCTCGTCTATGGGCACAGCTTTGAAACGCGCGTTTCCAAACACTGCCGATGCCGAAAGTATTGTTGCGTAAGTACCTGTTGAAACCATCTGTAACAAGATGTTTGTTTCGTTGAGTTCAAGACGCGAAGCAAGTTTAAACTCCTTGCCCTCCATCAGCCTGTCGAGCATACTGCGAGCCTGCAAACCGGCCGACGGTAGCACCAGATTATACTTTTGCAGTTCGTGCAATTTCACCTTGTTGCGCGAAGCGAGAGGGTGTCCTTTATCCACCACCACTGACAGAGCATTGTCGAAGAGAGGCTTTGCCTCGATATCGGGGGCATCCATTAAAGGTTTGTACGAAAGGATAAAATCCAGGCGACGCTCCTTCAGCAGGTCGAGCAGTTCCTGTACCGTCTTATAGCAGACTTCCAGTTTTATACCGGGGAAAGAGCGCATAAAGGACATAAGTCCCTCGGTAAGCACCGTGCTCAAACTATAAGTGACACCCACGCGCAAAGTACCCGTTTTTACATTCTGTAAGTCGTTCAAGCGTTGCACGCTATCTTCGGCATCCTGTATCGTACGTTTCGCAAAAGGCAGGAACTCCTCGCCCGCCTCGGTGAGCGAAATATGACGGCTGTTACGCAGAAAAAGTGTAAATCCCAACTCAAACTCAAGCTGTTTTATCTGCTGTGAAAGAGTACTCTGTGTGATATAGAGATGCTTTGCCGCCTCCGAAAAATTGAGATACTCGGCACTCTTTACAAAATATTTAAGCTGTCTTAACTCCATAACTTGCTGAATTGCTTTGCGAAGATAAGAAATCCGGCTCACATAATAGCTAAAATATTAAACATTTAACTACTTGCGAGCCGGATAAACCGTTATATTATAAAATTTGTTCTTTTTAGAAACCGATAAAAATAAGCATCAGATAGCCAAGTACAAGACCCAAGACACCCACAATAATACCCACTGTCATCATATCCTTCTGCTCAATAAAACCGGTAGAGTGAGCAATTGCATTAGGAGGTGTACTGATGGGAAGAATCATAGACACCGAAGAAGCAATTGCGATACCAACCAACATAGCCTGAGGACCACCAACACCATCGAGAGCAGTACCAAGACCACTTGCTACCACGCCAAGCACGGGTACCAAGAGAGAAGTTGCAGCCGAGTGTGAAATAAAGTTAGAGAAACCAAAGCAGATTACACCGGCAAGAACCATAACCATAATGGGAGAGAACTCACCGAAGGGCACCGACTTAACAATGATGCTACTAAGGCTGGTAGAACCCGCACCGCTGTAGTTCAGTGCAACACCAAGAGCAAAGCCACCGGCAACCATCCACAAAACACTCCAGTTAATCTCCTCGAGGTCGCGACGTGTAAGAATACCTGTTGCACAGAAAATTGCAATAGGAATCATAGCCACCACATTGGTGTCAATACCCCAAATATCAGTACCAAACATCCACATAAATATTGTAACGGCAAAAGCAATTACAACTGACCAGGTCTTGTAGTTCCAAATAATATCACCCTCAATTTCAATCTTTATATTCTTTTGTTTGAAGGGGAAGAGAATGCGCAAAAGTACCCATGAAAGGAGAAGAAGAAGAACTACAAATGGAGCCATCTTAATAGTCCAGTCAACAAAGCTGATACCCATACCTTGTGATGCCAAATAATCGAGAGCAATCATATTGGGAGGTGTACCAATGGGGGTTATCATACCACCAAGGTTAGCACCCACGGGAATAGCAAGAGCAAGAGCAATACGTCCCTTGCCATCGGCAGGCAAAGAGCGCAAAACCGGGCCAAGGAAAGCAAGCATCATCGCAGCAGTAGCAGTGTTGCTCACAAAAGCCGAGAATATTGCAGTAACAAGCATAAAACCAAGCAAAACGATTTCCGATTTTGTACCGAAAGGCTTAAGCAGCACACGGGCAAGAGCCACATCGAGTTTCACCTTTGTCATACCTATTGCAAGCACGAAACCACCGATAAAAAGCATAATCGTGGGGTTCGAGAAACAAGCAAAAATACTCTTGAAAGGAACAAGTCCCACACCACCCTCGGGACGAAGGAAATTGAATGCACTTGTCGAAACCGTAAACAACATTACAGTTACCACAATCATAGAAGTCACCCAAGAAGGCATAGTCTCTGTAAGCCACATAAGCGCAGCAAACACAAACAAGGCAATAATACGCTGGTGAACAACAGTCAAGCCCTCAAGACCCATCTCATGATAGGTTTCAGTGGGGATTAGCGCCACTACCATTGTAACGGCAACAATAAGAATAAGTTTCAGCGTACTGAGAGAAAGTGCTCTCTCTCTCTTGTGTGACTTGTCCTTTTGGATTTTCTCCAAAATGTTAAAGCCGGGGAAAATTTTAAACATAAACTATAATTTTTATTTAGTGAATTATATTTTCGTCTAAAAAGTGTTTCAAAAGCAGGCAAGCGCAGAACTCTTTCCCGCCATTTTATTTAATTTCTATTAAACTTTGCAAAAATAGCACTCTTTTCCACACACTGATGATCCATATCTATCGTTTTTATCTATCACTGCAATAGAAAAAACCGAAAACATATAATACCCGCCACTTTTTTATTAAAAAACACAAAAAAGCAAGGTTTATTGCGCAAAAAAGCATACCTTTGTTTCTTTAATGCATAACCAGCGAAATTAGAAAACATATAAACTTAACATAAACTTATGAAAGCTTTTGTATTTCCCGGACAGGGAGCACAATTCAAAGGAATGGGAAAAGAGCTTTATGAAAGCAACCCCATAGCAAAAGAATATTTCGAAAAAGCCAATGATATTTTAGGTTTCCGCATTACCGACATTATGTTCGAAGGAAGCGACGAAGAGCTTAAACAGACCAAAGTAACACAGCCCGCCGTATTCATTCACTCGGTAATCTCGGCAATAGCCTTGGGCGAAGCCTTTGCACCCGAAATGGTTGCAGGCCACTCGCTCGGAGAATTTTCGGCACTCACTGCTGCCGGCGCACTCTCTTTTGAAGATGGTCTTAAGCTCGTTTACAAGCGTGCCCTCGCTATGCAGAAAGCTTGCGAAGCACAGCAATCGACAATGGCAGCCATACTCGCCCTCACCGACGAAGATGTTGAACGTATTTGTGCCGAGGTAAGCGCAAACGGCTACACAGTGGTAGCTGCCAACTACAACTGCCCCGGACAGCTAGTAATATCGGGCGATAAAGAAGGTATTGAAAAAGCATGTGAGGCGATGAAAGCAGCCGGAGCGAAACGCGCCCTTCCCCTTGCCGTGAGCGGTGCTTTCCACTCACCCCTTATGCAACCTGCAAAAGAGGAACTCGAAGCAGCCATCATAGCAACAGAGTTCAAAACACCACTCTGCCCCATCTACCAGAATGTCGATGGCAAGCCTCACACCAACCCCGAAGAGATAAAGAACAACCTCATAGCACAGCTCACAGCACCGGTACGCTGGACAGCAAGCGTACAGCAGATGATAGCCGACGGCGCAAGCTCGTTCACCGAGTGTGGCCCCGGTGCAGTACTTCAAGGAATGATTAAGAAAATTGCACCCTCAACAGGTGCCGAAAACATAGAACTATGTCACGCATAATAATATATCAGATGTTACCCCGCCTCTTCGGCAACAGCAACGCCAACTGCGTTGCAGGCGGAACAATAGAGCAAAATGGTTGCGGTAAATTCAACGATATAACCCCAAAAGCCTTGCGCGCCATACGCGACTTGGGCATCACCCATATATGGTACACAGGAGTCATTGAGCACACCACCCGCACAAGTTACAGCAAATATGGCATTGAGGACACCCACCCCGCAACAGTAAAAGGCGAGGCCGGCTCACCCTACGCCATCAAGGACTATTACGACAACGACCCCGACCTTGCCGTGGATGTAGAGAAACGCCGCGAAGAGTTCAGCGCACTCATCGAGCGCACCCATAAAGCCGGAATGAAGGTAATTATGGACTTCATCCCCAACCACGTTGCCCGCCATTACAAGAGCGACAATCGCCCCGCCGGAACATACGACTTCGGTGAGTTCGACGATAAAAACGCATTCTTTATGGGGCACAACAACTTCTATTATCTGGGCGAGCAATCTTACGGTTGCAACATCGATGCCCAGGACTGTGCCGATGCCCCTTATAGCGAGAGCCCCTTACGTGCAACAGGTAACGACTGCTTCGGCAGCCCCTCGCGCAACGACTGGTACGACACCGTGAAACTGAACTACGGTATCGACTACCGCTCGGGCAACCGCCAGTTCTCTCCCGTGCCCAACACTTGGGTAAAAATGCTCAAAATTCTCCAATACTGGGCAGCACAAGGTATCGACGGTTTCCGTTGCGATATGATTGAGATGACACCCGTGGAATTCTGGCAGTGGGCAGTACCCAAGATTAAAGCCGAACACCCCGGCATAATATTCATTGGCGAAATATACCAGCCACACATCTACCGCACATTCATAAAGGATGGCGCGTTCGATTACCTTTACGACAAGGTAGGACTATACGACACCCTCAAAGGCGTTATGAGTGGCCAGACATCGGCAAACAACATCACATACACTTTGCAACAGACAGCCGACATACGCGAGAATATGCTCACCTTCCTTGAGAACCACGACGAGCAGCGCATTGCATCGGATTTCTTTGCAACAAAAGCCGAAAGAGCCCTTGCGGCAGCCATCGTATCGGTAGCAATAGGCAAACAACCCTTTATGCTTTATGCCGGCCAGGAACTTGGCGAGCGCGGTATGGACAAAGAGGGATACAGCGGTGTCGATGGCCGCACCACCATCTTCGACTATTGGAGCGTAGATACATTGCGTCGCTGGAAAGGCGAAGGCAACTACGACACTTCGAACCTCAGCGAAGAGGAGAAAGCACTGCAAGCATTCTATGCAAAACTGCTCACTCTCTGCAACAGCAGCGAAGCACTAAAAGAGGGCGATTTCTACGACTTGCAATATGCCAACCCATATAGCGACACATACGACAGCAACCACATATACACCTTCTTACGCGGCAGCAAGAAAGAGTTAGTGCTTGTTGTAACAAACTTCAGCGACACAGAGCGCAATTGCGAAATAACCATCCCCGAAGAGGCATACGCATACTTTGGCATATCGAGCAGCAATAAAAAAACCACTGCAACCGAATTACTCAGCGGAGAAAAGATGGAAATTCTTTTGAACTCTGCCGAAAAGATTTCTGTTAAAGTAGCAGCGAACAATGGAGTAATAATCAAGATAAACAAATAACAATGAAAAAGATTGTAACACTCGTAGCCATGTTTGTAGCGATGATTACAGCAAACGCGCAAACACAACTCGACTACCAGACAATTAAGGATATTGTTGAGAATGAAAAGGAATACTACAACGACATTCTCGGAGTATATTTGAACGACGACCCCTACATACGCATCGACGATTACGCACTTGTATATTATGGTCACTCGTACACACCCGCCTACAACGGAGCCAACGATGAAAACGAAGAAGCACTCAAAAACTACGCAGCATCAGGCGACATTTTCAACCAGTACGAGACTGCAAAGAAAATTCTCAACTACAACCCCGTAAGCCTTAACGCCCTCTTTTATGCTTGGCGTGCAGCCGACGAACTTATAAAGCCCGAAGAAGAGACACAGTCGTATGTAAAGAAATACCTCGGTATTTTGAACATGATAACCACATACGGCGACGGAAAAAGCAGCAAGGCACCCTATCGCGTAATAAGCCCCGACGACCAGGACCACATTCTCTACGGCGTACTCGATGTAAACAACATAATCTCGCGCAACCTCGAAACATCGACTCTCTGCAACATCGTAACCATCGAGCCCACAGAGAAATTCCAGTCGCGCAAGGTTTTCTTCGATGTAAGCCGTTACCTTTCACACACTGTAAAAGATAACAAATAATTGAAAAAAACAGCCCGTATATTAGTAATAGCTATGCTTGCAACAATGTTGTCGAGCATAGCTATTACTATATTATATAAGTATATACCAATACCTGTGACACCACTAATGGTGAGCCGGTACATTTTCGAAGATACACCAATAAACTACAAGTGGACACCACTCGAAGATATAACACCAAACTTTGCCCTTGCCGTTGTAGCGTCGGAAGACAACCTCTTCACCACTCACAACGGTTTCGATTTTGAACAGATACGTATAGCCAGAGAAGAAGCACGCAAAGGCAAACGCCAACGAGGAGCAAGCACCATAAGCCAACAAACAGCCAAAAACATATTCCTGTGGAACGGCCGTTCCTGGCTGCGCAAAGGACTCGAAGCATACTTCACCCTGCTCATAGAAACCATTTGGGGGAAGGAGCGCATCATGGAGGTCTATCTCAACTGCATAGAGATGGGTAACGGAATATACGGAGCAACCGCGGTAGCCGAAAAACATTTCAAGAAACAACCCTCAAAGCTCACCCGCGCCGAGTGCGCACTCATTGCCGCCACCCTACCCAACCCACGCAGATACAGTTCGAAAAAGCCATCGAAATATATACTCAACAGGCAAAAGTCAATACTCCGAAATATGAAAAACATCGGGGCCGTAAAATACTAAGGCTCACCAGCAGGATATATAAACAAAAAAGCAGCCACGGTTTACCCGTGGCTGCTTGTGATAAACATTATCTACTAAAATTATTCTGCATCTTTGTATTGTGCATAGATAGTCTCGAAAGCTGACTTGATTACGTCATAAGGCATACCCTCGAAAGAAGCTGTTTCGTCAGTCTCAGAGAGAACATTATTATTCAATTTAGTAACAGTTGTGTAGCTTGTGCAAGCACCATCCTCAAAAGTAGCAGTCATAACAACAACAGCCTTGCCAGCGCCCGCCATATCCATATAATATGTAAGAACTATTTTGTCGGGAGATGTTGTATCCAAACCAACCTGAACGTCAGCATCAGCATCGTCATTGTCACCAGAACCATCACCAGAACCATTACCAGCACCATTCATCATAGCATAATAATACCATGCTGCTGCATTGTTGTCATCATCACTACAAGAAGTCAAACACACTGCGCCACACAAAGCGATGGCGAACAAAAAGATTACTTTTTTCATAATTTTTAAAAAGATTAGTTAAATATTTACCTTGCAAATATCATCAATATGGGTACAAGTACAAAAAACAAGTTAGTTCATCTTGCAATTCAAAAGAACTTCAGTACAGCAACCCCACATTTCAAAGAAAAAAACAGAACCCCAATTACAAGATTCCATTTTTGCACATTTACATTTTACACACTGGGTGTAAGAAGGAAATAAATAATAACTATTTTTTCGGCTCCATATGAATACCAATATGCGTTTCCTCGCCAAATTCATCTTTTAACCGCCTCTCTATCTTGCTTGCCAACGAATGGGCTTGCACAAGCGGTGTATCACCATCCATTCTTATATGAACCTCAATGGCAATGTGGTTTCCAATACGGCGGGTGCGTAAATGATGTGGCGAACTAACATCGGGAAACGAGAGAATAATCGCCAAAATCTTATCTTCGGTGACGGCGGGCAGGGAGCGCTCCAACAATTCATCGACACAAGGCTTCAACAACTGAAAAGAGACCTTCATAATAAAGATACTCACTACTATCGCAGCCAGTGGGTCCAAAATTCTCCATTTATCACCCAGGCATATTGCGCCACCAATGCCCACAAAAGTACCTATCGACGACAACGCATCGCTCCTGTGATGCCAGGCATTAGCCACCAAAGCTTGTGAATTTAGATTCTTACTTTTATATATGGTATAACGATACAGCAACTCTTTTAAGACAATTGACAACACGGCAGCCGTAAGTGCCAAAATGCTTGGAGCAGCCAAAGGCTTGCCGGCAATAGTATCAATAACACTCATTACACCATTATACAGAATACCCACACCAACAAGAAACAGAATCAACCCGATAATAGCTGTAGCCAATGTTTCATACTTGCCATGACCATAGTCGTGCCCCTCATCTTCGGGCTTTCCCGATATACGCACAAAAACAATCACAATTATATCGGTAACAAAGTCCGACAACGAGTGTACAGCATCGGCAACCATTGCAGCACTATGTCCCACAATACCGGCAACAAACTTGAATACAAGCAACAAAAAATTCACAATGCTACCTATCCAAGTAACTCTGAAAATCTCCTTTTCTCTTTCGGAAGCCGATTTCATTTGCATCTCTTCTAATTTATTTACATATACATTCTCGCGCTGCAACACCCTGTTATCTACTACCCGCTAATGAAGTACTGCGAAAATACGAACTGCAATTCACACACCAAAAGAAACAATGTTATTTTCGACTAAAAATATAACGGCAAGGCTTATACAAGGCTTATATAAATTGTTTCACCAAACTAATTTACATTCATTGGCAATAAATTTAAATTTTATTTACTCGTTTAAAGAAACTTTCATTAGTTTGAATGTATATTTGTATTGATATACCAAGATGCGCAAGAACTATACATATAGAGCCAAATGACAAACGAAACACCCCAACTCAACGACCACAAACAAAATTGCGGTTCAGCGAGTGCAGAAAGCAAGCCTGCTTGCATTATGCCGAGCGCCAGCAATTTCGCCGAAGGCAAAGCGTAGTACCCACCAATGCATAAAAGAGAGCAAAATCACGAATTAAAAATGAGAAAAAGCAAAACATATCGCTACGATGATGAATTCAAAGCAAAGGCACGTGCTCATCAGTTCGCATTTAGGGAAAGAGAGTTGAATAATTACTACGACGAGAAGAACCCACAAGTGATGCTTACTCCCGATGCGGCAAAAAAAGGATTGATATTTTGCGACACATACAGGGGCTTTATTCAAAATAAGTTTAAATCATTTGGAACGTCGGCTCTTTTTTCAAATATGCTAAGGAGCGAACATATTCCATACAACATCTTTACCCCTATGGAGGAAGACTTAAGTGCTGCAACAGCACTATTCAACGAGGTTATCGGAGGAGGTATTTCACGCATAGATAAAATACATATTGAATTTGCAGGCAAATCACCAGACAGAAGCGAATATTTGAAAGATGGTACATCTTTCGACACTTTCATTGAATACACAACGACAGAAAATGCCAAAGGTGGCATTGGCATTGAAGTGAAATACACAGAAAACGGTTATCGCATTGGGGAGAAGGAGAAAGAGTATATTGAGAAGCCCAACGGAACATACCGACAAGTGAGCGAAGAATCAAATTATTTTATTCCAAGTTTAAATATAACTTCATTCATTAAAGCTAACCACCTAAGACAAATATGGCGTAACCATATATTAGGATATTCAATGTTGCGAAAAGGCGAAATCAAAAGATTTCATTACATACACCTTTACCCCGAAGGCAACAAGCATTTCCATCAATACGCCATACCAGAATATAAACAATTGCTTACCGAGAAAGGAAGAAACAGTTTCATAGACTTAACTTATGAATCCTTGTTTAAACTCATAAATTCACATTTTAAGCGGAAAGAGCAGAAAGAATGGCTGGAATACCTTAAAAAGAGATACATTGTAGAACTATAACGAACATTATGGAAATAAACCAACCTGCAGCAAAGTTTCAAGATATGTCAATCGCGCCTATGCACACAGCCGAACACATCCTTAACCAGACAATGATAAGGTTATTCGGTTGCGAAAGAAGCCGCAATGCCCACATAGAGCGTAAGAAAAGCAAGTGCGACTACACTTTGCCCACAGAACCAACTGCCGAACAGATAGCAGAGATAGAGAAAAAGGTAAATGAAGTTATTGCGCAGCACCTGCCTGTAACCACAGAGTTTTGCACACGCGACAACGTGCCTGCCGAGGTTGACCTTGGCAAGCTGCCCGCCGATGCAAGTGAAACACTTCGCATAGTGCGTGTGGGCGATTACGACACTTGCGCCTGCATTGGAACACACGTGGAAAACACCTCCGACATTGGCACATTTAAAATAATAAGCCACACTTGGGAGAACGGCACACTGCGCTTGCGTTTCAAATTATCGCAAAATTAAGTAAGGTATTTTCATCTTTTTTGAGCCTTTTTTTATAACTTCGCAAGCGAAAGAAAAAACAAGATGTTCGACAAAAGACAAATAGTTGTAAAAGCAAAAGCCACCGGCACATTAAAAGAGATGTGTCACGATATTTTTGCATCTATCAAAGAGTTGAACACCTTGAAAATAACATTCTTCGGGCTGCCTTCCGACAACAAGGAGTACCTCTCAACCAACCGTGAACTACACTGCACGGTTAAGGAGTACTTTGGTGAGCAGGCACCACTGGTGAGTTTTGTGGCACAAAAGAGCAACTCCACCACCCTTATCGCCGAGGTTACCTACCTTGCCGACAACAATGCAAAGATAACCCACCACAGCCGATACAAAATAATTGAGCGAGGCACTGCCAAAGAGCTCATTACAGAGGGAATTATACCTACCGACATTTCGGCGAGTACATTTGAGCAGGCAAAGGAGATATTCTATGCCATAGAGAACATACTCACCGGCGAGGGGTTCCAGATAAACGACATTTACCGCCAATGGAACTACATTGAGGACATCACGGTAAAGAACGAAGAGAGCCAGAACTACCAGGAGTTCAACGATGCGCGCAGCATCTTCTACAGCAAAGCCAACTGGCCGGGCGGCTACCCCGCAGCAACAGGCATAGGCACCGGCCGAGGTGGAATAATGATAGAACTCAATGCCATTAAAGGCACCACTGCGATAAACAAAGCCATTGACAACCCAATGCAGGTGGCAGCACACAACTACTCACAAAATGTTCTCGAAGGCAAGGTAATGAAAGAGCTAGACGAGCGCACAACACCCAAATTCGAGCGCGCTCGCATACTCGGCAACACCATATACATTTCGGGCACAGCAGCCATCAAAGGCGAACAGAGCGTAACAAGCCGCGATACCGTGGCGCAAGCCGAAACCACTATGCAGGTGATGAACAACCTTATATCGAAAGAAAACATCCCTGTTGAAAACAACGGAGCCACATACGACCTGTTGCGCATCTATGTAAAGCACGAGGAGGCAATACCCGCAGTAAAAGAGTATATGAACGCCAACTATCCAACCGTTCCCAAGCACTATCTTGTTAGCGACATCTGCCGCCCCGAGCTACTCATTGAGATAGAGGGCATAGCCCATATCTAAAAGAATCCCAACCTAAACAAAATAAACCAAAACGGGTGAACAACCACCCGCGCATACTCATTATACATACACGACGGCAAGAACGCCGCCATTTATGTATAACAACTAAAACTTTACCACAATGAGTATGCCTATGAAACGCGGAGCACAACAGTGGCTCCCCAGCATCTTCAACGACTTCTTCGTAAGCGACCTTATGACACGCGGCGGCAGCACAGCACCCGCCATCAATGTATTTGAAACAGAAAAAGACTACAAGGTTGATGTTGCCGCACCCGGCATGAAGAAAGAGGACTTCTGCATAAACCTCAATGCCGACAACAACATCTGCATCACCATTGAGAAGAATTGCAGTTGCAAGGAGAACGGCAACGACTGCAAATGTGACGAGAAAAAAGACGAGAAAGAAAAGTGCAAGGACGACAAATGTTGCGAGCACGACGAGAGCAAAGGTCGCTACCTGCGTCGCGAATTCTCCTACACCAAATACCAGCAAACCCTTATACTCCCCGACGATGCCGACACCGCCAAGATTGAGGCAAAAGTACACCACGGAGTGCTACACATAAACATTCCCAAGAAAACCCCTGGTGCAGAACAAAAGATGAGCCGACAGATACCCATCGAATAAATCACCAAGCGAGTGCCAATGCACTCGCTTTTTCATTTCCATCGCAAAGAACGCAGGAACTCCTTTTGTTCTGCGGAAAGACGTAGGCTCTCCACCGCCTTCTGTATAGCTTTATTGTGTACCACGCGAGGCAAACAACGTTGTTCTATAAAAGGCAAGGCACTATTCCACTGCTTCACAAGTGCAAAACTGAAATACCACGCAACGGCCATCATCACATAATACTCCTCGGCCGGCACGCGGGCAACATCGCCAATCATTCTCTCCTCAAAATTATCATCGAGAAAATAAGTCATCGAAGCAACAATACCGTAGCGACGCACATATAAATGCTCACTCTGCAGCCAACGCTCCACAAAAGCATAAACCTCCAGCGGATGTTCAGCAAAGCATTTTGGCCGCAACTGATCACACACCGCCCAGTTATCCACAAAAGGCAAGAAAGCATCTACCCGCGCAAGCAGCTCCCCAACCGGAGCACGCCACAGCGACAACAAAAGAGAGTGCAAGAGATTCTCTTCGAAAAAATGGTGAGGCAGTTGCTCCATAAAATCAGCAGCAGTGCCATTGCGCAACATCTCACGCGCAAGTCGACGCAACAGCGGAGTGCGCACACCTATAATGCGCTCGCGCTCCACGCCGGGCAACAGACGAGCAGTGAAATCACCGAAAGTGTCGTCGCGCAACTCACTTAAACGAGCAATAACCATTTCCACCTTATTTATATTATACTGCTAAGATATAAAAAGAGAGATAAAAAAACGAACAATAAGGCTCCACTTGAGAAATATTCACTATATTTATCAAATATTACTGAAAAACATATGCTTAAGAAATTATTCGGATTCGAGAAACAGACCCACAACCTGCGTACCGAGATTACTGCAGGCTTGACAACCTTCCTTACCATGGCATACATACTTGCCGTGCAGCCCAGCATTATGGAAAGCACAGGAATGGACAAAGGAGCAATCTTCACAACAACAGCACTCATCAGTGCATTCGCCACACTGCTTATGTCGCTATACGCAAAGCTACCCTTCGCCCTTGCACCGGGTATGGGACCGAATGCCTTTTTCGCATTCACCATCTGCGTAGGAATGGGATACCCTTGGCAATTTGCACTCACCGCCGTGCTGTTAGAGGGATTAATATTTATTCTACTCACCATCACTAACCTGCGAGAAAAGATTCTCAACTCAATACCAGAGTGCATTAAGAATGCCATTGGAGCCGGTATAGGACTTTTCATAACCTTCATAGGCCTCCAGAGCGCAGGAGTGATAGTCAACAGCGATGCAACCCTCGTACAGCTTGGCGAGCTCACAACCGGCCCAGCACTGCTATGCAGCATCGGTTTGCTTATAACATCCATACTCATCGTGCGCAAAATATCTGGCGCGCTACTCTTGGGAATAATCATAACAACACTATTGGGCATACCATTTGGAATAACACATTTCAACGGCATTTTCGACACACCTCCATCAATAGAGCCCATACTCTTTAAGTTCGACTTTTCGCATATATTCACAAAGGATATGCTCATCATAGTATTCGTACTATTATTTGTAGATATGTTCGACACTATTGGAACACTCATAGGAGTTGCTACCCACGCAAATATGTACGACAAGAACGGCAAACTCCCCTGGATTAAGAAAGCCTTTGCAGTTGACGCTATAAGTACCACAATGGGAGCTATGATGGGAAGCAGCACCGTAACCACATTTGTGGAGAGTGCCGCAGGCGTGCAACAAGGCGGCCGCACAGGCATCACCTCGCTAACCACAGCTATATGTTTCATTCTGGCAATCTTCTTCGCCCCCTTCTTTATGTCGGTACCGGCAGCAGCCACAGCACCCGTAATGATTATTGTGGGAGTGATGATGATGGCATCGTTCAAGAAGATAGAGATATTCGACTACAGCGAGTCAATACCGGCATTCATATGCGTGGCATTTATGCCTCTCTCTTACAGCATCTCAAACGGCATTATGCTCGGTATAATCAGCTATGTAATAATAAACATAGCAAGCAAGAATTGGAAGAAAATGAGCATAGGCAGCATCATACTCACAGTGCTATTCATACTAAAATTCATCATCTAACAAGCCAACAGGCTCATACGTTTACGGGTTGCTATCTCCAGAGCAACCCGTTTTTATTTGCAACACCGCATACTTGCGGATGGAGCAGCGCATGTCATAAAGCAACAGACTGGCCCGCAAACTGGAGAATACAGGAACACACCACAACAACGCTCATCCACTTTAACAACTACGAATAAGAGGGGTTCAGTAGAAATTCAGTGTGGACAGATTGATTCTATAATAAGTTGTGCTCCCTCACGCCATCCTATGTGTAACAAATTATCTCCTGCAATGGTAATTTTCAAAAAGAAACCGGCACCGTTAAAATGTTGCGAGTAAGCGAGTGAATGAAAATTTATTTTCAATTGCAACGAGCGTGAGCAACTTCGCAAAA
>JAZQUI010000009.1:0-45729 GCA_045631205.1 Bacteroidaceae bacterium
CGTCTCTAACACCATTGTGGACCACATTTCTTGACCCGCAATAAAAGCATTTTTTTTGCCATATAGGTTATAATCTTCACAAAGATATGAAAATCAATTTATTGCAACGGTTTCATCACCCAAAATGTCCACCTTGCCTAACTTTTCCGTCACTGTGTTACACATCCTCTTTGTAAAGCGGAGGGTTTTGTATAAAAAAAGAGCAGAATTAAATTCTGCTCTTTTGTCTCATCGTGCGCGTGATAGGACTCGAACCTACACGTCGCAAAACACCAGATCCTAAGTCTGGCGCGTCTACCAATTTCGCCACACGCGCGACTTGTTTTCAGTTGCAAAGATAATGCTTTTTTTTGAATTCTTGCATTTAATGTTCCTCTTTTTTGTTGTATAGCCCTAAAATGGTATCTTTGGCGCTCTCTATCATTGTGTCGACTCCTCTGTTCCAGTCTTCTTCTTTTATTCCGCACTTTATGTCGGGTTCTATACCGAATTCGGTATTTTTTTCTTCGCGGTCGAGTATGGGGCAGGCCGAAAAGCGTATGTTCCAGCCGTTGGGCAGGGTGCTGTTCAGGGGCATTCCGCTGCCGCCGCCTGTCTTGTCGCCTATTATTATTGTATTTGGCAGTTCGCGCATAAGCATTACAAAGTGGTTGGCTGCGCTATATACGCTTCTGTTGGTGAGTACGGCTACGGGGCGCAGCCATTTGGCTCCTTTTGAAGGTTCGAGGTATAGCTTTTCGGGTGCCGAAAAGTCGTTGTGCCCTTTGCCTGTCTTGTGCTGTATGTAGCCGCAGTGTATCTTCTCTTTTGTAAATATAGATGCCAGCTTTTCGGCTGCTGTCAACATTCCGCCTCCGTTGTTTCTTATATCCAATACTATTCCTTTGCAATCTTTAAGGTTGTAGAGCATCATTGTGAGGTTGTCGGTGTTGAACCCGCCGGCGAAGCTTTCTACATATACATAGCCTATGCTGTCGTCGAGTATTGTGTATTTTATTCCGTTGGTGAGCCTGTAGTCTTTGCCTAAGTAGTTGCGTTGTATGGAGTCGCTGAAGTTTGCCGGGTAGTTGAGGCTCCAGTCGCGGTAGTAGCTTGTCCCGTATATTGAAGATAGGTTGACGTGCCCGTCGCGCAGTTCATAGAGCATCTCTCCTAATACATCGAACAGCTCTGCATCGTTCTCGCAGGCTTGTGCCATTGGCTTGTATTTGTCGTATACTGCGTTCCAGTTGAGCCCGAACTGCTCTTCGGCCTCCTTGAAAAAGCAGTATCGCTCGTCTATAATGGCCCACAGCGCCTCGAAGTTCCCTTCGTGGGAATTGCTGTATTCGTCCTCTTTTATGCAGCTTGTAAAGGGGAGCAGTGCGGCTATCCAAAGTATTGCTTTTTTAATCATTGTCTCTTTTGATAATCAATATGGTGAATAGGCTTTTATGCTGTTTTCCTCTTTTACTTTGAAGAGTGTCTTTACAAAGCCGATGGTAAAGGCGTTGCGGTATATGTGGCAGCGGGTGTCGTTTATGTCGCTCTGGAAAAGGTTTGCGGTGTAGGTTATGCGCAGGGTGGTGCTGTGCCGTTTGTAGCTTAACGGTATGTCGAGCGAGAGGGTGTGGCGCATAGATGGGCTGTTGAACGGGTGGGCGAACGATACAATGCCTTTTGTGTGCCCAAGCCCGAATATCTCGTAGTAGCTCTGCCCATACTCGGGTGCAAACATAATGCCGGCCAGCGGAATATCTATCTGGTAGCGTGCCACCCACTCCTTGCTCTTTACCGGTATGTGGTATATTGCCATTCCCGATGCTGCAATTGCTGTGCGCAGTTTTACCGAAACCGGGTTATTGCCGTTCGATGGCATATACAATGCACCTCCTTCGGCCTGTATCTGTGCTCCAGCAAGCAGTTTTAGCCTGTTGTTTATAGCGAAAGGGTGGTATCCGCCCCAGTTGTACTCTACAAGCCCTGTGAGCTGTGCGTTGTTGCCAAGTGTGGCATATCCTACGCTGCCGCTGAGAATTGTCTGGTATTTCCACCTGTAGTCGCCTGTTCTTGCGTCGCGGAAGTTCTCTCTGCTGTACTGCAGTGCAAGGCCTGTGAATTCGTACCCGCTCAGGTATGTGTCGAGGTTGTTGAGCATAGCTATGCCGTACTGCGAACTCCGCACAACAATTCTTTCGGGGATTATGCTGTCGGTGACTATATGCTGAGCCCTTGACATTGCCGGTGTTGCCAGCAATGCAAGGGCTGTTGCTATCTTGGTGAAATATCTTCTCATTCTTCGTCGAAAAGTGTAAGCTGCTCGGGAGCCTCGCTCTCTGCCTCGTCGTTATCGGGCTCTTCGATAATTTCGGGCGGTGGCGGGAACTTTGTAGGCTCCAGCTCTATAATCTCGTCTATCTCGAACGTTGTGAGCCTTTTGCCTCGTGCCTTGAAGCTCTTTACTCCAATAAATTCGTCAACCTCTATAACCAGCGGCTCGCGGAAGTTGTCGTTGCCGCCGAACATCACCTGTATGCGTGGGAACGGTGTTGCCGAGAACCATATAAGCTCGTTGTTCTTGTTGTCGCCAAAGCAGTTCTGCCGTTTGGCATTGGCTTCGAGCGTGAACCGCTTTATGTAGGGGAATCCTTGCTGGGTGGCGTCGTACAATGCTGCGCTCCATACCTTTGCGGGGTCGTACTTCTCTATTGTCAGCAGGTCGTCTTCGTAGTGGCTGTTGAGGTCTACGGGTGTCAGGTAGAACTCACCGTTCTTGCGTATAACGAGTATCTTGTCGTCGTTGTGGAACTCGCCGAGGTACTCTCCGTGGCTGTCGAAGTTTATGCGCAGTATGTCGCGGTCGAACCACACTTTGCGTCCGCCAAGTGTTGAACTGCCGTGGCGTTTGAGAGTTATGCGCATAACCTCGTTCTTGGTGAGAATGTTGCCCATCGACTGGCGGCCTTTGATGGCTATGGTACTGAAATCTTTTTCCAATATGGCAACGCGCAAGCGGGGGTTGGGCTTCAACTGTACCTTGATAACTTCGGCCTCGCCATTGGGGTTTGAGGTGAAGTAAGCAATCTTTGAGCCGGGTGTGCCTTGTGTGAGGTCGTACTCGCGGTCGCGTGTCATTCCTGTTGCGGCAAAGCGTTTTATGAAGTGTATGCCGTTCTTTCCGTCGCGGTAAACTACGTTGTATATGGTGCGCTTGTCGTTCTTCTTGAATATATCGATGTGTATCACATTCTTGCCCACGAAGAGTTTTTCGCTCACTTTCACCACCTTGTACTTTCCGTCTTTGTAGAAAAGTATTACATCGTCAATGTCGGAGCAGTTGGCCACGAACTCGTCTTTCTTCAGCGAAGTACCAATGAAACCCTCGGCACGGTTTATGTAAAGCTTTTGGTTGGCCTCTATTACCTTTGCAGCTACAATGGTATCGAAGTTACGTATCTCGGTCTGTCGGGGGTAGCGGCTGCCATACTTCTCTTTGAGCATGGTGAACCACTTTATGGTAACCTCGGTCATGCGACCGAGCTGCTTGTCAATTTCCTTGATGTCCTTTTCAAGGCGGGCGATGAGTTCCTCGGCTTTCTCTTTGTTGAAACGCAGAATGCGTGCCATTTTTATCTCCATGAGGCGAAGGAGGTCGTCGCGTGTGATTTCGCGTATAAAACTCTCTTTGTAGGGGGTGAGTCGCAGGTCGATATGGGCTAGTGCGGTGTCCATGTCTTTTGCCTGCTCAAACTCCTTGTCCTTGTATATGCGCTCCTCAATGAAGATGCTTTCGAGCGAGGCGAAATGCAACTGCTCGAGCAGCTCGCCACGGCGTATCTGCAATTCAAGGCGCAACAACTCCTTGGTGCTGTCAACCGACCTGCGTAACAACTTGCTCACTGTGAGGAAACGGGGTGTGTGGTCGTCTATGACACAACAACAGGGTGTTATGCTTATCTCGCAGTCGGTGAAGGCATAGAGTGCATCTATGGTTTTGTCTGAAGAGACACCGGGTGCAAGGTGTACCAGAATCTCCACCTTGTCCGATGTGTTGTCATCGACCTTGCGTATCTTTATCTTACCATTGTCCACCGCTTTGAGTATCGACTCAATTATCAGCGGTGTTGTCTTTCCGTATGGAATTTCTGATATGGTAAGTGTTTTGTTGTCGTCCGATTTTGAAATTTTAGCCCTTATGCGTACGCGACCTGTGCGGTCACCGTCGTGGTAACGCGAAACATCGATGCTGCCACCGGTCTGGAAATCGGGGTATAGCGTAAAAGGCTCCTTTTTCAAGTAGGAAACCGCAGCATCGCACACCTCGTTGAAGTTATGGGGCAAAATCTTTGATGAGAGACCAACGGCAATACCCTCGACACCCTGTACAAGCAATAAAGGGAATTTTACGGGCAGAGTTATGGGCTCTTTGTTACGGCCGTCATAAGAAAGTTTCCACTCTGTGGTTTTGGGGTTGAATACAACCTCATTTGCAAAGTGTGAGAGGCGCGCCTCTATGTAACGTGGTGCTGCAGCCGAGTCGCCTGTGAGAATGTTTCCCCAGTTTCCCTGGCAGTCGATGAGCAGGTCCTTCTGTCCCAATTGTACAAGCGCTCCCGCAATTGAGGCGTCGCCGTGGGGGTGGTACTGCATAGTGTGTCCCACTACATTGGCAACCTTGTTATAGCGACCGTCGTCGAGTTCGCGCATTGCGTGCAGAATACGGCGTTGTACAGGTTTAAGACCATCGTAAAGGTGTGGCACGGCACGCTCCAAAATTACGTACGATGCATAGTCGAGAAACCAGTTCTGGTACATGCCGGTGAGTTTGTGGGTAACATCCTCGCTCGATACTTTGTGCTGGTGTATCGCGTGCTCTTCGTTATTTTCTGCGGCTATGTTCTCTGCGCTTTCGATGTTTTCGTCGTATTCGTTGTAATCCATAACAAAAAACCCTTTACGGGCCGTTTCCTTGTGTGGGTTAGTATATTGAATTAATATAGTGCAAATTTAATGAAAAATATTGTTTATCGTTCCCTTTGTGGAAAATCTTTCTCTCTTCTTCGCTTAATTGTGGCTTAAAGATAAGGTTTTTAGGCAAAAAATGCTTTTCTTTGCAAGAGATTTAATAAAGACAAACAAAAATTTAATTCAAATAGAAATATGGCTCAAGAAGATGTATTTAAGAAAGTGGTAGCCCACTGTAAAGAGTATGGTTTTGTGTTCCCCTCAAGTGATATATATGACGGCCTTGGTGCTGTTTACGATTACGGTCAGATGGGTGTTGAACTCAAAAATAATATCAAGACTTATTGGTGGCAGAGTATGGTGCTTTTGCACGACAATATTGTAGGTATCGACTCTGCAATCTTTATGCACCCCACAATTTGGAAAGCTTCGGGTCACGTTGATGCGTTCAACGACCCCCTCATCGATAACCGCGACTCTAAAAAGCGTTATCGTGCCGATGTTCTCATTGAGGAGCAACTTGCAAAATATGATGAGAAAATTGAGAAAGAGGCTGCAAAGGCTGCAAAGCGTTTCGGTGACTCTTTCAACCGTGAACTCTTCCTCGAGACCAACCCCAAAGTTGTTGCCGAGAAGGCTAAACGCGATGCATTGCACGCACGTTTCTCTTCTGCGTTGAATGCTATGGATCTCGACGAGTTGCGTCAGATTATCATCGACGAGGAGATTGTTTGCCCCATTTCAGGTACACGTAACTGGACCGAGGTTCGCCAGTTCAACCTTATGTTCTCAACAGAGATGGGTTCTACAGCCGACGCTGCAATGAAAATCTATCTTCGCCCCGAAACTGCACAGGGTATTTTCGTTAACTATCTCAACGTGCAGAAAACAGGTCGTATGCGTGTTCCCTTCGGTATCGCACAGATTGGTAAGGCGTTCCGTAACGAGATTGTAGCTCGCCAGTTTATCTTCCGTATGCGCGAGTTCGAGCAGATGGAGATGCAGTTCTTTGTACGCCCCGGCAGCGAGCTCGAGTGGTTTAACAAGTGGAAGGAGACACGTCTTGCTTGGCACAAGGCTCTTGGCTTTGGCGATGCTTCTTATCGTTTCCACGACCACGACAAACTTGCTCACTATGCAAATGCTGCAACCGATATCGAGTTCAAGATGCCTTTCGGTTTCAAAGAGGTTGAGGGTATTCACTCACGTACCAACTTCGACCTTGGTCAGCACGAGAAATATTCGGGCAAGAATATCAAATACTTCGATCCCGAAACAAATGAGAGCTACACTCCTTATGTTATCGAGACTTCTATCGGTGTCGACCGTATGTTCCTCAGCATAATGTGTGCTTCGTACTGCGAAGAGCTGCTCGAAAATGGCGAAACACGCGTTGTGTTGCGTCTCCCCGCAGCTCTTGCACCTGTGAAACTTGCCGTTCTTCCTTTGGTTAAGAAAGATGGTCTCCCCGAAAAGGCACGCGAGATTATGAACGATCTCAAATTCAACTTCAACTGCTACTACGAGGAGAAAGACTCTATTGGTAAACGCTACCGTCGTATGGATGCAATTGGTACTCCCTATTGCGTTACCATCGACCACCAGACACTCGAGGATGGTATGGTTACTCTTCGCGAGCGCGATACAATGGAGCAGCGTCGTGTGGCTATCGCCGACCTCCGCAACATTATACAGGACAGCGTAAGCATCACATCGCTTCTTAAGAAACTCTCTTAATGGGATTGTGATTATGAAATTTTTGAAAAAGATTCTTATCTTGTTTTTGCCGGCACTCATTGCACTTTCTTCGTGCAGTGAGACCGACGAGGCAACCGTCATCGATACGTGGGTGCTGGAAAACCAGACTTTCATCTCGTCGATAGCAGCCGAGGCTGCTGCCGACACTTCGGGTGAGTGGAAGGTGTTTCTCGCCTATGGTCTTGACGAGAGCAAAAAGTGGTCTGCGGGGTACTATGTGTATTGCAGAGTAATTCAGTCGGGCACCGGTACCGGCTCTCCCTCGTTCAACGATGTTGTATCGGTAAATTACTCCGGTCGTCTTATGAACGATGTAGTTTTTAGCGAAACATATACAGGCGAGCTTGTGCCCGGGCAGGAAACTCCCGTGGAATTGCAACTTGAAAGTTGTGTAAGTGGTTTTATAACCGCGTTGCAGGAAATGGTAAGAGGCGATGTGTGGGAAGTTTATATCCCTGCAACCCTTGGCTACGGCTCCAGTTCAACAACTTTAATTCCCGCAGGTTCTGCACTTATATATACAATAAACCTTGTCGATTTTGTTCACAAGACTGTAAGCGAGTAATTATGGAAAATATAAAAGAAGGTCAGTTGCAGATTGAACTGAAAGAGGATGTTGCCGAAGGCGTTTATGCCAACCTTGCGGTTATAGCCCACTCTTCATCGGAGTTTGTACTCGATTTTGTGCGTATGATGCCCGGCGTGGCAAAGGCGCAGGTGAAGTCGCGCATAATAATGACACCGGAGCACGCAAAACGTTTGGCTTATGCGTTGCAGGATAACTTGCGCAGATATGAAGCGCAGTTTGGTGAGGTTCGTTTGCCCGAGCAGCGTCAGGAATACAATATTCCCCCATCTCCCTTTAAGGGCGAGGCTTAAAAGGGAAGTTTTTTAAAATAGAGAAACGGCGTGATGGTTAGTCAACCATTACGCCGTTTGTTCTGAATTCAGATAAGGAGTAGCCTGTGTGGCGCTTGAAATAGCGGTTCAGGTACGATTGGTCGGGGAAATGAAACTCGCTCACGAGTTCCTGAAAGCTTTTGTGTGTGTACATTAGTGCCACTTGCAGTTCTATGATTGTGTAGTGGTCTATAATCTCCTTTGCATTTTGTCCGCTTGCACGTTGGCATATGGAATTTAACTGGCGGGTGGAAATTTTCAGTGCATCGGCATAGAACTGCACCGAGCGGTCTTCGCGGAATTTCTGTGTGAGCAGTGTGCGGAATTCGTAGAAAACCTTATCCTTGCTTTCGGGTATATTCTCCTTTTCGGGGAGTGTTTTTTTCTTGTTTATCTGTTGTATATAGAGCAATAGCGAATTTACCGATAGTATTACGTTCTGTTGGCAGAATTCGGTTTTTTCTTCGTTGGTGGCAATTTCGGTATTCATTATATCTATTTGCCTGAAGATGTTCTCTATAAATTCTTTTTCAAGTTCGGTGTTGCTGCCCTGGTGTATGCGACGCTCTATTGTCTGCATGGTCTCGGGTGTCATAGAACTGCGTGCTGCCAGCCATATGTGCTTGGTGAGGCCTAACAGGCGTGCCGAAAAATCGCTGGTAATGTCGAGTAGCAGAATGTTGGAGTCCGTGGGGCATATCACTATTTGATTGGGAGCGAAACGGTGTTTTTGCCCGTCTATGGTGAAGAGCGCTTCGCCACTTATGCAGTAGAAAATTGATGTGTGTTGCAGTTGGTAGCTGTGCTGCACAAATTGGTGCAACGACGATTTTGTTGTGGCGAAGCCTTGTTGCGGTAATTTTTTAAGATAGATGTTGTTCATAGTTTTTTCCGCATTTTGTGGAGCTAGAGGGAGTCGAACCCTCGTCCAAACGAGGAAACTGAATGCTTTCTACACGCTTAGTCTTCGGTGAAGTTTTCGTGCATAAGCAAGACCGAGACCGCCAACTTATGCCTTATCCTCTAAAATGTCTCCCCGGCATCGAAGCCTGCCGTGGATAGTCCCGATTTGCCTGCACCACCGTATCGGATTGCTTCGGAACAACTGCGTCCGGGTGATGTCTCGTTCCAACACCTGGTGTCGGAATAAAGCTAATCTACTATACTTCGATTAAGCAGCGAGAGCATAATTTGTTTCGCCAGATAATTCTTTGCCGGCTCAGATTATAGTGCGAACCAACGAGGCACTGCGTGCTTACATACCTTTTCTACCCGCTGTCAAATCCAGATAGCCCCAGTTATGTCTTGTGGCAAAGGTACTTATTTTTTCCCTGTTTTCAAATATTATTTCTCTCTTTTTTCTTTTTTTACACATGGTTGGTTAAATAAAGTCCATTTTTCCGTCAAGTGTTAACCGGTTTTTCTCTATTGCATATATAATTAAAAAGGAGTATTTTTGCGGTAGTTACTTTCAAAATGAGATATTTATGAGTCATTTGTATATATGGTTTTTGGCTCTTGCTCTTGCTATGGATTGTTTTGCTGTGTCAATTGCGAGCGGTGTTATTTATCGTCGTGTACGTTGGAAACAAATGCTTGCAATGGCATTCCTGTTTGGTTTCTTCCAGGCGTTTAATCCTTTGATAGGGTGGGTGGCTACCGATTATTTTCGTAAATTCATTGAGAGTGTCGACCATTGGATAGCCTTTGGCATTTTGGCATTCCTTGGTGTTCGTATGATTATGGATTCCTTCAAAACCGAGGAGGAAAAAACATTCAATCCCCGTAAATTGGGTGTTATCTTCACGCTTGCCATTGCCACCAGTATTGATGCTCTTGCAGTGGGTGTCTCTTTCTCCTGTATGGGCATAGTGACGCTGAGCGAACTCTTTTACCCCCTTGTTGTAATTGGCTTTGTGTCATCGTTGATGTCTCTTGTCGGTCTTTTCTTGGGAATATATTGCGGAAAAGGTTTTGCCCGTAGTCTGCGTGCCGAACTTTGGGGCGGTATAATACTTCTTCTCATTGGTGTAAAGGTTCTTTTTGAGCATCTTTTGGCGTAGTTTTATGTATAAAAACTATCTGAAATTTATATCTTTCGGTTCGTTGGCATTGCTTGCCGTGTTGCTTGTTGTTGCAACCATTGTGGAACGCATTTACGGCGCAACCTTTTACTCATCGCCTTATTTTGTAGCACTGTGGGCAGTGATGCTTCTCTCTGCAGTGCTTTATATATTCTACACTCATGTGAAGAGAGCGGTGGCAACGCTTTTCCTGCATTTGGCTTTTGTAGTGGTGCTTGTGGGCGCATTTGTCACTTTTTTAACGGGTGAGCGTGGTTCGCTCTATTTGTGCAAGGATGCTCCGCCGTCGAGTATGTTTGTGAAGAACGATGGCGGGCTTGTAAGCTTTCCATTCCGTGTTACTCTTGGCGATTGTCGTGTGGTTTTTGTCGATGGTGGCAATGTACCCCGCGACTATGTTGCGGAACTTCTTGTGCAGTTACCCGGTGGCGAAAATGAGATTGCAATACTCTCTATGAACCATGTTTACGACCGTGAAGGTTTCCGTTTCTTCCTTTCCAATGTGGAGGGAGAGTCTGTTGCGTTGCTCGTGAGCCACGACCCGTGGGGCGTGCCAATCACTTATTTGGGGTATTTTCTTGTAGCACTGGGTTTTCTCTTCCTTTTTGCTTCGCGTAAAACCCAAATGAATGGTTTGAGGTTGTTGCTTAAAACCCGTGGGAATACCCTGCCTTGTAATGCCTCTTTTTCTCGTAAAATAACAATACTAATACTGTCTTTGTGCCTTTTTGGCAGTGTAACATATCAAGGTGTGTGCCGTTGGGTGGATACTGGGCTGTTTCCTGTGTCGAATGGTGCTGAAGTTTTGATGTTTATTGCTTGGTGTTCATCGCTTTCTGCAATTGTGTTGTTGCGCAAGAATGGTGTTTTGGCTCTTGGGACTTTGTGTTTGTCGGCGTTGTGTGCGGTTGTTGCTTTATTGAGTGGGGCTGCTTCGTCGGGGGCAGTGCCTCCTGTGCTACGTACCCCTTTACTGCCTTTGCACGTGGTAACAATTGCTGTTTCTTATCTTCTCATTGGGCTTTTGGCTGTAAACTCCCTTGTTGCGTTATCTTTCTATAGGTTAAAACGTGACCATAACCGCTTGGAGAGCGCGGCGGCATCGGGACGCTTGTTGCTTTATTTTGCAACATTCCTGCTTGTGGTAGGAATGTTTCTTGGTGCTGTGTGGGCAAATATATCGTGGGGGCGTTATTGGGGGTGGGATCCCAAAGAGGTGTGGGCTTTGGTGACTCTTGTTGTGTGTTCTTTTGGCTTTCACACACGCTCACTGCCGTTTATGGCTCGTCCTCTTGTGTTTCATTATTTTTGCCTTGTGCTTTTTTTTGTTGCTTTGTTCACTTATCTTGGTGTAAATCTTTTGTTTGGTGGTTTGCATGCTTATGCGTGACTTGTTTTAGAACCACGAAGCCTGCATCGGGCACATGTATATTGCTATGCTTATGATTGTATTTTTGCTTTTTGGTTCTCGGTGTCACTAACGGCTATTCTTTGTTTCTGTGTAAATTCTTTATTGCCCTTTTGTGGCGCAAAAGGGCGCAAAACGCCCGGCACATAGGGCGTAACAGTCGCTCGGCCTCTGCTCGCGCTGTTTTAATGGATTGAAACAGCACTCGTTCGTCCCTCGCTTGTCATTAAGGCTTTTCGTCTCAGTTTAGGGGCTCCGGAAGTTCATCGCTTTGCGATAAGGATGCGGATATACACCAAATAGCTGTGTCAAGCAATAATTGGATATAAAAATCAGAGGCAACTTCCGTGGAAGTTGCCTCTGATTTTATTGTTTGCGGGCTAGGTATTATCGTGCATAATTTACAGCGCGTGTCTCGCGTATTACGGTGATTTTTACCTGTCCGGGGTAAGTCATTTCGTCCTGAATCTTCTTTGCGATTTCGCCCGAAAGGAGTTCTGTCTGTTTGTCGTCGATCTTGTCGGCGCCAACGATTACGCGCAACTCGCGACCGGCCTGTATAGCGTAGGTCTTTGTTACTCCGGGGTAAGACATTGCAAGTTGTTCAAGGTCGTGGAGACGTTTGATGTATGCCTCTACAATTTCGCGGCGTGCGCCGGGACGAGCACCGGAAATGGCGTCGCACACCTGTACGATGGGGGCGATGAGGCTTGTCATCTCCACCTCGTCGTGGTGGGCACCAATTGCGTTGCAGATATCTGGTTTCTCCTTGTATTTCTCGGCAATCTTCATACCATACTCTGCGTGTGGCAATTCGGTCTCTTCATCGGGCACTTTACCTATATCGTGCAACAAGCCGGCACGTTTCGCTTTCTTGGGGTTGAGACCGAGCTCGGCGGCCATAACGGCGCAGAGATTTGCGGTCTCACGTGCGTGTTGCAAGAGGTTCTGGCCATACGATGAACGGTATTTCATCTTACCGATGATACGTATAAGTTCGGGGTGCAAACCGTGAATTCCGAGGTCGATAGTGGTGCGTTTACCGGTTTCGATAATCTCTTCCTCAATCTGCTTTTTCACCTTGGCGACAACCTCCTCGATACGTGCGGGGTGTATGCGGCCGTCGGCTACAAGCTGGTGAAGGGCAAGTCGTGCAATTTCGCGGCGTACGGGGTCGAACGCACTCAATACAATAGCTTCGGGAGTATCGTCAACCACAATTTCCACGCCTGTGGCAGCCTCGAGAGCGCGAATGTTGCGGCCCTCACGACCGATGATGCGGCCTTTCATCTCATCGTTATCGATGTGGAATACTGTAACAGAGTTTTCAATAGCTGTCTCTGTGGCTACGCGCTGTATGGTTTGGATAACAATTTTCTTTGCCTCTTTACCGGCAGTCATCTTTGCGTCGTCGATAATATCGTTGATGTACGATGCAGCCTGTGTTTTTGCCTCCTCTTTGAGTGACTCAACAAGGCGCTCTTTTGCCTCCTCGGCCGAAAGTCCGCTGATGGCTTCGAGTTTCTCGCGCTCCTGCTGGTGCATTTTGTCGAGTTCCTCCTGTTTGCGCTCGAGTATCACTTTTTGTGCATCGAGGTTTTCTTTTAAGCCCTCAACTTCGTTTTTGCGGCGTTGCAAGTCTTCGTTGCGCTGGTTCATTTGAATCTCGCGCTGTTTCAAGTGGTGCTCGGCCTGCTGAATTTTGTTGTTACGCTGTGAAATCTCTTTCTCGAGTTCCGCTTTTTTGTTCAGGAATTTCTCCTTTACCTCGAGCAACTTGTTCTTCTTTATCACTTCGGCCTCCTTATGTGCTTCTTCGATAATTCGGTTGAATTTCGATTTAAGGCCGAATTTGATTATAACGTATTGGGTGATGCAGCCTATAAGTGCTCCTGCAACAGCTCCAATGATTAATGATGTGGGTGTAAACATAATGTGTTATAAGTTTTAAATATATAATAAAACGCATCGAATACCCGGCAGTGCGGCGTTTGTGCGCCGTTTGTCGTAATATTACAATGCGTGAAATTGCGAATAAGTGAATTGTGAAATACTATTCTTGCGAGAGGTTTTTGTCAATAAGACGTGAAAGTTCGTTAACCTTGCTCAAAATGTTGGCAGAGCCCACTTTGTCGGCCTGCTTTACAAGTTCCAGGGCAATGTCTATAGCTGCCATGGCGTAAACTCTCACTCCTCCCTCGCCCGAAAAGAGCTGCTTGTATATTATTAGCTTTTCGTTTGTCAAACGTGCTGCTTGGCGGTAATACGGCTCCTCGCTTGCCTTTATTGTAAGCGGGAAGGATATTCCGTCTATTACAAGATTTATTCCCAATTCTCTATCTTCCATTTGCTCGGTCTTTTTTATTTTTTAAGCGACTCAATGCAGTGGTCGATTTCACGCACAAGCTTCGATATGCGCTCGCGTGTCTGTCCAATCTCGGCATCGCTGAGGCTTATCACTTTGGCTTGTTTAAGATTGTTGTAGTTACTTTCGAGTGCTTTGCATCGCAAAAGTGTTTCCTGCAAGGTGTTTTCTTTCTCCTCGAGCAGGCGGGTCAATTCGTTGTTGCGCTCTTTCATCTGCTTGTATTTGTACAGAAGCAGGTGTAGCTTTTCCTCGAATTGTTCCAGCGCAATTTTATCGTTCTCGGTCATAATACGACAATCATTTTGCAAATACATTTATACGAGCGGGTAAGATACGTTACATTTGTTTTTATGTATTTTACAACGCGTGCAATATATATTCACAGATATTGCAAATATAGATGATTTTTTGGAAATTTGAAAGACTTGTCCGCTTTTTTGCGTCGATGTATAAATATTTCTTCCCCCACCAGGGTATCTTCTACCGTGGTTGTTCCCATAAAAAGGGGAATTTATAGCACATAGTGGTGTAAAATCAGTTTCCTAAAATGATACTTACAAGCATGGTTATATCGGCAATATCCACCATGCCGTCGCAGTCTACATCGCCGTCGGGAGTGAGCATGCTGGGGTCGAGAATCATTGCCACAAGCGTGGTTATGTCGGCAATGTCAACTGTGTCATCTTTGTTTACATCGCCCAATATTGCCCGTTCCTCTATGTTCGTAAAGTTTTTCCAATAGGGTGCAGTGCGGTAATATTCCCTTGTTTCAACCGGAACATAAAGGATGGCTCTGCTGTAAAGACCATCGAATGTGTATGTGCCGATTGTAGGCGGGTTAGTTGCTCTCGATGATATTTCGGTCAATCCTGTACAGCCATAGAAGGCACCATCGCCTATCTTGGTTATGTCACCGGGCAATTTAATATCTTTAAGGCCTGTGCAATTGAGGAATGCCCACTCTTCAATCTCTGTTATGCAATCGGTGGGTATTGTAATGATTTTAAGTCCTTCACAGCCATAGAAAGCCCACTCTCCAATGATGGTAACACTTTGGGGAATTGCCGTCTCTTTGCATCCCTGAACAAGCCTGTCTGTGGCTTTTTCAATTATAGCGTCGCTGTGGTTGCGGCTGTCGTAAACAGGGTTGCCACTTTCTACAACAATTTCTGTGAGAGCCGAACAGCCGTTGAAAGCGTGTTTTTCAATGGTCGTTGTGTTTGCAGGTATTGTAATCTTTGTGAGCGCAGTGCATCCTTCAAATGCCGAACTTCCTATGGTTGCGAGTTCTTTAGGCAATGTAATGCTTTTTAATTTCGTACAGCCGAAGAATGCAGCATCGCCTATGTTGTTCAAATTCTTGGGCAATGTTATTGTTGCAAGTTCTGTACATCCTTTGAATGTGAATGCATCTATGTTTTCGAGTTCGTTGGGAAGTGTTATGAAAGTAAGGGATGTGCAACCGCTGAAAGCGTCGGCTGCAATGGTTTTTATGCTCTCGGGGAGTGTGATGCTTGTAAGCTTTGTACATTCGCTGAACGCTGCGGTGCCAATGGCGGTTGTTCCTTTGCTCACTACAATTTCGGCCAGCGCGGTGCAGTTGTAGAATGTGTAACTATCGATAATCTCAACACTTCCCGGCAAAGTTATAGCTGTAAGTTCCGTGCATCCCCAAAATGTTTCGGGTTCAATCCCTGTGACATTGTATGTTATGCCTTGGTGTGTCACAGTTGCAGGTATCACCACTTGACCGCAGTAGTGCTCAGCGGAATTGCCGGCGTGGGTAACCTTTGCGCTCTTTTTTTCGTGAGAGTGTATATTATAGAAGACACCTTCGCTTTCAAAGTCAAAAGCGTATATGGTTGAGCAGCATAGCAAAAGCAATGCGGCAAGTATGGGTTTTAGGTGTTTACTCTTCATTTTTTTGTATTTATGCTTCCAAATTAGCGGTTAGGAGTCTGTATTATATGCGGAGTAGTTACTTTCCCTGAAGTATTATCGATACAAGCTTTGTTATGTCGGCAATATCCACGCTACCATCGTTGTTTATGTCGGCAGTATCGGTGTAGGTGCTGCTCAATATGAGGGCAACAATAGTGGTTATGTCGGCAATGTCCACATCGCCATCATTGTTTATGTCGCCATTTATAGCAGCGCCCTCCTCCACAATATTGTTGAACCTGTTCCAGTAGGTGGTTGAAACTTTTACGCTTTCTTCCACTGGTATAAACATAATCTGGTCGAGCATGAAGCGGAAAGCAAATTTATTGCCACTCTTTGCTGTGTATCGTCCAGAATTATTCATTTGTGCGGGGCGTAACAATTCTATGTTTACATCGACTGTAAATTCCTTATTGTTGTCTTCGAAATATCGGCTGTTTTTCAAGTCGAAAATATAATCCTCTCCGGTGGAATCTTTAAGGAAAATTGTGTCTATTACTGCGCGGTTGGGTACAATGGCCGATGTTTCGGGTACATACCACTTGCGGCTCACCTCCACTGAATCGCCGGGCAAGAGTGCGAGCAATTCATTTTCTTGGCTCACTTTAACTCGCAGATAAGAGTCGGCATATTGTGGGAGTGTGGTACTGCTTACCACAGTGTCTTTATACGACTTAATGAACCAGGGTGGTGTTACAAGAGCTATTTTGTACAGGCCACTGCGTGTACCGCTTAATCCAAATGTCACTTTGGGGAGTTCTGTAACTTCAGTCTTGCTGGGTTGGTAAGCCAGCAGGTAATCATTGCCAAGAAGCGAACCGGTTACATCGGAGTTTTGCTTATCGATTGTTACAGTTTCGTAATTGGCGTTGGTATTATAGTTTTTCATTGCACTCCGCAAGTTGTTGCAATGTACTGTAGTTAGTGCAATGTCGTAAGCTTCTCTCTGTGATACGTTCGATTGATAAGCCGCTTTAGTGCCGGCAGGTACATACAGAATGGCCTCATCGCTAATGTCTGCAAAGGTGTTGTTGAAAAGTAATGCGGGTGTTTCGCCCTGTACATAAATGCTCGTTAGGTTGCTGCAACCGTCGAAAGCACACTCTCCAATGTTTGTTACACCTGCAGGTATGGTGATGCTTGTTATTGTGGTGTTGCTGCGGAAAGCATTGTCGCCAATGTTGTAGCTCTCTCCTTTGTAATTATCGGGGAGGGTTACTTCACTGTCGCAGCCTTTGTATGTCAAAAGTGTTCCGTAGCTGTCAAATATGAAATCGCCCTCAATTGTGGCGCCGGGTATGCTTATTACATTAGCTGCATAACGGGCTATGCCACCATGGGTGGTTGCACCTTTTACAATATCCAAAGCCGAAAAGTTATACACCTCTTTGAGCTTTGAGCAAGCGGCGAATGCGTCGGTTTCAATACTTGTAATGCTTGCCGGAATTGTAATTTCTGTCAAGCCGGTGCAGTTGCGGAAAGCATCTTGACCAATAACCTTAATGGTGTAGCTGTTCCCCTCGTATGTGACATTCTCTGGAATTGTTATTTCGCCGGTGTATTCATTGCTAAATTGGCTGTAGTTATCACCTTGGTAAGTTACCTTCACAGTCTTGTTCGTCTCGTTTATAATAGAGTAGAAGATACCGTCAGCCTCAAATGTTGCTCCTGAAATAGTAAGTTCATCGTAATATATATATGTGTTATCGGCCCACCAGTAACTGTTGCTGCGTATTCCGAACCAGAACTTATTTCCACTTTCGGGTATAGTGAATGTTACGGTAAACTGCCTCTCTTCATTCGTCGGGATATTTGCATATTGGCTTACTTCGTGGGTATAACCATCGTTTGCTATTAGTGAACAAGTGAAGGAATCGTCGAAATCGGTTGCTGTATTATTCTTTAGCGTGAATGTTATCTCTATAGTTTCAGAATTTGATATTATTTTTGGATATTCAATCCTTGTCACTTCCACTGCTGAGGGGACATATGTGTCGGGGACGGAAATTGTTGCTGTCTCCCCGTTTAGTGTTACAACAAGGTGGTCGGCTTTACCGTTTGCATATTTGCAGTACATTTTTTTTACCTCGTCGCTATCGATGGTCTTGTACACCGGTATAAGTTTGTATTCACCGTCGGGAACGTCATTTGGGATATTGATATAACACTCCATCCAGCTGCAACTCCATCCCGATCCTAAAGAATATATAAAGTCCTCGTCAAAAGAGTATGATATAATTTCGTCATTTTTTGTAATGGCAAGGCCGAAATATCCCTCGGAATAGTTAATTGAGGCATTTTCAATACCGGTATAGACTGCGTAGATGTTTGAACGTTCAAAAGTTGTTTGTTCGGGTATATTGAAATATTCATATACAATATCGGGTAGATTTACCGGGGCTTGTGTGTTTTGTGGGCTTACACCACAAACAGCATATTGCCAACTATTATAATTCATGGAGGTTAGCTCAAAGTAACCATCTTCATAACCGTCCCATCCCCAATTTATGTGGAAAAGTCCATCGGTGTTGTACCCATCACACACAAAGAGATGTCCTCCTCCTGTTGCATTCTGACCTCGATATATCACGGGGCGTTGCTTGTTGAGTTCACTTTTTATAATGGCCTCCCACTCATTGAATGTGAAATATTTTCTCTGCAGCATTTGTGCCCCTTTGTATCCGAATTTGTTTACCAAGGCCTCTGTAATCTTTGTAGTGTAGCCGGTTGTTTCATAGGAACAATAATCAGATTCTATAGCAAAGCCACAAGCACGCATAAGTTGGGCAACTGCATTACTTTGTACGGTTGTGTATTCCGAGGTGTATTCGTTGAGCATATTATCCCAGTCAAATGTAATCCAGTCGAGGTTGTCGTAAATTTCAATACTATGGTTGTCGGTAGTATAGGAAAAAGTGCCTGTTACTTGGTTGGGATACCGGTGGTAGTTTATAACCTGTGCCATAGCTGTTGCGCAACAACCGGTTACGCAAGTGCCACCATGTACGGGGTCAACAGGACATAATAGGTTATAAGGGTAACCTTGTCCCCATTTTGTGGTTATGAGTGGTTCCACTGCTGTTTCATCATTACTTGCAGTTGCGACAGCAAATGTCTGGGGCGATTTGCGTGCCTCTGCTACATTTTCTTCTACAAGGCTCAGCCACCACTGCACGGCAGGGTTTATCTTGTTGGGATTGAAAGAGCCGTTATCGGTATGGGCAAGAATGGGTTTTAACAAGTCGTCACCTGAAACAACAACGAAACCTTCGTTATCTTCAATGTCGAAAATATAGTATGCGGGGGCAGTGGCTGTTGATGTGCTGCCGGCCTTCTTGGGAGCAGAACTCTTATATTTTACACTTTTCTTTGCTCCGCTTTTCTTACCTATGTACTTTTGGGCAATCTCTTTCGCTGTTTCGTAATCTACGGGGCCGGCAAATACTTGTGTTGCAATGAAAAGTAGTAAAAAAAACAGAACTTTTTTCATATCGGTATATTCTTTTTTATGTGTTTGCGTGCGAATTCTTCTCACTATGCTGTTGCATAATGTATTGTTCTTGCAAATATAAATATATATTATGAATTTTAGGTTAAAAAGGGTTTCAATATTCCTTCGGCTACAAGCATAGTGCGGTAAAAGTCGGCTTTCTTCTCTACTGCGAGGGGGTAGGCACGGGAGGTTGAAGGCATACGCCACAATCTTATCTCGCGACCATTGATGGTTGCCGTGCTGTACGAACCGATAGGCGGTTCGTTGCAACCCAAGAGTGCAGTGAGGGTGTCGGTTGCCTTTTGACCGGTGGTAACAATGGCGTGGCAATAGGGAATTTGTGCGAGAAGAGCATGTATGTCGGTGGGTGTTACCACTTCGAGAAATTTGTCCGAGGCGTTGTCCTTGAGCCTGCGCACTGCAGTTGCAGTGTCGTAGAGGGCAATGCCTTTTTTAGAGAGCAAAGTCTTTATTTCCTGTTCCTTGAATATTTTTTTTCCCTTTATTATGAAATGCTCCTTTTCGCCAAAGAACAGTAACCCAAAGATTTTCCAGAAGTCGTTGGTTATGTTAGGGTAATAGAAATCCATTGCCCATCGCACGCGCGGTGGCGGGAAACTGCCAAGAAATAGAATCCTTGCATTATGGGGCAGAAATGGTTCCCACGGGTGGTGTTCTATGTTGTTCATTTTGGAATAAATTCGTAACGGTGCAGCAATTCTATGGGGTTGTAGGCTTTCTTTGCCTGACGTAATCCTTCGTCGCCGAGGTCTTCTTCGCGGTTTATGAGTGTAACTTGCGGGTATTCTTGCTGAATGTCGGCTGCAAAACTGCTGGCAAGGGTTTCGCTCAGTCCGGGGTATTCGCGGTCGGCTTTCTCGATGTGTATGTAGAGCATATCGCCCCACACTTCGCCCAGTGTAAAGGCTCTTACGTTGCCATCTATTTTTATTACAGCTGCGGGTTGTGGGTAGATGGGCAGGTTGCGTACGGTGGTAATGCTTTGGTGTATCTCATAACAACGCATAATGGCTTCGTTGCAGCCTTTGCCCAAGATGAAATCGGTTACAGCGGGTATCTCTTCGGCTGTGCAGCGCTTGTATTCGTAACAGGGGTGTTCGGCAAGGAACTTGTTTTTGCGGTTGCGTCGTTTGTTGAGTGCTTTTCCTTGCAGGGTGGCAATGTCTTCGGCACGGTGTATGTAGTCCGACCACCCATCGAGAGCTATCTGTTCGTGAGTGGGGATCAGTCCTGCAATCTCTTCGGCAATCTCTTGGGGTACGGCGGTGAGACGCAGCTCTCTGTTGTTGGCTGTGCAATACTCTTGCAGAAGGGCAAGGCTCTCTTTGAGTGGCATTTTACCTATGGGTGGCAGGAAAGCCTGCTTTTTAAGGTTGTGCTGCGAGAGACAGGAAACGAAGAGGGTTTCTTCTACCACTGTGTACTCATATTGCATATAATCGGCCCACATTATGAGGTTGCCGGGGGTGTAGTCGCAAGAGTGTGTGAGGGCTTGGCGGGCAAGTTCAGTAAGTTCTTCCCTTGCTTCTATGGTTATGGGTGTGAATTTGAGCATATTGTGTAATGAAACAAAAACCCGCCTTGTTTTGTTTAGGGCGGGTTTTGGGTGTTATTTTGTAGCCTCGTCGCTGTTGGGGCGTGGCTCTTTTTTGGCAAGTGTTACTATTTTGTAAACATAGTCGGTCATCCACTCGGCAGAATAACCGAGTTTCTCTTTGTACTGGCGCACTGTATAAACTGTTTTGAATGTGGCCTCGTCTTTCCAGTTGTTCTTGGTGAGAATGTCGTTGATGATCTTTTCGGTCATACCACGCAGAAGTTTGTGGAAAATGCCGGGGATGCGGAACTTCCACTGCATAAGGTTGCCGACAAGCATCATAAGGTCGTTGTTGAAACCCTGGAATGCAAAGAGGTAGGGTTGTACGTCGGTGATGCGTTTGCAGTTTTTCTTTATAGAGAGGTCTATCTCTTTGAAGAATCCGTCATTCAGGCCGTAAATCTGTTCGAGCATCTTTTTGCAACGGCTACGCTCGGCTACACCCAGTTTGTTGTTCTGTGTGGCCACTTTTAGGGTGCGTTTGAAAGTTGCAAGGTCGGGCAACATACTTATGTTGGTTATACCCAGGTTTGCGGCAAGCACCGACTGGTAGTAAACGCGTATGAGGGTCATAAAGTCCTCCATACCTCCAACGCGCTCTGTCTCTTTTTTCTTTTTGAAAATATCAAATAATCCCATATTGCTTTTATCTCTTATTTTTTGTTGTTACGTTTCTGTTGTTCCTCGAGCATACGGCGTTGCTGTTCCTGCAATGCTTCGAGACGTGCCATAAAGTTGCTACGTTTGGCAGGGTTATTCTTGTTCTTTTCGTTATATTCTTCCATCTTTCTCAGCAACTCCTGCTCGTTAACTGTTCTGCGCAGGTAAACGAAGATGAGCACGCTGATAAGGGTCGATACAAAGTAGTAGTAGTTGAGACCCGATGAGTAGTCGTTGAAGATGAAGAAGAACATTATGGGCATAAGGTACATCATCCAACGCATTATTTTTGCCTGCTGCTCCTGCTCAGGTGAACCACCCATTGAGGGTTGCATCTTCGATGTGTAGTAGGTGTTGAGTACCTGTGTTATGCAGAAAAGCAAACAGAAGATGCTTATGTGGTTACCAAGAGGCCAGATGGGAGTATTCCAGCTGATGAGTGCATCGTATGACGAAAGGTCGCCGGCCCACAAGAAACTCTCCTGGCGCAACTCTATTGCGTTGGGCACAAAGTTGAACATTGCAATGAAAACGGGCATCTGTATGAGCATAGGAAGGCAACCGCCCATGGGGCTTGCGCCGTATTTGCTGTAGAGTCCCATAATCTCCTGCTGCTTTTTGAGCGCATCCTCTTTCTTGGGATATTTGGCGTTTATCTCGTCGATGTAGGGCTTGAGTGCGCGCATCTTGGCCGAAGAGATATAGCTCTTGTAAGTGAAGGGGTAAACTACGGCTTTCACAATAAGGGTGAGAAGCAGCAATACAAGTCCCATATTCAATCCCCAGCTGTTGAGCCAGTCGAAGAGGTATAGGATGAAGAAACGGTTAATCCAGCGCACGATGGGCCAGCCGAAGTATATGAGTTTCTGTAACTCAAGGTCTTTGTCGCCGTTTATGGCGAGGTCGTTGCTATCAACAAGGTCGCTGTACTTGTTGGGACCGAAATAGAATTGTATGTCTGTGGCAACTCTTCCGTTGGGGTCGAAGGGGGCAAACATTGATGCATAGCAGTTCTTGAGGTAGCCTTTGCCCTCGGCAATGGTGTCCGACTCAAGATATACTTTGTCGAATTTCTCACCTGCAATCATTATACACGAGAAGAACTGGTTTTTGAAGGCTACCCAATCGATGGGCTCTTTAAGTGTCTCTTCGTCGTTTTTCAATTCGCTCAAATAGTCGGTGTCGTCGTCGAATATCTTGTATGTAACGGTAGAGTGCTGTTGTTCAAATTTGTAGCCTTTCTCCTGCTGGCGCATCAACTGCTCCCAAGTGATACCCATTTCGCGTGACGATGCAGGGAAGAAGTTCTGCATATTGTGTGCGTCGATGGAGAGGTTCAGCATATAGCTGTCGGGCAACAGACGATAAACGAAGTCTATGTATTTGTCTTCGGCAAAAGAGAGGCGCATAACAACACTGCTGTCGCTCTTCTCGCGGGGTGTGAAGTAGAGCTTGCGTGTGTCGATGTTCTCGTCCTTGCCATCGAAGGTGAAATACATTTGGTTCGATTGTATCTCCTCGCGTCCGCGGCTGTTGGTAAGTGCAATCTGGTCACCATCGTTGAAGAGGGTGAGCTTGCCGCCTTGCTGGTTTTCATAATCGGCAAGAGTCGCCGATGTAATTTGTGCTCCGAGGGTGGAAATACCAATGCTCACCTTCTTATTGGCGAGTATGATTTCTTCCTTGGTTCCATTGAGTACGTTGAAGAAGAACGATGCGCTGTCCTGTTTTTGTACCTCTATTGCTGCCTCCTCGGCTGCAATAATCTGTTGGCGTGCGTTCTCCTCGGCTTTCTGTATGGCTGCTATCGAATCCTGATAGTGTTTCTGTGCCGCAATTTGTTGTGGGTCGGGTTTGCTGAAATAGAAAAATGTAACGAAAAGTAATCCTATTAGCGCAAATCCTGTAATGCTATTCTTATCCATAATCGGTTGAGTGTATCGTTTATTTTTTTACAATTGAGCGCAAAGTTAGCAAAAATAAAGGGATTTGCCTTCTCTTGTAGTGTAAAATTATGCAAATATTTGCTTAAATTTCCTTGTTTGCTTTATTCCTGCCGATATTTTAGGTTTGATATGCTGAAAAATGTTAACTTTGTACCTAAAATGCACTTTACTGAAAATATATACGTTACTATGATAGCAAATTTTATTACTAAACGAGGCTTACTGATGCTTTTTGCAGCCTCTCTCTCACTCTCTTGCGTAGCGCAGAGCGATAGCCGTGTTCTGGAATTCTTCAAGGCAAAGATAAACTCTTTGGTGAGTGATTCATCGTATATTTCACAAGACGAAGAGGTAAATGCCAACCCTGTATTTGCCAAGATGTTTGCGTCGCCGGTTCTTTACTCTTCGGTGGTAAACAAAGGGTTCAGCGGCGGGTTTGACAATGTTGGCAATGTGCCCGGAACGCAGATGGCCGATGATGAGAAACGTGAGTCTGTGATAAACTCAATGATGCTGAATGTATATAAGAACTATCCTTCGTTGATAACACTTACCGAAGAACAATTGCGTGCAGAAAAGAGTGTTGCTGAGGTCGATGCGAAAGATGCAGCACCGGTGCTCGAAATTGCAGCCAACCCGGTTACTGTTATCCCCGACAATGTTGTCGGTGGTATTGCCACTACTGTGAAAAAGCCCTGCTATTGGCGTACATCAGGTTCTTTCGACATGCAATTTACACAAAACTATGTTTCGCCCAACTGGTCACAGGGTGGTGACAACACTCGTACTATGCTCACAGTGCTGGTGCTTAACCTGAATTACGATGACAAGGATAAAATAACTTTTACCAACAAGTTCGATGCACATTTGGGATTTACAACAGTTGAGGGTGATACACTTCACAGGTTTAAGACCAACAACGATAAATTGCGTCTTGAATCGACTTTTGGTTATAGACTTGCGAAAAATCTGGATCTTGCCGTGAAGAGTAAACTCGAAACACAGCTTCTCCCCAATTACCCGACCAATACTCCCGATTTCGTGTCGAAGTTTATGGCTCCCTTTGATGCCAACTTCTCACTCGGTCTTAACTACAAACCTTCTTGGAAGAACTTTTCACTGTCTATATTTGTTGCGCCTCTGTCGGCCTATAATTACAAGTTTGTGCGCTATGAAAATCTTGCAAGCCGTTATGGTATAAAGCAAGGTCGTCACCACAAAGAGGACTTTGGTACCCAGTTTATTGTGGAGGTGCCTAGTGCAACGCTCTTTAAAATAGTGAATTGGTGGTCGCGTGCTGAGTTCTATACCGACTATGCACGAACATTCTTCTCTTGGGAGAATAAATTTGATATAAAACTTACACGCTACTTTAAGGTATCAATGCTTGTACACGCTCGTTTCGACGACAGCTCGCTCGACCTTGAAGACGATAAGTATGGCTTCTGGCAGATTAAAGAGTATATGACCCTTGGTCTTACTTACTCTTGGTAAAAAAGCCCCGGGTTTTATCCCTTATAGTATTGTTTTATGAATTGGAATCAACTTTTTCCTGTAACAGACCCTACTTGGATTTTTTTAGGAGTGTTGTGCATAATACTTTTTGCACCTCTGCTCTTTAACAAGTTGCGTTTGCCGCACATAATTGGTATGATACTTGCCGGGCTTGTCATCGGCCCCAATGGTCTTAATATTCTTGTGCGTGACGACAGTTTTGAACTCTTCGGCAAGGTGGGGCTTTACTATATAATGTTCCTTGCCAGTCTTGAGATAAATTTGCAAGAGATGCGTCAGGCAAAGGGCGGTGCCTTGTTGCTCGGTCTTACGGTTTTTGCAATGCCCATTCTGCTCGGTATAGTTTCGAACAGGTTTATATTGGGTTATGGAGTGGTTACATCGGTACTCTTGGCAAGTATGTATGCCTCGTACACGCTTATCTCTTATCCCATTGTGGCGCGTTATGGTCTTTCGCGTTTGCGTTGCGTGAACTTTGTGGTTGGCGGAACTATAATAACTGATACGCTTACCCTGTTTGTGCTTGCTGTAATAAGTGGTATGTTTACCGGTGAGTCGGGTTGGCTTTTCTTTCTGTTGCTTTTCCTGAAATTAGTTATAATAACTGCTGCGATAATCTTTATTTTTCCTCGTATTGCGCGTTATTTCTTCCGTAAGTACAACGACGGAGTAATACAATATATCTTTGTTATGGCATTGCTCTTCCTTGGTGCCGGTATGATGGAACTTGCCGGTATGGAGGGTATTCTTGGTGCCTTCATAACTGGTCTTGTTCTTAATCGTCTGATACCTCATTCTTCGCCCCTTATGCGTCGCATAGACTTTGTGGGCAATGCAATATTTATCCCGTACTTCCTTATTGGTGTGGGTATGATGATAAATTTGAGGGTCCTCTTTGGTAATTTCAATGCTCTCACAGTTGCAACGGTAATGATTGTTACTGCATTGGCGGGAAAGGCTATCGCATCGTGGATTACAGCCCGTGCTTACAAGATGTCGTTGAGAGAACAAGGGCTTATGTTTGGTTTGAGTACCTCGCAGGCGGCGGCCACTCTTGCTGCTGCCATTGTGGGACATAAGATAATCCTGTCCGATGGTTCGCACCTCTTGAGCGAGGATGTGCTGAACGGTACAATTCTGTTGATACTTGTTACCTGTATTGTGAGTTCGGTGGTTACCGACCGGGCTTCGCGTCGCATAGCAGTGTCGGGTGTTGTGCTCGACAAGCCCGAAAACACCTCGCAGAAGATGTTGCTTGCGCTTGCCAACCCTAAGATGGTGGACAGGCTAATGGATCTTGCCCTGTTGCTTCGTGACGAGCAGGAGAAGATGCCTTTGTCGGCTGTAACAGTGGTGCTTGATGAGGGTGAAGAGTTGCGTCAGCGTGCGCAGAAGGTGCTCGACAGGGCTACCGATGTGGCAGCCTCGGTCAATGTGCCCATACTTACAAAGGTGCGCTTGACAACCAACCTCTCTTATGGTATTATTCACGAGGTAAAAGAGAACGATTATAGTGAGTTGATAGTTGGTTTTCACCAGAAGGAAACGGCAAATGATACGTTCCTGGGAAATGTGCTTCCCGAACTTCTTAATGGTATAAATACGCAGATTATAATGGCGCGTATGAATATACCTCTCAATACGGTTCGTTGCATACATATTACCTTCCCTGCAAAAGCGGAGTTTGAGGCCGGCTTTAAGAAGTGGGTGGAGGGAACTGCACGTATGGCTGCCGGCCTGGGATGCAAGGTGGTGTATCATGGGCACCCCGACAGTATGGAACAGATAAAGTTGAGGTTGAAGAAGATGTCGGGGGTCAATGCGGAATTTTGTGAGACCGATGGTGGTAATGATTTGAAGCGCCTTTCGCAGATAATAGCCACCGACCATCTGCTCATAATTGTGAGTGCGCGTCGCGGTTCAATCTCGTTCCGTCCTTCGCTCGACCACGTGTTTGTGCAGTTGCAGCGCGATTATCAGGAAACAAGTGTTCTGCTCGTCTATCCTAATGGATATACCATCGATGGCGAGTTGTAGCCGTTTTATATGGCTATGGAGCATTTATGCTCCTTTTTGTTTCGCGCAACAAAGTTTTTTGGTTACCTTTGCATAGATTTAACCTTTTTATAGATATGAAGGAATTTTTCAGTATGATGAGGCGCTTTGTGCTGCCTTACAAAAAGTATGTTGGTTGGTCAATAATCCTGAACATACTTTCGGCTTTGACCAACGTGTTTTCTTTCACCCTTTTAATTCCAATTCTGGATATCCTTTTCCAGACAGGCACCAACAGCAAGGTGTATGAGTATATGGAGTGGGGCAGTGCCGGTTTCAAGGATGTTGCTGTAAATAACTTCTACTATTACATAAGCCAGATGATTGCCGAGAAGGGCGAAATGGTAACTCTTCTTATCATTGGTGTGTTGTTTGCATTGATGACACTTATAAAGACATCGTGCTATTTTGCTTCGTCGGCAGTGATGATTCCGTTGCGCACCGGTGTTGTACACGATATTCGTGTAATGCTTTACAAGAAGATAATGGGTTTGCCGCTTGCTTTCTTCTCAAGAGAGCGCAAGGGTGATATTATTGCTCGTATGAGTGGTGATGTAAGCGAGGTTGAGAACTCTATAACAAGTTCGCTCGATTTGCTGATGAAGAACCCTATATTGATAATGTTCTATTTCTCAACTCTTCTTATCACAAGCTGGGAACTTACTCTCTTTACAATCCTCGTTCTTCCCGGTATGGGTTGGATTATGGGTCGCGTGGGCAAGCGTTTGAAACGCCGTTCGCTCGAGGCTCAGGAGAAGTGGAGTAATGTAATGTCGCAGCTCGACGAGAGTTTGGGTGGTTTGCGCATTATCAAGGCGTTCATTGCCGAGGAGCAGATGATAACCCGTTTTACAAATTCGAGCCAGGGTGTGCGTGATGCAATAACAAAGGTTTCGACACGCCAGGCGATGGCTCACCCTATGAGTGAGTTCTTGGGTACGGTTCTCATTGTTTTCGTTTTGTGGTTTGGTGGTTTCCTCATTCTTAATGAGTCTTCACGCATCGATGCTCCCACATTTATCTTCTATATGGTAATTCTTTATAGTATCATTAATCCCTTGAAGGAGTTCTCAAAGGTGGGTTACAATATTCCCAAAGGTCTTGCTTCGCTCGAGCGTATCGACAAGATTATGAGTGCGAAGAATCCCATTGTGGAGCCTGAAAACCCTGTTGAGATAAAAACACTTGAAGATAAGATTGAGTTAAAGAATGTATCTTTCAGCTATGGTACACGTGAGGTGCTTCACAATATCAATCTCGAAATTCCCAAAGGAAAGACTATAGCTCTTGTGGGACAGTCGGGTTCGGGTAAATCCACTCTGGTCGACCTGATACCTCGCTATCACGATGTACAGCAGGGTGAGGTGCTCATAAACGGAATAAATATAAAGAACTTCCGTGTACACGATTTGCGCGCTATAATCGGTAATGTAAACCAGGAGGCAATCCTTTTCAATGATACATTCTTCAATAACATTGCTTTCGGTTGCGAAGGTGCAACAATGGAGCAGGTTATAGAGGCTGCTAAAATTGCCAATGCTCACGATTTTATTATGGCTTCGGAGAAGGGATACGAAACAAATATCGGTGACCGTGGCGGTCGTTTGAGCGGTGGTCAGCGTCAGCGTGTAAGTATTGCACGTGCAATCCTAAAAAACCCTCCCGTACTCATTCTCGATGAGGCTACATCGGCTCTCGATACTGAGTCGGAGCGTTTGGTACAGGAGGCACTCGAGCGTCTTATGAAGACACGTACCACAGTCGCAATTGCTCACCGTCTTTCAACAATCAAACATGCCGACGAGATTTGTGTGTTGCATGAGGGTAAAATTGTTGAGCGTGGCAAGCATGAGGAACTTCTTGCAAAAGACGGCTATTACAAGAAACTTAACGATATGCAGTCTTTGGCATAATATTTACAATACTATACAACAAGAAAGCCATCAACAAAAGTTGATGGCTTTCTTGTTGTATAGGTTATTTCTTTTCGTTGTGGAAGGGTTCAAATAGTGAATCCTTGTTTTCCCAGTCCGGTTTTCTCATTGCATATATAATAAAAGGTGCAATCACCACAATCAGGCAACCTATTACCAATACCGAGTACCAGGTTGTGTTGCTGCCCACTGCGATTTGTGCGGGAGGTATAAAACTTAATACAAAAGCCAGGAGGCTGCCCAAAAATCCCACGCCCGAAACAATCCACATTACGCAATTGCCTTTGCTGCCAAGACGGAAGGGACGAGGCGTATCCTTCATACTGTAACGTAGGTATATAGCAGCGGCAAACATAAGGAGATACATTATGAGGTAAAGTAGTACGGTGAGCTGTGAGAGTATCTGGTAAAAGCTCTGTACCGATGGCATCACCACGAAAAGAAGGCTCAAAAGGGTTACTGCCGCACCTTGTATGAGAAGTATATTCTTCTGTACTCCCAATTTGTTTGCTTTTTGCATAAAAGGAGGCAGATAGCCTGCTTTACCCACTGCAAAGATACCTTTTGAGGGGCCCGAAACCCAGGTAAGCACTCCTGCGAGTACTCCAAATGCCAATGCTATTGCTATTATGGGCGAAAGCCACGATGCGTGTATGAATTTGAAATAGTTGTCGAAGCCAACGAGAAGGCTTTGTGTGAGGTTTATATCCTTTTGAGGAATTATAATTCCAAGCGAGAATGTGCCCAATACAAATATGAGTACTGTGATTATGGCTCCAATGAATACAGCTTTCGGGTACTCTTTTGCAGGGTTGTTCATGTCCTTGACGTGAATACCTGTCATCTCCATACCTGCGTAAAAGAGAAATATTCCCGATGCCAATACAAGGTTATCCAACTTTGTGATGTCGGGGAAGAAACTTCCTCCAAAATCCATTTGTGATGTACCGCCGCTAATAAGGTATATAACAGCGAGTATCATCAACAGAAATGCAGGAATAATAGTTCCAACCAAGCCACCTATTTTGGCTACCTTGCTCACCCATCCGAGTCCTTTAAGTGAGATGAATGTTGCAGCCCAATAGATAATAAGTACCACGACAAGAGTGTATAGCTTGTTCGATGCAAGGTTCATATCTTCGCTGCTGTTGCTTCCGATAAACGCCAATGATACCGCACCAAAGGTCAATACCGTGGGGTACCAGATGGTGCTTTCTACCCATTGCAACCAGATGGCAAGAAAACCCATTCGTTTGCCGAAGGCTTCTCCCACCCAACGGAATACACCGCCTTGCTTGTCCTGGAACATTGCAGCAAGTTCGGCAGCCACAAAAGATGTAGGGATGAGGAACACGATTGCAGCAAACAGGTAATAGAATGCCGAGCTTATACCATATTCGGCTTCGGCGGGGAGTCCTCGTAGCGATACCACGGCTGTTACGTTCATAATTGCGAGCGTGAGCACTCCCAATTTTACACTTTTACTCATTGTAGAAGACATTTTTATAAGGTTTTAGGGTTAATAAATTTCTATATAGAAACATCTGCAACAGCTTTTTGGTTCTTCCCGTCTCTTGCGATATGCAAAAAAAAGAGACCTCCCGAAATATCGGGAGGTCTCAACTTATAGAGTATAATCGAAAAGATTATTCTTCGTTGCCCCAATCGAGCTTAGCCATACGCTGGTAGCTTGAGTAGCGTTTCTTAGCCATACCCTGAGCTGCCTCGAACAATTCCTGTGCCTCTGCGGGGAACTGCTTAGCAAGTGATGCGTAGCGTACCTCGCCTTGGAGGAAGTCTTGGAATTTGTCCCACTGGGGCTCTTTGCTGTCGAGTGTGAAGGGGTTCTTGCCTTCCTCCTCGAGAGCGGGGTTGTAACGCCACAAGTGCCAGTAACCGCACTCAACGGCAGCAGCCTGCTCAGCCTGTGCTTTACCCATACCTTTCTTGATACCGTGGTTGATACAGGGAGCGTATGCGATAACCAAAGAGGGACCGGGATAAGCCTCAGCCTCACGGATAGCCTTCAAGCACTGGTCGTAGCTTGCGCCCATAGCGATCTGTGCAACGTAAACATAACCGTAAGTTGTAGCAATCATACCGAGGTCTTTCTTGCGGATGCGTTTACCGGCAGCAGCAAACTTGGCGATAGCACCAAGAGGTGTTGATTTAGATGCCTGACCACCGGTGTTAGAGTAAACCTCTGTATCGAGAACGAGGAGGTTGATATCCTCACCCGATGCGATAACGTGGTCGAGACCGCCGTAACCGATATCGTAAGAAGCACCGTCACCACCGATAATCCACTGTGAACGTTTTACGATGTACTGCTTGATGTCAAGGATCTTCTTGCAGGTGTCGCAGTCAGCAGCCTCGCAAGCTGCGATGATTGCGGGTGCAATCTCCTTAGTAATATCGCCGCTGAACTTGTTGTCGAGCCACTGCTGTGCAAGGCCTTTGAGCTCCTCGCTTGCGCAGCTGCACTGTGTAAGCTCTGTGAAGAGGTCAGTCAGGCGCTCGCGCATCTTGTTCTCGGCAAGTTTCATACCAAGGCCGTACTCGCAGAAGTCCTCGAAGAGTGAGTTACCCCAAGCGGGACCTTCGCCCTTCTCGTTTGTGCAGTAGGGTGTAGAGGGTACAGAAGCGGTGTAGATTGAAGAACAACCTGTTGCGTTGGCAACAATCTGACGCTCGCCGAAGAGCTGTGTGATAAGTTTTACATAAGGTGTCTCACCGCAACCTGAACATGCACCAGAGAACTGGAACAAAGGTGTTGCGAACTGTGAGTTTTTGGGGTTGCTCTTAACGTCGATGAGAGCCTGTTTGCTCTTAACGTTCTTGTAGCAGTAATCCCAGTTGGCAGCCTCGCCGCGCTCCTGCTCCAAGGGAACCATTGTGAGTGCAGAACCACCGAGTTTGGGGTTACCGGGACATACGTCAACACAGTTACCACAACCCAAGCAGTCGAGAACGCCTACCTGAATACGGAACTGCATACCCTTGAACGCTGCGGGAGCCTTCATCTCAATCTTCTCAGCGTTGAGTCCGGCAGCCTCATTCTCGTCCATTACGAAGGGACGGATACAGCCGTGAGGACAAACGTAAGAACATCTGTTACATTGGATACATTTTTCAGCATCCCATTTGGGAACGAATGCGCTCACGCCACGTTTCTCGTAAGCCGATGTTCCAAGAGGCCATGTACCGTCTGCAATCTGCAAGTAAGCAGAAACGGGGAGCTGGTCACCCTTCTGTGCGTTGATGGGACGAACGATCTTTGTGATGAACTCGGGCTCATCGCGTACCTCCTCAACATCAGCGGGAAGGTTAGCCCAAGCGGCATCGATTGTAAGCTGTTTGTACTCGCCACCGCGGTCAACAGCTGCATTGTTCTTGTCAACAATGTCCTGACCTTTCTTACCGTAAGACTTAACGATGAACTTCTTCATCTGCTCAATTGCAAGGTCAACGGGGATAACCTCTGTAATGCGGAAGAATGCGCTCTGGAGGATAGTGTTTGTGCGGTTGCCCAAACCAATCTCCTGTGCAATCTTGGTTGCGTTGATGTAGTAAACAGTGATGTTGTTCTCGGCGAAATATCTCTTGATATCGTTGGGGAGGTTCTTAACGAGCTCCTCGCCATCCCATACAGTGTTCAAGAGGAATGTACCGCCCTTCTGCAAACCACGGATTACATCGTACATACGCAAGTATGCCTGAACGTGGCAAGCTACGAAGTTAGGTGTGTTCACCAAATATGTAGAACGGATGGGTTTGTCACCGAAACGCAAGTGTGAGCAGGTGAAACCTCCCGACTTCTTAGAGTCGTAAGAGAAGTATGCCTGGCAGTGCTTGTCGGTGTTCTCACCGATAATTTTGATAGAGTTTTTGTTAGCACCTACAGTACCATCTGCACCAAGACCGTAGAATTTAGCCTCGAATACGCCGTCAACAACAGCAATCTCCTCTTTCTTGGGAAGTGATGTGAATGTAACGTCATCCTCGATACCAACTGTGAAGTGGTTCTTGGGTGTGGGGAGTGCAAGGTTCTCGTAGATTGACATAATAATCGCGGGAGTGGTGTCGCAAGAACCGATACCGAAGCGGCCACCAACGATTGTGGGGTTGATAGCTTTGAGCTCCTCGCAGCTTGAGAATGCCTCAACAACATCGAGGTACAAGGGCTCACCGTTGCAACCGGGCTCTTTTGTGCGGTCGAGAACAGCGATGCGCTTAACGCTCTTAGGCATAACTGCAGCCATGTATTTTACAGAGAAGGGACGGTAGAGGTGTACGCTAACGAGACCAACTTTCTCGCCCTTAGCTGTGAGGTAATCGATAGCCTCTTTTGCAGCCTCTGTTGCAGAACCCATAACAACGATTACGCGGTCAGCATCCTCAGCACCATAGTATGTGAAGGGAGCATAGTTGCGGCCAGTGATGGCTGAAATCTCTTTCATGTACTCTGCTACAATGTCGGGAACTGCATCGTAGAATTTGTTAACAACCTCTTTGTGAGCGAAGAATGTCTCGGGCTGCTCTGCTGTACCGCGGATAACGGGAGACATAGGGCTCAAAGCTCTGTCGCGGAAAGCCTGGATACCTTCCCAGTCAACAAGGGGAGCGATATCCTCCTGCTCGAGGAGCTCAATTTTCTGTATCTCGTGTGATGTACGGAAACCGTCGAAGAAGTTCAAGAAGGGGATGCGGCTCTTGATGGTTGACAAGTGTGCAACCGCTGCAAGGTCCATAACCTCCTGTACAGAACCTTCGGCAAGCATAGCAAAACCGGTCTGGCGGCAAGCCATAACGTCCATGTGGTCGCCAAAGATGCTGAGTGAGCTACCTGCCAAAGAGCGTGCAGAAACGTGGAATACGCTGGGGAGCATCTCGCCTGCAACTTTGTACATGTTGGGGATCATAAGCAAAAGACCCTGCGATGCTGTGAAAGTTGTGGTGAGAGCACCTGCCTGAAGTGAACCGTGCAACGCACCGGCTGCACCGCCCTCAGACTGCATCTCCTGAACTAAAACTGTTTCGCCGAAAAGGTTTTTACGGCCCTGAGCAGCCCATTCGTCAACATACTCCGCCATTGTTGATGAAGGAGTGATGGGGTAGATTGCTGCTACCTCGGAAAACATGTACGCAATGTGAGCTGCGGCCTGGTTTCCGTCACAAGTAATAAATTTCTTTGCTTTTGTCATAGTGCAATTTGAATTATGTGAAAATAAATTGTTATTCAGTTTTCTACAACAATGAATATGTGCTTATGCACGACATTCGTAAAATCACACAAAAATACTAATTTATTGCGAATAATCTCTATTGTTGATGCTTAAAAATGATTACTTTTGTGATATTTTTTTATTATGAATTCCACAAAAGGCATATTAACCATAATTTTTCTCTGTTTTTTTACCCTCTCCACCGCGCAAAAGCGGGTTTCTCCAAAGTTTGAATATCGTGCAGTGTGGCTTACGACGATAGAAAATCTCGACTGGCCTAAGACACTGGTGAAAACCCCCTCCGATACTCTCGTCCAGCAACGGGAACTGGTTTTTTTGCTCGACTCTTTGCAATCTCTTAACGTAAATAGCATTCTTCTGCAAACGCGTGTGCGTGGCGATGTTATCTACCCCTCTTCAATTGAGCCTTTTTCCCACGTTCTCACAGGTGTAGAGGGGCGCTCCCCCGGTTACGACCCTTTGGCGTTTGCCATAAAGGAGTGTCACAAGAGAGGTATGCAACTCCACGCCTGGGTAGTGGCTCTCCCACTTGGTAAGGACGAGCATATAAAGAGAATGGGCGCGTTGTCACTTGTTAAGAAAAAGCGCGATTTGTGTACTCCTTACAAAGGTAGCTGGTATATGGAACCCGGCAATCCTGCAACGGCCGATTATTTGTGCCGCCTTGTGTCGGAAATTGTTTCGCGCTACGATGTCGATGGTCTGCACCTCGACTATATACGTTACCCCGACCGCACTGTTGGTTACCCCGACCATAAACTGCATAAACTCTACGGCAGAGGCCTTTTGCTAGCCTCTTGGCGCAGACAGAATGTTACCAATGTAGCCCGTCGGGTTTATTCGTTGGTTAAGGGTATAAAACCGTGGGTTAGAGTTAGTTGTGCGCCTCTTGGCAAATATGACGACCTCACTTGTTACAGCTCTTATGGTTGGAATGCTTATGATGCAGTTTTTCAAGAGGCGCAGGAGTGGATGCGCGGCGGTTTTATGGATATTCTCTTTCCTATGCTCTATTTCAATGGCAATAATTTCTATCCTTTTGTGCGTGATTGGCAGGAAAATTCATACGGCCGTCACATTGTACCTGGGATAGGTGTCTATCGCCTGTTGCCCGAATATGGAGGCTGGCCAGCGATTGATGTTGCCCGTCAGTTGAATACATCGCGTGATGCCGGTACTGCGGGCAGTGCACTTTTTCGCACCGCGCATCTTTTGGGCGAAGCGGGTGGTGCCGTGGATATATACAGGTCTGTGTGTGGAAAAGAGGCTTTGGTTCCGCCAATGACTTGGGCAGCGGCCGAATTGCCTGCGTCGCCTGCTTCTTTGTCGGTGCATTGTGAGGGAGATACTTTCAGGTTGTCGTGGCCGTTGGTTGCGGCTGTCGAAAATCATCCAAAGGTAAAATACAATGTGTATGCGGCATTAGGCGATACGGTTGATATAGAAAATATTGAAAATCTGATTGCTGCCGGTGTGCAGGATACTTCTTTTGCGTGGAGTTGTCGCACAGATAAAGCAGTTTCTCTGGCGTTAACAGCTGTTGATGTTTATGGTCGTGAGAGCGCTCCTGTTCATTGGAGTATGCCGGCGCGCTATGAAAGTTTGCAGGAACTCTCTCTTCCCGAACTTCATAAGTCGGGTTTGCGGCTCGAGGTTTGTGATATGTATGGCCGTAAGATTTATTATGGTCGTTATTCAACCCGTGTAATTGTGCGCAATATGTCGGCCGGGCGCTATTTGTTGCGGGTTTATGGCCGTGATGGTCGCGTTGTGTGGGGTGGTAGCTTTAGGCGTTGATGCCTATTATATAATACTAAGAGAGAGTGACCACAGGTCACTCTCTCTTAGTATATCTATTCGGGTTATTCTTTCTTGCCGAAAATTGAAAAATGAACATATCTTTTGGGGTTGTTCTTCAAGTCTGTGAGGAGAGCGTTTGCAGCGCTGCAAGTGCTGTCGAGTTTTTCGTAAAGCTCGCTGTCTTTCAAAAGTTTTCCCGCAGTGCCTTCTCCGCTGTTTATGGTAGCGGTAATCTCTTCGAGATTGTCAATTGTAGCTTGCAACGAAGTGAATAACTCTTTGTAATCGACCTCCTTAATTTGCGATGATACTTTTTTCAGGTCGTTGCCAATGTTGGCTACACTGCCTGTAATCTGGGGAATGTCGTTGGCGAGCAAGCTGTTCAAGCGTGCTGTTGCAACGGCAAGTTCGTCGGTTATCTTTTCTGCGTTGTTGACCGAACTGTTTAGCGCGGGGTTTGCAAGCAAAGTATTGAGCGAGGTGAGAATGGAATCTATTTTGGGTATCATCTTGTTTATCGTGGGCATAGTGTTTTCCATCTCTCCTGCGATACCTTTGTTCAAACGGCCTGTAAGAGTGTCGCCGGGGGATAGATAGGTGTCGCTGCCTGAAAGGATAATGCTTATATCGCTACCACCAAGCATATGGTTGTTTACTTCGGCATAACTGCCCGTCGGTATGCGCAAACGCTTGTCTATGTCTATGGTGACAATAACATAGCTCATATCTTCAAAGTCGTATGTTATGCCCTGTACGTTGCCGGCTTTGTAACCATTGAGGTAGATGGGGCTTGAATTTGCCATCTGCCCAATGTTGTCGAACTTTATATAGTATCGTTCTCCGTCCTTGAACAAGTCAATACCTTTGAAAAAGTTTATAAGCAGATATATGGACAAAAGGGCTGTGACACCAATAATTCCTACAATCAACTCCTTGGTGAATTTTATTTTTTTGCTCATCGTTGTGTCTGTTATTTTTGTTTCTTATATAGTTCGATAGCCTCTTTTGTGTTTATTTTTTTTCCGTCGAGGAAGGCAATGATGAATGCCTCTTTGAATTTTGTGGATATCTCCTTGCGCATTGCGGCAATTTTGTCATAGTTGCTACTTTCGCCGTATGTGTATTTGTACATTCCGTTTTCTTTGTAATAATCAGCTTTTACACCTTTAAGGCGTTTGTCATTGCTGCTGAGTTTATTGTCCGATGCAAGTATTTGTACCTTGAAAACAGGTTTTCCTTTTGTTGTGTTTGCTGCTGTTTTGCCCTTTGTTGCCGCAGATGTGGCAGTCGCGGGCTTTGTTACTTTTGTAGGTTTTGTGCTCTCTTTCGCTATTGCGTAACCATCAATTGCGCCGGTGTTTTTCTTATATGTCTGGTAGTAATTTGAAAAACCATCGAAGATACCCTGTGCAAGTGATTTTTGCCCGGCTTTCGAAGCTATGAACTTTTCTTCTGTCGGGTTGGAAATGAAACCAAGTTCCACAAGAATACTTGGCATAACAGTTTTGTGGAGTACAAGAAAACCTGCCGAAGATACTCCTCGGTTGTGTAGTTTGGTGCGGTTGACCATTCCTTTCTGCACGGCCTCGGCAAGAGCAATGCTCTTCTCCATATCGTGGCTGCGTATCAATTCGAAAATTATGTAGCTTTCGCTTGAGTGCGGGTCGAAACCTTTGTAGGTCTGCTCAAAGTTGTCTTCGAGCAGAATTACCTCGTTCTCGTACATGGCCGCGGCTTTTGCTTCGGCATTACTGCCCGAACCAAGTGTAAAAGTCTCGCAACCAACAGCATTGCGCGATTTTGAGGCGTTGGAGTGTATCGAAATAAAGAGGTCGGCTTGTGCTTCGTTGGCGATAGTTGCGCGTTGTACAAGTGGAATCTTTACATCGGTTGTGCGGGTGAAAATAATTTTTACTTCGGGGTACTTCTCCTTGATCATTTCGGCCAAGGCTTTTGAAACGTTCATGTTTATTATTTTCTCCTTCGCTCTGCGTCCTAAAGCTCCGGGGTCGACACCACCGTGACCTGGGTCGATTACAAGCGTGAATGGCTTTTTCTTGTTCTTTTGTGCATAACAAGGACTGAGCACTGCCGTTCCTAAGAACAGCAGTGCCAGTAATATGTATATGTAATGTGTTGCTTTCTGCACTTGTTATTTGTTGTTGATGTAATTTACAATCCACTCACCAACCTCTTTTGTGCCATACTCCTTGCCATCCTCAACTTGAATATCCGGTGTTCTTACGTTAGCCTCCATAGATGCGTTAACGGCATCGCGTATGAGCTTGCCCTCTTCCATAAGGCCGAAAGCATACTCGAACATCATTGCTGCCGAGAGAATGGTAGCAAGGGGGTTCGCAATGTTTTTGCCTGCGGCTTGAGGCCAAGATCCGTGTATCGGCTCAAAGAGTGATGTGTGTACACCCACTGATGCAGAGGGAAGGAGTCCCAATGAACCGGTGATTACCGAGCCTTCGTCGGTGAGTATGTCACCGAACATATTTTCGGTTACCATAACATCGAACGATGTGGGCCACTGTATAAGGCGCATTGCGGCATTGTCTACAAACATAAATTCTGTCTCAACCTCGGGGTATTGTGTCGAAATCTCTTTTGCAACTTCGCGCCACAAACGCGATGTTGCAAGCACATTGGCCTTGTCAATCACGGTTACCTTTTTGTTGCGTTTCATTGCATACTCGTAAGCGAGTTTTACAATACGCTCAATCTCTTCGCGTGAATATACACAAGTGTCGTATGCTACGTTGCCGTCTTCGCTACGGCCTTGGGGGCGTCCAAAGTATAGACCGCCGGTAAGTTCGCGAATGCACATAAAGTCGGTGCCTTTTACAATGTCGGTGCGTAAGGGCGATTTGTCAATAAGTGCTTCAAAAGTGGTTACGGGGCGAAGGTTGGCGTAAAGGCCCAGTTTCTTGCGCATTGCAAGCAATCCTTGTTCAGGGCGTACTTTTGCGTTGGGGTTATTGTCGAAACGCAGGTCGCCAACAGCACCAAAGAGTACCGCATCGCTCTGCATACAAAGTTCGTGTGTTTCGTCGGGGTAGGGGTTGCCTGTCGCGTCTATCGCGCACGCACCCACAAGTCCTGTCTTGTAGTTGAGTGTGTGTCCGAATTTGTTGCAAACAGCCTTTGTTACTTCAAGTGCTTGTGCCACGATTTCGGGGCCAATGCCATCGCCCGGCAATACTGCTATATTGAAATTCATTGTAATCTCTTTTTTGAGTTGTTTAATCTGTTTTGTCTATTCACGCTTTTTTCTCCCACGCTTCAATCTTGTCCTTGTTGCTGAGCAGGAAGTCGATATCGTCGAGTCCGTTCATAAGACAATGTTTCTTGTAGCCGTTTATCTCGAACTTCTCGCTCTTGCCTGTTGCGTTGTTGGTGATTGTCTGCTCGGGGAGGTTTACCGTAACCTGTGTTGCAGGGTTCTCCTTGATGCTTGCAAAAAGTTCTTTCAGGAACTCTTCACTCACAACTACGGGCAATACAAAATTGTTGAGTTCGTTGTTCTTGTGAATGTCGGCAAAGAAACTCGATACCACAACACGGAAACCATAGTCGGCAATGGCCCAGGCAGCGTGTTCGCGGCTTGAACCGCAACCGAAGTTCTTGCCTGCAACAAGAATTTTGCCGCTGTATGTGGGGTCGTTCATTACGAAACTGTCAATTTTGTTTCCTTCTTTGTCGAAACGCCAGTCGCGGAACAGGTAATCGCCAAATCCTTCGCGGGTAGTTGCTTTCAGGAAGCGTGCGGGCACAATCTGGTCGGTATCAATGTTCTCGAGCGGCAAGGGTATGCAGCTATCGGTAATTATGTTGAATTTTTCTTTTTTCATCGTTTCTGGCTTTTCGTTGTTAAAGCATTTCGCGTGGGTCGGTAATCTTGCCTGTTACGGCTGCGGCAGCAGCAACGTAGGGGCTTGCAAGAATGGTGTGCGAGCCGGGGCCCTGGCGTCCTTCGAAGTTTCTGTTGCTTGTCGATACGCAATATTTTCCGGCGGGTACTTTATCCTCGTTCATGGCAAGGCATGCCGAACAGCCCGGTTCGCGTATTTCGAACCCGGCTTCGGCAAGAATCTTGTCAATGCCTTCGGCTTCAATCTGTCGTGCCACGCTCCAAGAACCGGGTACAAGCCAGGCGGTAACGCAGTCGGCCTTCTTTTTGCCTTTTACAATCTGTGCAAAGGCGCGGAAGTCCTCAATGCGACCATTGGTGCAACTGCCAACAAATACATAGTCGATATCGTGTCCAAGCAGTGACTGTCCGGGTGCGAACTTCATATATTCAAGTGATTTGAGGAACGACTCGCGGCCAGCATCATCTATGGTGTCGGCAGTGGGTATGTTCTCGGTTATGCCGATACCCATACCGGGGTTTGTTCCATAGGTTATGCGAGGCTCAATATCTTCGGCACGGAATGTGTATTCTTTGTCAAACACTGCATCGCCTTCACTTTTGAGTGTCTTCCAGTAGGCAACGGCTTTTTCCCACTCTTCGCCTTTGGGAGCGTAGGGGCGGCCTTTGATATACTCGAATGTTATTTCGTCGGGGGCAACCATACCACCGCGTGCGCCCATCTCAATAGAGAGGTTACACAAGGTAAGGCGGCTCTCCATGCTTAACGAACGTATAGCCTCGCCTGCGTACTCCACAAAATAGCCGGTAGCACCGCTTGTTGTCATCTGCGACATAATGTAGAGGGCTACATCCTTTGCTGTGACGCCTTTGCCCAACTTACCTTCAACGCTTATGCGCATAGCCTTGGGCTTTTGCTGCAAGATACACTGCGATGCCATAACCATACCAACCTCGCTTGTACCGATACCGAAGGCGATGGCACCCATCGCGCCGTGTGTCGAAGTGTGTGAGTCGCCACACACAATTGTCATACCGGGGAGTGTGAGTCCTTGCTCGGGGCCAACAACGTGAATAATACCGTTGTTGGGGTGTTTTATTCCCCAGTACGAAAGACCGAACTGAGCAGCGTTCTTTGTGAGTGTGTCCACCTGGTTACGCGATACGCTGTCGGCAATGGGCTTGTCCTGGTCCTTAGTGGGTATGTTGTGGTCGGGCATACAGAAAATCTTCTCGGGGCGTAGGCACCCGATACCTCTGTTGCGCAACTCGTCAAAAGCTTGTGGCGATGTTACCTCGTGGCAATACAAGCGGTCTATGTATAGCTGTGTGGGGCCGTCTTCCACTTTCTGTACGACGTGGGCGTCCCATATCTTGTCGAATAATGTATTCATTTCCTACGTTGTTATTCGTTGAATTTGTTTATACAGTCGATGTATGCCTCAACCGATGCACTTACGATATCGGTATTTGCACCGAAACCATAGTACAAACGGTCGTTGTACTCAACCTGCATATGTACTTTACCCATGTCGTCACTTCCCTTGCTAATAGCTTGTATAGTGAACTCTTTGAGTATCATTTCGCGACGAATAATATTCTTGAGTGCCTTGATGGCAGCATCCACGGGACCATTACCTGTTGATGCGCTCTCGAACAACTCGCCTGCAATGCGCAAACCGATGCTTGCCACAGAGCGTGTGTTGAGGCCTGTGGTAACCTGCAAGTAGTCGAGCTTGATGCCTTTGTTGTTGCTGCGCTCGGCACCGGCGAGTACCAGGATATCGTCGTCGTTAACCTCTTTCTTCTTGTCGGCGAGGCGCAGGAACTGCTCGTAAACCTCGTTCAAACGGTCATCTTCGAGAGTTACACCCAACACGCTCAAGCGATATTTGAGGGCGGCGCGGCCACTGCGTGCGGTGAGCACGATAGAGTTGTCGTCGATACCCACATCCTTGGGGTTCATAATCTCGTATGTGCTTACATCTTTGAGCACACCGTCCTGGTGTATGCCCGAAGAGTGTGCAAACGCGTTGCGTCCCACAATAGCCTTGTTTGCCTGTACGGGCATATTCATAAGGCTCGAAATCATACGGCTGGTGGGGAATATCTTCTGTGTATTGATATTTGTCTCCACGTTGAGAGTGGGGTGACATTTTGTAATCATCACAATCTCCTCGAGCGATGTGTTACCGGCTCTCTCGCCAATACCGTTCATTGTAACCTCTACCTGGCGCGCACCGTTCATCACACCCGAAAGTGTGTTGGCTGTTGCCATACCCAGGTCGTTGTGGCAGTGTGTTGAAATGGTAGCTTTGTGTATGCCATCGACATGCTCCATGAGGTATTTGATTTTTGCTCCATACTCAGAGGGAAGGCAATAACCTGTAGTATCGGGGATGTTTACCACGGTTGCACCGGCCTTGATTACAGCCTCCACCACGCGGGCGAGGTACTCGTTGTCGGTACGGCCTGCATCCTCGGCATAGAACTCGATATCTTCAACAAAGCGTTTTGCATACTTTACAGCTGCAACAGCACGCTCGATAATCTCCTCGCGTGTAGAGCGGAATTTGTATTGTATGTGAGAATCGGATGTTCCGATACCGGTGTGGATTCGTTTGTGCTTTGCATAACGTAATGCGTCAACTGCAACATCAATATCTTTCTCTACGCCACGTGTAAGGGCGCAGATAGTGGGCCATGTAACGGCTTTTGAAATTTCGATAACTGAATTGAAGTCTCCGGGGCTTGAAATGGGGAAACCGGCCTCGATGACATCAACGCCGAGCATTTCCAATTGCTTTGCCACCTGGATTTTCTCGACTGTGTTCAATTGGCAACCGGGAACTTGTTCTCCGTCGCGCAATGTGGTGTCAAAAATAAATAATCTATCACTCATAGTTGTAATTTTTTAAGGTTAGTGTGTACCCACTGTTTTTTCCAAACTTTATTAGGCGTGTAGGGTACTATGCGCCTATCTAATCTGCAAAAATAATCGTTTTATTTTATAAAACTAAAAAAATAGCACTCTATTTCATGGTTTCTTTATCAATATCTTAAAAAATACGCCACATATATGACAAAATGCATTTTAAGTGTGGCGGGATAAGATTTTTTTGTATTTTCGCGGGTCTAATAATGAAAAATCACTTTATATATAATGAAATCTATTATTCTGAATATAAGCTATCACGCCGAAGAGGGTTGTGCGATGCAGGCTGTTTGCAAGCCTGTGGGCGGAGCCTTGGAGCAGGAGTTTACGGTTGATATGTGCAATGCCGGTGGAGATGTTTGGAGCGCATCTTTCGAACTTCCATCAGACGTTTCTTTCTTGAACTACGGTTATCGTCTTGTGCGTTCTGGAAAAACCGCCCGTAATGAGTGGGCTGTAACTCCTCATAAACTGGCGCTCAATTGTGTAAACAATTCATATTACGTGAGCGATATGTGGCTCGACTCTCCTGTGGGTAACTACACACAGACCAACTTGTTCCGCTTTTTCAGCAAACAAGCCTCTGTGCCCGAGGAACTTTCGGTCAATTGGTACAATCGCAGCCTCACGATCACACTCTATGCAATGGGTGTTGGTGAGGGCGAGAGCCTTTGCGTGTGTGGCGATGTGTCGCAGTTGGGTTGTTGGCAGCCCGATGCTGCACCTCAATTGCAGCAGGTGGAGCCTAATCTTTGGAGTGTTACAATAGATGCCGAGGAATTGGCGGGTAACTGCATACAACTGAAATTTATTAAAAAAGATACCGAGGGTAATGTCCTGTGGGAAGAGGGCGAGAACCGATATATGACATTGCCTGCCTGCGAAAGCTCGCTTGCTTGTTCCTTTACTCTCCCTCACGTTGTTTTTCCCTCAAAGGATATCCGTTTGGCAGGTACCGTTATCCCACTTTTCTCAATTCGTTCACAGAAAGGGTGGGGTGTAGGTGATTTTGGCGGTATAAGGCTCATGGCTGAATGGTTGCGTGCCACCGGGCAGAACATTTTGCAGTTGTTGCCGCTTAACGATACCACAATTTTTGGTAGCGACGACGATTCTTACCCTTATAACTGTGTTTCCGTATATGCTCTTAACCCCATTTATATGGATATGTCTGCTTTGCCACGTTTGGGTAGCGAAAAGAGCAATAAATACTATGAGGTTCACAGAATGAAACTGAATGAGGCTCCTGCTGTGAACTATTCGCTTGTCTATGCGCTGAAAATGAAATATCTGCGCGACCTTTTTGCCGAGCAAGGCCACGAAATGCTTGCCGACGAGGGTTATCGTGCTTTTGTGGAGGAGCAGAAGCAGTGGTTGCGCCCTTATGCAATGTTCCGTTTCCTCACAGCCCGTTTGCACAGTTGCATTTGGGATTGGGGTAAATATCGCTATTGCGACGAAAATACAGAATCAATGTTGCTTGCCGAGTATCCCGAGGCTACGCGTGAAATAGATTTCTACTCACTTGTACAATATATCCTTTACAAACAGTTGAGCGATGCGCATAACTATGCAAACTCAATAGGCATTGCCTTGAAAGGTGATATTCCCATTGGTGTTGCACCTAATGGCGTTGATGTGTGGTGCGAGCGTGAGCAGTTCAATCTTGAAGTGTCGGCCGGAGCGCCGCCCGATATGTTTGCTGCCGACGGGCAGAATTGGGGCTTCCCCACATACAATTGGGATGTTATGGCGCAGGATGGATATGCTTGGTGGCGCCGTCGTCTGCAATATATGTCGCGTTTCTTCGATGCCTATCGCATAGACCACGTTCTTGGTTTCTTCCGCATTTGGGAGATTCCCCACACTGCTATCAGCGGTCTTTCGGGTTCTTTCTCTCCCAACAAACCTTATACAAAAGATGAACTTTTGACCGAAGGTTTCGAACTTGGTGAGTGTCACTTGCGTCCTTATATAACAAAGGAGCGTTTGGCCGAACTCTTCCCCCGCCGTGTGAAGTATGTTGTCGATCGTTTCTTCGACTTGTTGCCCGATGGAACATACGCATTTAAAGGACATATAAACAGCGCTTCGGCTCTTGCCTATGAAATCTATGATAAGTGTAGCAAGGCTTTTCCCGAGGATATGAAAAAGGCCCTGTTGCGTCTTTTTGGAAGTGTGCTCTTTATTCACGATTTAAAAGAGGAACAGAGTTTTGTACCTCGTATTCTTGGAAGTGATACCGAGGCATATACACAACTCTCACAGACGCAGCGTATTGCTTATAATCGAATTTATGAGGATTATTTCTATAATCGTCACACAATGCATTGGTTCGAGGAGGGTATGCGCAAACTTGCGCCGGTGCTGCAATCGACCACAATGACCGCCTGTGGCGAGGATTTGGGTATGATACCCGCTTGTGTACCTTGGGTTATGAAGAATTTGCAAATACTTTCACTTGAAATTCAGCGTATGCCAAAGTTGTATGGTGAAACCTTTGCCCGCCCCGAGTGTTACCCTTACCTGTCTGTTGCAACTCCTTCAACCCACGATATGAGTACTTTGCGTGGTTGGTGGCGCGAGGATAAAGCCCTTTCGGCTCAGTTCTATAATCGTGTGCTTGGCTTCGACGGTGAAGCTCCTGAGGAAATGAGCGGCCTTGTGGCACGTGCTATAATAGCACAGCATCTGCACTCTCCCGCAGCTTTTGCGCTTTTTGCTTGGCAGGATTTGATGGCTATGGATGAGCGTTTGCGCCTTGACGACCCTGATGCCGAGCGTATAAATGTTCCATCGAACCGTAATCACATGTGGAATTATCGTATGCATATATCTGTTGAGGATATGATGAACGAGCGTGCTTTCAATGATGCGCTTCTTGCAATGATTACAGATGCCGGCCGTGGGTAGTCAACTTGTGTTGGAAATCCAATCGGGTGTACTTTGAAAGCCATTTCAATGGTACAAAAATAAAACGAGAACGACAGCTGTCGTTCTCGTTTTTCGTTTTACCAATTGTCGCGTATATTATTCAGCGATGAACTTGGTATTGTTCTTGATATAAACCTGGCCTTTAACGGTCTCTGTAACTACACGTCCTGAAAGGTCGTAGATAGCGTCGTTGCCGTTCTCGTTCTCAGCAGTGATGAACTTGATACCGGTTACACCGTTTGTTACAGTGATATAACCTTTCCAGTTGTTAAGATACTCTTTTGAACCGGGAGCAGAGATAGAGATGTACTTA
>JAZQUI010000010.1:0-9601 GCA_045631205.1 Bacteroidaceae bacterium
TCGCCCTCTCAGGCCATTCTTGACCACATTGGAGGAACCACAAAAAAAGCATTTTTTTTAGCATATCAATGATAATCTTTGCAAAGATATGTATATCAATCCATTACAAAGATTTTATCCTACTTTTTGTCCACCCTGCCAACTTTTGCAGGTGAGCCCAGAAAAAGGGCGCTCGTTGGGGTATAAACAAAAATCCTCGCTACGAATGTATGTAACGAGGATTTTTGTGATTCCGAAGCGATTCGAACGCTTGACCCACGCCTTAGAAGGGCGTTGCTCTATCCAGCTGAGCTACGGAACCTACCTATATAATAAGGTGTGAACCTTATGTTTTTGCAAGGGGTTGCCCTCTTTGCGGGTGCAAAGATAGTGTGTTTATTGGTTTGTGCCAAAAAAAAGGTGAGTTTTTTGTTTGAAAAGTTTTTGCTAAGGCTTTTTTCTTACTTCGTTGCTATTTTATGTATGGCAGTAGTTCTTTGAATTCGGGTATCAGAATCTCTTTTCTGTTTAGTGTAACCAATCCTTTGTCCTGCATATTGTTCAGGGCGCGCGAGATGTTCAGGCGTGTCTCGCAGAGGATTTCGGCAAGGCGTTCCATTTTAATGTTTAGCTGTTTGGCGCCGTGGAGTGTCTCGCTGCGCAGGGCTATGAAGGCTATGATGCGTCCTTCAATAGTTGTGGGTGTAAGTTCCCATATTGCCTCGTCGGTAACTTGTGCTTTGCGGCTTATGATGTTCAGAAAATTAAGAGTAAATATGTTGTGTTTGGAAAATTCGCTGAAAAAATAGTTTTTATCTATTTCGAGAGTGGTGCAGCTGCCTTTTGCAATGTGCTTGTGTTTGTACTTTGTGTTGTAGCCAAACATTGAGTAAGGTTCTATTGCGTATGGGGATTTGTGCTCTTCGATAAGAGTACAGGTGTCGGCGGGGTCGGTCGTCTCCGATGTAATCTCGCCTTTTGTGACTATTATGAACTTGTTGCACTCGTCGCCTTTGTCGCAGAGTGTTTCGCCGTCGGCATGAGTGGTGAATTCCATCTTCACGTTGTCGAGAATGGCTGTTATGTCATCTTTGCCCATCCCTTGGAAGTAGGGGAGGCATAATAGGTTTTCGTACATTGTAAAAAGGTTTATCTATATAACTTTGTTCTTGCTAAAAAAGTATAATGCGCGTCGTTTTTTTGTGTTTTTTTAACTTAAAAAATGTGTTTGTGTTAATGTTTGTCTCTCTATCTTTCTTTGCTGGTGAAATTATTGTTTGATTTATTTTGCTATTGTGGCTAACTTGTTTAACTTCGCAACGTATTATATAATGGTGTATAGTGCCTTGATGATATTTTTTGATGGGCGAAGAGTCTTGTAAATATGATATGCTGGCCGTTGTCGGCCCTACTGCTTGCGGTAAAACATCGCTTGCAGTGGAACTTGCATTGGCGTTCGGCGGAGAGGTTATAAGTGCCGACAGCCGACAGGTGTATCGCGGAATGGATATTGGCACGGGAAAAGACCTGAGCGAATATGTACGCGATGGAAAGGCTGTGCCGGTACATCTTGTCGATATTGTAGATGCGGGTGAGAAATATAATCTTTTCGAGTTACAACGCGATTTCCTTTCGGCTTATAACGATGTGAAAGCGCGTGGGGTTTTGCCTGTTCTTTGTGGTGGTAGCGGCATGTATGTTGAGTCGGTGCTTAAAGGATACAAGCTAATTCCTGTTCCCGAGAATGCAGAACTGCGTGCCCGCCTTGAAGAGAAGAGTCTCGAAGAACTCACAGCGATACTTGCCGGATATAAGCAGTTGCATAACAACACCGACACCGATACAAAGAAACGCGCGATACGTGCGATTGAGATAGAAGAATTTTATACCTCGTGCCCTGTGGAAGAGCGTGCCTTTCCCACAATACGTACCTTGACAATAGGGGTTGATGTGCCTCGCGAGGTACGCCGTGGAAGAATCTCGGCACGTTTGCGCCAGCGTTTGTCCGAGGGGCTTGTCGAGGAGGTAGAACATCTGCTTGAGTCGGGTGTTACAGCCGAGCAACTCATATATTATGGGTTGGAGTATAAATTTGTCACTATGTATGTGACAGGGCAGTTGTCTTATGATGAGATGGTGCAAGGGCTTGAAATTGCCATTCACCAATTTGCCAAGAGACAGATGACTTGGTTCCGTGGTATGGAGAAGCGCGGAACTGCTATAAATTGGGTGGATGCCTCTTTGCCCCGTGACGAGCAGGTTGAAATCATAAAGAGAATGTTGCATGGTAATGTATAACAATAAAAACAGGCATCGATGGGGTATAATCTATTGCCCTCGTATAGGCTCATTGTCGCCGCGAAAGCGTTGGAACGAAATACGTGAGTACTTGAAGGAGAAGCATGTGGAGTACGACTGCATACAGTCGGAAGATTACACTTCACTTGAACGCCAGGCTACGATGCTTGCCGACAATGGCTACGAAACAATTGTGGTGGTGGGCGGTGACGGCGCTTTGCAGGATGTGATAAACGGTATTATGGTATCGGAGAATGCAGGCAAAGTGGCTCTTGGTATAATACCCAATGGTATTGCCAACGACTATGCTACATATTGGGGGCTTCCTTTGCACGACTATAAAACGGCAATAGATTGTATAATCACACACCGCACACGAGGTGTTGATGTGGGGTGTTGCAGCTATTCGGGTGCCGAAGGTGAGGAGAAACGATACTTCTTGAATGTTCTGAATATTGGTCTTGCCGCACGAGTGGTGGAAATTGCCAATCGCCGCAGGTTCCTTTTTGCAAAAATGGCATCGGTGGTTAGCGGTATTTTCCACCTGTTGTTTATGCGTCAGAACTATAATATGCGCTTCAAACTCAACAATCAGACTGTTGAAAAGAAGTTTATGATGCTTTGTGTGGGAAATTCCCGCGGCTATGGAATGACGCCCAGTGCGGTTCCATATAATGGCAAACTCGATTTGTCGGCGATAAAAATGCCGGAATTCTTTGGTATGATACAGGGACTTCACATGGTGTATCGCCGCCGAATAATGAATTTTGAACTTATGGAGCCTTTCCGCACAACCGAAATTCTTATAGAAGATGTAGGTGGTGCGCGTGTGGGTATCGATGGGCGTATGTTTTACCCGACTTTCCCAATGAAGGTAACAGTTTTGCCCGAGGCTGTTAAATTGATAATACCAACCAAAATAAAATAGGAAACTATGACAATAAGAGATTTGACATCGACCGAGAATTTTTTTCTCTTGGCAGGCCCTTGTGTTATTGAGGGTGAGGATATGGCTATGCGTATAGCAGAGCGTGTGGTCTCTATGACCGCTGACAGAAATATTCCTTATGTTTTCAAGGGTTCTTATCGCAAGGCCAACCGTTCACGTCTTGACTCGTTTACCGGTATCGGTGATGAAAATGCGTTGCGCGTGTTGCGTAAAGTGCGCGAAACATTCAATATACCCGTTGTTACCGATGTACACTCGGCCGAAGAGGCAGAGATGGCCGCTGAATATGTGGATATTTTGCAGATTCCTGCGTTCCTTTGCCGCCAGACCGACTTGTTGGTTGCAGCAGCAAAGACAGGTCGCATTGTGAATATCAAAAAGGGACAGTTCCTTTCGCCCACAGCTATGAAGTTTGCTGCCGAAAAGGTTGTTTCAGAAGGCGGTGATGGGCAGGTTATGCTCACAGAACGCGGTACTACATTCGGCTATCAGGATCTGGTGGTCGATTTTCGCGGTATCCCGCAGATGCGCTCTTTCGGCTATCCCGTGGTAATGGATATTACACACTCTTTGCAGCAACCTAACCAGACTGCCGGTGTTACAGGTGGTATGCCCGAGATGATTTCTACCATTGCAAAAGCTGCTATTGCGGTTGGTGCCGATGGTATTTTTATAGAGACGCACGAGAATCCTGCCGTGGCAAAAAGTGACGGTGCCAATATGCTCCGTCTTGATTTGCTCGAAGATTTGCTCGATACTCTTTTGAGAGTACGTGCGGCAGTACGTTGAGCGTATATTAAATGAAGCAACGGATATTACTCCTTTTAACCCTATGGGTATATTTGCTTATGCCCGCGTTTGGCAGCATCGGTAATGACGATGCTGCCAAACGCATTATGGCAGAATATGGAGAACGCCTGCTTGCCGGCGATTTTGAGGTTGGCGAGGTGTTTGGCAATTTGTATGTAAAGGAGAATGTCGAAGTAAAGAGGCAGATGATATATCTGAACCTTATTCCCGATCTTGCCCGTTTCAATTCCAAAAAGGATAACTATTTGTCGGAATTTTTCTATGAGGTACACTATGTAAAAAAGTCGGTTCCCGATATTCGTCGTGTAGCACATCTCACCACATTCCGTCATGGCAGTGGCGAAATGGATAGGGTGCTCTTTTATATGAATCCCGACTTCTATCGCGAAAAACTCTTCAAGACACAGTATCTTTCGCCAATTTATCCCACCAATTATAAATATTATGAGTATGCCATAGATACATCTTTTGTTGGTGCGCGAGGTGAAGTGAAAGTGCATTTTAAGGAACGCTACGATAATATTAAATTGCTCACTGAGGGTTGGGTACTGTTTGATAGTACTCGTTGTGTACGCTCTTTCTATGCCGAAGGTTGGGACGAGCAGAGCTGTTTTCGCATATCTTGTACAATGGGTGAGCGTGGTCTCGAACGATATGTTGTGAAAAATATAGACTTGGAGATTGATTATGCTTTTGCTTTTAATAAACTTGATATAAAAGCTGAAGCTGTGTATGACTATTCAGTGTTGTCAAACGAACTTAAAGGGTATGACAAGAAAAACAGTTACGATCTTACCGGTTCTTTGAACACCTCCTGGGGCTCTTATTATCGTGGTCGCGACTACGAATATGCTACATTATATCGCAAAAAGCCTCTTTTGCTTGCCGACTCGTTGATGTATATGCGGAGTGGGGTGATTAAATGCGACACTTTTGCAGTTCCTCCCGTTAAAGCCGATGGTAAGAAAAATTGGAAGAACGACAAAGTGTTGCGCTGGCTTTGGGAGGTTGGCGACAATATGGTTAGCAGTCACTATCTAAATTGGGGTGACAGCGACCTTAAAGTGTACCCCTTGATAAACCCGTCGTATTTGCGTTATAGTACAGGTAAAGGTGTTACATATAAACTGGCAATGAACTTTAAAAGTCGGTTGGGTGGCGACAAGTCTGTTTTTGTCAAACCTATGCTGGGATATAGTTTTAAACGTAAAGAAATTTATTGGGGAGCGAATGGTAATTTTGTGTTCGATGCGCGCCGACGAGGTGTTGTGAATTTCAGCGTGTTTCGTGATAATAGTATCTTTCAGGAGTTTACAACACAGAAAAATATAACCATAGATGGCGTTCCGCAGACTTATCCTGAAAAGGGGTATAATATGTTCAGGGATACGCGTTATGGCGTGAGCGTGCAACGTGAACTTTTTAATGGTTTCGATGCTTCATTGGGTGCAAATTTTTATTATAGAACCATGAGCAGCAGTTCGGGCGGTGATAACTTTAAAAGTTTTGCGCCGAATTTGATGCTTACTTGGCATCCGGGAATGTATTATTATTACGATGGCAATCGTAAAGTGAATATAGGTTCCCGCCTGCCTCGTTTCTCGCTTAATATAGAGCAGGGTGTGCGCGGTTTGCTTGCTTCGGAGGATGTATATACCCGTGTTGAATTTGATATGCAGCATAAACGCCGTGTTACGAGTAGCGCGACACTTTATACCCGTTTGGGATTGGGCGGGTATCTTTATGAAAAGGATGCGCATTTTATTTCGTACACATTTTTGCATGATAATATATTGCCGCTTGACGATGATGATGAGTTGAGTGGTATTTTCCATCTTCTTGCCTCGGAGTGGTACAACTCGGCAAACCGCTATTTGCGTGCCAATGCGGCTTATGTTTCTCCGTTTCTGGTACTGCAAAAGGTGTTGCCTCGTGTAAATATTTTTAAAAACGAGATGCTCTTCTTCAATCTGCTTTTCATTTCCGACTTATGCCCATATACAGAATTTGGCTATGGAGTGGAAACACCTTATGTGAATTTGGGCGTTTTTGCCGGTTTCGAGAACTCGTCATTTCATAAATTTGGATTTAAAGTAACGGTTTCGCTCTTCGATAATTGATATTTTTGCGTGTTTTTACATTTTTTTTCAAAAAAGCCTCTTCTTTTTTGTTATTCAATTTTATAATCATTACATTTGGGAGGTGATAAGTAAAATTGTTTAATAAATAATTTATACGAGATGAGTTATTTGCGATTCGAAAAAACGCTGATGACGAACTTGGAAGAGTCGTTGCAAAAGGAGATTTTGAGGACTAACCGTTCGGGTGCTTATCATTGTTCGACTATCGTCGATTGTAACACCCGTAAATATCACGGATTGTTGGTTGTTCCCATCCCACAGCTCGATGACGAGAACCATGTATTGCTTTCGTCGCTCGACGAGACTGTGGTTCTGCACGGTGCTGAATTCAACTTGGGATTGCACAAGTATAACGCCGACAACTTCAGTCCCCGCGGCAACAAATACATCCGCGAGTTTGCCTGGGAGCGTGTCCCCACCACCATTTATAACGTGGGTGGTGTGTGGCTGAAAAAAGAAAAAGCCTTTGTGCACCATGAGAACAGAATTCTTATTCGCTATACTTTGTTGAAAGCGAATACGGCAGTAACCTTGCGTTTACGTCCTTTCCTGGCGTTCCGTAGCGTTCGTGAATATACTCACGAAAACAGCATCGCCGACCGCAGCTACAAGGAGGTAGAGAACGGTATCAGCATGCGTATGTATGCCGATTACCCCGACCTTTATATGCAGCTCAACAAGAAGAACGAGTTTGTATATACTCCCGACTGGTATCGCGGTATCGAGTATGTGAAGGAACTTGAGCGTGGCTACGACTTTAACGAGGATCTTTTTGTTCCCGGTTATTTTGAGGTTAAAATGAAAGCCGGCGAGAGCATTGTCTTCTCGGGCGGTGTTTCTCCTATGACTACACGTTCAATGAAGGCTGCATTCGAGCATGAAGAGGAAATTCGTGACCCGCGTGACAACTTCATGCACTGTATGCAATGTGCCGGTAACCAGTTCTTCAATGTTCAGGGTGAGCACATCTACATCCTTGCAGGTTATCCCTGGTTCAAGTGCCGTGCCCGTGACCTCTTCGTGTCGTTGCCCGGTCTTGCTCTTGCGCAAGGTCACTACGACGAGTTTGAAAAGGTAATGAAGACTGCAAGCATTGCTATCGATGATTTCATAAACGACCGCGTAAGCAATGTCAAGATTTATGAAATGGAGCACCCCGACGTGCTGTTGTGGGCAGTGTGGACACTGCAACAATATGCAAAAGAGTGCAGTATGGAGGCTTGCCGCGACAAGTATGGTGATTTGTTGATGAAAATCTACGACTTCATACGTAACAACCGTCACAACAACTTGCGTGTTGCCCAGAATGGCCTTCTCTCTACAAATGGACGTGACAAAGCGGTTACTTGGATGAACTCTTCTGTAAACGGCCGCCCCGTTGTTCCCCGTACTGGTTATGTTGTGGAGATAAATGCATTGTGGTACAATGCTCTTGTGTTTATACAGCAAATGGCCGAACTGATGCACAACCAGCAGGTGCTCGACTCACTCGTGCGCCTTCTCCCGCTTGCAGGCAAAGCCTTTGGCGAGGTGTTCCTCAACGAACACGGCTATCTCTATGACTATGTCGATGGTGATTATGTTGATTGGAGCGTGCGTCCTAATATGATTTTTGCCGTGGCTCTCGACAATTCGCCTCTCAATTCCAAGCAAAAGAAAAAAATCCTTGATATAGTTACACGTGAGTTGCTCACACCGCGCGGCTTGCGCTCACTCTCTCCCAAGAGTGTGGGCTACAACCCCAATTATGTGGGCCCGCAGATACAGCGCGACTATGCTTATCATCAGGGTACGGCATGGCCATGGCTCGGTGGCTTCTACTACGAGGCTTACCTCAAAATCTACAAGATGAGCGGTGTCTCTTTCGTTCAGCGCCAGATGGTAGGTTTCGAGGACGAGATTGTGCAGCACTGTATCGGTTCAATGCCCGAGGTCTTCGACGGCAACCCGCCTTTCAAGGGACGCGGTGCCGTAGCCTTTGCAATGAACGTGGCAGCAATCCTCAGAACAAGCCAGATGCTAAAACAGTACGAATCTAAAATGGAGGGATAATATATATGAAAGTATTAATGTTCGGTTGGGAGTTCCCCCCGCATATTTCGGGTGGACTCGGTACGGCAAGTTATGGACTTACAAAGGGATTCGTCCAGCAGGGCGATGTCGAGATTAAGTTCTGTATCCCTAAACCATACGGTGACGAAGACAACAGCTTCCTCAGAATTGTGGCAATGAATTCAGTGCCCATTGTGTGGAAGGATGTAAACCACGATTATGTAAACAGCCGCATAGGCAAGGTGATGACTCCCGAGGAGTACTATCGCTACAGGGAGCACATCTACAGCGACTTCAGCTACATGCACACCAACGACCTTGGATGCATGGAGTTTGCCGGCGGTTACCCCGATAACCTTCACGATGAGATTAACAACTACTCGATTATTGCCGGCGTTGTAGCCCGCACCGAGGAGTTCGATATCATCCACTCTCACGACTGGCTCACATACCCTGCCGGCATACATGCCAAGCAGGTGTCGGGCAAGAAACTCGTTATCCACGTTCACGCTACCGACTTCGACCGCAGCCGTGGTAACGTTAACCCCACCGTGTACGCAATTGAGAAGAACGGTATGGACAATGCCGACCACATCTTCTGCGTTAGTGAGCTCACACGCCAGACTGTCATCCACAAGTATCACCAGCACCCAAGCAAGGTGTCTACGTTGCACAATGCCGTTACACCGCTTGAGCAGGATATTCTTGACATTGTTCCAAAGAAGATACCCGGCGAGAAGGTGGTTACTTTCCTTGGACGTATTACAATGCAGAAGGGTCCCGAGTACTTCGTTGAGGCAGCTGCACAGGTGCTCAAGAGGACAAAGAACATACGTTTCTGCATGGCCGGTAGCGGCGACATGATGAACGACATGATTCGTCTTGTTGCACAGCGCGGAATCTCCGACAGGTTCCACTTCCCCGGCTTCATGCGCGGCCGTCAGGTATACGAGTGCCTCAAGGCCAGCGACGTCTATATCATGCCGTCGGTGAGTGAGCCATTCGGTATCTCTCCGCTCGAGGCAATGCAGTGCGACGTGCCCACAATTATCTCAAAGCAGTCGGGTTGTGCCGAGATTCTCGACAAGTGTATCAAGACCGACTATTGGGACATCAACGCCATGGCCGATGCCATCTACTCAATCTGTAACAACGAGTCGCTCTATGAGTATCTCAAGGTTGAGGGCCGTAAGGAGGTCGACAGCATCACATGGGAAGATGTGGCTTTGAGGCTGAGAAGAATGTATGAAAAAGTATTGGGTTGGTAATAATTAAAAAAAAGAAATAATATGAAGACAATTTGTTTCTATTTCGAATTGCATCAAATCAGACAGTTGAAACGTTACCGTTTCTTCGACATAGGCAGTGATCA
>JAZQUI010000011.1:0-19144 GCA_045631205.1 Bacteroidaceae bacterium
GCGCCGGTCGTTCTTAATCAAAAGCAAGCTTCTAATCAAGAACCCCTCGACTTGCATGTGTTAAGCCTGTAGCTAGCGTTCATCCTGAGCCAGGATCAAACTCTTCGTTGTAAAATTTTTATTTGTATAACCATAAGGTTACTTAGTCTGATTTGCTGGCCGGAATTAAAGTACATCAAATTATTTTGACGGTTCGTTTTATTGTTCCTTACTTATACACGACTCATTTAATAATGAGCTTTGTTGTACTGCTTGTCTGTATGGAATGTTTTCAAGGATCATCTTGCGTATCGACTAGTGAACTGCGTTCCTTGTCGAAAGCGAGTGCAAAGGTAGAGCTTTTTTTTGAACTACAAAACTTTTCCAAGAAAAAAATTAGAAAAATTTCAAATATTTTAAAAAACAACCTTTTTCTGCGTTATTTTTAAAATATTTTGTTCAAAAGTTAAATATTCTACACAAATATTCGACAATTCTGTGAAATAAAATATCTACACTCATAAACACTTTTTTTTCGCCAAAGGATTAAAAAAAGTTGAGTTTTTCACTTTTTATCGCAACAACTTTTTTCTAAACGCAACTTAATGTATCTTCGCGAAAGATTTACACCAATCCTATACCTTATTATATATATGATAGACAGAAGCACCATAGAACACATAATGGACACGGCAAAAGTGGAAGAAGTTGTCGGCGATTTTGTAGCTCTGCGTAAACGAGGAGTGAATATGATAGGCCTATGCCCGTTTCACAACGAAAAAACGCCGTCGTTCACAGTATCACCGGCCAAAAATCTATGGAAATGCTTCGGATGCGGCAAAGGTGGCAAGCCCGTACATTTCATTATGGAACACGAACAGTTGAGTTACTACGACGCACTACGCTGGCTTGCCAAAAAGTACAATATAGAAATTAAGGAGAGAGAACTTTCGACCGAAGAGAAGGAACGTGAGAATCTCCGCGAAAGTCTTTTCGTGATAAACCAATATGCACAACAGTTCTTCGTACACACCCTGAACAACAGCGAAGAAGGAAAAGCTATCGGCCTGAATTATTTCCGTCATCGCGGACTCAATGCCGAAACCATAGAAAAGTTCGGCCTTGGATATGCCCCCGAACGACGCGACGCTTTTGCAACCACCGCAACAGCAGCAGGCTACAACCCCGACCTTGTGGCACAGACAGGCGTATGCTACAAAAACGACGAAGGCAAACTTAAAGACCGTTTCTGGGGACGATGCATATTCCCCGTGCATACCATATCGGGAAAGATAGTTGCCTTTGGTGGACGCATATTGCAGAACAATCCCAAGGCAGCGAAATATGTAAACTCACCAGAATCGGAAATATACCACAAGAGCGACCACCTCTACGGCCTCTACTTCGCCAAACAAGCGATAATGCAGAAAGACCGTTGCATACTCGTAGAAGGCTACCTCGATGTAATATCAATGTATCAGGCGGGCATAAAAAACGTGGTAGCATCATCGGGAACATCACTCACCACCGGACAAATAAAGCTCATACACCGCTTTACAAATAACGTAACACTGCTATACGACGGCGACAAGGCCGGCATAAAAGCCTCCCTACGAGGAACCGATATGTTGCTCGAAGAGGGAATGAACATAAACGTAGTGTTATTGCCCGACGGAGAAGACCCCGACAGCTACGCACAGAGCCACAGCACCGAGGAAATGGAAGAGTACATCAACCGCAACAAGGTCGATTTCATACGCTTCAAGACAAACCTTCTTCTCGACGAAGTGGGCGAAGACCCCGTAGCACGCGCCAACCTCGTAGGTGACATAGTGAAAAGCATCGCCGTAATACCCAACGACATTCTGCGTAGCGAATATATTAAAAAATGCAGCGAAATGCTCAATGTAGGCGAAGCCCTGCTTGTAAAAGAGACAGCCAAACTGCGTATAAAACGAAACGAAGAACTGCAAAAAAGCACGAGCACAGAAGCAAACGAAAAACCGGGCAACACACCCGAAACAAGCGAACTCCAAAAGAACATAATGGAGAACTACGCAGCAAACCCGCTGCACAACAAGGAAAAAGCAATAATACAGTTCCTGTTGCGCAACGGCGACAAGCTGGTGCAAGTACCCGAAAACAAGATAGAAAACACACCTGCCTTCACTGAAACGGTAACATCACACCTATACTACTCTTTCCACGAGGACGGAATAGAGCTGAGCCACCCCCTATACAAACGCATATTCGAGGAGGCATCAGAGCACGCCGGCGAGATAAACTTCAACCCAGAAAGATATTTTATTGCCCACCCCGACAGTGAAATTTCGCGCCTTGCCGCTGACTTGTGTGGTGAACGATACATGCTGAGCAAATTCTTTGCCGAACAGGCTAACAACGAAGAGCGCAACGAAATGGCGATACTCTTTGAGCAGACCACACGCCTCTCAATTGCATACAAACACAGCATAATAGACGAAATGCTGAAAGAGACTATGGCGCAACTGAAAGACCCCGCCGTTGCCGGCAATGCCGAAAAAGCAATGGAACTTATGGAAAATTTCAAATTCCTGAAAGAGACACAACAGGCACTCAACAACCAATTGCAAAGCCTCGGTTTCGGTTCGGCAGCACTGAATGTATAAAGCCGATAAACAAACCACCCTCCTTATATAATATAATAGGGAGGGTGGTTTGTTTATCAGACACTACTGTCTGTTAAGCTCCACAAGATCCTGTATAAAGATCATTTTCTTTTTCCTTTTCTTCCAAGAGTAAGCCGAATCCTTGAAGAACACATCCTCCTGGTTTTTAGAACCCACTACAATTACGAAAGGCTCCTCACTTTTATACATTTCGAACCACAAAGCACTGTCTATATAAGCACGAAAGCGATTCTTCCAGGTAAAACGTTTCTTCTCGTTATATATCTTCTCTATAGGATAACCGAATCTTCTACCATCGGGCAGAAGCACAAACAGAGAATCGATATTTATCATCCCTTTTGTGTAGCAAGTTGCCGTAATGCTCACATTGTCGCGCGCATCGATATGAGTAAAATCGTAACGCAGTTTTCTCGCCTTCGCACCACCATGATGCGCCATCTTCATCTCCTTTACAAAATACAACTTACCCTCTTTGTGAACATTCATAAAGTAGGAGTTGCCATAATTCTGTGCCGACACGCCCAGCGCACAACACAGCAATGCAAAAAACAAAAATCTCTTCATAATGTTGCGAATATATAAAAAACTTGCGCCCGAAACAAATCAGACGCAAGCTTTATAGGTTATCCTACGGTATTATTCGCCGTAAACAACTGTTGTGTGAGTAATGAGGATACCAAGGATAGAAGACTTCTTGCTATCAACGTGGCTGATCTTCTTGATACCTGCAGAACGAGCAGCTGTCTGAACAGAAGCATCACCAACTGCGATAAGACCGCAATAGCTGTTAGCTACAGATGTACCAACTTTAGAACCCAATGTGTTACCGGTTACCATCTCACCCTGTGCCAAATCTGTGTAAAGAAGACCTGTACCGGCTACTGTACCAATACTACCACAGCTTGCCAAAGTCATAGCAATAGCAACTGCAAAAATAGATTTAACTAACTTTTTCATAGTTTTTTTAGATTATTATGGTTAATATGTCTCGCAAATATAAAGTAATACTTGGAAAATAACAAATATTTCTTAATTCATATATATTAAAATTTCAACTGTTTGTATCACCTTTCACATTCAACAAAGCCAGAGTATAGATAAAAAAAAGATTGCCCGGCAAAGGCAATCTGGAAAACATTAAGCGCAATTAAGCACAAAACCACTACTTATTACGCAAAAGATTCATAAACTCCTCGCGCGTCTTCGCCTGGTTGAATGCACCACAAAAATCCGATGTAGTGGTTATTGAATTCTGTTTCTTTATACCACGCATCTGCATACAGAGGTGCTGCGCCTCAACAACCACCATCACACCCAGCGGGTTCAATGTATTTTGTATGCACTCTTTTATCTGCAAAGTTAGGCGCTCCTGAACCTGCAGACGACGAGCAAAAGCATCGACCACGCGCGCAATCTTGCTCAAACCAGTAATATAGCCATTGGGAATGTAAGCAACGTGTACTTTACCAAAGAACGGCAGCATATGATGCTCACAAAGCGAATAAAAATCAATATCCTTGACAATTACCATTTGGCTGTAATCCTCCTTAAACATTGCTCCGCGCAATATTTCCTCAGGATTTTCCTTATAGCCTGCAGTCGCTTCAAGCACGGCACGTGCAACCCTGTCGGGGGTTTTCACAAGCCCTTCGCGAGTAACATCCTCGCCAATTGCTTCAAGCATCTGACTACAACTCTGCATAAGCATCTCTTTCGCCTTCTCTGTATCGTGGTGTGACATATATTCTTGACTATTTAATTCAATAAGGCAAGTTTATAAGAGTCTTTCTCACCGAAATCTCCTTGAACTTACGTGTTGCTTTTAGTTTGTACATTACAGCTTCAGCCTCCTCGCGAGTGCGGTAATCGCCATACTGACAAGAGCGTATGGGCGATTCAAAAACAACATACACCTCGGCACCGGGGAAGTTGTCGCGCATATATTGTGCCCACTTATTGGCCTCCTCACGCGCTGTGCGCGAGTTGTTTCCCGAATACACCATTACACGATAACCCTCGACCTGCGTTGTCTTTACAGCCATTTTGCCTATAAGGCTATCGAGTTTTTCAGGTTGATTAATGCGCACTACACCCTTACCGGCTTCGTCGCATTGCAAATTCTGCACAATAGTGCTCTGCGCCGCTGCATAGAGGGCGCAGAACATTATTGACAGAAGTATGATAACTCGTTTCATCAAATTATTTGAATGCGTCGATGATACCTTTGAAATCGGCAACTTTGAGAGCTGCACCACCGATAAGACCACCATCTACGTTGGGGTTAGCGAAGAGCTCTTTTGCATTGCTGGGTTTGCAGCTACCACCATAGAGGATAGAGGTGTTCTCTGCTACCTCGTTGCCATATTTCTCGGCGATGGTAGAACGGATGTAAGCGTGGATCTCCTCTGCCTGCTCGGGAGTTGCTGTAAGACCTGTACCGATAGCCCATACAGGCTCGTAAGCGAGGATAATTTTAGAGAAATCCTCAGCAGAAAGGTCGTACAAAGAACCAGCCAACTGGTTGTAAACAACCTCGTTCTGGATACCCTGCTCGCGCTCCTCTTTCACCTCACCGATGCAGAAGATGGGAGTAAGACCATTTGCAAGTGCAAGCTGTACTTTCTCTTTAAGAATCTCAACTGTCTCACCATAATATGCACGACGCTCAGAGTGACCGAGGATAACATACTTTGCACCAGTAGATGCAACCATAGAGGCAGAAACCTCACCAGTGTATGCACCCGATACTTTGTCGGCGCAGTTCTCGGCACCAACACCGATGATAGCCTCATCAACGATGGGGGTTACCGATGCAAGGTGAATGAAGGGTGTGCAGATTACTACATCACAGTTGGGTTTGTCGGCTGTCAAAGCCTCGTTGAGCTCTTTTGCAAGAGCAATGCCCTCTTGAAGATTCATATTCATCTTCCAGTTTCCGGCAACAATGTTCTTTCTCATTTTTGTTTCGTTTTAAAAGGTTTGTATTAAATTATTTATCACTTATTTTCTTTTTTTCTTGGAAGGGGCAGCAAACATATCCAAAAAGAGCAGCACTGCCACAGGCACTGCAAATAGCAGTAACCAAAATTCCCATCCACGCATAACCCCTATGTAATCGTTCCAAGCGCCCAAAGAGGCTTCCTGTGCAATGTAATCAATGTCGGGCACATCGTTTATGTTCCTTTTCTCAACCACCTTGCCATCCTTCACAAGCAAAAGACCGGGATTGGCACGCACAATGGTTTTCAGCATTATATCGTCGGCCCAAAGAATGGGATACTCGGCACCGGTACGTTTACGCCACTGCTCCACAGCTTCGTCGGTCGACGAACTTGCCGCATAAAAAGCAATTGCACCGCCTTTGCTGTAATCGTAGAGGTCGTTTATCTTGTCAACACGACTTTCGTCGGCATTCTCAATAGATTCTATAACCACAAGTGCAACATACCCCGTATCGGAGAGTATGCGGTCGGCAACATCATCACCACCGGCTCGGTCGAGAAAACAAAAATCACTCGCCAACGCCGCACGCCCCGCCTCTACAAGTTTTGTACGGCTACCAATGTAGCTCCAAGTGGAATCGGGCAAAGCATCGGCCGCAAAATCGCGTTGCTCACCATTCTTTTCATACACATAGACCGCATCGTACTTCGCCGGCACATCCTTTACAGCCTCGCGCAAGTCGGTGCCTATGGCGTAGGGGCGGAAATCTATCACAGGAAGATGAAACACACTCACCCCCTCGAGCATCACCACATAAAGCAATGCAAATATAACCACCATCCAACGGTTTTTATCGCTCACACACCTCCTGTAAAAGCCGTTCTTGAAACAGACAACCGCCGACAAAAGCAGCAACAGGACATTCTTTATAAAAGTCTCCCAATTTGTAAGCTGAAAAGCCTCACCAAAACAGCCACAATCGAGCACCGGGCTTTCAAGCGCAATGTACAACGTAACAGGAGTGTAGAACAGCAACATCAGAAATGTAATTACCGCAACAAGCCTGCGCCATACACCGGTGAGCAGGAAAAAGCCTGCTACAAATTCCACCCCACAAAGGAGGATGGCAAAAAAGAGGAACCACGAGTCAGATACCTCAACGGTGCCAAACACCCCGTAATACTCTTTCAATTTATACATAAAGCCCACCGGGTCGACGGCTTTTACAAAGCCCGACACCATAAAAACTATTGCCAGCAGAACGCGCGCAGCATTCACAAGCAACGTGGTGAGCAATATTTTTTTAGTCGGCGATACCATTTTTTATCAGCCCGAACACAGCGTAATTTATCATATCCATATAATTTGCATCAACGCCCTCCGACACCTTTGTAGCACCGCCAAGTTCTTCAATCTGCTTGGTGCGCCAAATTTTGGTGAGGATAAGGTCGGTGTACGATGTGGTGCGCATTCCTCGCCACGCCTCGTTGTAGTCGTGATTCTTCTTTTTCATCAACTCCAATGTAGTCTGAGCCTTCTTGTCATAAAGAGCCATCGCCTCGTCGGGAGTTATGTCGCAGTGGTCGGCAAAACCCAGGTCGAGCTGCACCAATGCTATAATTCCATAATTCACAATACCAATGAGTTCAGAGTTTATATCCTCGCCCACAAGATTTTCGGCACCTGTTTCAAGGGTGCGTATGCGTTTTGCCTTTATGAATATCTGGTCGGTGAGCGATTCAGGACGCATTATGCGCCACGATGCACCGTAGTCATACAATTTCTTACCAAAAAGTTCGCGGCACACAGCCAGCACCTTCTCAAATTCTTTATTAGTATCGTTTGCCATTTCCTGTTAAATTTATTATGCCCTGGGATATTTCTTAAACCAACTGCTAACCTTCAATTTCACAACTCCGAAGAGAGCCTCGCTGAAAATTCCGCCACTCATCTTCGATGTACCAAGCACACGGTTCACAAAAATTACCGGCACCTCCTTTATCTTGAAACCACACTGATGGGTGGTGAATTTCATCTCTATCTGAAAAGCATAACCCTTGAAACGTATCGAGTCGAGATCAATTGTTTCAAGCACTTTGCGACGGTAGCAGTTGAAACCAGCCGTTGTGTCATACACCGGCAGACGGGTTATAAAACGTACATACTTCGATGCGAAGTACGACATAAGAACACGCCCCATAGGCCAGTTGACCACGTTTACACCCGTAACGTAACGGCTACCGATTGAAAGGTCGTAACCATCCTTCGCGCAAGCCTCATAGAGCAGAGGCACATCGGCGGGGTTATGCGAGAAGTCGGCATCCATCTCAAAGATATACTCATAGCCCTGTTGCAGAGCCCATTTAAAACCAGTAATATATGCCGTGCCAAGCCCCAACTTACCTTCGCGCTCAATCAAGTGAACACGGCCTGCAAGTTCCGCCTGAAGCGATTTCACCGCAGCCGCAGTGCCATCGGGCGAGCCATCATCGACCACAAGAACATCAAAGGAGTGCTCCAGGGCCATAAGCGCACGAATCATCTTCTCAATGTTCTCAATTTCGTTATATGTGGGTATAATTATTACACTATCGCTTTTCATAACTACATTTTTGCCGCGCACAGCAAAGCACGCGAGTACTCAACACACAAAGATAGAGCAAATATTAAAATATTTCAAATTCTATTCTATAATATTATTTAAAAATATAGAGCAAGAAGGTTTTTAGCAAAGAGCCGAAAGATTTTTGCTAAAAATCTCGTTTTTTCTCACTATCTTCGCCCTGAATTTCAAATTACAAAACCGTGGAAGAGAACAACAAGTTATTCATAGAGACATACGGCTGCCAGATGAACGTAGCCGACAGCGAAGTCATCGGCTCCATATTGAAAGTCGCAGGATACGAAGCTACCGACGAGATAACAGAAGCCAACCTCATACTGCTCAACACTTGCTCAATACGCGACAACGCAGAGCAAAAGATTTATGGCCGCCTCGACCAGTTGAACGCTATGCGCCGCGGAAAAGACACCCTCATCGGTGTGGTGGGCTGTATGGCCGAGCGCGTAAAGGAGGAACTCATTGAAAAATACAATGTGAACATTGTTGCAGGCCCCGACGCATATCTATCACTACCCCAGCTTATTGCCGAGGCCGAAATGGGACACGCCGCAATGAATATAGAACTCTCCACCACAGAAACATACCGCGATGTAATACCTACCCGTATATGCAGCAAGGGTGTTTCGGGTTACATATCGATAATGCGCGGTTGTAACAACTTCTGCCACTACTGCGTGGTACCTTACACCCGCGGACGCGAACGCAGTCGCGACATTCAGAGCATTCTCAACGAGGTTGACGACCTTGTGGCAAAAGGCTACAAGGAGATAATACTCTTGGGACAGAACGTAAACTCATACAATTTCGATGATGGCGAGGGCAACCGCACAACCTTCCCCGAACTTTTGCGTCGCGTGGCACAACGCGCACCCTCGACACGCATACGTTTCACGACATCGCACCCCAAGGATATGAGCGACGACACCTTGCGCGTAATAGCCGAGGAGCCCAATGTATGCCGCAGCATACACCTCCCCGTGCAGAGCGGAAGCAACAACATGCTCAAAACGATGAACCGTAAATACACCCGCGAGTGGTATCTCGACCGCATTGAAGCAATACGCACCATTGTGCCCGACTGCGGCCTTTCAACCGACATCATTGCCGGTTACTGCGGCGAAACCGAAGAGGACCACCAGCAGACACTATCGCTTATGCGCCACTGCTCTTACGACGCCGCATTTATGTTCAAATACTCCGAACGCCCCGGAACATTTGCCAGCAAGCACTTCAAGGACGATATTGACGACAAAGAGAAAGTGCGCCGCCTCACCGAGATTATCAACCTGCAACAGGAATGCTCGGCTGCCAACAACAAAAAATGCATTGGAGAAACTTACGAAGTACTTATCGAGGGAGTGTCGAAACGCTCAAGAGAGCAATTCTTCGGCCGCACCGAACAGAACCGCACTGCTGTATTCGACCGAAAAGAATACAAAATAGGCGACTTTGTAAAAGTGCGCATCAACGACTCCACAGCTGCTACCCTGCTTGGAGAAATAGTTGAGTAATAAAAGAACAACAAGTATAAAACAACAAAAAATGGCTGCTAAAAATTAGCAGCCATTTTTTTGCCATGCTTGGCCCATGCACAAAGAGAGAAGCTCTTATTTACCCTCAACAGGAAGGATAAGCGCAAGTATCAAATAAGCAATAGCAACTGCACCACACAAAAGCAATGCAGCAACCACTGTGATGATACGTGTGAGCTTAACATCAAGACCAAACTCTTTTGCAATACCGGCACATACACCAGCAATAACTCTGTCGTTAGAACGATACAATTTTCCCATAGTAATATTATGTATTTATAAATTTTAGCAATGCAGAGACAACCCCCACACAATTTTCGATGCAAAAATACAAATTATCGGCTATCTAACGAGTAAAAAAATGTGTTTTTCGCAAATATTTTTGTAAAACTTCCAAAAAAAAGAACATTTTCGCCCTAAATAGTATATTTTTGTAGCGAGTTTGGGAGAATTATGCCCGCAAACAAGCCAATGAATATAATAAACCACATAAATTGTCCATTGTGCAAGAGCAGCACAATAGAAAAACGCTTTACCTGCAAAGACCATTTTGCCACAGGTGAACCGTTCGATATCTTCCATTGCAAGGAGTGCGGTTTTGTATTCACACAAGGCGCACCCGACGAGAAGGAGATTGCAAAATATTACGAATCGCCGACATACATCTCGCACAGCGACACCAAAAAAGGCTTTGTAAACACACTCTACCACATTGTGCGCGACATAATGATGCGACGCAAGACATCGCTCATCAAGAAACTCACACTATTGCAGAACGGCAGAATCGTGGACTACGGCGCAGGTACAGGCACTTTTGCCAATGCAATGCAGCGCAAAGGGTGGGAAGTTACAGCCATAGAAAAAAGCGAGGCCGCCCGCGAACTTGCAAAAGAAAAGTACACACTCGACATTCACCCCGAGGAGTACTTATCAGAAATTGAAAAAAACTCGACCGACGTTGTCACAATGTGGCACGTTCTCGAGCACATACAAGACCCGGGGAAACTCCTCGACGAGACACACCGCATACTCGACGAGACCGGCATTGCGGTAATAGCCTGCCCCAACTGCTCGTCCTACGATGCAGACAACTACAAAGAGAACTGGGCAGCATACGACACACCACGCCACCTGTGGCACTTCACTCCAAGCACCATAATGAAACTTGGAGAGAAACACGGTTTTATATTGGAACGACAATACCCAATGCCCTTCGATGGCTTCTACATATCTATGCTAAGCGAAGGATACAAAGGCTCACGCCTCAAAACCTTGCGTGGCATATGGAATGGTTTTTTAGGACTTTGCGCCACAATGGACAAATGCAGTGCAAGCAGTTCCATAATATATGTTTTTAGAAAGAGAAGATGAGTAAATCTATTTTTAAAGTACAAACAATAAGTGTTTACATAAGCACCACAATGGTTCTGTTGCTCCTGGGAGTGATGGGCATTATGTTTGTGGCAGCTGGTTCATTATCGCGCCACATAAAGCAAAACCTCACCCTCACGGTGATGATGAAGAACGATGCAAGCGAAGCCGAAATCCTGAAATTCAAGAAAGAGGCCGAAAGAAACCCCTATACCGAGAAATGCACATACATCTCGCGCGAACAAGTGCTCGAAGAGCAGAAAAAGGAGCTCGGCACCGACCCCGTGGAGTTCCTCGGCTACAACCCTTACGAAGCTTCGGTTGAAATCACCTTGAAAAACGAACATACCAACACTGCCGACATCGCAAAGATTGAGAAAGAACTTCGCAAAAGAAAAATTGTAAGCGATGTAACCTACCAGCGCGAACTTGTGGATACCATAAACAGCAACATACGCAAAATAAGCATTGCCCTTGTGGTGTTGCTTGCTATGCTCACTCTGATATCGTGGTCGCTTATTGGCAACCTTGTGCGCTTGTCGATATACTCGAAACGCTTTCTATTGCACACAATGAAACTCGTTGGTGCCACCTGGGGTTTCATACGCCGCCCGTTCATAATGCACAACTTCAAGATTGGTCTCTTTTCGGGAATAGTGGCAAACATACTGCTTGCCGGCGGCATTTACCTCTTATGGCAGAAAGAGCCCGCACTGGCAACCATTATGCCCGTGGAACACCTTGCCATAGTTGCAGCAGGCATAACACTTTTCGGAATAACAATATGCGTGCTTTGCGCATACCTATCGGTCAACAAATTCCTGCGTATGGGCAGCAACGACCTCTACTTTATATAAACATAAATGAAGAAGAACAATGGATAAGAGAAAATTCGCTTTCGGAAAAAGCAACTACATATTGCTCCTCGTGGGAGTAATAGCCATAATTATTGGCTTTGTACTGATGTGCGGCCCCAGCTCCACCGAAACCCACTTCGAGCCCGACATATTCAGTGTGAGACGAATTAAAGTCGCACCCACCATCTGCTTTTTCGGATTCCTGTTTGTGGTATATGCCATACTCCACAAAAGTAAAAAAGATAAATAACACACAACACACGTTACAAATATGACAATTCTCGACACCGTAATAATCGCCATCGTTGAGGGACTCACCGAGTTTCTCCCCGTTTCCTCAACCGGACACATGATTATCGCCCAAAACCTTTTGGGAGTAGAAAGCACAGAGTTTGTAAAAGCCTTTACCTTTATTATACAGTTTGGCGCAATACTCTCGGTAGTGGTACTTTACTGGAAACGCTTTTTCAAGTTCAATGACACACCCGCACCCGAGGGAGCGAGCACACTGGCGAAATTCCTTCACAAATACGACTTTTATTGGAAACTGTTTGTGGCATTCATACCGGCAGCCGTGCTTGGACTCTTGTTCAACGACATTATCGACGAAATGCTCGAAAGTGTAACCGTGGTCGCCACCACACTCATACTAGGCGGTATCTTTATGCTTTTCTGCGATAAAATCTTCAATAAAGGAAGTGAAAAGACCGAACTCACCGAAAAACGCGCATTCTGGATTGGTATGTTCCAATGCATCTCCATGATACCCGGTGTTTCTCGTTCAATGGCAACAATCGTTGGCGGTATGGCGCAAAAACTCACCCGCAAGGCAGCTGCAGAATTTTCGTTCTTCCTTGCCGTGCCCACAATGTTCGCAGCAACACTCTTCAAGTTGCTCAAGATATTTATGGAGCCCGGTGGAAGCGAAATAATAAAAGAGAACCTTGTAACACTGCTCGTGGGCAATGCAGTTGCATTCATCGTAGCACTGTTTGCCATAAAATTCTTCATCAGCTTTGTCACAAAGTATGGTTTCAAAGCATTTGGCTGGTATAGAATAATAATAGGAACCATCATACTTGCGATGGCTCTTACAGGACATAACCTAACTATCGCATAATGGACTTTACAGCCGGAGAAATATTGGCAATATACAAGCCTTACACCTGGACCTCGTTCCAGATTGTAAACAAAATACGCTATCATTTGAGCCGTAAATACAAGGTAAAACGGTTCAAGGTGGGGCACGCTGGCACTCTCGACCCGCTTGCCACCGGCGTGCTACTTGTGTGCACAGGCAAAGCAACAAAAAAGATAGAAGAGTTGCAGAGCCACACCAAAGAGTATGTTGCAGAACTTATGTTGGGAGCAACCACTCCATCCTTTGATATGGAGCACCCCGTGAACGCCACATACCCATACGAGCACATAACCGAAGAAAAAGTTAACGAAGCCCTTAAAACCTTTACCGGCGAAATAGCGCAGCGCCCACCGCTCTTTTCGGCCTGCAAAGTCGATGGCAAACGCGCCTACGACCTCGCACGTAAAGGCAGCGACATGGAACTGGCACCCAAGCAGGTGAGAATAGACGAGATTGAGTTGCTCGAATACAACCTGCCCAAAATAAAAATACGCGTAGTATGCGGCAAAGGAACATACATACGTTCACTTGCTCGCGACCTAGGCGAAGCACTCGACAGCGGTGCTTATCTCACAAGTTTAACCCGCACCAGAGTGGGAGAATACAAGGTGGAAGAGTGTATCAACCCCGACGACTTCCAGGACTGGTTAGAAAAACAAATAACAGTATGAACTTTATCGACGAGTCAAATTTCATTAACGCGCAGCATATGAAGCTGTCGCAGTTCAAGTACAAACTACCCGATGAGAAAATCGCGCTCTACCCCGCAGAGTGTCGCGACGAATCGCGCCTTATGGTTCTCCACAAGAAAACCGGCGAGATTGAGCACCGCATATTCAAGGATGTAATACATTACTTCGATGAAAAGGACCTTTTTGTTCTCAACGACAGTAAGGTATTCCCCGCGCGCCTCTATGGTAACAAAGAGAAAACCAACGCACAGATAGAGGTTTTCCTGCTCCGCGAGCTCAATGAAGAGTTCCGCTTGTGGGACGTACTTGTTGACCCCGCTCGTAAGATTCGTATCGGCAACAAGCTCTACTTCGGCGAGGACAACTCTATGGTAGCCGAGGTTATCGACAACACCACATCACGTGGCCGCACACTGCGTTTCCTCTACGACGGCCCCCACGACGAGTTCAAGAAAGCACTCTTTGCTTTGGGTGTGGCACCCCTGCCCGACGACTTCAAACGCTTGCGCAAGGAAGAGCCCGAGGACTTGCAGAACTTCCAGACATATTTCGCAAAGAAAGAGGGTTCTGTAACCGCATCGTTCGCCGGCCTTCACTTCACACGCGAGCTTATGAAACGTATGGAGATAAAAGGCATTGACACAGCATACGTAACAATGCACACAGGTCTCGGCTGTTTCCGCGAAATTGATGTTGAAGACCTCACAAAGCACAAGATGGACAGCGACCTCATAAACGTGGACAGCGAAGCAGTGAAACTTGTGAACAAAGCCAAAGCCGAAGGCCGCCGCATCTGCGCCGTGGGAACATCGGTACAACGCGTACTCGAAACAGCCACCCTCACAGGCGGTATGCTCAAAGAGTACGAGGGCTGGACAAGCAAATTCATCTTCCCCGAGTACGACTTCCAGGTTGCCAACTGCATGATTGCCAATTTCTACCTCCCCTACTCAACAATGCTTATGCTCACAACTGCATTCGGCGGTTACGACAACGTAATGAACGCTTACGAGGTAGCATTGAAAGAAGACTACCGTTTCGGCCTTTATGGCGATGCAATGCTTATAATCGACTAATGACAAGCAAGAAAGTATATCTGGGGTTGGGAAGCAACACCGGAGACAAGAAAGTGAACCTTATGCGAGCGATAGACCTTCTATCGCTCGCACTTGGCTCACAGGCAACCCTCTCGTCAATTATTGAAAGCGAGCCGTGGGGATACGAGTCGAGCAACAGCTATCTCAACTGCGTAGCAGCGTTCGACACCACCCTCACCCCCACACAACTGCTCGACACCACCGAGAAGATTGAAAAACAAATTGGGCGCACACAAAAGAGCATCAACGGGCAATACAGCGACCGCCCCATAGACATAGACATCCTTTTCTATGGCAATGAAACAGTGGAAACACCGCGCCTCACAATACCACACCCCCTACTCCACAAGCGCGATTTTGTACTCTCCCCAATGAACGAGATAGCACCCAAACTCGTTCACCCGCTGCTGGGGCTCACAATTGAGGAACTGCACAAACAACTCTTAGAGGAGTAAATACCGCACAACGCTGGCGATAAATAGTTTTTTTAATATTTTTTCAACAAAAAACTCACTCCATTACACAAAAAAAGCGTACATTTGCAACGTCGAAAGTGAGGAAATGCCCCGCAACCGACAAGAATTGCTGCCCCGCAGCATATATGTGGAAAGATTTGGCTGCTTGCAACCACGGTAAAAAATGCTAAAAATACTCGTTCACACGAGCAACACAAGGCACTCTGCCACACGCATAATCCCATCTTTCCACGGTTTTTAAACGAATTATTAACCACGCCCGCCGCAACGGGCACAAAAACTACAATTATGGGATATCTTTTTACATCGGAATCTGTTTCCGAAGGGCACCCCGACAAGGTTGCCGACCAAATTTCAGACGCTGTACTCGATGAACTCATTGCATTCGACCCCCAATCGAAGGTCGCTTGCGAAACACTCGTAACCACAGGACAGGTTGTAATTGCCGGCGAGGTAAAATCATCGGCTTACGTTGACTTGCAGGACATTGCCCGTCGCGTAATCAACCGCATAGGCTACACCAAGAGCGAATATATGTTCGACGGCAACTCTTGTGGCATCTTCTCGGCTATACACGAGCAGAGTGCCGACATCAACCGTGGCGTTGAGCGCGAGGAGCCCATGGACCAGGGAGCCGGCGACCAAGGTATGATGTTCGGTTACGCCACCAACGAGACCGAGAGCTATATGCCCGTTTCGCTCGACCTCTCACACCTCATTTTGCGCGAACTCGCCGACATACGCCGCGAAGGCAAAGAGATGCCCTACCTGCGCCCCGACTCAAAAAGCCAGGTAACAATAGAGTATAACGACGACAACAAACCCGTGCGTATAGACACCATCGTGGTATCGACCCAGCACGACGACTTCATTGCCCCTGCCGATAACAGCGCCGAGGCACAGCTCGCTGCCGACAAAGCACAGGTGGCAAAGATACACGAAGATGTTATTAACGTACTCATACCCCGCGTAAAAGCCAAGATAACATCGCCCAAAGTACTCGCACTCTTTGGCGACGACATAAAATACCACGTTAACCCCACCGGCAAATTCGTTATCGGTGGCCCCCACGGCGACACAGGCCTCACCGGCCGCAAAATCATCGTCGATACCTACGGCGGCAAGGGCGCACACGGCGGTGGCGCATTCAGCGGTAAAGACCCCAGCAAGGTAGACCGTAGCGCAGCCTACGCAGCACGTCACATTGCAAAGAACCTTGTAGCAGCCGGCGTTGCCGACGAAGCCCTCATACAGCTCTCTTACGCCATTGGCGTAGCACAACCCGTGAGCGTCTTTGTAAACACCTACGGCACAGCAAAGGTAAATATGACCGACGGCGATATCGCACGCAAGGTACAAGAACTCTTCGACTTGCGCCCCAAAGCCATCGAAGAACGCTTGAAACTGCGCAACCCCATATACAGTGAAACAGCAGCCTACGGACACGTTGGTCGCGAGCCCCAGACTGTAACAAAGACATTCGAATCACGTTACCTCGACAAGAAGGAGATTACCGTAGAACTCTTCACTTGGGAGAAACTCGACTATACAGAGAAGGTAAAAGAGGCTTTTGCACTATAAAATGCTGAAAATCACAGACCTGATAAACAGAATAAGGCACAACAGGGGGTTTGGCGTACAATCCCCCTCTGCCTTTTATTTTGTCACGCAGGTACTCAAGGAAAAACTTCCCTACTACGCATACGGCGAAATAGACAAAGCAGCAAAGAAAAGCCCGCAAGGCAAGGAATATTACCGCCGCCTCTTTAGAGTAGCGAACTATTTACGCCCAAAAAACATTATTATAGCAGGCAACAACAACGCCGCACGCACAGCCCTTGTTGCAGCACGGCAAAACGCCACAATAATTGAAAGCGCCAACACCGCACAATTGCAGCAAGCACTGCAAGGACAAGAAGAGGCAACACTCATTTACATAAGCAATTGTGACAACTACGCCCTCACCTGCGAAACCGCAATAGCCCACGCCGGAACCAACACCGCCATAATTGTGGAAAGCATACACGCAACACCACAAAAAAGCCTATGGTGGGAACAAAACATAAAAGACCCACGCACCATAGTCACATACGACCTATACAGCGCAGGTATTCTCTTTTTCGACACAGAGAAAAAGAAACAACACTACACACTGAAAATGTAGAGCAATGAAAAAAGCAACCATATACACACGAGGAGGCGACAAAGGAGAAACATCGCTCATTGGTGGCACACGCGTTCCCAAAGACCACCCCCGTGTCGAAGCATACGGCACCATCGACGAACTCAACGCAAGTCTTGGGCTTCTCGCAACTTGCCTCAATGCCAACGAACTCACAATAATAGAAAAAGCAGAAAACACACTGCTCGACATCGGTTGCCAACTCGCCAACGAAGAAGATTGCAATGCCACGGTGAGCGAAGCAAACATACAAGCACTTGAACAAGCCATAGACCAGCTCGAAGTGGAACTGCCACCAATGCACGATTTCATACTCCCCTGCCGAGGAGAAGCTGCCGCACGAGCAAATATGTGCCGCGCTATATGCCGCCGTGCCGAACGCCGCATTGTAACCCTGCAAAGAAATTACCCCGTTGCAACCAACACATTGCAATACATAAACCGCCTTTCCGACTATCTCTTTCTGCTCCAACGCAAGCTTTGCGAAGGCGCGGAAAAAAAGTGGGAAAAACCTTGTAAGTAAACATTTTTAGACTATTTTTGCACCCACTATAATAAAAAACAATAAAAAACCATTAATACTATGTACTGGACTTTAGAATTGGCATCAAAATTGGAGGATGCACCTTGGCCCGCAACCAAAGACGAACTCATTGACTACGCAGTTCGCTCAGGCGCACCGTTGGAGGTAATTGAAAACCTTCAGGAGATTGAAGACGAAGGCGATGTTTACGAGAGTATCGAAGACATTTGGCCCGATTACCCCAGCAAAGAAGACTTTTTCTTTGACGAAGAGGAATATTAATGGACCGACAAAGGATATAATCCTAAACATCAACGATTTACATTGACCGATTGGGCAGTCCAGTCGGTCTTTTTTTGCCTAAATACTACCCAAACACTGCCCAGAGACTGCCAAAGCCACTTTTTACAAAAAAAGAACGACCTTCCAAGACCGCTCTTTGAAGTCAAAATATCACCCATAATTTTCTCTCTTCACTGCCTAAAACTCCGTGAAGACTACATCCACAGTTTCATTGACGAACACGAACGAGGAGTTGAACCCGATGAAGAAGAATGACCACCTTCAATACATAAAACATATCTTCATAACGACAGCCGCCACTTTGGCGGTTGTTTTCATTTGCGCCACGAAAAAATAATGCGATTATAATACTCAAATAACTATGGCAAAAAAAGAAAGAGGTAGAGCATTAAGAACTATACAGAACAATATGGGCGATAGCGAGTGGTTATTTAGAGTACGATGGTCGTATCGTTAAGGTCGATACCCTCGATGCGGTCAATAGTTTAATTGCCGAGTTTGAGGCGACAACAGATAACGATAACGAGAAATTTTCGCCGTTACTTGATTTGAGATTTGGAACTTTGAATTATTGTTCGTATATTTGCGAACGGAAATTGACGAGTACAATGGCAAACAAGGATTATACACTCCATCAAGAGCAGTTGGCACGCTTTGCGAAGGCAATGGGACACCCTGCCCGCATCGCTATTATCGAATTTCTTGCCAAGCAGACAGAGTGCTACTTTGGTGATATTCACGAGGAGTTGCCGATTG
>JAZQUI010000012.1:0-137453 GCA_045631205.1 Bacteroidaceae bacterium
GCGTTTGGTTCTTTGCGCGACAAAGAACGTCAAAGATATATTTTCAATGAGAAAATAACCGACAAATAACACCGAGAAGTCAAAAGCAAGATTGTTTGGTATCGTATATGGTGAGTGCCCACACATTTTTGCTACTGAGCCCATTTGATGGGCGGTTTAAGCAAGGTGAATTAAACCTGGAATTAAACCGAAAGTTTGGCTCAACGTAAAAAAATGAGGGGTAAAAAGAAAATTTTTATATTTGCTATCAATAAGTTTAATAGGATAATACTTTTTTAGGAGAAATCTTTTTATTGCTCCTGTTTAAATTTTGTCGCCACTTTACTATTTTAAACGAAAACACCACCTTAAACTATTAAAATTATAATTTGCAAAGTGTTTCTTGCAATGCTAAATCATTTTAACTACATTTGTAATGTTCTTATGAACAAGACATATTAGTTTTAGGGCGTTTAGCAAAGTTATCCTCTATTGAAATCTGGACAATTTCGACACTGGGGTAATGAGCAAGAAACGTCCACGTCTGTGGTATATATACCCTCTATGGGAATATTATATCATTAGGCGTGGGCTTTGCTTATTATCAGTGTCAGGCAGTCCAGAGCCTCAATAGAATAATAAGTTAAAGTTCCCACGCCTTGTTTTATTATTGGCTTTCATCTGGGAATTGGGAAGCATAATATTTAATATGTTATGATATTCACAAATCAAGAATTAAGTGCAATTTTTAGGCTAGCACATGTTATGGCATTAGCCGATGGCAAAATCACAAACGAAGAAACAACAATTATGGCTTGCGAACTAGCTAGATTTAACGTGGACCCCAATAAGGCAAAATTGATTGCAGAAATGGGCGACAAGATGAATTACGGAGAATGTTGCCAGATTATATCTAGAATGACTGCTGAAGAAAAAAAGTATGTTACAGCCTTTTTAGGTACATTGATTTGTGCAGATGGGAATATTGACGAATCGGAACTTAAGTTATGGGCACTTATTACAGCTCTATGTGATTTACCTGAAATGAATATTGTAGAGGCACTATCCATTATGTCTAACATATAAACAATACAATTGTATGTACGGATACTTAAACCAAGACAGCTTGCAAAGAATAAAAAACATAGAAAATGGTTTTAGAAATTTCCCAGCATATTCTACATATCAGATTAAGTCCTATTTATATGATATGAAAGTCGGATGCCACGCTTTGGAAATCACCCGCAATGGGCAAACAGTTAATCTATTCTTATTTTATCCGGATGTAAATGGAAGTGGTAAAATTGGTTCTATTGCTTTATATGGAGCGAACTTGCAGGGACATTATAATGCAATGCGTTCATCAATGATGGCATTCGGAATGCCTATTTCTGACATTTCTTTTGACTCGGGTGTAGAAACCTTTTTAGATATTAGCATAAATTATTGAATAAAGATATGCAAGATTTAGTTTTAAAATCAACACATCATCAGCGTTATCAGAATGGCATTCCCGTGATGGGTGACCAATATTGCAACCGCACTATAAAAATCGAAAACAAGGCTTTTAAGGAAATGTTCAATGGATTAGATGTAAATCCCAAAGAAGGATTCCTTGTGACAATGTGGAACATGGATACTCTTACACCAACACCACAAATGCAACCCAAGCTTATGGAAATGGTAGCTGATACTGGCGATAAAATATTGTTGCGAGGAGTTACTCTTAAAGCTATGGGAGTTGTAGCATACGACAATAAAGATTATGGCATTACTCTTCATCTCAAGAATAGAAATGTTGTAAAATGTGTGTTGCATATGTACGATAGAGGGGTTAATATTGAATATGATGAACTTATTAAATAAAAATCTATGGAAACCATTCTAAATTTTCAACAAAAAGCTGCTATATCGCAATTCTTGAATCACCTTACAAAACCTTTAGGTATGATGAAATGGGATAGCAAGAAGTTGTTTGATGTTTTTAGCGGTTACTCACTATTGGCTCAAACAGAACTTGATTACACTCATTATGTTTCCACTCTAAAGAATCTCCCATTTGCAGTAAAGAGAGATATTGTATGTAAGATTCTGAATTCATGGAGATATGCAGCAAGTGGTGATTATTATACTCTATATCAAACTCTACAAGATTTGCTATATTTAAAAATCGAAACAGGTGTAGAATGCGTGTTATTTAATAATATAATAAATCTTGGCAAATACTTGAAAGTGGATTCTTTCACATTTGATGCAAAAAGTGATATGGATTATTATATGATTGACATGTACCTCGATGCGCCTAATATAAACTTCTATGATTCTCAAGTGCGTTTTACAACGTCCAGTGAAAGAGAAACACCTCGAGTTGAATACTCAATAGGGACAGAGTTATTAAAAAGTAAGATGCCATTCACAATGCAACCTTCACAAGAACATGTTTCGGAAATGCTTAAAGTCTTATCAGGAAACAACACAAAGAAGCATTGTCCATGGATATATCTCAACTACTCATTAAGTTGTGCATTCTATGGAAGTTGCTTACGCATTACATATAAAGACATACAATATGTTAATAATAATGGATAGAACTATGGATTTAAATTATTTTGACAGAGTAGCCCTTTCTACTTTTACATCATTAGAGAAGCAGTCATTATATCAACTTCTTTGCGCAGCAATGATAATTGATGGAGAACGAGACCCGCGAGAACTTGCTCTTATTGGTGAAGTAAACAGAATTATTGGAATTACAACTGCTGATATGGAAGCATCACGTCGTTTATCAGAGCCGGTTATGACAAATTGTCTTCGCAATATGGACACAATAAAGAAAGCATACGTTGGAAAGTTTGTTGCCCAAGTTGTTTTAGCTGATGGAAAAATCACTCCCATAGAAGAGCAGTTCTTCTATTATATGAAACAAAGATTGGGTTTGCCCGATGTTGATTAGAATATAAGGCCCATAAGATAATATTTAATTTAATACACACATATATGGAACTTTCAGCCAATCTCAAAGAAGGATACACTACACGTACTATATCATTAGATGTACCTGTAATTCAAAGCCCATTTATGCCTATTCCCTATGTTGATTCAAGATGGGCACGTCCCTTTGTTTTTCATAACATTTCACTTTACCCATTGGCCGAAGCTAATGATGTTACCAACGACTTTAATAGATTAATATCTTTAGTTAACACATCTTCGCTTTCAGCAAAAATTGATAGATATAAAGACGGATTGCTTAAAATCGTCGACGAACACATTAATAGATGCGGGCGCTTGCTTTTCTGTGATTTATTAATGTACGTTGATTGTTTAGCTTACTTATGTTATGCTTCTGATTTAATGACAGAGGGACAAATACAACAAAATTATGCATCTTGGACAAAATATATAGTAGATAAAAGAAAGAATTATATTCAATGTTCAACTCGTTGGGGAAGTGTCAATTTTAATGGTTCTGAAAACGAAAGAGATTTAAATTCTTGCTTTTAATTCAAAATATATTTATATATCCGTTAAACTATCACAATATTATGTTTACAAGTGAAGAAGCTGCCGCATATTCAAAGAATATATCTTTAGTTGTTAAAATGATTCCTTACAAAACATCAATACAAAATGAAATCATTCCACAACTAACACAACAAGAGCTACTGGATATAAAACATTCTATTAAGAATCATTACGTTATAAACAAATTAGCAAAAATTGCAGCAAGACATTATAAAGAGATACCAAATAACGAAACCTTATTTTGTCTCAGCATGACACTTGCTACAATCATTAAAGAATATGAATGGGGGACAGAATATCTAACCCCTAATGGTCTTTGTACCTTAGCACAAATAATCACCTATTACTAATTGCCATTCTTTAATCTATATACTGCTAGTAATGAGATACGAATACCCAGATGCTCCAGATGCGTTAAGTGCAAAAATAGAGTTTTATAAAGAACATCATTATAAGATTAAACATTGCTTTCAGAATACAGGAGGAAAAGGATATGTGCTCTTTGATACAAATGAGGATATTAATGAATGGTACATCGAAAAATATGGAAGGCCATATATAAAGCCAGTAAAGATTTACACCAAAGAGGAGGCTATAAAAGAAATAGAATCAAGATATGGCAAATACATTGATGAAGTTCTTGCAAACAGGGACACTACCCTACCTATATTGGCAGTAGGATTACCATCTTCAACAGCTTTTGGGAATAGTCTTTTCCTTAAATTCTCAAAATCGGCTGATGAAGAAGATATTGCATGGCGATTTTACATTCATTATAATGCGTTTTGCTTTGAGGTTACCCCTTTAGATAGTAATTCAGAGATACGAGAGATTCTATTAAATACATTATATACTCATTTTAAGGAGCGTTATTCCAGAACTAAATAAAAGTATCATGAAAAACCTATTACCACTATTAGCGTGCTTTGTCGCACTTATTGCCTGCAACAATCAGAACAGTGCAAATAAAGTAAACGAAACAAACTCCACTGAAAATATGGAGATTGTTTCCAATGAACAAACAACCCCTATTGTTGCTGACACTATAGATTCAGACACAACAGAAGAAAAGAGAGGCGAAACACTCAACGACATTCGCTTTGCAGGATGGGGAAAAGCTGAATGGGTTGATAATGAATATATCCGCACAGTACGAAGATATCTCGATGCATACAATAATGGTGAGATTACAGACACCGTACTAGATGAGTACAAGGATGATATACAGGGAAAATTTATAATTGGAGATATACAGCCTTGGATGCTAGGAGGTGCTATTATCTACATCGTATTTTACGACCATCCGGAGAAGCTTTTCTATTCAGTTGTTTACAGTTATGTAGATGAACAAACAAGAGAGGTCTATGACTATGAATGCAGAGGAATAAGACTGGAAACTGCCGAATATGGAATTAGCCAAGACGAGATAGAAGAGTTCTTGAAAGATTGTCCAGAGCATAGAATGTGGTAATCTTTTATGCAACATAAATAGAGGTAATATCTATGAAATATCAGCAAAAGCTACTTTTACAAAACAAATGGATTAAAAGAACCATTATAGGAATCCTATCAATTATCTTGGTAGGATTTCTTATACCACAGAATTTGAAGATGCCTGTTGTTGGAGCAGACAGCAACAGCTATAACCACGAAACATTTTGGTACGAGGGTTGGGGAACTTCCATTGTGCATAAAGGAGTTGATGTGTTTGCGAAGAAAGGGACGAGGGTAAACTCTGCCACTTGGGGAATAGTGCTTATTACTGCCGAGCGTGGCAAGGGTGGCAAATTTGTTGTAACACTTGGTCCGAAATGGAGATTACATTACTATGCTCATTTAGATGAAATCAAGACCAAACCATTTGCTTTTGTCACACAAGACACAGAGATTGGCACTGTTGGAAACACAGGAAATGCCATTACCACTCCAGCACACTTGCATTATGGAATTGGAACGCTCATCCCCTATCCATGGAGAATTGACAGTGCCCCACTCGGTTGGCAGAAGATGTTTTATTTGAATCCAATTGATTATTTGCAAGAACTATGAAGATTTTAAAAGGGCTTATTATTGCTTTTGTCTGTTTGTTCGCGTTAGCGGCAGGCATTATTCTTTATGCCGAAAATGCAGACTATACATTTGATAAGGAAAAGGCAGTCGCTTATGTAACTGAACATGCCGAAGCAAAGTCAAGAATTTGGTGTGCGTGGTATGTGATGCGTGCTCTGCAAGAGGGTGGATGTCCTATCTACCTTTTGCCTGCATACGGATATTCGTGGTTGTTACCAAGAATGGGATTTATAGAGGTAGGCAGAGAGAACTATGTTCCGCAAAAAGGCGATTTGATAGTATTCCCTGCTGTTGGTAAGCACATTTGGGGGCACATTCAGATGTGGAATGGTGAGCAATGGGTTTCTGATTTCAAGCAAAGGAATATGATTCCTGCCAAAGACTACCACAAAACCAAGTGGCAAATTTATAGGAAATAACGTTGTTTTTAAATACCGCTCAATTGGTTGTTCGCCTGTTTAATTCGGTTGGCAAATTATTTTACTTGAACTTTATTGATTATTTAGACAAATGACAAACATTCTTTTCTACATAATATCGTTAATCTTTTTCGCCTGTTGTGGGATAATGACACTGCTTGGCAAACTGTTTGGATGGACATACAACGAAGCTTGTGTTTACGTCAATCTGTACCTACAATATGCAGTGCTGATCCTATCTGCATTATCAGTTATCTATGTAGCGGTAAAGAAGTTGAGACAAGGGATTACAAGACGTAGAATAGCAGTGCTTATATTGACCGTTTTATACAATGTGCCATTTGTGCTATTGGGCATCTTCTTGTTCAACAGATATGGGAATATGGATTGCGATACAGCATTTGCAATTTGCCGTGACGACCTTTATGCACTAGGTACACATCTTGACATTCCAACAAATATGCCACATTATAAAAAAGGCTGGACTGAGTACTATATTGTAAATCTTATTATTTTTGTGGTACTTTACCTGTTGGCTCTGTTTGCTAATTGGTTGATAAAACGGATTATCAAAGAACACGCATAGCACAAATATTTAATGAAACGCTTTCTATTGATCCTTTGTCTTGTCTCTATATGCTTGGGGATAGTCTATCTGCATTTTGAGAAAAAGGTAACTCGATTTGACTTGCCAAAGGGTGAACTAAAATGGTCGAACAAAAGACCGCAAAATGCCAAGATGTGTGTTCCAGCCGCTTTTACTGATGAACAAGGACAAATTCTTGGGGCATACAGGATAAATGGGAAAAACTATGAAGCAAACAAAACAATGGTAATGAGAGTCTCCTTAAAAGGGGATATGTTCTTTATCAGTAGGAAATGGATGGGTGACAATGGTTTTCAGCAACTGACATTGGTTAACAATTCCAAAGCAATGAAGTTCCACGATAAGCGGAAATATATACGCAGAGCTTTATGTAAAGACAAGGACGGTGCTTTTATATTGCAGTCCAATTACCCAATGACAATGTCCGATTTTGCTTTAGAATGTGGCAAACGCTGTACCAATGCGACCTACCTTGATATGGGAGAATTTGGTTACGGATATATCAAAAATGGATTCTTCACAAGACCACTCTACATTTGGGGATATTTCACAAGGCATAAACAGACCAATTGGTTATATATTGAATAGAGGTGATGAATCACTATTGCAAATAAGAGCTTACAGAGTGTTTTAAAACCTGCAAAATACCACAATATACAGTAAGTTGAAATGCTTAAAAAGGATTTTATCAATCTACGAAATAGTTCTAAAATCCTTGAAAGGGATTAAGATTATTACTATTTTTGTAGTGATAATAACAATTTTAATCTCGTTGACTATTCAAAGTCAGCCATAAAGTCAACCGAAAACAAAAAACTCAAGGTGTTGTTTTGTAAATCAAGGCTTTAATAATTATAATAATTACGGTCTGGGGGGCGTGTGGTCGCTGGTTCGAATCCGGTCATCCCGACACTAAAATGCTTCTACAAACACTTGTAGAGGCATTTTTCCTTTTTCTTCAACACTTTCTTCAACACTTTCTTCAACACTTTTTTCAACACCTTTTGCGCAACAGTTGCGCTAAAAGCAACCAAGTTTAAGTGAAATGTTTAAATTGAAGTTTAAACCGAAAGTTTTTAAAAACTATAATATTTCGCTTTTAGCCGCTTTTCTGTATAAACAAAAAGTATTATAAATATGGGAAAAGCACGCTTTATGTACTGTTTTTCTCTCTTTTCTAATAATTTTGTAAAAAAATAAGATAGTTTCTTGGATTTTTACCTATTTAATATGTACTTTTACCCTCTCACTACTGAAAAATAAATTTACGACTATGATTATTGGTGTTCCAAAAGAGATTAAGAACAATGAGAACCGTGTAGGAATGACACCTTCTGGTGTTCAGGAGATGACCAAACGCGGACATACGGTATATGTACAGGCTACCGCAGGAGTTAACAGCGGTTTTAGCGATGAGGCTTATGTTGCTGCCGGTGCAACCATTCTTCCTACAATTGAAGAGGTGTATGCCGTTGCCGAAATGATTGTAAAGGTAAAAGAACCCATTGAGAGCGAGTATAAGCTGGTGCGCAAGGGACAGTTGCTGTTTACCTATTTCCACTTTGCATCGTGCGAGGAGCTTACACAGGCTATGATTGAAAGTGGTGCTGTGTGCTGTGCCTACGAAACTGTTGAGCGCAAGGACCGTTCTTTGCCTTTGCTCGTGCCTATGTCGGAGGTTGCCGGCCGTATGGCGGTGCAGGAGGGCTGTTATTATCTCGAGCGTCCTCGCGGTGGTAAGGGTAAGGTGCTGGGCGGTGTACCCGGTGTTAAGCCTGCAAAGGTGTTTGTAATTGGTGCGGGTGTGGTTGGAACAGCTGCTGCACGTGCTGCGGCAGGTCTTGGAGCCGATGTGACAATCTGCGATATTTCCTTGCCTCGTCTTTCTTATCTTGCCGATGTTATGCCTCCCAATGTCAAGACTCTTATGTCGTCGGAATATAACATTCGCGAAGAGCTTAAAACAGCCGACCTCGTTATCGGTTCTGTGCTTATCCCCGGTGCCAAGGCTCCCAAATTGGTTACACGCGATATGCTTGCACTTATGGAGCCGGGTAGCGTGCTTGTGGATGTTGCCATTGACCAGGGTGGCTGCTTTGAGACTTCTCACACAACAACTCACGAAGAGCCCACATATTATGTCGATGGTATTTTGCACTACTGTGTTGCAAACATTCCCGGTGCAGTGCCTTATACATCGACTCTTGCACTCACCAACGCTACATTGCCCTATGCTCTGCAACTTGCCGACAAGGGTTGGCGTAAGGCTTGTGCCGAAAACGAAGAGTTGTGCAAGGGCTTGAATATTGCCGAGGGTAAGGTGGTGTATAAAAAGGTTGCCGAAGCTTGGAAGTTGCCTTACGAAGAATTGCAATTTTAAGTTATATAATTAGAGTTTGATTAAAAAGGATTTTTTATTCAATCCCAACATAGAGGGTGACTTCCGGGTCACCCTCTCGTTTTATATATGAGTCATCGGCGTGTGTCGTGCCGTTGTGCCAAATGTCTCTTTTGAATTGATTTTACAGCCGGGTTTGCTTCATTTTGGCAGGCCCGGCTTCTTTAAATGTTATTTTTTCTGTGAATATCTTGTTTTTCTTGCAAAAAGAAATTTAATTTGCGCTTAATTGAGGTAGATTGGGCTTGTCGGAGCGATTTCTACTATCGATATGCTAACCATAATTAAAAAATACCATTTATGAGAAAAAAATTATTCTTACTTACCTGTGCTCTTTTAGCGACGGTTTTCTCGTTTGCCGACGGGCCGTTCCGCAACCACAGGTACGACGCATTCAAAGTTCTGCCCGTAAATTCGGAGCAGATTGTTTTTGTTGGTAACAGTATTACCAACATGCACGAGTGGTGGGAGGCCTTTGGCAACCACAACGTGGTAAACCGCGGTGTTTCCGGTGCTATTACCGACGAAGCTCTTTCAAACATCGAAGCGGTAGTTGCCGGAAAACCTAAAAAGGTATTCTTCTTGCTTGGTACCAACGACTTGGGTACAAGTGGCATAAACACCACAGAGCACGTGCTCACCAATATGACAATGATTGTTGAGCGTTTCAAGCAGACATCGCCCGAAACTGAGTTGTATATCCAGAGCATTCTTCCCAGTACAAGCGGAATACGTACGCTCGATATTCTTTCTGCGACAAACACTGCGCTCAAAGCATTTTGTACAGAGAAAGGTGTTACATACATCGACCTTTGGGACAGTATGATGGGTATCACTACAAATACTCTTTCATACGATAAACTCCACCTTACAGCTGCGGGTTATCAGGTGTGGTGCGACATTATTGCTCCTTATGTTATGGACGACGAAAATGCAACCTCGGTATATCCCTCTAATACTATCAGTTTGCAGAAGGATGGTGGCCTGGGTGGTTCATATGGTATGCGTAACACAGTGTTCAGTATGTTGCCTGTCGATAGCGACGACATACTCATCATTGGTGACGAGATGGTTCACGGCGGTGAGTGGCACGAACTTTTGCAGAGTGACAGAGTAAAGAGCCGCGGAACAGCATGGGGGTATCCCGGTCCTTCTCTCGCGCAGGTGCTCGCGGAGATTCCCGTGATATTGCACGACAATGCAACTCCCGCGCAGATATTCCTCTATACCGGTGTTGGTGAGGTGAATGGCTCAAACGACCTTGCATCTCTTTTCACTACCTATAAAAGCATTGTAGCAAAGATACAGGAACTCTCACCTGCAACAAAGGTGACACTTATGAGTCTCCAGCCCACATCTACGGCTGCTACAAATACCAACCGTGTGGCTCCTTTTAACGAACTTATCAAAGGATATGCCGAGGAGAGCGCGACCGACAAAATCGAGTATCTCGATATTTATACCGATTTTCTTAACGGCACTGTGGCAAACACTGCATATTTCAATGGAAACTACCTCTATGGCAAGGGTTATGTAGAGGTTGCGCAGAAGATTGCTGCGGCAATTGGCGATGCCGGAATCGTGGCTCTTACCGATGAGCAGGCCAATGCTGCATATACACGCTTTGCAAACCGCACAGCGCTCGGTAATGCTATAACAGCAGTTGCACAGCTTCCCGAAGGAAATGGTGTTGGCGAGTACACAACAGAAAACATTGCAGCGGTGAAAGCTATTGTTGCCAATGCTTATGCGGCACTTGCATCCTCAACAAATGCAAGCGACACATTTACCGATAAGGTTAACGCGCTAACAACTGCAACCACAGAACTGTTGCCCAAAATAAATATGCCTGTTGCAAGTACTGAAGGTAATGAGGTTTGGTATCAGTTCAGCACACCCCAGCGTAGTAACCGCTACCTCTCTTCTATGGGAGTAGGTAGCCAGGTGTTGGGTAAGGAGCAGAATAACTTCGAGCGCAGTATGTGGAAGTTTACCTCTCGCGGTAATGGTACATACAATATTATCAACCGCAAAGACGGTTCTTACCTGAACCCCTCTGCCGGCTATAACACTGCAATATCTACCAGCGAAACAGAGCCTGCCAACGGCTGGTCTTTGAGCTATTCCAATACTGTTGGCTTGTACATCATCAACAGCGGTACAGTGCAGTTGAACCAAACTCAGGAGAGCCTGGGTTGGAAGGTTTACAACTGGAGTGCAGGGCAAAACGGTACCGACCGTTCCGACGCCGGCTGTCAATATAGAATTTCACTTGTGACAGGCGAGCCCGATGTGGAAACCATCCTTCCCAACCAAATAGAAAATATCAGCGACCTTGTAAATGGCTGGTATCGCATTGTTGCCGTTGAGGGTACTGCCGGTGATATGACAAATGCTATCAATGCCGGTAAGAACCACGTTGTAAATGCAACAACCGAGTATCGCCAGAATGCAAGCAATTACTATCCCTTGAAGTATGCGGCTTATGACGAGAGCAACCCTGTTATGAGTTACGTGTATGTGACAAAGAGCGGTAACAACTATTACCTTACATCGCTCAACGGTCACAAACTTAATGAGAACTTTACAGCATCGCGTGCCGTGCCCGGTTCATTGACTGCAATCAGCGGCAGCAACGGAGTGTTTACAATTGGAAAGACTTCGGCTTACAATACTGGTACAGCAGAATCGCCCTATGTTGGTAAGTACAGCAACTCTACTACCAAATACAATATTTTCAAAACAACCGAGGAGCAGAGCCGTTACACCATATATAATGTGGTGATGAATGGTGCCGATAATGCTGCCGAAATTGGTAACGATGTGAAACTTACCTGCACAAATGCGGCAGTGAAAGGTCTTGCTTCGGTATTTAACGGTGGATACTTCTTTGTGCCTGCCGGTACTTCAATAACTTCTGCCGACTTTACTCCCGGTACAGTAGATGGCAAAAGTGCGCAAATCACCATCAGCGGCAACACCATCACTGTTGAATACATAATGGGCTCATATGCAGCACTTGGTACAAAGATAGAAGAGGCAACATCGTTGCTCGAAAATACAACAGCCGGCAACGATCCTGCTTGTTTCAGTGTGAGTGACCGCACTGCATTGCAGGCTGCTATAAATGAGGCTGTTACCAAGAATAACACAACAGGCTTGGGTGAAGCTGAAATTTCGGCTGCTATCGATGCTCTCAATGCAGCTATCACTGCCTACAATGCAGCCCGCAACGATGTTAAATATTCAACAACAGGCAATGTTACCTGGTATTATATTGTATCGGCTTCGGAACATGCATATTGCAGTGGAAAGGCTATAAAGAAACGCGATGCCCAACCTCTTACATACGCTCCCAAGGCTCTTGACCCCACAATGGTGTGGTGCTTCGAGAAGAACGCCGACGGTAAAGTGGCTATACGCAACTATGCCGGTGGCTATATGTCAAAAATACAGGATAAGAACAATGCTGCCGCAGGTATGGTCGATGCTCCTGCTTACAACTATACCATCAGCCGCTACACCCAAGGTTCTATAGGTGATAGAGGCTACATAATTAAGTCAGATGCAAGTGGTAACCCCATTCACGCACAAGAGGCAAACACCGTTATTGTTACTTGGGCTGCTGCTGCCAACAATGCTTCGCTTTGGGGCTTGCACGAGCTTACTCCCGCGGAGGTTGAGTCGCAGATAACAATCACAGGTTCAACTGTTCAGCTTGCCAATATTGGTACCGGTATCGGTAACGAGGATGTTGCACTTTTGCGCGCTACCTTTACCGCCGAGGGACTTAATGGCACAAAGAACCTCGAAGGTATTAAGGGTTCTATGAATAGCGATGTTGTGACAAAGGTCAGAGTATATAGTGTTCCCGACCAGTATGAGTATCGTGCCGACAAAGAGAATGCTACTTTTCTGGGTGAGGCAACTCCCGGTGACAATGGCAACTTCACCATCCGGTTTACAAATCCTGTTGCTTTGAAAACAGGCAGCAGCGATTACTTGTGGGTGACAGCCGACATTAGCGAAGAAGCCGAAGAGGGCGATGCAATAGATGCTGCAATAACATCTTATATTGTAGCAGGTGAGGAGATAGCCGAGGTTAACGGTAATCCCCAGTACACAACTACTGTATTCCTCTCGGCAAGTACTGTAGAGTATCTGAACACATACGATTCACGTTATTACCGCATCCCTGCAATAACAACAGCTGTCAATGGCTGGTTGGTTGCAGTGACCGATAAACGCTGGGGCTCAAATGGTGACCTTCCCAACAATATCGATGTTGTGGCACGTGTCAGCAAGGATAACGGTGCAACATGGAGCGACCCTGTAACTATCGCGGGAACTGCTGAACTTGGTGGCGATTATGGTCACGGCGACCCAGCTATCGTAACAGATATGGTAACCGGTGACATCTTCGTACTTGTTTGCTCAAAAGAGGGCTTCTTCTATGGAACTCCCCAGAGCCCGCAGCTTATCAAGGTTATTGCCAGCCACGATAACGGTGAAACCTGGGATGCTCCTGTGGATATAACAAACCAACTCTATGGTGCGGGTTGCAGCGACAGCGAGCGCAGTACCATCCACTCTCTCTTTCCCAGTTCCGGCTCGTTTATGCAGACTAAAGATGGAACTCTTATGTGTGTGGCTCCCACTCGTCCCACATCAAACACTTCTCACGGTACATTCCAGGCTCGCATCATCAGTTCAAGCGACCACGGTGCAACCTGGACATTGAGCAACAACTACGCATTGCTCGATGCCGACGAGTCTAAAATTGTTGAACTCGACAATGGCGATTTGCTTGTTTCATCGCGTCACGCTTGGTATCGTTATTATGCAGTGTCAAGTGATGGCGGTGCAACCTGGAGTGGCCGCGCAACCTGGAGCGACCTCTATGAACCCGGATGTAACGGTGACCTTCTTCGTCTCACATCACTCTCGGGTGGCAGCAACAAGAACCGTCTGTTGCACACCATTCCCAATGCAAGTTCACGCCAGAGTGTAACAATCTTCCTGAGTACCGATGAAGGACAAACCTGGCCCACCAAAAAGGTTATTTGTCCCAAAGGTTCGGCATACTCTTCACTCACCGTGCTTCCCGACGGAACTATCGGTTGCTACTATGAGGAGGATGGTCTTGAAGGCGGTTATCAGATGCGTTATGTACGTTTCTCACTCTCGTGGATGACCGACGGTGCCGACAGCATCACAGCCGATGATGTTTCAACATCAATCGGTTGCATAAAGGAGGTTGAGACACCCTCAACAGTTGCCGACAATAATATCTACGACCTCATGGGTAACAGAGTGATGTACCCCGTCAAAGGTCGCATATACATTCAGAACAATAAAAAGTTTATTGCACGATAAGTATTGAATAAACTGTTAGAAATTGACTAAAAAAATAGTCAATTCCCAGTAAAGCGGGTGACTCAAAAGTCACCCGCTTTTTTTAGTGTGGTTGAGTTCTTTATGTTGGTTGAAACAAATATTGCTTTTGTCTGTTTTTTCAAATCTAAAAGGGTGTCGTTGTTGCTTTTTTTGTTTATTTTTTATTCCTTTGTAAATTGTTATATAACAAAATATAAAATAAATAAAAGTATGAGAAGACTTTGCTTGAAATTGCAGTTGATGTTCGCTCTCTTATTGTGTTGTACAGCACTTTGTGCGCAAACTTTTGAAGACTGGACATCCACCAATAAAGGTACCCATAACTCTACCTCGGATAATACATACACATTTAATGTGGTAGAGGGTAGTGTGCTCACTTTCGATTGGAGCGTAAGTAGCGAGAAATACTACGACTGGCTTACCATAACTCTCGATGGCATTGAAATTGTAAATAAGAGCGGAAGTGAGTCGGGCAGTTATGAACGTACCTTTACATCTGCCGGTACCCATACATTAACCGTGGTCTATAGCAAGGATATTGTAATGAGCGATGGTGACGACCAGGCGCAAATATATAACATTTTGGTCACAGTGCCTCTTGGTGGCACTTGTGGCGAGAATGCTACTTGGGCATTAAAAAACAATATCCTCACCATTAGCGGTAATGGCGAGCTGTATGACTATGATGACGAAAAACTTGTTCCCTGGTACGACAATAAAGGCGATATAAACAGCGTGGTTATAGAGCGTGGCATCACAACAATTGGTGACAGAATGTTCCGCGAATGCGAAAACCTTACCGATGTTAATATTCCCGCAAGCATTACCGCCATTGGTCTTGAAGCTTTCTGCCGATGCAGTAACCTGGCAGCGGTAAACCTCCCTGTTTCTCTCCTGACAATGGAATCTGGTGCGTTTAGCCGTACCGGCCTCACAAGCATTGTGATACCCGAGGGTGTGACAAAACTCGCAACATGGGCTTTCGACAACTCTCCAGCGCTTGCAAGTGTAACCTTGCCTACAACACTAACCAGTATAGACGATAACGCATTTGAAAGTTGTACAGCGCTTACAAGTATAAATATCCCCACAGGAGTAACAAGTATTGGCGACGGAGCTTTCGGTGGCTGTACCTCACTTTCCGAGATTTATAGCGTGGCATATACACCTGCAACAATCTATCCCAGAACTTTTGACGGGCTTTATGAAACAGCCAGCCTCTATGTACCTGTTGGTGCTAAATCTACATATCAGGCAACCGATTATTGGAATAATTTTGCCAATATCGTTGGTGTTAAAGAGAGCATCATAACCGATGGATATCTTTATGTCTATTTGGCCGACGGAGGCGTTGACGCTTATCGTGCCCGCGAAATAGATGGTGATTGCTATGTTGAGGGAGATTATACCTGTGTGCCTTTAAAGAGCGGTGATGTCTATTACTACACCACACAGGAATTTGACAGCATTTCAGAGGTTACACCTCTGTTGCCTGAATTTACATCGTACAAATTTAACAATAAATTCAATCCCAACCTTTTTGTCGATGCCGTAGCCGACACCATAAAGAGTGAGATGAATTTTTCGTTGAACTCAATAGGCAAGTGGCTCACTGCAAGTTTCCAGTTGAGCGACGACAAAGCTGTGGTTTATGTCGATACTATTAAGCAAGAATCCAAGGTTACCCGTCAAAGTTTTGCAAAGCCTGTAAACTATACTGTCACATATCCCGGGTATAATGCGGTTCGTTCGGTAAAGGTGAGCGATGAGGTGTGGCAACATATTGGAGACACTGTGACCGAGGTTCCCTTGACTGCCGCTATGTTGAGTACCAACAAGCCCTCTACACAAGCCAATGAGGGTGTAGGCAATTTGCTTGATGGTAGCCCCAGCACAATTTTCCACTCAACTTGGGGCTCGGCCAATGATGCTACTGTGAATGTCAATACATATATAGATATTGTATTGCCTTTCTCTTTGGAAAACTTCCAGTTGTATTACCAGTGTCGTCCCCAGAATGGTTACGCTCCGTTGGAGTTGCAAATATATGCAAGTAACAATGGTAGCAACTGGACATTGATACGCACCCTTACAACGGAGGATGGTATGCCCACCGGCAGTACAAGTTCAAAAACATACACTTCGCCCACAATATCACTGGGTGGCAGCTACTCATATTTGAGAATCCTGCAATCGCAAGGTCAATACTCAAAGAACCACATGGCTCTTGCGGAGATGCGTATATACGATGTCGAACCGGGCGAGGATGTGCTTGTGAGCGAGGCTGTGTATGAAACAAAGAAAGTACCCTATGGCCGCGATTATAAAGTAAATATCAATTGGTTGGTCGATAACGCCGTGTCGGTTCCGCGCATCGATATTGATATAGAAAACGGTCTCACCGTGACAAGCAAGGATACCTATCTCAACGCAAACTTCCGCATTACAGGTTATGGTGTTTACGAAGATTTTGAAGATTCGGTGCAGATAAAAGGCCGTGGAAATACAACTTGGGGCTATCCCAAAAAGCCTTATCGTTTGAAATTTGAGTCAAAAGTAAAACCCTTTGGTCTTACAAAGGGAAAAAGTTGGGTTCTGCTTGCCAACTATCAGAAAGGTTCTATGATGGCCAACGCTGTGGCAATGAAGATTGGTCAGATGGCAGGTGCGGAATATGCCAACCACATAGTGCCTGTTGAACTTTATGTAAATGGTTCGTACTACGGCAGCTATATGTTTACCGAGAAAGTTGGTATGGCAAACAACAGTGTGGATATCGACGAAGACCTTGGCTATCTGTTGGAACTCGATACCTACTACGATGAGGCTTATAAGTTCGGCTCAAAATATTATCGTTTGCCGGTAAATATCAAAGAGCCCGACCTCACTGAATATAGCGCGTCGGCTGCAACAGCCCGCAAGGAACTTATCCAGGCCGACTTTAACCGCCTCGATGGCTCTCTTTACAAAAGTTATGCGGTGGATTCTCTTCTCGACCTTGATGCTTTTGCACGCTTTATGCTCACCAACGACCTTGTGTGTAATCAGGAACTTGGCCATCCCAAAAGTACTTTCCTTTTCAAAGAGGATGTGGAGAATCGCGAAAGCAAAATAAAATTCGGGCCTTTGTGGGACTTTGACTGGGCTTTCGGTTACGAGAGTAATGCTAGTTATGGAAAGTCCGATTACACCAGCTCTATATTTGCAAGTACAATGTCGGGTGAGTCGGGTTATAAATTCTTCAGTGCATTGATGAACAACACCGATGTGCAGAAGTATTACTACAAGGTGTGGACAGAGTTCCTCGACAAGAACTCAATGGCCGAACTCCTTGATTACATGGATGATTATTATAATTATGCGAAATCGTCTTTTGTAAACAATGCAACTTTGTGGAGCGACGGTACGGGTTATGCTTCTATAAACAGCACAATGAAGCAGTGGCTCTCCAACCGTGCCGCTTACCTATATGCGAACCTCCCCGAGTTCGATCTCGATGAGTTCAACTATCCTCTTGTGGGCGATGTTGACAAGAATAATCTGCTCACCGTTCGCGACCTTGCCATTACCACTGCATACATGAGTGGCTATACTCACGCTTCGTTCAGCTTCGTAAAAGCCGATGTCGATGGTGATGGTATTGTGACAGCCGACGATGTTGCCGCAATTGAGAGTGAGGTTCTAAATGCCGACTTTATGCCTGCCGAAGAGTACTATAACAGACCGCAGGCTATTGGCGGTGTGCAAGTGGATGCTTTTGCAATGAGATTGTACGAAGATTGTATCTTGCCTGTGAAGTTGGTGCGTGACGGTAACGAGGATTACAAAGCCTTGCAGATGGATATAACTCTGCCCGACGGTCTCATAATGTTTGAGGCTACCGCCGGTGCTGCCGCTGCATCGCATAGTGTGGTTCTCTCGCAACGCGATATGACAACTTACCGTCTTGTGGTATATTCTAACGATGATGAAATGCTCAATGCCGAAGAGGAGGTTGTTGTAAATCTTGTGCTTAACTGTTATACCGAAGTTGCAGAAGAGGATAGCAAGGTTACCATTTCCAATATACTTGCAGTGGACGAGGAGACCGAAGAACTTCGCATGAACGATGTTTCGGCAAACTTCGTAATACGCTCTATGGGAGTTGAAGGTGACCTCAATGCCGATGATGTGGTTGATGTTGCCGATATCACAATGCTTGTAGCGATGATACTCGACAGTTCACTTGCTACCGATATAGCCGACCTCAATGCCGATGGCGTGGTTGATGTTGCCGATATCACAATGCTCGTAAATCTCGTGCTTGGCGTGGATAGCGCGTCAGCGGCTCCCGCGCATGCGGCAGCAACAAGTATTATTTCGGCCGAAGGTGAAGATGGTGTGCTTGAAATAGGTATAGATAATCATCTTTATCAATTCTCGGCATTGCAGTTCGATCTATATCTTCCCGAAGAGGTTGAGAGCGAGGATGTTGTTACACTTGGTAATCGTGCGTGTGCATCTCACACTGTAACCTGTGCAAAACGTGCCGACGGTGCGTTGCGTGTGGTGGTTATGTCGGCAAAAGGTGAAAACTTTGTTGGTGCTGCCGGTGATGTGGCTGCCATAGCTATCGATGCTCTTGCAATTGACGGTGCGTACGAGTTTGAACTGAAGAATGTGAAAATATCTTCGGAAGGAACAAAGGAGGAGTTGCCTGCTCTTAAAGGAAATATATATGTGAATGGTGGCTTTACAAGCATTCCTTCCATTTCATCGGATGCTGTAAACAATGGCACTTCTGCCATTTATGACCTTGGCGGTCGCAAGGTGCAGCAACCTGTCAAGAATGGAGTGTATATAAAGGACAATAAAAAGTATATAGCCTATTAGGCTTTACCATAAAACATCTGCCCAAAAGGCAGATGTTTTTTTTACAATAAAAGCAGTATTCAAACAGATATGAAGATTCTTAAAGAGCGTATTTTGCGCGATGGAAAATGTTTGCAGGGTGGTGTGCTCAAAGTGGATGGCTTTATAAACCATCAGTTGGACCCTGTGCTTTTGGAGCAGATTGCCGCTGAATTTGTGGCACGTTTCGAGGGGTGTGGTGTAAATAAGATACTCACGATAGAGGCGAGTGGTATTGCACCAGCTATAATGACAGGTTTGCTTCTTCGCAAGCCGGTGGTATTTATAAAGAAGAGTGTGCCCTCCACTATGGATAATATGCTTGTGTCAAAGGTTTACTCGTTTACCAAGAACCGTTATTACGATATATGCGTGAGCTCCGATTTCCTGAACGAGGGTGACAAGGTTCTCTTTATCGACGACTTCCTAGCCAACGGCAACGCGGCAAAAGGTGCTGTTGAACTTGTGAAGCAGGCAGGTGCCGAACTTGTCGGTGCCGGCTTCATTATTGAAAAATCCTTTCAGTACGGTGGTGACGAGCTTCGTGCGATGGGCATAAAGGTTGAGTCGCTTGCAATGATTGACAGCCTCGATAACTGCGAGATACTGTTGCGTGATTAAGCAGGCATAAGTATATAAACTAAAAATCCCGGGAATCATCAGTTCCCGGGATTTTTTATTGCAGATATGCAATGTGGTGCTTATTCCACGATGTTCATCTCGTCGATGAGGCGTTTGCAACCACCGAACTTCTCTATAACAAAGAGTACATAACGTATATCCACGTTGATGCAACGTTGTAATTTGGTGTTGAAGTTGATGTCGCTGCTGAGTGATTCCCAGTTGCCGTCGAATGCAAGGCCTATAAGTTCGCCACGGGCATTCATAACGGGGCTGCCGCTGTTACCGCCGGTGATGTCGTTGGTGGTGAGGAATGCTACGGGCATATCGCCGTTGGGCAAAGCGTAGCGGCCATAGTCTTTTGCAAGGTAAAGCTCTTTGAGGCGTGCAGGTACGGTGAACTCGCTGCTTGTGTTGTCCTCTTTCTCCATAACACCGTTGAGGGTTGTGTAGTGGTTGTATGTAACACCATCTTTGGGCTGGTAAGCTTTTACACTACCATAGGTAAGACGCATTGTGAAGTTCGCATCGGGTGCCATAGGTGCGCCGTCGGCCATCTCCATAAGTCCTTTAAGGTAGGTCTTGTGCAAGGGGTTGATTATAGAATCGAACTCGGCTCTCTCGGCTGCAAGCTCGTGGTATTTGGCCCAGATAGCGTTGCGGAGCTGTGTAGCGAGGTCTTTGTCGAGAGCTTTCTGTGTGGGCTTTTTGAGGAACTTGTTAAGGTTCTTCTCGCTCGACATAATAGAGTTGTCGTAAAGGTCGTCGATGTATTTTGCGATGTCGCCTTTGTATTTCTTGTTTATCTCGTTCAACAAGGCGGGGCGCTCCTCGTCGGTTGTGAGTGAAATGTAGAGGGGGATAATCTCTTTGGCAACGCGACGGTCCACGTTGTGGTTGTAGTCGCGGTTGTGTATCCAGGGATAAACACCTTTTGCGTGGTTTTTAACCTTCTCAATATCGTTGAACATTGTGTCGCTGGTGGTGTGCATATTGCGGTAGATGAACTCTACGTTGCTTATAATCTCGGTTACGAGAGTCATAAGATATTCGCTGCGGCTGCGTCCGTTGATGGCTGCGTTTATTTTCTCTACAACAGTTTCATAATCGTTGTTGCCCACTTTTTGCGCGTATGCCTTGAAGGCTGCCTCTTTCTCGAGTTTTGTTTCAACTACTTTGTTGTCTACGATAGCTTTGTTCATACCGATAGAGTTCTTCCAGTAGTTGCTTATGCGTGCCATTTTGCTTGCATACTGAATGTTTATGGCCTCGTCTTTCTCCATCTCCTCGCGGATGATTTTGAGTGATGCATCGCGCATTGCGATTCGGGGCTCGTTCTGCGAGAACATACGGTGTTTAACCTCCTCGCCTGTGAGGTAGCGCGATGTGCTGCCGGGGAAGCCCATAATCATTGCAAAGTCGTTGTACTCGATACCTGCAAGTGATATGTTGAGGTGTTTGGGGGTGTGAAGGGGAATGTTCTTGTCGCTGTAAGGTGCGGGGTTGCCGAGTGAGTCGCCATAAACACGGAATACCGAGAAGTCACCTGTGTGGCGGGGCCACATCCAGTTGTCGGTTTCTCCACCGAACTTACCAATTGAGTTGGGAGGAGTACCCACGAGGCGTACGTCGGTGTATTTCTTGTAATATACAAGGTAGTATTTGTTGCCCTCGAAATAGGGGAGAAGCTGGGGAGAAAGGAACTGCTTACCCTCTATGCTGTCGGCCTCGAACATCTCTGCAGCTATGGTTGCAAGTACGGTCGCGTTGAAAGACTCCTGTTCTGTAAGTGAACCGGCATTGATGCGGTTGTTGATATCCTCGGTAACATCCTTTATTTCTGCCACGAATGTGAAGTTGATGTTCTGGCAGGGGAGTTCCTCGGCGTAGCTCTGGCTCCAGAAACCGTCTTTCAGGTAGTTGTGCTCAACGGCGCTCAACTGCTGTATGTAGCTGTAACCGCAGTGGTGGTTGGTGAGTATAAGTCCGTTGGGTGAAACAATCTCACCGGTGCATCCGCCACCAAAGATACCTATGGCATCTTTCAATGCCGGTGCGTTGGGGTTGTAGATGTCGTCAGCAGTGAGTTCAAGTCCCAACTCACGCATGGGCTTTTCCAAGTTATGGCTGCGCATGAGTTGCAGGAGCCACATGCCCTCATCGGCGAGCAATTGTGCCGGTAGGGCGATAACTGCGATAAGCAGTGTAATGAGTGTCTTTTTCATTTTGTTAAGATAGTATTTAAATAAATAATGTATCAAAAAAAGTTCTGTTCTATGGGAAATTTAACAAGCATGAATGCGGTAGGGCTTTCACCCTACCGCATCGATGTTAAGTTTTGAGGTTTTTTATTTGTTCCAAAGAATATCAGTGTTGTTTTGTTTACTCTTCGCCGAGGGTTTTTGCGATAACTTCGCGCGATTTGGCCATAAGGTACTCTACATTCTCGCTACTGCGGCTCTCGCTCATTATGGGTGCGTGGAATGTGAGTGTTATGGGTGACCAATGAAGGAAAATGCTTCCGGGAGGCATTATCTTGTAAGAGCCTTGAATAGCTACTGGTACCACGGGGAGCTGTGACATGTTTGCAACAACGAAAGCTCCTTTTTTGAAGCGTCCGAGTTTGCCGTCGCGGCAACGTGTGCCCTCGGGGAAAATTGACATTGATTTTCCACTTTTTAGGATATTGAGAGCCTTGCGGAGAATGTCCTTTTGAGGTGTGGTGCGGTCAACGAATATGTGGTCGGTATCGGCACAAGCTTTGCCCAGGAAGGGAACTTTACGCAATGACTCTTTCATCATCCATTTAAAGTTCTTCTCAACATAGCCATACATTACAAGCACGTCGAAAAATCCTTGGTGGTTGGCTACGAAAATATAGTTCTGCTCCTTTTTTACATATTTGTTGCGGTCGATGACTTTTACGGGGATAAGGCATATCCAGCATACGACACGGAAAAGTGTGAGTGCGGGGTAGTAATCGCCGTTCTTTATTTTCAAATATCGTCCCAATAGGCTTATCAGTATGCAGGTTATGGCAATGACAATAAGTGATGCCCACCATGCGAAACATAGTTGGTACAATACGTAAAGGGGGTGAAGAATTTTACTGAGTTTCATTTTGTTTGGTTTTTTATACAGTGCGAATATAATCTATATTTTTCTTTTTCTTGAGAATTTCTCTCTAAAAGAGTTATTTATGTAGGTTTTTGTATAAAAATTTGTGTAAATCGTCACTCTTTATGCCTCTGCGTTTTGCGTAGTCGAGCAGCTGCTCTTCGCTAATCTCTCCTACATTAAAATAGCGTGCCGCGGGGTGTGATATCATAATTCCGCATACCGAAGCTGCCGGCTGCATTGCTCCGTTCGGTGTGAGGGTTATTCCAATCTCCTGCAAATACAGCAGTTTGTCTATGATGAATATTATCGATTGGTCGGGAAGGGAAGGGTATCCCACGGCGGGGCGTATGCCTTGGTTCTTTTCAGTTTTCAGTTCTTCTGTTGTAAGTTGCTCATTAGGCGTGTATCCCCAAAGCTCTTTTCTGGTGCGTACCTCCTTGTGTAACAGGGTTGCGGCGGCCTCGGCAAGGCGCGATTCTATGGTCTGCGCAAGCAGTTTTTCGTAAGTGTCGTTACTGTGTGAAATCTCCTCGACTGCGGTGGCAAAAAGTCCGATTTTATCGCCCTGTGGGGCAATGAAATCGCTTAAACAGAGGTTGGGCTCTCCCTTGCGTGCGTGCTGTTGGCGCAACAGGGGTAGTGTGGTGTCTTCTACGATTATACAATCGTTCACACCTCTTGCATCGCAAAGGGCGAAAATGGCTTTTACCGTTTTTTCGTGCTTTGTCTTTTGTAACAATACTTCGGCATCGCGTTTTATCTCTTCTGCCTTTACGTTTCGGGAGTCTATGCCCCACGCGTGGAAAAAGTAATTCCAATCGATGTAGGGCATCAGTTCCTCTGTGGTGTAGCTGAAAAGAAACCTTTTCATCGGTTGAATGTGAGCATTTTACCCTGTACTTCGTTGTTTATGACACCTTCGTTGTAGGCGCACTCTCCGTTTACCCAAGTTTGTGCAACGGTCCAGTCGAAAGTCTCTCCCTCAAATGGACTCCATCCGCACTTGCTTATGATGTCGCTTTGTTCAATGGTGTGGGGAGTGTTGGGGCGCAGGAGTACAAAGTCGGCAAAATATCCTCTTTTTATGTATCCTCTCTTGTTTATCTCAAAAATGCGCGCGGGTGCGTGGCACATTTTCTCAACAAGTGTTTCTATTGTAAGCACGCCGTTGTCGACAAGCTTGAGCATTGCAAGCAGGGAGAATTGTATGCTTGGCATGCCCGATGCGGCTGTGAGTGCTCCTCCCTCTTTGTCTTTGGGAAGGTGTGGAGCGTGGTCGGTTCCCACAAGGTCTATAATTCCTTTTGCAATGGCCTTGCGCAGTGCCTTGCGGTCGTCGTCGCTCTTTATGGCGGGGTTGCACTTGATCTTTGTTCCCAGGCGTGCGTAGTCGTCGCTGCAGAAAGTGAGGTGTGCTGGTGTTACCTCTGCGGTTATTCTCTTGTATCCGGCGGTGGCCTTGCTCAAAAGCCCAAGTTCCTTTTTGGTACTTATGTGCATTATATGAAGCCTTGTTCCATACTTCTGCGCAAGTTCGACAGCTCGCTTGGTGCTGTTATAACAAGCAGCAGTGTTTCTTATTATAGGATGGTATGAAACATCGGGGTTTTCTCCCACGCTCTCAATTACTTTTTTTGTGTTTTTCTTTATTATGGCGCTGTCCTCGCAGTGTACGGCAAGGGGTATGCTCACAGTGCGGAATATCTTTTCGAGTTGTTCTGTTTCGTCGACAAGCATATTTCCTGTGCTGGAACCCATAAAGAGTTTTACGCCGCAGACGCGTCGGGGGTTAAGCTTGCTCAAACGGTTGCAGTTGCTTTTTGTGGCGCCAAAGTAAAAAGAGTAGTTTATGAGACTGCTTTTTGCGGCAATGGCGAATTTCTCTTTTAATGCCTCCACGGTTGTGGTTTGCGGAACGGTGTTTGGCATGTCCATGAAGGATGTTACTCCACCGGCTGCTGCTGCGCGGCTTTCGCTGTAAATGGTTGCCTTTTCGGTGAGTCCGGGCTCGCGAAAGTGTACGTGGTTGTCAATTACACCGGGTATGAGGTACAAGCCTTCGGCGTCGATTATTTTGTCGAACTTGCCGTGCGGTGTTTTTCCGTTGCGCAGTATGTTTGTTATTTTGCCTTTACTTATGATTACCGAACCACGGAAACTCTCTCCGTCGTTCACGATTGTTGCATTGCTTACAAGTATTCCCATTGTTTTTTGCTTTCTTGTGCGAAGATAGTGAAAATAGCCTACATAAAAAAGAGATTGCCTTAAAGGGCAATCTCTTTTTCTATCTTTTTGGCAACCTCGGCGAATTCCTCGGGTGCGAGTTTTAACTTTGGATTGGTGAAAAGCATATCTTTTTCACTTTGCATAGGTACCAGGTGTATGTGTGCGTGGGGAACTTCCAGTCCAAGCACAGCCTGTCCCACTTTTATGCAAGGGAATGCACGCTTTATGCCTTCTGCTACTCTTTTTGCAAAAACCTGCATTGCAGCTATCTCCTCATCGGTAAGGTCGAAGAAATAATCGACCTCACGCTTGGGGATTACCAAAGTGTGTCCTTTTGCAAGGGGATTGATGTCGAGAAAAGCGTAGAAATGCTCGTTCTCGGCAACCTTGTAACTGGGTATTTCGCCCGCAACTATTTTGCTGAATATTGTTGCCATGGTGTTTTAGAATGAAATGCTTGTTATCTCAAAGCTGAGTTTGCCTTGGGGTACGGTGATTTCGGCAATGTCGCCAACAACTTTGCCCAAAAGACCTTGCGCAATGGGGGTCTTTATTGATATTTTACCCTCGCGAAGGTTTGCTTCGCTTTCGGGAACCACAGTGTACTCCATCGTGGCACCGGTCTTTGTGTTTTTGAGACCTACTTTTGTAAACACCTGTACGCTGTCGGCATTGAGCTTTGATTTGTCAATGATTCTGGCTTCGGCGATAAGGCGTTTAAGATCGCTGATCTTCATCTCCAACATGCCCTGCGCCTCTTTTGCCGCATCGTACTCCGCATTCTCCGAAAGGTCGCCTTTGTCGCGTGCCTCTGCTATCTGGCGCACAATCTCGGGGCGTTTGCTTTCTAACTCTCTTAAATCGGCTAACAGTTTATTGTAGCCCTCTTCGGACATAAAACCCATATCGTAATTTCTTTTTTAAATGTTTGTAATAAAATAGTAAAATAAAGAGGATTCCGGCTGGTGTTGCCGGAACCCTATATGTTCTTCATTTCTTTGCAAAGATAACTCTTTAAAAATTAAAAGCAAATTAAAAACGATTTTTTTTACTTTTATATAAGCCTCCTTAACATCTTTTTTAAAAAGCGTTTTGTGGGGCTTTTTTATTCGGCAAGCAGTTCCTCGATAGTCTTTTCGAGTTCTTTCACTTGATTGTCGCGGTAAACTATCTCATTGTTTTTGTTTATAAGATAGAAAGTGGGTAGTTCGCGCAGGTTGTAGAGGAGTAGATTCTTTGATTCCTGTCCGGCTTCGTCGCGTACACAAATCCAAGGCAGGTTGTCGGCTGAATTGCTCCAGAAGTTTTCGTTGCGGTCGAATGACACCTGGTACACCTCAAAACCTTTGTCGTGGTATTTTTCGTAAATCTCACGCAATCCCACGTTGCGGCTGCTTATGCCGGCGATGCTGTAAACTGTGAAGTCGAGCAGCACAACTTTGCCTTTCAGTGAACGCAGACTTATTGTATCACCTTTTACATCGGGTAGTTTTATGTCGTAAAGTCCAATTTTTTCAATCCTTTCGCTGTCGATATCTATTGTGTCGCGTGGCGCGGTTGGGCGTGTGGCGGTCAATCCTTTTGTGGCTATATTGTATAAATGTATCGCGCGCGTCGCGTGCGGGTGTGCGATGTGCAGTGAGTTTGCAACGGCTGCAAAGCAACGGCTGTCGAAACGGTTGCTTGTGGGTGCGAAGATGGGCTCCCCGTTTATGCGCATAAATAGTGCGTAGTATGCCGATGCCTTGTGGGGCGCGGGTGCAATATATTGTGAAAAGATATTCTTCTTGAACTCTCCTATAAGGTTATATATTGTTGCGCGTGTTTCGCCAATTGCAGGTGTGCTGTTCTTGATGAGCGCGTTTACCTGCTGTTGTAAAGACTCTTCGAGTCGCACAATCTCCTTTATGCGCAAGCTTTCGGGTGAACCCTCGATGGTGCAGCTGTCGGCGAAATGCGAGGCGGTGGTAGTAATCTTTACAGTTTCGGTTGAGTCAATCGCTATGGTTATGCGACGGCCGGCACCCTGCAAACGCAATGCATAAAAATCGTAGCACTCAGGGCGGGGGGATTTGAATGAGAATGTACCTTTTTTGCCCAGAACGGTTGAATCTTTCTTTTGTGTGCCGTTAATGCCGATGTGTGAAAAATAGAGCATCTTTCCCTCTCCGTCTTTAACCTCTCCCTCTATTGTGAAGTGTGGTTCCGGGGTGCAGGAAAAGAGTGTTGCGAGCAGTGTTGCAAGCGGCAATATTTTTATTCTTGTCAAGAGTGTTTTGTTCATAATTTATTGAGTATGGGTGAATAAAAACTTTGTGAGGTTTGAAAAAAACACCACAAAGATAGTTAAAATGTGGAAAAATGTATATCTTTGCGAGAATTTAGATGTTTAAAACATATTTAACGTATAAAAAAAGATGAATGTTGTAACAAAAAATGTGGCTTTGCCCGATGGTCGCGTAATCACTATCGAGACAGGTAAGCTTGCAAAACAGGCCGATGGTTCTGTGATGTTGCGCTTGGGCAACACAATGTTGTTGGCGACCGTGTGTGCAGCAAAAGATGCTGTTCCCGGCACCGATTTTATGCCTTTGCAGGTAGAGTATAAGGAGAAGTATGCTTCGTTTGGCCGTTTCCCCGGTGGTTTCACAAAACGCGAGGGTAAGGCTTCGGACTATGAAATCCTTACTTGTCGTTTGGTTGACCGCGCTTTGCGTCCCCTCTTCCCCGACAACTATCACGCTGAGGTTTATGTAAATATCGTACTATTCTCGGCTGACGGTGTTGATATGCCCGATGCACTTGCTGGTCTTGCAGCTTCGGCTGCTCTTGCCGTTTCCGATATACCTTTCGGTGGTCCTATCTCTGAGGTGCGTGTAGCACGCATCAGTGGCGAGTTTGTGGTTAACCCCACATTCGCACAGCTCGAGGAAGCTGATATGGATATTATGGTTGCTGCAACATACGACAACATTATGATGGTTGAGGGTGAGATGAAAGAGGTTTCAGAGGCCGACCTTTTGGAGGCTATGAAAGTTGCTCACGATGCTATCAAGGTTCACTGCAAGGCTCAGATGGAGCTTATGGAAGAGGTTGGCAAGACCGTAAAACGCGAGTATTGCCACGAGGTGAACGACGAGGCTTTGCGCGCCGATGTGCACGCTGCTTGCTATGCAAAGGCATACGAGGTGGCTGCAAGCGGTAACAACGACAAACACGGTCGTGCTGCTGCTTTCGACGCAATCAAAGAGGAATTTAAGGCACAGTTCACCGAGGAGGAACTTGAGGAGAAGGGTGCTCTTATCGACCGCTACTATCACGATGTAGAGAAAGAGGCTATGCGTCGTTGCATTCTCGACGAGGGCAAGCGTCTTGATGGTCGTAAGACTACAGAAATCCGTCCCATCTGGTGCGAGGCCGGTTATCTTCCCGGCCCTCACGGCTCGGCAGTGTTCACACGTGGTGAAACACAGTCACTTACAACCGTAACTCTCGGTACAAAACGTGACGAGAAAATTGTTGACGATGTTATGAACCAGGGAACAGAGCGTTTCTTGCTTCACTATAACTTCCCTCCCTTCTCAACAGGTGAGGCTCGTCCCCAGCGTGGTGTAGGTCGTCGTGAGATTGGTCACGGTAACCTTGCTTGCCGTGCTCTCAAGAATATGATTCCCGCCGACTACCCCTATTGCGTACGCGTGGTATCGGATATTTTGGAGTCTAACGGTTCTTCTTCAATGGCTACAGTATGTGCAGGTACACTTGCGCTTATGGATGCCGGTGTTAAGATTAAGAAACCGGTATCGGGTATTGCTATGGGTCTTATCAAGAACGCAGGTGAGGAGAAATATGCAGTCCTCAGCGATATCCTTGGTGACGAGGACCACTTGGGCGATATGGACTTCAAGGTAACAGGTACTGTTGACGGTATCACTGCAACACAGATGGATATCAAGGTTGATGGTCTTTCTTACGAAATCCTTGAGAAGGCTCTTAACCAGGCACGTGAAGGCCGTATGCACATCCTCGGCAAAATTACCGAGTGTATCGCAGAGCCCCGCGCAGAACTCAAGCCACACGCTCCCCGCATCGAGACAATGCGTATTCCCAAGGAGTTCATCGGCGCAATCATCGGCCCCGGTGGAAAAATCATTCAGGGTATGCAGGAAGAGACCGGTGCAACAATCTCTATCGAAGAGGTTGATGGCGAGGGTATCATCGAAATTGCAGCAACAAACGGTCACTCAATCAACGAGGCAATTGCAAAAATCAAGGCGATTGTTGCTATTCCCGAGCCCGGTGAGGTTTATGAGGGTACAGTACGCAGCGTAATGCCTTATGGTGCATTTGTGGAGTTTATGCCCGGTAAGGATGGTCTTCTCCACATTTCGGAGATCGATTGGAAACGCTTCGAGACAATGGAAGAGACCGGTATTAAAGAGGGTGACAAATTGCAGGTGAAACTTGTGGAGATCGATCCCAAGACCGGCAAGTTCAAACTCTCTCGTCGTGCTTTGATAGAGAAGCCCGAAGGCTATGAGGAGCGCGAGCGTCGTCCCCGTCGCGAGCCCCGCAAGCCTCAAGCATAATGAACAAAAAAGTCGCTGATTTTTTCAGCGACTTTTTTGTTTGTAGTATATGCCGATATTTTTTTTGAGATATTTGCAAAAAAAAGTCTGCGGATATAAATGTGGAAAATGAGAATTTTATATCTTCGCATCCATAAATAAAGAACAATATGAGAAAAATAAGAGCAGCCATCGTTGGTTATGGCAATATAGGAAAATATACTTTGCAGGCACTCTGCGCGGCACCCGATTTTGAGGTTGCCGGTGTGGTGCGTCGTTCAGGAGCAGAAAATCTTCCCGCGGAGCTCGAGGGTTATAATGTGGTAAAAGATATACGCGAACTTGGTGATGTTGATGTGGCGATACTCTCAACTCCCACACGCAGCGTCGAGAAATTTGCAAAGGATATTCTTGCACTTGGTATAAACACAGTTGACAGTTTCGACATTCACTCGAAAATTGTTGATTTACGCCGTTCACTCGGTGAAAGCGCGCAAGCGGGTAATGCTGTGTCGATTATTTCGGCAGGTTGGGACCCGGGCAGTGACTCTGTGGTGCGCGCACTCTTGCAGGCTATTGCTCCCAAAGGTATTACTTATACGAATTTCGGTCCCGGTATGAGTATGGGACACACTGTGGCGGTGAAGGCTATCGAGGGTGTGAAAGCGGCTCTATCAATGACAATTCCCGTGGGTACCGGCATACATCGTCGTATGGTGTATGTTGAGATTGAGGAGGGTTATGACTTTAATCAAGTGGCTGCAGCCATAAAGGCCGACCCATATTTCGTGAACGATGAGACACACGTTATAAATGTTCCTTGCGTCGATGAACTTCTCGATATGGGACACGGTGTGAATCTTACACGCAAAGGTGTTTCTGGTACCACACAGAACCAGCTCTTTGAGTTTAACATGAAGATAAACAACCCTGCTCTTACAGCACAGGTGCTGGTGTGCTGCGCTCGCGCAACAATGCGCTTGCAGCCTGGTTGCTACACTATGATAGAGGTGCCGATTATTGACCTTCTCTATGGTGAGCGTGAGGAGCTTATAGCACACCTTGTATAAGTGAATATTCTTCTGTTATAATACATAAAAAATATCACCTCTTTTTGGAGGTGATATTTTTTATGTATTTGAGTAGATGGTTTATTTCAATATTCTTGTAAGAATGTATTCTATACCGGTTTCCGTTGTTCCGGTTGTGGGGGTGTAGCGGTAGTCCTCTATTACATTTATTGAATTTTTGTTTGCGCTGAACCATATTCTACACGAAATAATTTCGTCGCTTGTTGTTTTTATGCGCAATTTGCCTGTCGCAAGTGAGTATGTGTATGTAAAGCCGGTTGTGCCGTTATTATCATAAATGTATCCGCTTTCGTCTTTTTTGAACTCGTAATATGTTGTAGTGTTTGCAAGGGCATCGGTGTGTTCCCACTTGCCAATGATGGTGGTTTCTGTTATTACAGGTTCCAGATAGACACTTATTCTGCTTGCTTTTGTTATCTCGGCATAATTCTCATTTATGTTCTTTACGCCGTAAATGGTTATAAGGAATTCGGTCTTTGCTGTTTTGGGGAATTTAAGCGTTATTTCATAGATGTTGAGTCCTGCCACGGCGTTTGTTTTCTTAGCAGTTACTTCGTAATAGCCAATGACAAGGCCTGTGCTTTGGATATCCTCTGCTCCTATGTGAAATTTATCGAGTTCTATGTCCGAGGCTATTTCAATTGTTACGCTTTCGCCCGCCTGCAAGTTTATGTCCTTGGGGTTCACGCTGGTGAGTGGCAGGTCGGTGTTACCGTCAGGCATAAAATTGTCTATGTATTTCGCACTATTTATTTTAAAATAGTATTGCTCCAGTTCCGATGTTTCATAGTCACTGTTTATATATGGTATAAAACTATCATCATCACCGCTGCACGATGTAAAACCGATTGTTGTGAACGCTACAAAAAGTATGGGTAGCCAAGTATTAATTATTGTCTTCTTCATAGTCTGTTTTTTGTAATATTTTGTAAAAGTAGAACAAATGGTTGATATAAAATATATTTTCGCGTTAAAAATGCGTAAATGCGGGTTGTGCTTGTCTCTTTTGTTGGGTGGGCGAGAATGTGTATGAAGGTTGTTACTGCTGTATTTCGATGTTGGTTATCAAACTTTTATTGGTTGTTTCCTTTGTTTTTTGTATTTTTGTACTTTGAAATAAAGTGTTATCCGTATGACTTATGCTTATGTGGAGCGCATTAAGAGTTGGATATGGTGATTAAAGATTTTTAATTTAAGGATTACAATTATTTTATGAGTGATAATAAGAGAGCCTCGTTTGGAGGTAAATTAAGCGTTGTGCTTGTGGCGGCAGGCAGTGCTATTGGCCTTGGTGCTATTTGGCGCTTCCCTTATATAGCTGGCAAGCATGGCGGAGCGGCTTTCCTTTTGGTTTTTCTGTTGAGTGTCTTTGCTGTGGGAATTCCGGCAATGCTTGCCGAATTTGCTGTTGGTCGCAAAACAAGAAAGAATGCCGTTGGTGCATTCCGTGCGTTGTCGAACAAATGGAGCTGGCTTGGGTATAATGGTGTGCTTGGCGCATTGCTTATAACGGGTTATTACTATATTGTTGCCGGTTGGTCGTTGGAGTATATGGTTAACTCGGTTACCAATGTCTTGTACTCATCGCCGTTGTCGTTTACCGAGCAATTTGCCGAATTCCAAAGTTCGTGGCGCCCATTTCTTTATGCGTTCATATTTGTTCTGCTTACTCATGTAATAATTGCACGTGGCGTTGAAAAAGGAATAGAAAAGGCTTCTCGCATTATGATGCCTGCGCTTTTTGTGATACTTATAATAATGGCGGTGCGCGTGGCTTTTATGCCGGGTGCGATTGATGGTTATAGCTTCTTCCTTTCGCCCGATTTTAAAACGGCATTTTCTCCCGAAACCATAATGATGGCTATCGGTCAGGCATTCTTTTCGCTCTCTGTGGGTATGGGATGTATGGTAACATATTCATCTTATTTCAATAAGAGCAGCGACCTTGTATCAACATCGTTCAATGTGGCATTGCTCACATTGCTTGTTTCGTTGCTTGCCGGTTTGGTGATATTCCCAGCTGTGTTCAGCGCGGGTTTGCAACCAGCCGAAGGGCCTTCTCTTATATTTGTAACACTGCCCGAGATTTTTAAAGGTATGCCTTTTGCGGCATTGTGGTCGTCGGTCTTTTTCCTCTTGGTAACCCTTGCTTCGCTCACCTCTACTATTTCTTTTCACGAGGTGCTTACCGCATATGTTGCCGAGGAGTTCAAGACATCGCGCAAATGTGCTGCCCGAATAACTTCAGTTGTCTCTGTTCTGCTCAGCGTACTCACTCTAAGTTTGGTGTTCGATATAGATTTTTTGGGCATAAAGGTTGCTGGCGCAACATTGGTCGATGTGTTTGATTTTCTCGTTGCCAATATATTTATGCCTATCGGTGCAATGTTTACCTGTATATTTGTATCGTGGGTTATGAAACGTTCTTTTGTGAGCGACGAAATCTGTAACTATGGTTCCTTGAAAAGCTTTGTGATTCCTGTGGTTGTCTTTATGCTACGCTATGTTACACCGCTGCTTATTCTTTATATATTCTTCAAGAATCTTGGAGTGCTGTAAATAGATAGATATTTTATCAAGTACTATACATGACAAATGAGCCTTCGCAAGAAGGCTCATTTGTGTTTTAGTCGGTGTAGTAAATTCGTTTTATTCGGGTTGATACGGAGGTTAAAACCTCGTAAGGTATAGTTTCGAGCCACTCGGCAAGTTTCTGGGCCGGAAGGCTGTGCCCGAAAATTTCCACAACATCGCCTTCGTGACAATCAATGTCGGTAACATCGACCATACACACATCCATACAGATATTTCCAATGTAGGGCGCAGGCTTGCCATTTACAATGCAATATCCGCGGCCGTTGCCAAGTTTGCGGTTAAGTCCGTCGGCATATCCAATGGGCAGAGCGGCGATGCGTGATGTGCGTGTAAGTTCTCCGCGACGGCTGTAACCAACTGTTTCTGTAGCGGGAATTTCGTGTATTTGCAGAATTATGGTTTTCAAAGTGGAAATGGGGCGCAATGCGCTTTCTTCTCCCATTGGCGATATGCCGTAGAGACCTATGCCCAAACGCACCGCTTCGTATTGTACATCGGTGAAGCGCTCGGTTCCGGCACTGTTGCATATATGGCGCAGTATCTTGTGCTTGAAGGCTGCTTGCAGTGTTTCGCTTGCCGTTGTGAATCTCTCAACCTGTGTCTTTGAGAAACTGTCGAATAGCGGGCTGTCGCTGCCTACAAAGTGTGAGAACACCGAACGGGGAGTGAGCGCATTCTGCAGTTTCAGTTTCTCTATAAGCAGGGGCATTTCTTTGGGGAGAAAGCCCAGACGGTGCATTCCGGTATCTATTTTAATGTGTACAGGGTAGTCTGTTATGCCTTCGCGCGTGGCTGCTTGTGCAATAGCGTTAAGCATGGAGAAACTGTATATCTCGGGCTCCAGCTTGTTCTCGAACAGAGTGCGGAACGAACTTGGTTCCGGGTTCATAACAATGATTCCCGTGGTTATTCCTGCGCGACGCAAATCTGCGCCTTCATCGGCAACAGCTACGGCAAGGTAATCGACACGGCACTCCTGCAATGTGCGCGCAATCTCCATTGCTCCGGCTCCGTAAGCCGATGCCTTTACCATGCAGATGCACTTTGTGTCGGGGCGCAGTTTGCTGCGGTAGTAGTTCAGGTTGTCGCGCAGTGCGCCGAGGTTAACTTCGAGAATGGTTTGGTGTACCTTCTTTTCCAGTGCCTCGGTAATCTCCTCGAAACGGAAACTGCGTGAGCCTTTTATGAGTATAACTTCATTTGCGAGTGTTGCGAATGTGTTCGATGTGATAAAACTCTCGGTATCGGCAAAGAAATAACTCTCGCATGACATTTTACTTAATTTCTGCTCTTCGCCCGAAATATCGTTTCCAATGCCAATGAATTTCTCAATTTTATGTTCTGTGATATATTGCGCAACGGTGCGGTAGAGCGAGCGTTGCGATTGCCCAGTCTGCTTTATGTCCGAAAGTATAAGTGTTCGGCGCAGGTGCGGCATTGTGTTGCAACGGCGTTCCATAAAGTCGAGTGCAATGTCGAGCGATGCAATGTCGGCATTGTAGCTGTCGTTGATGAGCACGCATCCGTTTTTTCCCTCCTTCACTTCGAGGCGCATAGCAACAGGCTCCAATTGTGCCATGCGTCGTGCGATGGTGTCGGCAGGAACCATCAGGTACAGCGCCGCTGCAAGGCAATTTATGGAGTTCTCTATGGATGCGTCGTCGAAGAAAGGTATGTGATAGCTGTGTTCAAATGTGAGGTAGCGGTATGTTATAGTTGTACCGTTCTCTTTCTTCTCAATAGAACTTATGAATAGCGGTCTTTCGGGGTCTCGCTGCGACCAGGCAATCTCGCGTGACGGCAGCAACGAGTGTGTTACGCAGTCGCTTATAATAGCGTTGTCGGCGTTGTATATTACAATGTCGCACTTCTTGAAAAGTTGTAATTTTTCGAGGCATTTATCTTGAAGTGTGCTGAAATTCTCCTGGTGCGCACCACTTATGTTTGTGATAATTCCTATCGTCGGGTTTATAATGCCTTGTAGCTTGTCCATCTCCTGCGGTTGTGAGATGCCGGCCTCGAAAATGCCCAAGGTGCTCTCTTCGTCGAGTTTCCACACCGAAAGCGGAACGCCAATCTGTGAATTGTAGCTTCGGGGCGAGCGGGTTACATTGTAGTTTTCAGCGGTAAGTTGTGATAGCCACTCTTTTACAATGGTTTTTCCGTCGCTTCCTGTTATGCCCACAATAGGTATTCCGAACTTTGAACGGTGGCTTGCAGCCAATTGCTGCAAGGCTTTTTGGCTGTCGTGTACAATAATGAAGTTCGAATCGGTGAATTGTGCTGCAAACTCATCTCTTTCCACCACAAAGTTTCTCACCCCCCTGCCGTGCAGGTTGGAAATATATTTGTGTCCGTCGCCGTGTGTGGTCTTTATGGCAAAGAACAGTGTCTCCTCGGGAAAAGCGAGCGAACGGCTGTCGGTCAACAATCGCGATATTGTTGCCTCTGGTGTGGGAGTCGCATACTCTGCTTTCAGTATTTGTGCTATTTGTTCAATAGTGTATTGCATCTTTCAATATCTTTTTCAAAGTCGAGATGGGTGTGCAGTTCTTTTATCTGCGTTATTTTTCGCAGCAAGTTGGCAATGAATTTTCTGTATCCATCGCTCTCGGCATCGAAAGGTCGATGTGCGAGCCCGCGCGAAATCTCCTCAATGGCATTGCTTAAGACAATGCTCTCTTCTGTTATGTGCTGTGCCGAGAATTTTTCCCATATATACTCCACGGCAAGTGGCGACGGGTGAGTCATATCTTCGGCGTAGAAACGATAGTCGCGCAACTCGTCCATCATAATTTCGTATGCGGGGAAATAATCGCATTTGTCGGGGTATGCTTTGCGCACTTTTTCGGTTGCGAGCAATAGAGTAGCTTTGCTAAGTTGGTTGTCGTGTGCTCCGTCGCGCAGGTGTCTTATAGGGCTTACGGTGAACAATATTTTTACTTCGGGACGAATGGCTGCAATGCTCTTTATGATATCGCCTAAATTTTCGGCAATCTCCTCAATGTCAACAAGCCTTCGGTTGAATGTGGCAGCCGGCAATTTGTGGCAGTTGCTCACAACCAATCCATCGCTTCTACGCTCATATACATAAGCTGTGCCAAGTGTTATTACAATAGTGTCAACCTCTTTTATGAATTCGTGTGCCTGTTGCAACGAACTGTTTATGTGGTGGAGGAACTCATCGCGTGTTTTGCGCGAAAAATCGCTATGGTGCAGTATGCTGTGCCACCTTCCCTCGCTCTCAAATATTTCGGGTGAATTTTCGTTGAACTCTTCTCCGCTTATCACACGGCGCAGCACAGTTGCTATTGATAACGGGTTGTATATTATGCCGAACGGGTTGCTGCATATGTCGAACTTGCGTTCAGCCAATCTTTGTCCGATGTTCTGCGCAAAGCAAGAGCCCAAGAGCATAATCCTGTTCTTGTGGTCAATTCTTATACCTCCTTTTTTAAATTCTACCGGCGTAGTCAGTTGCATATAGTGCTGCTTCTCGTTTGCAATTTATTGCAAATTTAATGAAGTTACGCAATTAATATTATATCTTTGCACCAGAATTTTCATTATATCGCAAATATATGCCTAATTTAAAGTAATCCAAAAGTTGTAATTTATATTTAAATTGGCTATTATTGCAATATGTTTGGTATTTGTTTTGTATGGAAATAAACTCAAAATACCCCTTGTTGGGGAAAATAAACTCTCCGGCCGACTTGCGTGCGTTGTCCGAAAACCAGTTGCCACAAGTGTGTAAAGAGTTGAGAGAGTTTATAATAGAAGCTTGCTCGACCAATCCCGGACACTTTGCCTCGAGCTTGGGTTCTGTGGAACTTACCGTAGCACTCCACTATGTCTATGACACTCCCTCGGACAAACTTGTGTGGGACGTTGGCCATCAGGCCTATGGTCACAAAATCCTCACCGGTCGTCGCGACATCTTCCACACCAACCGCAAGTTAGGCGGTGTAAAACCTTTCCCCTCTCCCGATGAAAGCGAGTACGACTCGTTTATGGCCGGCCACGCATCGAACTCTATTTCGGCAGCGTTGGGTCTTGCCGTTTCTGCATCGTTGCAAGCAAAGGACGATGAACACGTTGTTGCCATCATTGGCGACGGTTCAATGAGTGGAGGTCTTGCCTTTGAGGGACTTAACAATATGTCGAACTGTGAGAACAACTTGCTTGTTATTCTTAACGATAACAATATGTCCATCGATAAGAGTGTCGGTGGTCTCAGCCAGTTGCTCATAACAATGCACTCGTCGCGTTTCTACAATAGAATGCGTAACCGCCTTGCGCGTTGCTTTACCCGTGTGGGCCTGTTGAACAAACAGCGTGCTACGGCTCTTACCCGTTTCAATAACGGGCTTAAAGCAATGCTTTTCCGCCGTCACAATATATTTGAGGCTATGTCGGCGCGTTACTTCGGTCCCATCGACGGGCACGATGTGCGTGAGCTTGTGCGTATGCTTCATATAATAAAAGATATGAAAGGCCCCAAGATGCTTCACATAAACACGGTGAAAGGCAAGGGATACGAACCAGCCGAGAAAACACCTACTTTGTGGCATCAACCGGGATTGTTCGATATTGAAACAGGCGAGCGTCTTGTGAAAAATGGTGGAAGCCCACGTTTTCAGGATGTTTTTGGTGAAACGCTTGTTGAACTTGCCCGCCTTAATGACAAGGTAGTGGGCGTAACCCCCGCAATGCCTACCGGCTGTTCTATGAACCTGCTTATGAACGAGATGCCTTCGCGTTTCTTCGATGTTGGTATTGCCGAGGGACACGCAGTGACCTTCTCTGCCGGTCTTGCCAAGGGCGGTTCCATGCCTTTCTGCAACATCTATTCGTCGTTTATGCAACGTGCATACGACAACCTTATACACGACGCAGCTTTGCAGCGTGTGAATATGGTGCTTTGTCTCGACAGAGCAGGCCTTGTCGGCGAGGATGGCCCCACTCACCACGGAGCTTTTGACCTTGCTTACTTGCGTCCCATTCCCAATATTACAATATCTTCTCCCTACGACGAGTGCGAGTTGCGTCGCCTTATGTACACGGCGCAGCAGCCGGGTATGGGAACCTTCGTCATACGTTACCCACGTGGTAAGGGCTCTCTTACCGACTGGCGTTGTCCGCTGGAGACAATTGAGGTTGGCAAAGGCCGCTTGATGAAAGAGGGTAGTGATGTAGCTTTGCTCACTCTCGGTCCCATTGGCAAACTTGCCGAAACAGCCGTTGCTGCTGCCGAAAAGCAGGGCGTGAGCGTGGCACACTACGATATGCGTTTCCTTAAACCATTGGATAATGATATTCTCCGTACCGTTGGCGAGAAATTCAGTCACATAGTAACCGTTGAGGACGGTGTAGTGAAAGGCGGTCTTGGCAGTGCCGTGGCCGAATATATGTCGGCCAATGGTTATTCTCCCCGAATCGATTGCATTGGTATCCCCGATACTTTTGTAGAGCACGGAACACCGCAGGAACTCTACGATATATGCAAAATGGACAATGGCTCTATCCTTGAAGCTATTTTAAAAAAATAAAAACAAGCAGCTATGAGAATTGTGATAGCCGGCGCGGGTGCCGTGGGAACACACTTGGCAAAGATGCTCTCGGTTGGTGCCGAAAATGTGGTGTTGCTCGACGAAAGCGAAGAGAAACTCGGTAAGATGGAGTCGCGTTTCGACCTTAAAGCGCAGGTGGGTGCTCCAACAAAAATATCGGATCTTAAACTTGCCGGTGCCGACGACGCCGACCTCTTTGTTGCTGTAACTCCCAACGAGAGCGACAACGTAACGGCCTGTATACTTGCCCACTATCTTGGCGCCAAAAAGACAGTTGCCCGCATCGATAATTACGAATATCTGCAACCCAAGCATAAAAGCTATTTCGCATCGCTCGGCATAGACTCGCTCATTTACCCCGAGCAACTTGCAGCCGAAGAGATTGCCACAAGCATAAAATACAGCTGGATGCGCCAGTTCCTTGAATTTGGCGACGGCGCTCTTGTGATGGTTGGTGTAAAGGTGCGCGAGGGTGCGCCCATTCTCGGTACACTTTTTAAAGACCTTCCGCCCGACACTCCTTATCACGTGGTTGCCATACAACGTGGCGAGGAGACAATAATACCCCGTGGAAACGACTCTATCGCCCCCGACGACCTTGTCTGCTTTATGACCGTGAAGGATAAAATACCCTTTTTGCGAAGCGTGTGCGGTAAGTCGGAGTTCTCCGAGGTGCGCAGCCTCATAATAATGGGTGGCAGCCGCATTGCAGTGCGCACGGTGAACCTTCTCCCCGATAACATAAAGGTAAAAATCATAGAGAGCGACCTTGCCCGTTGCCACAAATTGCTCGAACTCGTCGATGACAAGATTATGATAATCAACGGCGATGCCCGTGACCCCGAATTGCTGCGTAGTGAAGGAATAGAACATACCGACGCCTTTATATCTCTCAGTGATAACTCCGAGACAAATATCCTTGCCTGTCTTTCGGCCAAACGTTCGGGCGTGTATCGTACCGTAGCCGAGGTTGAAAACATAGACTACATATCAATGGCCGAAAAAATGGATATCGGTTCGGTTATCAACAAGAAAAAACTTGCAGCGAGCAACATATTCCAGATGATGCTCAACACCGATGTGTCGAGTGTGAAATGTCTTACATTCATTCAGGCCGTGGTAGTGGAATTCCCGGTGAAAGAGGGTGTTGCTATTACAAAGAAACCGGTTAAAGACCTCTCTTTGCCCTATGGAGCAAATATCGGTGGTCTCATACGTAATGGCGAGGGAATGCACGTTACCGGTAACACAATGATACAGGCAGACGACCACGTAATCATATTCTGTCTGGAGCATGTTATAAAGAAACTCGAAAAATATTTCAATTGAGATGTTTCACCCGAAGATTATATCGAGAATTATAGGCTTTCTGCTAATGATAGAGGCAGCCTTCCTCTTCAGCAGTTTTGCCGTTTCTTTCTATTACCACGAACACATATTACGTACATATATCTACAGTCTCGCAGCAATGGTGGGCTGTGGTGCATTGCTTGCATACATAGGCAAGGGACAGGAACGTAATATTTCCCGTAAGGACGGCTATATTGTGGTAACACTCTGTTGGGTGATATTCTCGCTTTTTGGTGCTCTGCCTTACTATTTGAGCGGTTACATACCATCGGTTACCGATGCTTTCTTCGAGACAATGTCGGGCTTTTCCACAACCGGTGCCACTATTCTTGATAATATAGAATCCTTGCCGCAAAGCCTGCTTTTCTGGCGTGCTATGTCGCACTGGGTAGGTGGTTTGGGTATAGTGTTCTTTACCGTGGCGGTATTCCCTGTTTTTGGACTTGGCGATATAAATCTCTTTGCAGCCGAGTCGGTGGGTCCTATGCACGCGAAACTCCACCCGAGAATATCGGTTGCTGCGCGTTGGATACTCACCGTTTATGTGGGTCTTACCATATTGGCTACCGTAGCGTTCTATTTTTCGGGTATGGGCAAGTTCGATGCTGTGTGCCACGCAATGTCAACTGTTGCCACAGGCGGTTTCTCTACAAAGCAGGCAAGTATAGCGGCGTTTAACTCTCCGCTCATCGACTATGTAGTAACCCTGTTTATGTTCCTGGGCGGTGTAAACTTCTCATTGCTCTATCTGTTCCTGTTCAAGGCCAACTTCTCTTCACTGTTCCGCGACAGTGAATTCCGTGTGTATACAGGCTCGGTGGTTATCTTCACCATCATTATAACCGCAGGACTCTTTTTCTCCACCCCAATGGGTGCAGAGGAGGCTTTCCGTACCTCGCTCTTTCAGGTTGTTTCCATACAGACAACTACCGGTTTTGCCACCTCCAACTATGTTTTGTGGTTGCCTGTTTTGTGGCTTTTGTTGAGTGCGATAATGTTCTTGGGTGCCTGCTCGGGTTCAACGAGCGGTGCAATGAAGTGCGCGCGTATATCAATTCTTGGCAGGGTAATGTTCAACGAGTTCAAACGCATTGTACACCCCAATGCCATTATACCGGTGCGTATGAGTGGCAAGATTGTTCCAACTCCGGTGCAGTCGGCAATCCTTGCCTATACAGTGCTCTATGTTGGTATAATTGTAATAGGTATCTTCGTGAATATGACCTTTGGTCTTGATTTCCTCGATGCCTATGGTCTTTCGGCATCTTCGGTAAGTAATGTGGGCCCCGCTCTCGGGCATTATGGCCCAATGGATTCTTTCTCCACTTTGCCTGCTGTTATCAAGTGGTTCTGTTCGTTCCAGATGTTGGTTGGCCGTCTTGAATTCTTTGCGGTGCTTTTGTTGTTTCTGCCGGTTTTCTGGAAACGCAGTTAAGCCATCGTTATTTATTCTCCAAGGATTTCAGCAAGTTTTCAATGTCGCTCTGCAAACGTTTGTAGGGCGCAGCCTCGGTGTATGCAGTGTTCTTGCTTAGCATAAGGGCTACATCGCACTGGCTGTGGCGATACGATGAGAGTTCATTTGAGTATTGCTGGCGGTGATAGGCATATTTCTCAATCTCCACTTCACGTCTGCTGCGAAGGAAACGGCACACTGGGGTGAGTATGCGCATAACCACACTGTCCATAATGTGGTGTCCCTGAATGTAGAAATAACACTCTTCGGGTAGTATGCCAAGTGTGGCAAGTTCCTCTTTCAGTGCGTCGTGCTTTTCAACAAGGTGTGGGAAATGCTTTTGCAGATATTTAACCTTGTGGTTTACCCGCTCCTCGAGTTGCTTTAGAGATATTGCCGGGTTTTCTATATTGAACGATGTTAGGCGCACAATCTCGCAGAAGTGTTGCATGCTCATCGTTTTTAGGTCGTGTATGCGATAGAGAAGAATGTTCCACACAAAGAGGGGGTAACAAATTTGTGAGTACATTTTCATAAACATAGGGATGTCGAGTACGTCGGTGTCGTTGAGTGTGCTTTGCACGCACACCTGTTTCAGGCTCTCGGCATAGCATTTGAGGTTTTCTATTGCGTAGGCGTAGGTGTGCAGAATGTAAGGGTTGTTTATTATTTGTCGCGAAGTCTCTGTTGCGCCTTGCAGCAGAAAGTCGTAGTCGGCATCCACGCAGGCTATCATATTGCGCCCCACCGCTTCGCCAAGCATATTCATCATAGCCTGTTTTTTTCCCTTTGTGAGTTTGCCACGTGCTGGCAACATAACCTCGAAGCGGTATTTATCGTTTTCGTACCGGCTGAATACGTTGCGCCAGAAAGAGATATCGTCGTAACTCTCCACATAAGCGATTATGCGGTGTTTGGCTCTCTTCGGGCGTAATTTGTTTGCCGCCTCAATGAATGCCGAAGTGAGATATCCTGTGAGTCTTTTCATACTGCACAGCCTTTGGGGTTTATTGTGTAATATCTTCCATTTCTGTTACGGCATCGGCCCAGCCGTTCATTATTATGGCGGGTGAATGCGTGCAGAGAATGATTTGTGCGTTTGGGTTGAGTGTGCGTATAAGTGTAATAAGCCTCTCCTGCCACTCTATATGCAGAGATATTTCGGGCTCGTCCATAAGCATTACGCAGTGGCGGTTCTCCTGTACAAGTGCCGTGAGCAGTATCACCAGCATCTGCTTCTCGCCCGACGACAACATATAAGGCGATATTGTTTCGCCATATTGCTCAAAGAAAATTTCGTTGCTGGTACGGTTTATGTTCTTTGCTGTGGGGGCAAAGAGTTCGTCTATCAGGTCCTGGAAAATCTTTTTCGGTTTGGTTAGTTCGGCGGCGGCTTTCTGCTCCTCGGGCTTCCCCGATGTGAGCAGTTCTATTATTCTGTTGCCAATGTTCACCTGGTAGTTCAGGTAACGGCGTTGCAGGTTGTAGAGCTGCCAGTCGAGTTCGGTGCGAATATCGGCACCCGGTATTTTTTCGAGCATTTCGCCGTTCAGTATAGGCCTGTCAATGCTGCTTATCACATCGAACTGTATGCTTGTGGCATCCTCGGGATGGAACGTTATATGCACCCCGTTTTCGGGGTTTGTGGTAAGGCGTCCCTGGCGCATAATGTTCAAGTGGCGTGCCGATCGGTTTATCACCGTGCTTTTTCCCACTCCGTTGCTGCCGCTCAAGATGTTGACATCGGGGTTAAGTTCCCAATAGATGTGTTTGCGGTTGGCCCACAGAGAATCAATCTCTATGCTTTTTATATATTCACCCATCTTCTCCATTATGCAGTATGTTAAGGTTGCTATGTGCGAAAATAGTATATTATTTTTTCGGAGCAAACATCTATGTGCAAATAAATTTTAATTTTATCAAATTTATAGTTCCGGCAGTTGTATCGTAATAAATTCTGTTTAACTTCGCATCGTAGGTCCGTAAAAAAGATATTATGGTAAAGATATTTTGTGTAAATAACGGAGAGACCAGGAGTTTCCAGTCGGGAACATCCTTGTTGCAAATAAGTAAGGAATTCAGTTTGGGGCTCTCTTACGATGCTATCGCAGCCCGTGTGAATAACGAAATAGAGGGGCTTAATTTCCGCGTATATAACCACAAGGATGTTGAGTTTCTCGACATAACATCGGACGATGGTATTCGTATGTATGTGCGCTCCCTCACCTTTGTTATGATGAAGGCTCTAAACGACCTTTTCCCAGGCAGGGTGGTGCGCTTCGAAAATCCCATTTCCAACGGTTATTATTGTCGCCTGGATACTGCGCTCGACGAAGTACAGGTGTCGCAGGTGCGCGAGCGTATGCAGGAGATTATTGCCGAAGACCTGCCTTTCCATCGTGTCGATTGTCGCACTTCCGAAGCAATAGAGGTTTTTGAGGCTTTGGGGCGTACCGATAAGGTGCGTTTGCTCAATACCTATAAATACCTTTATACAAGTTACTATAAACTGGGCGATTATATCGACCACTACTACGAAGGCCTCTTGCCAAGCACGGGGTATATAAGGCTTTTCGAAATAGAGAAGTTTGCCGAGGGTGTGCTGTTGCGCGTTCCCGACAAAGATTGCCCCACCACGCTCGAGGATAAAGTGCCACAGGAAAAGTTGCAGGAACGTTTCGAGGAACGTCTGCATTGGCACCAGGTGATGGGCGTGGAGACTATCGGTGATTTCAATCTCGCGATGAAGGCAGGGCACGAAGTGGATTTGGTGAACATTGCCGAGGCATTGCAGGAGAAACGCTTCTCTTCGATGGCCGATGCCATAAAGGAGCGCGGGGCGCGTGTGGTACTCATTGCGGGTCCCTCGTCATCGGGAAAAACCACTTCGAGCAAGCGCTTGAGCGTGCATCTTCTAGCTTGCGGCTTGAAACCTGTGGCTGTGTCGCTCGACGACTTTTTCGTTGACCGCGAGAAGAGCCCACGCAAGCCCAATGGCGAGTACGATTTTGAGTCGATATACTCCATAGACCTGCCCTGTTTCAATGAAACCCTCACCAAAATACTTGCCGGTGAAGAGGTGGAACTGCCTTACTATAATTTTGTGACGGGCCGTCGCGAGTATCACGGTAACAAAATAAAACTAACCCCGCAGATGGTGCTTGTCATTGAAGGAACTCATGGCCTTAATCCAATGCTCACACAGCAGGTGCCCGAAAAGGAGAAATTCCGCATATATGTGTCGGCACTTACCTCAATGAAACTCGACTATCACAACTATATCTCCACATCCGACACACGCCTTCTACGCCGTATGGTGCGCGATGCAAAGTATCGCGGATTCTCGGCAGTGGAGACCATAAGCCGCTGGCCTAGCGTGCGTGAGGGTGAGGAGGAGTGGATTTTTCCCTATCAGGAAAATGCCGATGTTATGTTCAATTCATCGCTGCTCTACGAACTTGCGGCATTCAAGTCGCAAGCCGAGCCAATGCTTCGCGCCGTGCCACAGACCTGTCGCGAGTATTCCGTTGCCCGCAGGCTATTGCGTTTCTTGGATTATATTGTACCTTTGCAGGAGAATATACTCCCGCTCACCTCGGTTATACGCGAGTTTCTGGGCGGCAGCACTTTCACCTATTGATATTTTATGGCAACAAACCGCTTCGCGCAAATACAGACACAACAACAGGTGCAGACCCAAACCCTCTCGCCACGGCAGGTGCTCGTGGCCCGTCTGCTTGAACTCACCACCGTTGAGGTGGAGGAGCGTGTGCATAGCGAAGTTATGGAGAACCCTGCCCTTGAAGTTGTGGAACCCGATTATATCCGCGACGAAGTGGAGCAGGGCGACCAGGCGGTGGTCGAACAATATGACTCTGCCGACGATTACTCCTCTGCCGACGATGTGCCCGAATATAACGGCTGGGATTATCACGGTGGAGAAGAAAGAACCGAAATACCCGTGAGCGATGCGCAGTCTTTCGGCGATACGCTCATAGAACAACTCAACGAGCTGAACCTCACCCCGCAAGAAAAGACTATCGGCGAGTTTATCATTGGGTCGCTCGACGACGATGGCCTGTTGCACAAATCTCTCCTTGAAATAGAGGATGAGCTGCTTTTGTATGCCTCTATTGCACCTTCGCAGGAAGAGGTTGAGGCGGTGCTTAAAATAGTTCAGAGTTTTGAGCCTGCGGGTATCGCAGCGCGTTCCCTTCAAGAGTGCCTTTTGCTGCAACTCGAACGTAACAGCGCATCGCGCGACCTCACTCTGCACAAGCGCATTGTTGCCGATTTCTACGACGATTTCACAAAAAAACATTGGGATGTTCTCCCGGCAAAACTGTCGGTCAGCGAGGAGGAATTCCGCAATGCAATTGCCGATATTGTGCGCCTTAATCCCCGCCCCGGGGCCTCTCTTGTTGAGAGCGTTGGCGTGCCCAACCAGCAGATAGTTCCCGACTTTAATATCGATATCCAGGGCGAAGAGATTGTCGTCTCTCTTAACAACTATTATGTGCCATCGTTGCGCGTGAGTGGCGAGTACGAAGATATGCTTGTCGAACAGAGCCGTAGCGGCAACGCGCAGAACCGTGCCGCAGCGCAGTTCCTGAAACAGAAAATAGACTCGGCAAAGAATTTTATAAGCGCCATTAAGCAACGCGAAGAGACACTCTTGTGCACAATGCAGGCAATAGTGTCGGCGCAAAAAGCCTTTTTTACAGGTGGTGGTGACGAGTCGCAACTCACCCCTATGATACTCGAGGATATTGCCAAGCAAACAGGCTACGACATCTCCACCGTGTCGCGTGTGAGCAACAGCAAGTATGTACAACTGCCCTGGGGTATTTACCCGCTGAAATACTTCTTCAGCGATGGAGTGGCTACAGCCGACGGCGGTGAACGCTCGGTTCGCGAGCTTTATCGCATAATTCAGGAACTTGTCGATGCCGAGGATAAACGCAAGCCTCTCACCGACGAGGAACTTATGGAACAACTGCGTGCGCAGGGCTTTGCTCTTGCCCGCCGCACAGTAGCCAAATATCGCGAACATCTGCATATTCCCGTGGCTCGTCTGCGCAGGGAATAATATCATCTTTCAGCTTTAAGCATATTTTGCTATATATCTTTTGTCTTTTCGGAAATTAGGTATAAATTTGCAATAATACGTTTATTGGGCGGGTTATGCCCGCTTGTGACCACAAAGAAAAGAAGTATGGCAAAGAAACAGATTACGATAGAAGAAGTGAAGGACGACATACGCTATCTGCGTTTGTTGGCGCGTGACTTTCCCACAATATCGAGTGTTACCACCGAGATTATAAATCTCGAAGCGATATTGCAGTTGCCCAAGCCCACCGAGCACTATCTTGCCGACCTGCACGGCGAGAACGAGGCTTTTGAACATATACTGCGCAATGCGTCGGGAAACATCAAGCGCAAGGTCAACGACCTCTTCGGCGACTCTCTCTCCGAGAAGGGTAAGAAAGAGCTTTGTACTCTCATCTACTACCCCGAAAAGAAACTCAAACTCGTGAAACAGGAGTGCGAGAATATGGAGGAGTTCTACACAGTGATGCTCAACCGCCTAATTACAGTGTGTCGCGAGGTGTCGTCGAAATATACACGTTCCAAAGTGCGTAAGAGCCTCCCCGAGGAGTATGCCTACATTATCGAAGAACTTTTGCACGAAGCCGCAGGCGACCGCAACAAGCAAGCCTATTTCTCGGCTATTGTGAACACCATAATCTGCACCCGCCGTGCCGACCACTTTATCATAGCCCTCTGCTCGCTCATACAGCGCCTGGCTATCGATCGTCTGCACATCCTTGGTGATATTTACGACCGAGGTCCCGGTGCGCACCTCATTATGGATACTTTGTGCAACTACCACCACCTCGACATCACCTGGGGTAACCACGATGTGCTGTGGATGGGTGCCGCTGCCGGTAACCTCTGCTGTATAGCAAGTGTGTTGCGCCTTTCGTTGCGCGATGCCAACACCCGCACACTCGAGGATGGATACGCCATAAATATGGTGCCCCTTGCAACCTTTGCGATGGAGCAGTATGCCGACGACCCTTGTGAAATCTATTACCCCCGTGTCGATGAAGAGCGTACCAACCACACCGAAAAGGATATTCGCCTCATAGCACAAATGCACAAGGCTGTTTCTGTTATAGAATTCAAGTTGTCGGGAGCCATCGCAATGAAGTATCCCGAATGGGATATGCACGACCGTTGTCTTATGGAGTACATAAACAAAGAGCGCGGCACTATAACCATTGATGGTAAGGAGTACCCGATGCTCGATACCCTGTGGCCCACACTCGACCCTGCAAACCCCTATGCGCTTACTCCCGAGGAGGCCGACTTGATGGAGCGCCTGCGTTACTCGTTTACCCGTAGCGAACGCTTGCAGAACCACGTCAACTGCCTGCTTATGCGCGGTGGTATGTGTGTGATATACAACTCGAACCTTATGTTCCACGCATCTATCCCCTTGAACGAGGACGGAACAATGCGCGAGGTGTTGATTAACGGCGAAATGGTGAAGGGTAAGGAACTTATGAAGAAAGTGGAGCGTTTTGCCCGCTCGGCATTCGACAACGATGTGAATGCCGCAGAGCGTGAAAAGGCTGCCGACTTCTTCTGGTATCTTTGGTGTGGCCCGCAATCTCCTCTCTTCGGAAAATCGAAGATGGCTACATTCGAGCGTTACCTGCTCACCGACAAAGAGGTGCAGAAAGAACCCAAAGGCTGGTACTATATATTGCGCGATAAAGCCGAGGTGTGCGACTACATCCTCGACGAGTTTGGAGTGCAGGGAAATCACCGCCACATTATCAACGGTCACGTTCCTGTTCGTGTATTCAAGGGTGAGAACCCCATAAAAGCCGATGGTCGTCTTATGGTCATCGACGGTGGCTTGTCGCGTGTATATCACAACCGCACAGGTATTGCCGGTTACACTCTTGTATATCACAGCCGTGGTTTCCAGCTTGTTCAGCACGAACCGTTTACATCGACCGAGGAGGCTGTTCTCAATGGAACCGACATCCACAGCACCACACAGATTGTGGAGATGATGGGTTGCCGCGAGAATGTTGCCGACACCGATATAGGCCGTGGTATAAAACTCAAAATAGCCGACCTTGAAAAGCTATATACAGCCTATCGTAAGGGTATTATAAAAGAGCGTCCGTAAGTTAGAATTTTAGAACAGAATATACATATATGAAAGCAATAGTAAGTGTTATAATGGGAAGTACTTCCGACCTTCCCGTAATGAAAAAAGCAACCGATTTTTTGAACGAGATGCAAGTGCCTTTTGAGGTGAATGCCCTTTCGGCTCATCGCACCCCCGAGGCTGTCGAGGCCTTTGCAAAAGGTGCAAAGGAGCGCGGTGTTAAAATAATTATAGCGGCAGCAGGTATGGCAGCACACCTCCCCGGCGTAATTGCAGCAAGCACCACACTGCCCGTTATCGGTGTGCCCATTAACAGCACTCTCGATGGTATGGATGCTCTCCTTGCCATTGTTCAAATGCCTCCCGGAATTCCTGTAGCCACTGTGGGTGTCAACGCATCGCTCAACGCCGCTATTCTTGCTGTTGAGATGCTCTCTCTTGCCGACGAGCAGCTTGCCGCGCGCCTTGCCTCTTACAAGGAGAACCTTAAAAAGAAAATAGAAAAAGCCAACGAAGAGCTCAAAGAACTGAAATATGAGTACAAAACAAACTGATATTTTCAACTACCGCCGCCGTGCAACGGTGGAAGTTAACGTGGGTGGGGTGAAGATTGGTTGTGAGAATCCTGTCAGAGTGCAGTCTATGACCAACACCTCCACAATGGATACAGAGGGCAGTGTGGAACAGGTGTTGCGCATTGTTGGCAAAGGCGGCGAGCTTGTTCGCTTGACTACACAGGGTAATCGCGAAGCGGTAAATCTTGGCAGCATAAAAGAGCAGTTGCGTGCCCGCGGTTGCAATGTGCCCCTTGTTGCCGATGTTCACTTCAATGCCTCGGTAGCCGACACCGCAGCCCGGTATGCCGACAAGGTTCGCGTCAATCCCGGAAACTATGTCGATACTGCTCGTGTCTTCAAACATATAGATTACACCGATGCGGAGTATGCCGAGGAACTCATACGCCTGCGTGAGCGTTTCGTGGCATTCCTTGACCTTTGCAAGGCCAACGGCAAGGCAATTCGTGTTGGTGTGAACCACGGTTCTCTTTCCGACCGCATAATGAGCCGTTACGGCGATACCCCCTCGGGTGTTGTAGAGTCCTGTATGGAGTTCCTGCGTGTTTGCCGCGATGAGAACTTCAACAACGTGGTGGTTTCCATAAAAACAAGTAATACCTCGATGATGGTTACAACCGTGCGCCGTCTTGTAGCAGTTATGGCTGCCGAGGGTATCTCTTTCCCCCTGCATCTGGGTGTTACCGAGGCAGGTGATGCCGAGGATGGCCGCATAAAGAGTGCGGTGGGTATAGGTGCTCTCCTTGCCGACGGTATTGGCGACACCGTGCGTGTCTCTCTTGCCGAGGCTCCCGAGAATGAGATACCCGTAGCGAAAGAGCTTGTTGAGTATATTTCGAAACGCGCAGGGCACGCACCCGTGAACGGTGTCCCTTACAATGGCTTCTGCTACGAAGAGCCCGTGCGTCGCGCAACCGCAGAGGTTGGTTGTGTTGGTGGTGCGCAGGTGCCCGTGGTAGTGGGCGAAGCGGTTTCCTCTCCCGACATCACCCCCGACTTTATAGGCTCGTCGTTGCCTACAGTAGGTATAGACGAAGCTGCCGACGGTAAAATAATCTCGTTGTGCATACGCTGCCTAACCTCCGAGAATATTGCCAAACTAAAATCTCTCAAAGATATTATAATTGTTGCAAACAGTATGCACGCCAACCCTGTTGGCGAGTTGCGTGCCGTGGTACACAAGTTGGCAACCGAGGGCGTGACAGTACCGGTTATCATTCACCGTGTATATAAAGAGCAAGCGGTTGAGAGCCTTCGCATAAAAGCCGCAGCCGACCTTGGCGTGCTCTTTATCGATGGCCTTGCCGACGGTGTGTGGATAGAAAACCCCGGCATTCCCGCCGAGGATATAAACTCCATTGCATTTGGCATTTTGCAGGCAACACGCGCCCGTATAAGCAAGACAGAATATATCGCCTGCCCCGGTTGCGGCCGCACAATGTACGACCTGCAGGGAACACTTGCCAAGATAAAAGCCGCTACCTCTCACTTGAAAGGGCTTAAAATTGGTGTTATGGGCTGTATAGTGAACGGTCCCGGCGAAATGGCCGATGCCGATTATGGATATGTTGGTGCAGCGCGTGGCAAAGTAAGTCTTTACCGTCAGAAAGAGTGTGTCGAGAAGAATATCCCCGAGGAGGAGGCTATTGAGCGTCTTCTTCAACTAATCGACAACGACCGCAAATAATTAAATAAAAAGAATATTCTGCACAAGAGCAGCCTTTTAGAAGGCTGCTCTTGTGCTTTTTATATGCTCTTCTGTTTTGTTCTGCGAAAAAATATCGGCTCAAAAATAAACCCTGTGAACAAACCATTCGCCGAGCGTGTTTGTATGATATATAATATTAAAGACAAAAATAGTGGATGCTGCAAAATTTAGGAAGGAACTGCTAGAGGTGCAGTCGGAGCTGCAACGCTTTGCTTACAAACTCACGGCAGATAAAGAAGAGGCGAACGATTTATTGCAGGAAACATCATTGAAAGCACTAGACAATATGGATAAATACACCCCCGATACAAATTTCAAAGGGTGGATATATACCATAATGCGAAATATATTCATAAACAACTACCGCAAGGTGGTGCGCGACCAAACATTTGTCGATCACACCGACAATCTTTTTCACGTTAACAGCTCGCAGGAGTTCGACGACTACATTACCGAGAATAATTACGACAGCAAGGAGATATACCGCGTGGTAAATGCCTTGCCGCGCGACTATCGCATTCCATTCCTTATGCACATATCGGGTTTCAAGTACCGCGAAATAGCCGAGAGGCTTGCTCTTCCTTTGGGTACGGTCAAGAGCCGTATCTTTTTCACGCGCCAGCACCTGCAACGGGTGTTGAAGGATTACAGGTGACATTGTCAAAAAAACTTTTTCATCTTAGAGCTATCTCTCTTGCCGCTTATCGTTTCATAATCTTGTTTTTTTTTGTATCTTCGCATCCAAGATGCGAAACAGATGACAAATAATAAAAAAATAAGATTTATGGAAAATAAATTCATGATATACAATACGCTCTCTCGCAAGAAGGAGCTTTTTGAGCCGTTGCACGCACCCAATGTTGGTCTTTATGTGTGCGGCCCCACAGTTTATGGCCCTGCTCACCTTGGCCACGCACGCCCTGCCATCACTTTCGATGTGTTGTTCCGCTACTTGCAGAACCTTGGTTACAAAGTGCGCTATGTGCGTAACATCACCGATGTGGGCCACCTGGAACACGATGCCGACGAGGGCGAGGATAAAATCTCTAAAAAAGCTCGCTTGGAGCAGCTCGAGCCTATGGAGGTGGTTCAGCAATATACTCTTCACTACCACAAGGTGATGGAGGCTCTCAATGTGTTGCCTCCCAGCATCGAGCCCCACGCTTCGGGACACATAATAGAGCAGATTCAGCTTGTCAAGGAGATTATTGACAATGGCTATGCTTACGAGAGTCAGGGTTCGGTTTATTTCGATGTGGCAAAGTATGACAAGGCTCACAACTATGGTGTTCTTTCGGGCCGTAACCTCGACGAGGTGCTTAACACCACACGTGAACTCGACGGACAGAGCGAGAAACGCAACCCCGCTGACTTCGCATTGTGGAAGTGTGCGCAACCCGAACATATTATGCGTTGGCCCTCGCCCTGGAGCGATGGTTTCCCCGGATGGCACTGCGAGTGTACTGCTATGGGACGCAAATATCTCGGTGAGCAGTTCGACATTCACGGTGGAGGTATGGACCTTGTGTTCCCTCACCACGAGTGCGAGATTGCACAGGGTGTGGCAGCTATGGGCAAGCCTGTTGTGAAGTATTGGATGCACAACAATATGATTACCATCAATGGTACCAAGATGGGTAAGTCGCTTGGAAACTTCATCACTCTCGACGAGTTCTTCAACGGCTCGCACGCTCTGCTTGCACAGCCTTACTCGGCGATGACTATACGTTTCTTTATTCTTCAGGCACATTATCGCAGCACCGTTGATTTCAGTAACGATGCATTGCAGGCTGCCGAGAAGGGTATGCAACGCCTTATGGATGGTTACAAGACTCTTTGCTCGCTTGCTGCTGCCGGTGAAACAACTGTTGATGTTGCAGGCTTGCGTGGCAAGTGCTACGATGCGATGAACGACGATATGAACACTGCGCAGGTAATATCGCATCTTTTCGATGCTACACGCGCCATAAACCAGATTGCCGACAAAAAGGCAACCATCAGCGAGAACGACCTCGCCGAGCTTAAAGCTACATTCAAACTCTTTATGTTCGACATCCTCGGCCTTAAAGAAGAGATTGGTTCGGGCAGTGCGCGCGAGGAGGCATTCGGCAAGGTTGTCGATATGTTGCTCGAACAGCGTCAGGCGGCAAAAGCGGCAAAAGACTGGGCTACAAGCGACAAGATACGCAACGAACTTGCGGCTCTCGGTTTTGAGATAAAAGACTCAAAGGATGGTGCAACCTGGAAACTTAACAAGTAATATATGCGTTCTCTGTTTGTAATCATCGCTGCGGCAATGCTTTTTGTGGCCTGTGGGGGCTCGCAAAAAAAGAGTGAGCCGGTGGTGGCAGCCGAGGCTATCGTTCCCATCTTCAACGCCGACAGCGCATACTCGTTCGTGGCTTCGCAGGTTGCTTTCGGCCCCCGTGTACCCAACACCGAGGCACACCGTGCTTGTGGCGACTACCTCGAAGAAAAACTTCGTGGCTATGGTGCCGATGTTGTTGCGCAGAACGTAATTCTCACAGCCTATAATGGCGATAAACTGCAAGCGCGTAATATTGTGGCGCAGTTTCAACCGCAGAACAGAAAGCGTGTGATGCTGTGTGCTCATTGGGATAGCCGTCCCTGGGCCGACAGCGACCCCGACAAGGCCAACCACTACAAACCTATACTCGGTGCCAATGACGGTGCGAGTGGAGTGGGTGTGTTGCTCGAGATTGCCCGTCACCTGTCGACCGTGCCCACAACTGTGGGTGTAGATATCATATTCTTCGATGCCGAGGATTATGGTCGTCACGAAAATGATTCTTACACTGGTACAGGCTTAGACCATTCGTGGGCACTGGGCTCTCAATACTGGTCGCGTTTCCCCCACAAGGAGAATTACAACGCCCGCTACGGTATTCTGCTCGATATTGTGGGAGCCCCCGCTTCTACGTTCTACCGCGAGAGCATTTCGGATTATTACGCCTCGTCTATTGTTGATAAGGTGTGGGCGCAGGCCGCAAAGAATGGCAATGGCAGCTATTTTATAAACGAAAAGGGAGGTCTCATTACCGACGACCATTTTTATGTAAATCGTTTTATGAACCTTCCCTGCATAGACATCATTAACTGCGTTCCCGACAGCCCCAATGGTTTCGGGGATTACCACCACACTGTAAAGGATGATATGGGGTGGATAGATGCCGCTACACTGAAAGCTGTGGGGCAGACTGTGATGGATGTTATATATAACGAAAAATGATATAAACTTTTTTAACTGCGGCAGTGTGCAGCTTCTGTGTTAAAGAGATGTGCGGTTTGTCGCAGAAAAGTGTATATCGCAATTTATTGCAAAGAAATTATGGCAACAATAAACGAAAAACAAGACGAAATAATTGATGAGTTCAGCGGTTTTGACGACTGGCTCGACCGCTATCAGCTACTCATTGATCTTGGCGGTGAACAGCCATCGCTCGACGAGCAGTATAAGACCGACAATAACCTTATCGAAGGCTGCCAGAGCCGTGTGTGGTTGCAGGCCGATTATATCGACGGCAAGGTCTTTTTCCGTGCCGAGAGCGACGCGCTCATTGTAAAAGGTATAGTAGCATTGCTTATAAAAGTATATTCTGGCCACACCCCCGACGAAATTCTCTCTTCCGACCTCTATTTTGTTGAGGCTATCGGCTTGAAAGAGCATCTTTCGCCAACCCGCAGCAATGGTCTTCTGTCGATGATTAAACAGATGCGTCTTTATGCTCTTGCGTTCAAGGCAAAGCACGGGTAAAAAGGTTGCTTTTAATATAAACAAGGTTGCAAATGGTATTTTTGCAACCTTGTTTGCTTTTAGCCATTTCGGTAATTATATTTGCAGAAATCTTTGTGGGCAATGAAAATCAATATTAAGAAAACCCTTCTCTATGGTTCTATAGCCGTGTATGTGCTGTTCTTTTTAAAGTTTTGCGTGTAACCGGCTATTCCATCGCGTTTGTATTTTGCCCTTGATGAAGCCTGGGGTGACCCCCATTGATAGTGCGCTCTATGTGAACCTTGCCCATATAACACCTTTCGAGTGGGATACAATGTATAATTATGAAAGGCTTTATCCTTCTGATAGTTTGCCTGCGCAATATATTTCAACATTAGAAAATTAAATCAACCCCACCTTCATTAACCGAGAAGGTTACTTCGTTTCCTTCGATAAGCGGGAAATTATCCTCGCTGTGCCCCACAGGGAAACCGAAACAGGCCGGTATCCCGTACTTTTTTACAATGCCCTGTATCAGTTCGTATGTAGTTCCGCCAAAGCCTGTGTGCTCTTTCACGCCGTTGAAATGCCCCACAATAAGGCCTTTAATCTTTCCCAATGCTCCCGAAAGTTTTAGTTGGTACATAAGCCTTTCCACGCGATAGGGCAGCTCCCCGGTGTCTTCTATGAAAATTATTTTCCCCTCGGTAAAAATATCGTAAGGCGAGCCGGCGAGCCCGGCAAGTACCGATAGGTTACCGCCCACAAGTGTGCCTTGCGCCCTGCCCTCTATGTTGAGCGCGTGTGGTGCGGTTTTGTAATGTGGCTTTTCACCCGCGAGAATGCCGAATAGGGTTTCGGTTGCAGGGTGGTGTGGGTGTGTGGCTATGTGACGGCATTGTGGCGCGTGCAACGATTGTACACCGCTTGCTACGCACGCTGCGTGCAGAGCCGAGCAGTCGCTCATTCCTATAATCCATTTTGGGTGGCGGGCAATGAGGGGTGAAAGTTCTTCGAGCAGGTGAACGCACCCGTAGCCGCCATAGCTGCAAAGAATTGCCTTTACCGTGTCGTCGGCAAGGAGAGTGGCAAGGTCGCCCGCTCGCTCCTCGCGTGTGCCGCTGAAGTATCCGTGGCGTGTGAGGCAGTGTGGGGCTGTTACCACGTTATACCCGCGTGAACGCAACACCTCAACAGCCTGTTCCACCAATGCGGGCTCACGCAGAGCTCCTGCTGGTGAGGCAATGGCTATAGTGTCGCCTTTTTTCAGCGGGGTGGGGGTAATCATTGCTTTTTAGAAGCTGTTTGAATTTCTTATAAAAACAAGCGCGAAATATATTTTAAACAGCTTCTTATTCGCAGGCCTGTGTGCCTACAATTTTGTACAACTTGTCGGCAGGGCGTATCTTTGCAGGCACCTTGAATGAAACATATACACCTTTGGGTACTGTTTCCACTGCGCCCAAATCTACGCGCGCCTCTTCGAGGTCTACATACATTGCGCCGGTTGTGGGGCCTGTGATTAGCAGTTTGTCGCCAACGTGTAACTCGCTTGCTTCAATGTAGAACTCTCCCACACCAAGCTTAGAGAAATATTTCACGCCACGGCCAACATAAACCTTTTTCTCTGTTGCCTGTGAACCGTAGATATTGCTCCATTCGCCAATCTTCTGTCCCAGGTAGTAACCGTCCCAGAAGCCGCGGTTGAACACTGTTGCAAGGCGTGTGTCCCAAGCGTCTTTCTTCTCCTCGGTGAGTGTGCCGGCAAGGTAAGCGTCTATAGCCTCGCTGTAGCAGCCAACTACTGTCTGCACATATTCGGGGCCGCGTGCGCGTCCCTCAATCTTGAACACTCTCACGCCCGCGTCGGCCATCTTGTCAATGAAACGAATGGTCTTCAAGTCTTTGGGCGACATAATATATTTGTTATCAACCTCGAGCTCTATGTCGCTCTCGCGGTCTTTGACAATATATCCGCGACGGCACACCTGCATACACTCTCCGCGGTTTGCACTGCGTCCAAGCTGGTGGAGTGAGAGGTAACATTTGCCCGAAATAGCCATACAGAGCGCACCGTGGCAGAACATCTCTATGCGTATGAGCTCCCCTTTGGGGCCGCAGATGTTCTCTTCGATAATGACTTTGTGAATGGCTGCCACCTGCTCCATATTCAGCTCGCGGGCAAGCACCACAACATCGGCAAACTGTGCGTAGAACTTCAAGGCTTCGCTGTTGCTTATGTTCAACTGCGTAGAGAGGTGAACCTCCATACCCACACGGTTGCAATACTGCATAACAGCCACGTCGGCAGCAATAACGGCCGAAATTCCACTTTCCACCGCAGCGTCCACAATGCGGTGCATCATGTCAATGTCGTTCTCGTAGATTATGGTGTTGACCGTGAGGTAGCTTTTTATGCCGTGTTCGTCGCATATTTGTGCAATCTCGCGCAAGTCGTTGATGGTGAATGCGCTTGCCGAGTGGGCACGCATATTAAGATGCTCTATACCAAAGTATATGGAGTTTGCACCGGCCTGTATTGCAGCCATAAGACTCTCGCGCGAACCCGCAGGAGCCATAATCTCAAAATCGCTTCTTTTCATTGTCTTTTTAGTTTGCAGGGCGAAGTTACTCAAAAAAAACGATACAACGGCTATATGTGTGAGGGAATATACTTTATGACTTTTTATCTTATTTTGTTTATTCCCCCCAAAAGGGCGTATAACATACTTGGTGTTTGCATATTCGCTCTTTTTGCACTAATTTCGCACTGAAATAATATGTAGTTATGAAAATCGCCGATATTGAATTTGGAAAATATCCCGTGTTCCTCGCTCCTATGGAGGATGTTACCGACGCCGCATTCCGCCTCTTGTGCAAGCGGTTCGGGGTTGATATGGTGTATACCGAATTTGTGTCGAGCGATGCGCTTATACGCGATATAAACAGCACAGTGCGCAAGCTCACCGTTTACGAGCAGGAACGTCCCGTGGCAATACAGATTTATGGCAACGAGGTTGCTCCCATGGTTGAGGCCGCCTTGCGCGTGGAGCAGGCGCGTCCCGATATTTTGGATATCAACTTCGGTTGCCCGGTAAAAAAAGTAGCCCGCAAGGGGTGTGGCGCGGGTATGTTGCAGAATATTCCAAAGTTGCTGGAAATAACAAAAGCGGTGGTTGATGCTGTGAAAATTCCCGTAACGGTTAAAACCCGCCTCGGCTGGGACGAGAACAGCAAATGTATTGTGGAGCTAGCCGAGCGTTTGCAGGATTGCGGTATTGCCGCGCTCACCGTTCACGGTCGCACGCGCGCGCAGATGTACACCGGCGATGCCGACTGGACTCTGATTGGCAAGATAAAGGAGAACCCACGTATGCATATACCCATTATAGGTAACGGAGATATTAGAACCCCGGAAAGAGCAAAAGAGTGTTTCGACCGCTATGGTGTTGATGCCATTATGATAGGTCGTGCCAGTTTTGGCCAGCCGTGGATTTTCCGCGATGTAAAGCACTTTCTACTGAACGGCACGCCTGCCGAGCCTTTTACCTTCAAGGAGTGTATGGATATTTTGCGCACACAGGTGCGCGATAGTGTCGATTGGTTGGGCGAACGCCCCGGCATTCTGCACGTGCGCCGTCACCTTGCCGCAACACCTCTGCTCAAGGGCTTGCCCGACTTCCGCCCATTACGCATTGCCCTCCTCCGTGCCGAAAAGGTGGATGAACTTATGGCAATTATGGACGAGATTGAAAGAATATATGGTGGTGAGTAGTCTTTACTCCACCTTTTCCAAAATTATATATTTAGAGTTGTATTTGTTTTCGCAGCTTTTATCCTTGTATGCTTTGAATTTTGCATCGTTCGGGTAAACGGTGAGCATATCTCCCTTGTATCTAAAAATAACTTCGCCGGGGCTGTATTCGGGAGGGTATGGGAACCACTCGGCATAAAACACCACATTTCCGTTTCGCATAAATCTTATGTTCTTGTATTCCGAAGAACATATTCCTTGTGCTTTCATTTCTTTTGTAGGGTGGCAGTGTATTAGCGAATCCCATTCAAAGTTCATTGTTTCGGCAAGGTCTATTATGCACTCTCCATTTTTGTCTTTCTCCCAAAAATATTCCCACCATATGCGGCGGTCGAATTTATTTTTGGAGGGTTGGTTGTATATATACCAGAAAAGAATGAGCCCTATATACATAATACCTATAATAAAACAAGTGTAAATGGATATTTTCACCACCTGTTTAAGTGTGTGAAACCCCTTTCTTGCTATTTGCTTTATCTTATCGTTCTCCATAGTGTGTTAAGCTCGTGAAATGTTCTTGCTTTTTCTTCTCATTCTCAATTTCTTGTGGATTGTCTGAATAAAAATACTCCATAAATATATTGCTTAATCTGTTACTGTTGCAAAAATATAGATGGGATTTTCGTGCAAGGTTGAGTTTTTACCATAAACGCAGTATCGCTATCAGATTGTGTTATTTTATCACCTTCTCCAGCAGAATTAATTTTCTTTCACTGTCAAACAATGCTTCTTTATCCTTGTATGCTTTGAATTTTGCATCGTGCGGGTATACGGTGAGCATATCTCCCTCGTGCATAAAAACAACCCCGCCGGGGTTTTCTTCATAAGGGTATGGAAACCATTCGGCATAATACACCACATTTCCGTTGCGCATAAATCTTATTTTGGTGTAATGGGTGTCGAACCTCAAAGATGGGGATGTGTATATAAGCGAATCCCATTCAAAGTTCATTGTTTCGGCAAGGTCTATTATGCACTCTCCATTCTTGTCTTTCTCCCAAAAATACTCCCATTCTATGTGCCGGTCGAATTTGTTTTTTGAGGGCTTATTTTCAAAGTACCAGACGGAAAAAGTGATGATAGCAAACACTAATGTGATTATGCATACCCCTCCAACGATACCTACTGTCCAAAGCAGGGCTTTGAGTATCTTTTTGCTTATGTTTTTTATTTCATTGTACCCCATAGTTTAATATCTCTTCTTTTTATATAGACTTATAAAAAGCAGTTTTCTTACAGATTAAGAGAGAATTTAATAAAACAAACGCAGGCTGTGAATATTATTCACAGCCTGCGTTTTAATTGGGTTATTTCTTTTACTCTTCCGTAGCCTTCAGATAGTTCTTTAAGGGGTTTGCATACATCTCGAGAATTTTTGTACGCAAGAATGCTTCGTCCTTGTCGGGGAGGTCTACTTTTGCTATGCGGTCGGCGAGGTAAGCGTCGAGCTTTGCAGCATCCTCGGGTGTGTAGCGGTCGGCAAAGCGGGTGTCGCCGGTGAGTTGCTCGTAGAAGTAGTAGTTGATGGGGTAGAAACGGTAGTTGCTGTGTATCTTCTTGTCGATGATGCGTGCTACTGTTGCTGTTATTTCGTTCTTGTTGAGTGTGCGGTCAATCTTGTCAATCTCGTCGTTTATGCACTCTGAAACGTGATAGTGTATAGCACCCTTGTAGCCGATAAGTCCTTGTTGCATATTTACAAGGTCGTCCATAGGCGATTTCTTGTGCTCGGGGTTGTCGCGTTTCTGCTGGAACTCTTTTGCTTTAAGGTAGTCGCAGGGGTCGTACTCGTATGAAATTGCTGTGGGGGCAATGTTTAGTTCTTTAAGTGCATCGACCATATTGCCGCTTGAGTACATCGAGAGCATCTTTATGAGGCCCTCCTGTGTGATGTCGTTTGAGTCTTTCGCACGTCCTTCGCGTTGAGCGAGCCAAATGGGTTGCTTGCGTTCTGTTATAGTGTAGTGCATATACGATGAAAGGCGTTTCGACGAAGCGAGCATTTCGCGTATCGATGCCGAGCGCTGTACAATGAAACTGCGGTTGGCACGTACGAGTTTTTTTATCCAGGGGCGTATGAGCAGGTTGTCGCCAATCGCTATCTCCACGGTGTTGCCGGTGTGTTCCATAAACAGAAGACACAGGAAAGCCGAGTCGAGAATAATGTCGCGGTGGTTCGAAATGCAGAGTGCGTTTTTAAGGCTCTCCTTGTTGTCGAAACTCATAGTGAGGCCGGTACTTAATTTTGCTATAAGCCCTTTGAGGAAGGGTGCTACAATTGCCATCTGAAACTCTAAATTTGTCTTTGATGCGCGCATTGCACCTGCGATGTGTTCGAAAGGCATTCCGGGCATTGCTTTTCCCATTACTGCCTGAAATTCGGGGTCGGCTATAAGTTCTTCAAATATTTGAGGAAGTTCTTCGGGGGTGTAGGGGCGAATTTCATCGTACTCTGCGGGGATATTCATAATATATCGGTTTTAAAGTTATTCTTGTGCTTGTGTGCGGTAGCTCTGTCGCAACACTTTTACAAAATACGGCAAAATATTTTAAATAAGCAACCTCTTGCGTTTTTTTATTGCATATATGTGGCTTGTTGTTTCGGCATGTGAACAAAAAGCCTGCGATTTCATTTTATAAGTACGGTGCTTTTCCAAAATCTGCTATCAGGCACCGAGGTCTGTGTGTGGTTGATGTGTGATGACGAAACAGGCCCGGGCGGGCAAAAAATGTGTCCGCCCGTTGTTTTTTTGTAAAATATTGTATTTTCTGCTCTTTCTTTGTATCTTCGCATAGTATAATGTGCCGGTGTAATAAAAGGCCACATTTTACGTTAAATGAGTATGGATGATATAAAGACATATAAAGACCCGCGCGGCTGTCTTACAATAGCCGAGGAGATGGGCAACGTGCCTTTCCCAATATCTCGCGTGTACTGGATATACGATGTACCGCCAGGAGTGGAACGTGGCTTTCACGCAAACAAGCTCTCTTATCAGTATCTTGTTGCGGTAAACGGCAGCGTGGATATTTGCCTGGAAGACAAGAATGGTCGCCGAAACTATCATCTTTGCTCGCGCTCGAAGGGGCTTCTCGTGCCACCCGAAACCTGGAACGAACTCACCAACTTCTCACCCGACGCGGTGTTGTTGGTGTTTGCATCGCACACTTATGACCCTTCGACTTATATAAATTCTCACGACGAGTTTTTAGAATATGTAAACCGATGAGCAACAACGCAAAAGAGATTTTGACCGTTCACCGTTACGATGCTTCGTTGCGTGAAGAATGGGATGCCTTTGCCGCTGAGTGCAAGAACTTTACATTTCTTTTTCTGCGCGGATACATAGACTATAATCCTCGTTTCACCGACCACTCCCTTCTCTTTCGTCGCGGTGGTAAGCTTGTGGCTCTGTTGCCGGCTTGCATCGATGGTGACATTCTCGCCTCGCACGGCGGGCTCACCTATGGTGGTTTCCTTGTGAAAAAGGATGCAACTATTGCCGATATTGCCGATGCTTTTTCGGCTTTGCGCAGTTATCTCAAAAAGAAGACCTCGGTCACAAAGATAAAATACAGCCCGGTACCGCATACTTATGCCACATACCCGGCCGAAGAGGAACTTTATATGCTCTTCCGTTACGATGCCCGCCTTGTGGCACGTCGCATATCGTCGGTAGTGTGGCAGAAAGAGGCTCTGCCGTTCAGCACTCTGCGCCGTCGTAAAGTTAAGGTTGCACAGAAAGCCGGTTTTACCATTATTGCCGACAATGATTTTGCAGCCTTTTGGGCTGTGTTGCAGGAAAATCTGCAAAAAGTATATAATGCCGCGCCGGTACACTCGCTTGCCGAAATTGAACTGCTTGCCGGTCGCTTTCCCGAAAATATAAAACTCTTCCGTGTGGTCGACAATGCGGGCGAAACAGTTGCCGGTACTGTAATTTATGTTACCGGTCGTGTGGCGCGTGTGCAATATATAGGCTCTGTTGACAAAGGGCGCGAGAATGGTGCGCTCGATATTCTTTTCGATTATCTTCTGCATAGCGAGTATGCCGAAAAGGAGTACTTCGACTTTGGAACATCGGTTGAAGAGGGTGGCCGGGTGCTTAACAAGGGACTAATCTTTCAGAAAGAGGGTTTCGGTGGGCGTGCCGTGGTATATGACTCTTACGAACTTGATATAAAAAACATACCCAATGATTAAATATTTCGACCTGCAACTCGTTAACAACTCCTTTGAGCCACAACTCTCCCAAGAGGTTGCAAAAGTGGTGCAGAGCGGCTGGTATCTGCAAGGTACTGCAAACAAGGCCTTTGAAGAGGCTTTTGCTGCTTATTGCGGCGTGCGTTATTGTGTGGGTGTGGGTAACGGGCTCGACGCTCTCACTCTTGTGTTGCGTGCATATATGGAACTTGGTGTTATGAGCGAGGGCGATGAGGTTATTGTGCCTGCAAATACCTATATAGCATCTATTCTTGCAGTTGTGCGTGCTGGGCTTGTTCCTGTTTTTTGTGAGCCTTGTGCAGCAACCTGCAACATCGATGTTGATAAAATTGAATCTCTTGTAACCGAAAAGACAAGAGCAATACTTCCCGTGCACCTTTATGGTCGTGCCGTGGATATGGCTCCGCTTATGTATGTTGCAAAAAGATATTCCCTAAAAGTCCTGGAAGATTGTGCCCAGGCTCACGGTGCAATGTGTGACGGCCGTCGCGTGGGTGCAATTGGCGACGCTGCAGGTTTCAGCTTTTATCCGGCAAAGAATCTGGGTGCATTGGGCGATGGCGGTGCTGTTACCACCAACGATGCTGAACTTGCGGCTGCTGTTCGTGCAATTGCCAATTATGGTTCGGCAAAAAAATATGTGAACATCTATAAAGGTATAAACAGTCGTCTCGATGAATTGCAGGCGGCGGCATTGCTGGTGAAACTTCCCCGTCTCGATGCCGATAACGACAAGCGTCGTGCCATAGCCCGCCGCTATCGTGCCGAAATAAAGAATCCACTTGTATCTATGCTCCCGACCGGCGATGAGGCTGCCAATGTGTATCACATTTTCCCTGTTTTCACAGAGTATCGTGAGGCTCTTCAGCAGCATCTTGCGTCTTGCGGTGTAGAGACCATAGTGCATTATCCCATAGCGCCACATCGTCAGCAGGCGCTTGCGGAATATGCAGCCTTGTCGTTGCCTATAAGCGAGCGCATACACGCAACAGAATTAAGCCTTCCGCTCTCTCCTGTTATGACCGATGACGAGGTGTTGCAGGTGGTTGCTGCTGTAAACTCTTTTTCTTGTAAGAATTAAAAGGCGCGATGGCTTGTTAAACGGATATTTTGATATATTTTTGCAATGCAAAAAGGCAAATACACACACTGATACTATGAAAAGACTTGTCTTTGGATTGCTTGCAGTGCTGTTCGGTCTCGCTCTTCAAGCACAGGAGCAACAGGAATTGCTTAATTTGAAATTAGAGGCTCGTGGTGACTATCAGCACGAATACATAAAGAGTGTTACCGATGACGATGCCACCGGTTTCAAAGGGCAGTTTCTGAATCTTCGTATCGACGGAAATATAAGTGAGGAGTTTTCCTACTCTTACTGTCAACGCCTGAACAAGAAAAACTCCGATGCAACATTCTTCGATGCCACCGATTGGGTTTATCTCACTTGGAAGAAAAACAATTTTGAAATCTCGGCAGGAAAACTGACTGTTGCAATTGGCGGTTATGAGTACGATGCTGCCCCCATAGACCTTTATTTCTGTTCCGAGTGGTGGCAGAATATCCCTTGTTTTCAGCTGGGTGCAAGTGTTGGTTATAACTTCAATAGCGGTAAGGATAAACTGTTAGCGCAGTTTTGCGAGAGCCCTTTTCGTGGAGATGTAGAGATGGTCGATGCCGCCGGCAATATTACAACAAAGAAACAGGAGACAATGTATGCCTATAACCTTATGTGGGTTGGCTCGCACGGTTGCTTCAACGCATTGTACTCTGTGAATATGATAGAGTATCTCCCCGGTAAATATGTGAACTATATATCACTTGGTAACCGCTTTAATTTTAATAGCGTCTCTTTGGAAGTGGATTTTATGAACCGTGCCACAAGCGGTCAACCCTTTTTCTTTTCCGACATTTCGGCAATTACGACTATCGCGTGGCGTCCCACCGAGTGCTTGAATATATTTGCAAAGGCGAGTTACGATGTGAATAGCAGTGATGTGGATAATGACATACTTGTGTCGGCAGGAACCGAAATTGTGCGTGTGGGTGCCGGCGTGGAGTATTATCCTTTAAAGAATGGCCGTAACGATGTGCGCATACACGCTGCGGGTTCATTTACCTTTGGCGAGACAACGCCAGCTACGGTGTTGCGCGACAATAACACCTATCTCTCGGTGGGTGTAACATGGAAGATGGATTTGTTGAGCCTAAAAAATAAATTTCTATGAAAAAGCTCCCTAAATATATCCCCTCGGGCGTAATTTGTTTAGCGATAATAGGTCTGCTTTTCGGCTATCTTGCATCGCGTATGGGCACGGCAAATATGCTCAACACCATTATGCGCACTGCGCACGACCTATTGCTGAACACTGTGTTCTATCTTATGGCTATATGTGTAATTACCGGTGCTTTGGGTCGTATTCTTGTGGAGTTTGGCGTGGTATCGCTGCTCGAGAAGATTTTGCGTCCGTTGATGAAACCTCTGTTCAATCTCCCCGGTGTGGCATCTCTTGGTGCGGTGCTTACATTCTTGTCGGATAATCCAGCAGTTGTATCGCTTGCTCAGGATAAACGCTTCAGTATATATTTTAGAAAGTATCAGCTTATTTCGCTCGCGAACTTCGGTACCGGCTTTGGTATGGGCTTGCTTGTTATGGTGTTTATGGTGGGGCAATCTTATTTTGTAGAGCCTGCCATAGGCCTTTTCGGAGCTGTGTGCGGCTGTATTGTTTCCACACGTCTTATGCAGTATTTTATTGTGAAATACTACCCCAAATATAAACACGAGAATGCCTGTGAAGCGCAGGATGTAGAGGAGTTTGAGGCTGAGGAGGTTAAAAAACCGCTTTTCCAGAAAATTCTTGATTCGTTAATCGATGGTGGTCGCACAGGTGTTGAGGTTGGTATGGTAATCATCCCCGGCGTACTCATTATATCGACAATGATGATGATTTTTACATTCGGCCCTTCTGATGATGGAACTTTTACCGGTGCCGCTTACGAGGGTGTGCAACTTCTGCCGTGGATTGGAGCTAAACTTAGCATTATATTTGAGTGGCTTTTCGGTTTTCACGATCCCCACTTGATAGCCTTCCCTATAATTGCGCTCGGTACCGTTGGTGCAGCCCTTGGTCTTATCCCGAACTTTGCGGCAGAGGGTTGGATTGATGGTAATGCCATTGCCGTGTTTACTGCAATTGGTGTCTGCTGGGGTGGTTATTTGAGTACGCATTCAGCCATGCTCGAAGCTATCGGCTATCGTGAACTTACATCGAAAGCCATTCTGGCCCATGCCATAGGTGGCATTGTCTCGGCTATTGTTGCTCATTGGGTTTATGTTATTTACTCTTTAATCTTTTAACAGTTTATGAAAATAGGTGTTTTAACCGCGATGTCGTCGGAGTTTGAACAGCTTGCGGCTTTGCTTACCGGTGCTTGTGAATGCGTAGAGGGCGGTAATGCTTATCTGGTTGGCGCAATTGGCAAAAACGAAATTGTGCTTCGCAAGTGTGGTATTGGCAAGGTGAATGCGGCTGTGGGTACATCGGAACTTATTCGCTTCTTTTCTCCCGACGCGGTAGTGAGTACCGGTGTTGCAGGGGGTATAGATACTTGTCTTAATGTTATGGATGTGGTGGTGAGCTCGTCTATCGTATATCACGATGTGTGGTGCGGTATGGGGTGCGAGTATGGGCAGATACAGGGCATGCCTGCGCAGTTCCCTGTTCCCGAAAGATTGTGGCAATGTGCCACTGCACTTAACGGCTCGCTCGGTAATGGCACCCACATCCACGCTGGTCTTATATGCACCGGTGACAAGTTTATTACAGACCGTGAGGAACTCAATGTCATAAAGTCGAATTTCCCGGCCGGTCTTGCTGTTGATATGGAGACTGCTGCCATTGCGCACACTTGCTACATCTATGGTGTGCCGTTCGTAAGTTTCCGCATTATAAGCGATACGCCCGGTGTTGATAACCACATTGAGCAGTATGAAAATTTCTGGGGTGAGATGGCCGACCGTTCTTTTGGCGTTATACGCAGTTTCTTAATGAGTATTTGATTTATGGAAAAGATACCAAGTTTTAAAATAGACCATCTGCGTCTTAAACGCGGAGTGTATGTGTCACGTCGCGATGTTGTTGGTGGCGAGGTTGTAACAACCTTTGATGTGCGTATGAAAGAGCCCAATCGTGAACCGGCTCTCAGCCCTTCGGCAATACATACAATGGAGCATCTTATTGCAACTTTCCTACGCAACCACCCTGTTTGGGCCGACAAAATAATTTATTGGGGACCTATGGGTTGCCTTACCGGTAATTATCTCATTGTAAAGGGTGAGTTGTGTTCTGCTTGCGTTTTACCGTTGCTATGCGAGGCTTTTGAGTTTGTCGTAGCCTTTGATGGTGAGGTGCCCGGTGCTTCGGCACGCGATTGCGGTAACTATCTGCTTATGAACCTTCCCGAAGCCAAATGGGAGGCTCGCAAGTATCTTGAAGAGGTGCTTGTGTGTGCTACCGACGAGAATTTGAATTATCCCGAGTGATAATCTCTGTGCAATATAACACAAAAAACGAGGTTCATTTGAACCTCGTTTTTTGTGTTGTCCTACCTGGATTCGAACCAAGACAAACAGAACCAAAACCTGTTGTGCTACCATTACACCATAGGACAATCCTTTGTGCTTTCTGTTAAAAAGCGATGCAAAGATATAACTCTTTGCTGAAAATCCCAAATATTTGCCTCTGTTTTTGTGCTTTTTTTGTCGTTTTGAAAGCTGGTGACTATTGCGCAGTGGTGCGTATGTTGCATTTTGTAGCATTTTCTTGTGTGGCTGCCATCAGTGCCTCGGTGCTTGTTCCCAGCTCCATTGCAATGCTGTGGTATATTTCGCCAATGCTTGTAGTGCTTGTGTCGCTCTCTATGAAAAGTCTGTCGAGTGGCATGGCTACGAGGCTGTCGTGGTTGTGTTTTTCGCCATAAGAGAGGTAGAAACCTTCGCGCAGGAGTTGTGCTGCCTGTTCGGGCTTTCCACGAAAGCCGTGTATTATCCACGCTTGTCGCGGGCGGCTCTCTTTGTGCAGGGCTATTATGGAATCAAACCCTTTTACGCAATGAAGTATCAGTGGTTTTTCTTCCTTTTCCGATATTGCGATATGTGCTTTGAGAACCTCTTTCTGTGTCTCTATGCCGGCAAGGCTTTTTATCTTGTCTATGCCGCACTCGCCTATCGCAACCACGCGCTTGTCGCCGGCTATGGCTGCAATTCTCTGTATATCCTCCTGCCAGCTGTCTGAGATGCCCCACGGATGTATTCCTGCCGAAAACAGGGTGTTTGCGGCGCTTGTAACGGTGTTGCTGCTTACAATCTTTATGCAACGTCCGTCGTGCTCTGCGTTGTGGGTGTGCAGGTCTATAAACATTATGGTACAGGGTCGTATCCCGAGCCGCCCCACGGGTGGCAACGGAGTATTCTTCTTATGGCGAGGTAAAGCCCTTTTATGGGGCCGTGTTTGGTTATTGCCTCAATGGCATATTGTGAGCAGGTTGGTGTGAAACGGCACGATGGTGGCGTCAATGGGGAAATGCACTTGCGATAGAAGTGTATAGGTAAAGTAAGTATTGCTATAAAGAACTTTCGCATTGTTTTTTGTTCTTCTCTGTTATAGCTGCCAACAGTTTGCACATCTTTTTCTTTATGAACTCAGTGCTGTTGTGCTTTGTGTCAATGTAGAGTATGGCTACTGCCATCTTTTTGCCATCCTCGTTGAGGCTCTCCACAAATGGGTGCTTGCTCAAGCGGTAGGCTTCTCGTATGCGGCGCTTAACGAGGTTGCGGTCAACTGCGTGGCGGAAACGCTTTTTTGCAACACTTATAAGTATGCAAGCTGCAGGCTCCTGTTCCTCGGCTGCAACTTCAATGAAAACAGCGCGCAAGGGGTAAGCAGTTACCGATGCACCATTGGCATATAGTCTGTCTATGATGCTTTTGCTTTTGAGGTGTTCTTTCAATGGAAAACTGTTCTTCTGCATCGTGGTTATTTGCTTTTGAACCTCGGTTGGCTGCTGGTTTATTATTTTAAAAAAGCCTGTCTTTGTGTATGGACAGGCTTTTTGTTATTCTTTTCAAGCCTTCGTTAGGCTTTGTTGTTCTTTGTCAAATACTCGTCGAGTGCCGCAGGCATATTTGTTACAGTGGCCGTGGGTGCTTCGAGGTCGAGGCGCAAGCCAATGTTGCGTATGCAGTCGGCGGTAACGTTGCCGAAACATGCAATGAGTTGCTCGCCTTGTACGTAGTCGGGCACATTCTTCTTGAGCGATTCAAGACCATGGGGGCTGAAGAAGATGAGCATATCGTAAGACTTGATATAGTCAGCAGGTATCTCGGTGCTCACGGTGTGGTACATCTCGGCTTGTGAGTGAACGATGCCGTGTGCGTCGAAGATGTGGTTGAGTTCGTCGTTGTGTACGTTCGACATAGGTATAAAGTACTTCTCGCTCTTGTGCTTTACAAAGAGGGGCTCAAGGTCTTTTATATGTCCGTTACCGAAGAATACTTTGCGCTTGCGGTATTGTACGTACTTTTGAATATAAAGCGAGATGGTTTCTGAAAGGCAGAAGTATTTCAAATCATCAGGAATGGCTACGCGCAACTCCTTGCACAATGTGAAGAAGTGGTCGATAGCGTGGCGTGAAAGGAATACTATGGCAGTGTGTCCGGGAATAGAGACTCTCTGCTGTCTGAACTCCTTCGCACTAACCCCCTCTACTTTTATAAAAGAGCAAAAATCAATCTTTACGTTATGTTTTTTCTCAATATCGAAATATGGAGATTTTTCTGTCGCTGGTTTCGGTTGTGAAACCAAAATCTTGCTTACTTTCAATGTCCTAAAATTTTATTGTTAAAAAAAAGCTCGGTTCGTGGGCTATTTTCCACAAAATTGCCAAGGGTAAAATTTCGAGTGCGCAAAGATATAAAAAAATATCCAAATAGTTTCGTTTTTTCGCAAAAATGATTTTCAATGAGCGCGTAAAGATAGTGACAAGGTATAGTAGAGTGACAATAATTATATATATTGTGTAATAAGTCTTTGGAAAGTCTTCCAGGAACACTGCGCATACGACTGCCGGGAAAAGCAGAAAGCCAAGCATCTTTATTGTAAAGAAAAATGATTGGTTCCACTCTTGTGCCTGCTGCTGTCCAAAAAGGGTGCTGTTGCAAAGAAAACCAAGAACTCCTTTAAGCAATAATGCCATTGTGAGCATTATTGCGTAACAGGCAAGGCTCGTGTATGCGGCTCTATTGCCAATGCCTGCAAGCTCGTTGTACTGCATATGGCCGAAAAGGGTGATGCTGCCATAAAAGATAGCCTGCCAGTAGAGCAGTATGTTACATATACGTGTGATATGTGTTCGGTCGTTGTAGGGGTTGGATTGCTTGCCGTAGTAAAACATGCTTTTTGCCCTCTCCAAAATGTTGCTGCCGTTCATAAGAAAAACGTAGGCCATAGCCAGGAGATTGGTGACAAACAGCAACATTACAATGTTGTCGTTTATAAGGCAGTAGGGGATGGGAGCTCCGGTCATAATGCAGCGTATTTGCGTATTTCGTTACTCCAAGCGGGGGTGTCTTCAATCTGTTTCAGAGCCTCGTCGGGGGTGTTTGCCACGCTCCATATATTGCCGTGTATCTTGCCCATAAAGTGTTCCTCTATGGCAAGGTCCAGTTGCTTTATGAGATTGTTGTAATAGCCGTTGGTGTTGAGTATGACTATGGGCTTGAAGTATAACCCCAGTTGTTTCCATGTGATTATTTCGCACAACTCCTCCATTGTACCGCATCCGCCAGGTAGTGCAATTACGGCGTCGGACATGCGGGCCATTGTCTGCTTGCGCTCGTGCATGTCTTCGGTTATCAGGAGTTCGGTAAGTCCTGTGTGATGCCAGTTCTGTTCCACCATGAAATGTGGAATAACTCCCACGGCTTTTCCCCCTTTTTCGAGTGCTCCATCTTCGACACTGCGCATAAGTCCCTGGCATCCTCCTCCTGTAATGAGAGTTATACCGCGTTCGGCAAGAAGGTTGCCGAGTGTGCGTGCCGCTTCATAATAACAAGCATCGACTTTGCTGCTCGATGCGCAATATACGCAGATTTTTTCCAGGTTGTGCATTCTTCTTATGTTTGAATGCAAAAGTACTAAATATATTTTATTGTGGCAAAGTTATTGTGCGTTCTTGGTCGTGAATAGCCTATTGAGGAGTTGTGTTGAACAATATGAATTCCCAGACTTGCTTCCCGATAATATTAGTTTTGGTTGCTGAATTCAAAAACTTTGCCTCTTTCTATATATAAAGTGTTATTTCAAACATGATTCATGTTTGACAGTATCTCTAATATTTCTTTGACAATTATATTAGTGTATGTTTCTGCACCTTCGTGGTTTAGGTGAACTGAGTCCTTGAAATACTTTTTCTCTTTAAGAAATATAGTGTCGTTGTGGTGCTCTAAAAATGGTATATCGTATTTATTGCAAAGATTCCTGATAGGTTCGTATCTTTGGTCATCGCTTGGTAGATAATATGGTGATGTTGTAAAGATTAGTTTGGTTGTTTTGCTGCATTTTAAGATGAATTGTTCTATAATATCAATCTTCATAGAGTCTTTTTCTTTTTCGCTGCAATCTTGTTTTGGCTCGTAATCTATACAGCCATATAATGCTTTGTATCCCTTGTCGTTTGATTGTCTAGGATTTATGTTATCTGCTATAAGTTGAAATATCGTTGAATTGTATTGATACATTGAAGATAACATCTTGTAAGTTTCCTTTTTATCAATTGTCTCAAAAATGGATTTAACACCTTTGTTATTGTAAAAACGTTTTAATTTGCCGAGGTATCTTAAATTGTCATTTTTCTGTAAATCGTAACCTAGGGTTATGTCATAGACGATAATATCAGGAGTATTGTATTCCAATATTACGTTCAAAAGTCCGTACATAGTTATAATGCCGTTGCCTTCTATTCCGCAGTTGTAACAAGTTGTGTTTAATTTATCACTAATTATAGAAGGTATATAGTGGTGGCTGCATCTTGAACTTCCCATAAGAAGTATTTTTTCGTTGCATTCTTTTGAGAAGTGTCGGTATTTTGCGGTGTCTCCTCCTATAGAATTATTGGTCAAATTTTTACATAGGATGCCGACTGACAAATCTATTATTATGGTGGCTAATAGAAATAGTGTTATTTTAAAGATGAATGTTTTCATATTCTTTAATTAAAAACTTACGTAAATGAATTGACTTGAATCAAAAACGCCGAAAAGAAGAATAATGGTTATTAGTGCAAGATATGTACACCATCTTACAGCGGTGTTTTTATTATTCATAAAATTTATCTTATTATTTGAAATTTCAGCGCATAATTCCGAAGTCAATACAATGCTTAATGAAAATAAAATCATTGCAAAGTCTGTATTGTTTGATGTGTACAATTTCCCATTAAAATTGAAGAAGATATTTTTACAGAAGTCTATAGCAGAACTGAATTCTGGCATTCTAAAGAATATCCAGGCGATGTTTACAAGTAAGAAGGTAAGCAGAATTCTTCCAACTTTTACAAATCCTTTACTATCGCATTTCTGCATATTCAAGGCCTTTTCTATAATCTGTAAAGCACCATGTATGAGTCCCCATATGATGAATGTCCAGTTTGCTCCGTGCCAAACACCGCTTACAAGGAATGTTACTATAATGTTGTAATATGAGCGCAATTTGCTGCAACGACTACCACCGAGTGGTATATATATGTAGTCCTTTAGCCAAGTTGACAAAGAGATGTGCCAGCGTCGCCAGAATTCGGTTATGCTTGCCGATAAATACGGTCTGTTAAAGTTGTTTATAAGGTCAAAGCCAAGCAGGCGTCCAACACCTATTGACATTAATGAATATCCTGCAAAATCGCCGTATATCTGGAACGAGTATAATATTGTTGCAAATAAACAAGTCAATCCACTATAGTGTCCGAAATTGCCATATACGGTGTCAACATACATACCCAGTCGGTCGGCCATAACGGTTTTTAGGAAAAATCCCCATAGTAGCCATTTTAATCCTTGTACGGCGCTGCTGTAATTGAATACTCTATCTGCTTTTATCTGCGGTAGCAGTGACGATGCCTTGCTGATGGGACCGGACATTATTTGCGGGAAAAATGCTACAAAGAGCATATAGTCTATTATGTTCCGTTCTGCTTTGAATTTCTTGTAATACACATCCCACAGATATCCAACGGCCTGGAATGTGAAGAATGAAAGACCAATGGGAATTGCCCAGTTGAGTCCTTTAAGTCCGGTGTTCATTCCAACAATGGCAAAAAAGTCGTTGAATATGCTTAGTATGAAATTATAATACTTAAATATGATTAATGGCAAAAATGTTAGCAGGACACCAGTTGTGATAATGTATTTTTTATTGCCATATGCCTTTTGGTCTTCGATTATGATTGCAGCGAAATATGTACATAAAGTTACTCCTAAAAGTATCAGTGTATATGCCGGATTCCACTTCATATACAGTAAATAGGATATTAAAAGCAATAGTGTATTGCTTACTCTGTTTTTGAATCTTCCTTTGAATAGGTTGCTTGTTAAGTAGTATATTCCAAAGATGATAGGGAATAGCCATAAGAATTGGAATGAGTTGAATATCATAAATGTGCGTTTTGCGCGTAAGCTATTACTCCAATTACAGGTGGCCAGATACATTGTGGTAAAATAAGTGCGTGGCGCGCACTTATTTCACTTCAAGGTATTTGGCCTAACCTGTATCTACGAATAAGTAGCGTCCACGCACAGCGCAGACGTTTACAATACTTATTCAATAGTAGATACTGATAAAACGGCCAAATTTTAGAAGTATACTGAATAAATAGCAAACGCTAGTTAATGAATTGATATGTTATAAAGTTTATATTTGTTTTATGTTATTTAAAAGTTTATTTGTTAATAAAAATATGTAGTGTATATTATCTTTCAGTTTTACTGATATTTGATAATGTTGCCTAAAGGCAAACTCATATGCTGTTGTACTTTATGTACCCCAATTCTCGCGGTCGAGGTTGCGGTAGCCTATAGCCTCGGCTATGTGGGCGGCTTGTATGTCTGCGCTCTTGTCGAGGTCGGCAATGGTGCGGGCAACCTTCAGTATGCGGTCGTAGGCGCGTGCCGAAAGGTTGAAGCGTGTCATTGCTGTCTTTAACATAGTGAGACACTGTTCGTCGAGCGTGGCATATTTTGCTATGAGTTTGGGTGTCATTTGCGCGTTGCAATAGATGCCCTCTTCGTTCTTGAAACGCTCTTCCTGTACCTTGCGTGCTGCTATTACACGCTCACGGATGGATGCGCTGGGCTCGCCTTCGCGTGCATCGGAAATCTTCTCGAAAGGCACAGGTACTATCTCTATCTGAAGGTCAATGCGGTCGAGCAGGGGGCCGCTTATCTTGTTCAGGTAGCGCTGTACTTGGGCTGGTGTACACACGCAGGCTTTCGTCGGGTGGTTGTAATATCCGCAAGGGCAGGGGTTCATCGATGCTACAAACATTACGCTTGCGGGGTATTCAACCTTGTAGTTTGCTCGAGCTACGCATATTTTACGGTCTTCGAGTGGCTGGCGCATAACTTCGAGAACGGTGCGGTTGAATTCGGGGAGTTCGTCGAGAAAAAGAACCCCATTGTGCGCAAGTGAAATTTCTCCGGGCTTAGGGTTAGCACCACCACCCACAAGAGCCACCGATGAGATTGTGTGATGAGGACTGCGGAAGGGACGCTGTGTGATGAGCGATGCTCCACCTGCCAACTGACCGCTTACCGAGTGTATTTTTGTTGTTTCGAGGCTCTCGTTTATTGTCATCGGTGGCAATATAGAAGGAAGGCGTTTGGCCATCATGGACTTGCCGCTTCCGGGAGGGCCAATCATTATAAGGTTATGGCCTCCGGCGGCAGCCACCTCAAATGCACGTTTTACGCTCTCTTGCCCGCGAACTTCGCTGAAATCGAAAGGAAAGGTGCTTTGTTTTTCGTAAAAATCGCGCTCAAAATCAATGCTGTATGGGGGAATCTCTTCCTCGCCGTTAAGGAAACGTATTACCTGCATAAGGTTGTTGGCTCCAAGAACCTTTATATCATCCACCACCGAAGCCTCTGCTGCATTGTCGGTGGGCAGAATGATGCCTTCGTAGCCCATCTCCTTTGTTTTTATGGCAATGGGAAGCGCTCCTTTTATGGGCATAAGATTTCCGTCGAGTCCCAGTTCTCCCATTATGAGATATTTGTCGAACTTGTCGGTGGATATGTTACCGTCGGCGGCGAGGATGCCGATAGCAATGGGCAGGTCGTATGCCGAGCCCTCTTTGCGTATGTCGGCAGGAGCCATATTTACAATTATCTGTTTGCTGGGGAAGCGCAATCCGTTATATTGAAATGCCGAGTTTATGCGTTCGTGGCTCTCCTTTACTGCGTTGTCGGGCAAGCCCACGAGAAAGAATTTTATTCCTCGCAGGGCGTTCACTTCAATGGTTACGGGAATGGCGTTTATGCCTTGAAGTGCAGCAGCTGTAACCTTTACTAACATAGTTCGTTATCTTTTCTTCTTTTTGTTGAAATATTTGTCGATATACGAGTCTATGGATGTGGTGAACTTGTCGTTTTCGAGCCCAAAGAGGTCTATGCGCTGGTATGGGCTCACTAATAGTGTAAAAGGTAGTGATGTTATGGCAAACTTGCTTGCAATATCGTTGTCCCACACTTTGCCGTCGCACACGTGGTCGCCGGCAATGCAGTCTTCGGCGATGCTTTTGCGCCACACTGCGGTGTCGTAGTCGAGCGATATGTTAAGAACGCGCACTTTGCTTGTGTCGTACTTTGCATAGAGTTTGCTCTGTTCTTTGAGTTTTGCACGCGAAGCGTTGTCCCACGCCGCCCAGAAGTTTACAACAAGCAGTTTTTCGCGATACTCCTTGTATGTGATTTTTTTACCTGTTGAAGTGGTGTGGTCGATGCTTGGCATCATCTTGTGTATGTTGTTACTGTTCTTGCTGTCGAGCAGTTTCTGCAAGCCTGTGAAATATTCGTGGTCCTGCAATGTTCCGCCGAGGCTGCTTATGCGCTTTTTGATGAAACCGTTGTTGGGGTTGGGCACCTCCACCATAAAACGTCGCAAAACCTCTATGTTGGTGTTGCTGAACGGGTGGTTTTTTATAAAGTTATCTATGTGTACCACACGCTCGGAATTGCTGTTGAGCTTCTTTAAAATAGACGCAATGCTGTCGTAAAGTGCTTGCTCCTCACCTCCTTTTACAATCCAACCGTTTTCGCCCGAAAGGTCGGCCGAAATAACGGCTTCCATATCGGGCTCTGCAAAGAGGGTTATCATTGTGCCGTCGGGCATTGTCATTATGAGCGGTGTTGATTCCGCAACATCAATGGCGTGCGAGAAGGCTCCCTCTTCGTTGCAGACGATTTCGTCAATCCTGTCGTAGCGACTGTCGAGCCCGAACAGGTATAATGTGTCGTTGCTCGCACCGCAATTGCCGCTGACGGTGTATAGCGGTGTCTCTTTGCAAGCTGCCAAGAGCATGAGAGTGAGCAGGAACAGGAGTGTCTTTTTCATTGTTGGATTATTGCTTGTTGGCGCGTTTGCGTTCAATCTTGTCAAGGATTATTTTACGCATACGCATAGATTTGGGTGTAACTTCCAAGTATTCGTCCTCCTTGATATATTCGAGTGCCTCTTCGAGAGAGAAAATAATGGGAGGAACAATGCGTGCTTTGTCGTCGGAACCGCTTGCACGCATGTTGGTGAGTTTCTTGCTCTTTGTCACGTTTATCACAAGGTCGTTTTCGTGTATATGCTCGCCAACCACCTGTCCGGCGTAAACATCGTCTTGTGGGCTTATAAAGAAGCGGCCACGGTCCTGCAATTTGTCAATTGCGTAAGCAAATGCTGTACCGCCTTCCATTGCAACCATTGAACCGTTTGTACGGCGCTCTATGTCGCCTTTGTAGGGTTGGTATTCTTTGAAACGGTGTGCCATAATTGCCTCGCCGGCCGACGCGGTAAGTACGTTTGTACGCAAACCGATGATACCGCGCGAAGGTACGTTGAACTCTATGTTCACGCGCTCGCCTTGTGCCTCCATTGAGAGCATCTCGCCTTTACGACGGGTAATCATGTCAATCATCTTGCTTGAGTAGTCGGTGGGTACGTTAATGGTGAGTTCCTCGATGGGCTCGCAACGCACGCCGTCAATCTCCTTGTAGATTACCTGGGGTTGTCCCACCTGTAGCTCGTATCCTTCGCGACGCATGGTCTCAATAAGTACCGAAAGGTGTAGCACGCCACGGCCAAATACAGTCCAGGCATCCTCTTCGGGGTCTTTCTTTACACGCAAAGCAAGGTTCTTGTCGAGCTCTTTCTCCAAGCGCTCCTGTATGTGGCGCGATGTTACGAATTTACCCTCTTTACCAAAGAAGGGTGAGTCGTTTATGGTGAAGAGCATACTCATTGTGGGCTCGTCGATGGCAATAGGGGGCAGAGCTTCGGGGTTTTCAAAGTCGCACACAGTGTCGCCAATCTCAAATTTGTCGAGACCGACAATGGCGCAGATATCTCCCGAACTTACAGAACTGCTCTTTTTGCGGCCGAGGCCTTCGAATGTGTGCAACTCCTTAATTTTCATCTTCGACTGCTCACCGTTACGGTTTACAAGAGTGATGTTTGCACCCTCATTGAGTGTTCCACGGTGTACGCGGCCTATGGCTATACGGCCTGTGTAAGGTGAATAGTCGAGCGAGGTGATAAGCATTTGCGGTGTACCCTCGTTGTGTTCGGGTGCAGGAATGTGCTCCAAAATAGCGTCAAGCAGGGGGGTGAGGTCACTTGTCTGCTTGCGCCAATCGGTGCTCATCCAGTTGTTTTTTGCCGAACCGAAGATTACGGGGAAGTCGAGCTGTTCCTCTGTTGCATCGAGAGAGAACATAAGGTCGAATACCATTTCGTGCACCTCGTCGGGGCGGCAGTTGGGCTTGTCAACCTTGTTTACAACCACAATGGGTTTGAGTCCAATCTGCAATGCTTTCTGCAATACAAAGCGTGTTTGGGGCATGGGGCCCTCAAAAGCATCGACAAGCAGAATGCAACCGTCGGCCATGTTGAGTACGCGTTCAACCTCGCCACCGAAGTCGCTGTGTCCCGGGGTGTCGATAATGTTTATCTTTGTACCTTTATATTGTATGGATACGTTTTTCGAAAGTATGGTTATACCTCTCTCTCTTTCAAGGTCGTTGTTGTCGAGTGTGAGGTTGTCGTTATCCTGTTCTTTAAGAAGGTTGCCGGCCAACATCATTTTATCAACAAGAGTAGTCTTGCCGTGGTCGACGTGGGCTATGATGGCGATGTTGCGAATCTTTTGCATTTGTAATCTCTTTTCGTGTTTAAAATAAAGGCAAGGTGCTTCGCGAGGAGCAACGCTTTGCGTTGCAAAGGTACTATAAAACGGTGTAAAAAACGAACAAAAGAGTGACAATGATTACAGTTTGTGAAAACTTTTTCTTTGCAAATGTATTGTTAATCCAAAAAATAGCTGTATCTTTGCGCCGCTAAATAAAATTTTTAATCATTTTTTAAAACACAAATCTATGTATTTGGATTCAGCTAAAAAGCAAGAGATCTTTGGTACATACGGAAAGTCTAACACTGATACTGGTTCAGCAGAGAGCCAGATTGCATTGTTCTCATACCGTATCGCCCATTTGACGGAGCACCTCAAGGCAAACCGTAAAGATTATAGCACACAGAGAGCCTTGACAATGTTGGTAGGTAAACGTCGTTCACTCCTTAACTACTTGAAGGACCGTGATATCGAGCGTTACCGTGCAATTGTTGCAAAACTTGGCTTGCGTAGATAATCTACGCCTGAAAAGGTTAAGATACCCTCTCAAACGAGAGGGTATTTTTTTGTCTATACGTAACAAGGTTATAAGGGAATAGTCGAGGGGTTGTTCTCTTTGCCGAGTTATTTTTCTTTTCCTATTACGCAATCTATGTAATGGTATAACAAACAAAAGCGACCATTTGGTCGCTTTTGTTTGTATAAGTTGGTTGTGATTTTACTTCACAAGTACCTTTTCGCCGTTTATAATGTATATACCGGGTGTAACTATGCGGGTAATCTTGTTTCCGCGAAGGTCGTAAATGGTATCGGTACCGGTAGTGGCATTGTCTTCTATTTCGACAATGGATGTGGGAACGTTTACACTGCTCTTCTGGAATTCCCAAGTGCAGGCTCCCCAGAAAGGCTTCATAAGGATAAAGTTCCAAGAGTTCTGGTTTGAGTACCAGCTGTTGGTGCCTGTCGCATCGATGATGCAAATACCTGTTTTTCCCTCCAATGTACGCTCTTCAAGTGTCCACGCATAATCCTGACCAAGTTTTATACCCTGCTCGCCATTGTGTGCAGCGGGGTAAGCTGCTGTACCGGTAGCCTTGTTGTAAAGGTATACTTTGCCATTGGGTCTTTTAACAATGCTCCACAACATATTGTCGTTGTTGCTCTTGTTCTGCGGTGAAACAATGTTGTTGCTGCCACTGTAACCTGCATATTTGCCAAACCATACATTATATATATGGTAGTAATAATCCTCGCTCAATCCCTGTGCGATGCTGGTTCTTTCCATCATCTGGAACTGGTTGTAAAGGGCAACGTATGCGTTGTACTGTGTCTCGGTTACACTGCCGGTTGCGATGGTTGCTTTTGCGGGAGTAATAACGCTGTTCTGCAAGTAGTCGAGAGCCTCTTGTGTATATTCGTTTGCTTCGCCGGGTTTTGCGGTGAGAATTATAATCTCGCCTTTCTTTACTAGTCCTTCGAGCTGTGCTTTGAAGTCGCTTATCTCAATGAATTTCCAGGTTCCGTTGTAGCATAGGGCGGCCTCGTCCTTTGCATATACATCGCCCGATATTTCGGCGCTCAAACGTTTTACGCTACCGGTCATTGCCGCGTTGTAGCCATTGACTGCCGAAATTGTTACCACGCCGGGAATGTATGTGAAGTCTTGTGTGGCAATTGTGGCTTTGTCAATTCTTACGGGTGTACCGTTGTCGCTCATTGTTATGGCAGTGTTGTAATTGCCCATTGTAATCTGCTTGCCGCTGTAAAGGTTGGTTACAATGTACCCCTCATTCGCAGCAGTGAACTGCCAAAGCTCTTCGGGTTCGGTCTGCGGTGTGTAGTGGAAACGCACGCCATCCTCTTTCTGGTACATTGTAGAACCAATATATTGGCGTTTGTAGTAAGTCGATGCCGAAATAATCTGGTATGTCTTGCCCTCTTCGGGTTGTGTGATGGGGGCATTCTTGTAGTTTGCGATAGCGGTGATGAGTGCTGCTGCGTCATCGGTGGTTGCCTCGGCGTATGCAGCCTGCAAAGCGTCGAAAATCTCGGCTGCGGGGTAACCGACACCACCGCGAATGCTGTTCTCGAGAATGCTCTTGGCCTCAATCAATGCGCTCTCTTCTGTTGTGTATTCAGTGGGCTCAATGTAGTGCTTAGCATATTTGTAGTCGAGAAGTTCGAAAATCTCGTCGTGGCTTTGCAAACGTTTGTAGAACGATACCCAGTTCTTCTTTGCAGTGGGCAACCAACCAATCTCGGAGAGGGCAAGGAGGCGGGGAAGCAACTGGTATTCTACCTCGTCAATGTCGTTGGTGGTCTCTGTCCACATATTTCCCTGTACGCCAAGAGCATACTCTTCGCGTCCCGAAAGGTTGCTCAATGGGTTCAAACTATAAATTTCCTCAACGGTGTTTATTCCCCAACCTCCGTTGTATAGCTCGTCTACGAAGCGGTCGTTCTCGTTCGACTGCATAAAGTCGAGGTAAAGGTGGCTGTAAGGAACTATGATAGATTTCATACCTCTGTTGGCTGCCTGTCCGCTGTAACCAATACCGTTCCACGCCATAATAACAGGCTTGGTCTCGTTGTTGTCGTTCCAGTTCGACAACAATTCGTCCCAAACGATAATGTCTTTGCCGTGCTTGTTTTTGAGGTGTTTGCCGAGTTCTTCAACAAGCCAAGACTGCAATTGGTGTACACCGGCAAGGCCAAGCTCCTGAACGCGGGCAAGGCACTGCTGGTTTGTCCTCCATTGTTCAGTGGGGCACTCGTCGCCACCAATGTGTATGTAGTCGTAGGGGAAAATGTTGGCAATGTTGTCGAGAACACATTTCAAGAAATCAATCACGCGGTCGTCTCCAATGTTGAGTACATCGTGCGAAATTCCGCCGTCTACGCGTACAGAGTATTTCTTTGTAGAGTCGCAGCTGAATTCGGGGTATGCGGTTACGGCTGCAACCATATGGCCGGGGAGGTCAATCTCGGGGATTATTTCAATATTGCGCTCTTTGGCGTATGCAACAACCTCGCGAAGTTCGTCCTGTGAGTACCACATACCGCGGCCGTACTCTGTGTCGTCGTAGAAGTTCTGTCCGTCATTGTTGCTGAACGATGCCGAGCGTATTGAACCAACCTCGGTAAGTTTGGGGTATTCGGGAATCTCTACACGCCAGCCCTGGTCGTCGGTGAGGTGCCAGTGGAAACGGTTCATCTTGTAGAATGCAAGAATGTCTAGCACTTTCTTTACCTCCTCTTTGTTGAAGAAGTGGCGGGCGATGTCGAGCATGTATCCGCGGTGTCCCAAAATGGGCTGGTCGGTGATGCTTACAAAAGGAATCTCCCATTTTGTGTTGTTCTGCACTGTTTGTGCAAAGAAGTCGCGAGGCATTAACTGTTTGAGTGTCTGCATAGCGTAGAACCATCCGGCAAAGCCCGAAGCCTTTATCTCAATGTTATTTGCGTTTACAACGAGTGTATAGCCCTCGGCGGGGAGGCTGCTGTCGGTACCGAACCATATTTCACCCTCGCCGGCTGTTGCTCCGGCGATTTTTGTTTGGAGTGTGATGCCCGATGCTTTTGCGAGTTGTGTGGCAAATGCCTCGGCGTGTTGCTGCATATCCTCGCCGGTGTATGCTATGGCGTTGAGAGATGTCATGTCGAAATTCTCCTCGCTATTTGTTACGGTGAGTTCTGTGGGGTGGGGTATTACGGAAATTTTACCAAGTTGTTCGTATGAAGAAGCGTCGATAAACTGCACGGGGTTGTTGGCATCGTTGTTGCTGTCCCAGAGTCCTACGCCGCGGTTTTCCGAGGGACCTCCCCAAAGGTTCATAGAAATACTTGTGTTCCCGGTGGGCTGAATCTCATAGTAGCCGCTGTAACCGCTATAACCGGTGGTGTTTATCTTGAATGTCTTTACTCCGCTGTTAACGTTGCTTGCGGCAAAAACTTTCTGGTTTTTCGATGCCGAACCAACATAAAGGGTGTAACCTTTCTTGTTTGTAAAGGTGTAACCGCTTGTTGCGTTGCCGGTTATTTTCCACAATTGTGCATCGCTGCCTGTAGCGGCTGCTGTGGTTATCTCTGCGCCGCTTGTCTCGGCTGTAAAAGCATTACCGCCGTTCATAAACTGAATGAGGTACCATTTTGTAACCTCATTGGTGCTGATAATGGGGAACTCTTGTGCATAAGAGCCTGCCCAGCTTGCAATCATCAGCAAAAGGAGTAAAATTTTTTGTTTCATAATATATCTATTTTTTTATAAAAAGTTTTTTCCCCAATTATAATTGAATACTTTGTAAAAGTATATTTTTTTTGCCCAACAAAATCATAAGAAGTGTTTTTTTTTATAAAAAAATGTAAAAATATTTAAAAGTGATAGTTTCTTAACAATTTTCTATATATTTGAACTTAATATTGAAATTACATCGAATATATTTAAAATTTATATTTTATGAAAACTTATCTAAAATCATTGGTTGCAACATTGTTGCTGCTATTGTGTGCGACACTTCCATCGGTGTCGCAGGTGGTGAGCATAAGCCCCGTTCCGCAAGAAATCTCTTGGGGAGGTAGTGTGGCTTTCCCCTCTTCCACTTCATTTATGCTTACTGGTGATGCCGATGCCGACGCTGTGGCTCTTTTTGAAAAGAACTTCACAACCGGCGGTACAGTTCAGGTGATTATTGGTGAGCGCGGCGATGCTGCCGTTGCTGCCTATGAGAGTCTTATCCCCGCTGTCCCCGAAGGCTACTATCTTTCTGTAAGCGGTGACAAAGTGGTCATTGCCGGTAACGACGGTGCCGGAACTTTCTACGGTGTGCAGACATTTGTACAGATAGCTTCACAGCCCCAGGTTATGAGCGTTACCGTAACCGACTATCCTTCGGTTCCGTATCGCGGTCTTGTTGAGGGATACTATGGTAACCCTTACAGTGAGGCAAACCGTATGAGCCTTTTCGAAATGTTTGGTCGCCAAAAGATGAATATGTACATCTATGGTCCCAAGGATGATGCTTATCACCGTGGAAAGTGGCGCGAGAACTATCCCGCCGCCCAGGCCGAAAAGATTCGCTCTTATGTAAATGTTGCAAAAGCCAACAAAGTCGATTTCGTGTGGGCTATTCACCCCGGTGAGGATATCCAATGGAACAAGACCGACAGCGTGAACATTGTGAACAAGCTTAAAGCAATGTACGACCTTGGCGTCAGAACCTTTGCTGTCTTCTTCGACGATGTTTGGGGTGGCGAAGGTACTCGCGGCGACAAGCAGGCGCAGTTGATGAACTACATTACCGACGAGTTGAACAAGGCTTACGACGATGTGAACCCTTGTATCATCTGCCCCACACAATATAACCGTGGTTGGACAAGTGGCGACTATCTCTCTACACTCGGTAACACAATGTACCCAGAGGTGCGCATAATGTGGACCGGTAACAGTGTGGTGGATATGATAAACAAGAGCGATATGCAGTGGATAAATGCCCAGATTAAACGCAAGGCATTCATTTGGCTCAACTATCCTGTTTCGGATTACTGCATAAACCACCTGCTTATGGGTCCCACATACGGCAACGACCTTAACATTGCCGATATGCTTTCGGGATTCACTGCCAACCCAATGGAGTATGCCGAGGCTTCAAAGGTGTCGCTTTTCAGCATAGGTGACTATAACTGGAATATGCCCGCCTACGATGCCGACGCTTCTTGGGAAAATGCAATAGAATATCTTATGCCGCAGAATGCTGCCGATTTCCGCTTCTTCTGCGAGAATAATGTCGACCTTGGTGTAACCGTACACGGTTTGCGCCGCACCAACGAATCGCCCGAGTTTGTGGCGGCCAAAGAGGTTTACAATGCAAAGTTGGCCGAAGGCGACAAGGCAGCTGCTTTTGCTGCTGTAGGTGCACAGTTCGATAAATTTGTCTCATCAACAAACAATCTTCTTGCAACCGACGAGGCTCCTGCTCTCATTGAGGAGATAACTCCTTGGCTTGAATCTATGCGTTATCTTGGTCTTAAAGGTGTTTCGCTTGTTGAGATGCATAACGCTCTTATATGTGAAAAACCCGACAGCTTCGTTAACAGTTATTTGCGATACAAGGAGTACGACAATGCACAGGCTGCTTTGCGCTCACGCGACTTCGAGGGAACAATCAAACAGGCTACACCCGTGGTGGGCACAGTTTATGTTGAACCTTTTATAAAGGAGACACTTGGTGAACTTGTTGCCGAATATAAAGAGAATTTCGATTATCGCATCGATGTATTCCCCGCACAGGTATTGGAGAATGGTACATACTACATCAAGTACAATGGCGCTTACCTCACCAACACCACTCCTAACACAGCAAACAGTGTTCCGCAGTTTGTGGCAGAGATAGACGATGTTCGCCCGCAGAAACAGGAGTGGAAGATAAGTATTGACCCATCTACTGGCCGTTACAAGATTATAAACCTCGAGGATAACCGTTACCTCAACGAGAAGGGACAATTTACTGTAAGTGAATCGACCAACCCCTACGAGGCTGCATGGCATACATACGATATCTATCGTTTGGCCAACGGCAAGTACGCTGTACAGAATGGTGGCAGTGCCGGTGACAAGTTCTGGACATCAAATGGCACAAGAGTAAGTGTGAGCAGTTCAAACGAGCCTCTTCCTGCTCACTTTATATTTGAAATTGTGCCCATAAGCGGTGCTGCAGAGGAGGAGACCTTTATCTCGGCAAGTGGTGTCTATTATATAATTGATGGTGGCAAGTACCTTACCAATAACAATATCGGCGGCTCAGGCGGCACACCCACCTTTGAAAGCGTTATAGCTCCCGGCCTTGCCCAGGAGTGGCTTATAACACCCGATGCTGCGGGCAAGGACTATTACAAGATTGTAAGCAATGCCGACGGACGCTATATCAATGAGTATGGTGTTTTTGGTACAAACGCCTATTATAGTGACTGGAATACCTATCTCATCACTATGCAGGATGGTCTTTTCTCAATCCGTTGGACACAGTCGGCAACAAAGAATGGTGTCAAATTCCTTGTGAGCAACGGCCGTAATCTTGTGGAGCAGGCTGTTCCACACTCTGAAAGCTACACCGTGGCTATTGAGAAAAAATACGAGGAACCCACAACTCCCGAAGAGCCCGATGAGATTACAGCATCTTCGATAGATATTTACAGAATAGAAAATATAGGTACCGGCAATTTTATCTCTAATGGCGGAAATAAAGCCAATGATGCAACCATCATTTATGCAGCAGACGATGCAACCGACGCCGGTCAGCAGTGGGCGCTTTACCCCACAGGCGTTGCCGACGAGTATATTTTCATTAACCCCGTTTCTAAAAGGGCTGTAGATATGGCACCTGAGGTGGGGCATCCCGTGCAGTGGGATTCCAACCCTTATAATGTCAATCAGATATTTAAAATGGTGGAGGTTGGGCCTGGTATCTGCCGCCTTTTGAATGCTGGTAACTTGTCGCAGTGTCTTGGTGCTTCGGCATCGGGTGCTCCACGTATTGTTGAAGATTTTGAAAGTTCAACATCGCTTTTCCGTCTTCACAAGACTGGTGAGCAACTGTCGCTCGATTTCCCTGTGGCAAACAAGAGTTTTGTTATAAAGAACCTGGCAACAGGTCTGGTTATGGCAGCTCCCTCGCATAGTTCGAAAGGAACAAAAGTAATATCTTCGGATTATTCAAAGAAGGATAACGGTCAGGTGTGGAAATTTGCTGCCGGTAATCGTGCTTATGTGCTCACCGTGCAGTATTACGCTCTTTCACTCGATATGGGATTGAACGGTAATCGTATTCCTCTGTTGTACACAACAGAAGCATCGAACAGTAACCAGAATATCTATTTCGAGGAGGTTGATGGCGAAGCTGGTGTATATCGTATCTACGCATTGGAGAGCGGTACCAAATATTATTTGCGCGCTGTTGCCAACGAGGCTTTTACCACCACAACTGCTCCCTCGGGCGATGAAACAAAGTATGTTCTGGCTATGGTCAGCGGGTCTTTGGGCAACAATTGGGAGAACCAGGAGTTCTTTGAGGAGAATAAAGAGGCGGCTCACGCAACCTTCATTCCTTATACTTCAACCGCTCTTATGAAGGCCGATGCCAATTATGACCTTCCCTGGCTTACTCCGGAGAAGGCCGACTATTTGTCTTTGAACGGAACCTGGAAGTTTAACTTTGTTCCCACGCCTTCACAGCGTCCCGGCGAGGATGCTTTTTGGGGCGACGATGCCGATGTTTCTTCTTGGGATGAAATTGATGTTCCTTCGTGCTGGGAGATGAAGGGTTACGACCTGCCGCTTTATGTGAACGTGGAGTATGCCTTCCAGAATAAACCTCCTTATATTATAAATAAGGTAAGCGGCGTGGGCGACAACCCCGTGGGTTCTTACCGCCGCACATTCACTTTGCCCCAGGGTTGGGACGAGAAAAATGTATTCCTGCACTTCGACGGTCTTTACAGTGCGGCCTATGTGTGGGTGAATGGTGAATATGTGGGTTACACACAGGGTGGTAACAACGACCACGAATTCGAAATCAGCGCTTTTGTACGTGAGGGTGAGAACAATGTCTCTGTTCAGGTATTGCGTTGGAGCGATGCCTCGTATCTCGAGGGACAGGATATGTTCCATATGAGCGGTCTTCATCGCGATGTATACTTGTATGCAACACCCAAGGCTTTTGTGCGCGACCACTATATAACCTCTGTACTCGACGAGGATTATACAAGCGGTTCAATGAACATCGCTTTCGAGGTTGATAACAGAACCGGAATGGCTGCTGCAAAAACTATTGAAACAGAACTTATAGACCCGCAGGGTGTGGTTGTCGCAACCCAATCGGCATCGGTTGAAATTGCTGCCGGCAACAAGAAGGGCACTGCGGTAATTACCTATGATGCATTGAGCAACCTGCAGCTTTGGACTGCCGAAACTCCCAATCTCTATACAGTTGTTGTGCGTCAGAAAGACAACGCCGGCAACGAGGAGATGGTATTCTCTACAAAATATGGTTTCCGCACTGTTGAGATAAAGAATGGTGTAGTGCTCGTGAACGGGCAGCGCGTCTTCTTCAAGGGTGTAAACAACCAGGATACCCATCCCTTGTATGGTCGTGCAATAGATGTTGAGACTATGCTCAAGGATGTGGAGATGATGAAACAGAGCAATATGAATATGGTGCGCACCAGCCATTATCCCCGCCAGGCAAAGATGTATGCAATGTTCGACTACTACGGCTTGTATATAATGGATGAGGCCGATATTGAGTGCCATAAAAGCTGGGAGGATTACAAGAAGAACAGTATATCGAACGACCTTACCTGGCGCGCTCAATATGTGGACCGCACCGTGCGTATGGTTTATCGCGACCGTAACCACCCCTCAGTGGTCTTCTGGTCATTAGGTAATGAGTCGGGTGTTGGAGTGAACTTCAACTTTACTTACTCGGCAATACGTACATTGGATTCACGCCCCATACATTATGAGGGTTACTCTAACGATAATTCGGCTGCAAACACCGATATGCACTCCAAGATGTACCCCGACCTCGCATACGTTCAATCAAATGCAAACAACAGCATTGGTGGCGAGCCCTTCTTTATGTGTGAGTATGCTCACGCTATGGGTAACGCTGTGGGTAACCTTCAGGAGTTCTGGGATATTGTGGAGAGCAGTAAATATGGTATCGGTGGTTGTATATGGGACTGGGTTGACCAATCTATCTACGACCCGCAGGCTATAAAGAGTGGTGAGCTCAATGTTAACGGATTCCCGAAATATACATCGGGTTACGACTATCCCGGTCCTCACCAGGGTAACTTTGTAAACAATGGTCTTGTTACTGCCGACCGCGCCTGGACACCTAAACTCACCGAGGTGAAAAAGGTATATCAGTATGCTGCATTCTCTTATGATGCTGAGCAAGGTGTGCTCTCAATCAAGAATAAGTATAACTTTACCAATCTCGATAACTTCACACTCTCTTACTCGCTTTTGTGCAATGGTAAGGTCGTTGAGACAAAGAGCCAGGCAATGCCTTCGACCGAGCCTGGTGTTACTGTGGAAATTCCCGTTTCGTTCAGCAAGGCTGTTGAGGTTGGTGGCGAGTACTTGATGAATGTGGAATTGTTGAAGAACGATGCCGAGCCTTGGTGTGAGAGTGGCTATTCTATGGCTGCCGAGCAGTTTGTTTTGCAAGAGCGTTCACCCCTTGCTGCAATCTCTTCAACAGAGAGTCTCACTCTTGAAGCCGATGGCGGTTACACTGTAAGCAACGATAATGTTACATTCAGCATCAACAGCAACGGCTTTGTAACCAACTGGGTTGCCAACGGTGTTCAGGTGCTTGAGGGTGGCGACGGTTATCCCGTTTATAGCAACATCCGCTGGATTGAGAATGAAAGCCCTTATGGCAAGCACGAGTTTGGCGATGCAACAACATACATATCTTCGGCTACTGTAACAGCCTCTTTGTCTGCCGACGAGAATATCTGCACAGTTATTGTGAATGCTCAGCACAACAAGTGTCCTTATACCATTGTCTATACCATATATGCAAGTGGTGAGGTGGATATGAAGATTGATTATTCGCCCGTGAGCTCTTTGCGTCGTATCGGTATCGACGTAATATTCCCTGCCGGTTACGAGAATGTCACTTATTATGCAAAGGGTCCATGGGAGAACTATATCGACCGTCAACGCGGTTCGTTCCTCGGTTGCTACACTACCACAGTTGATGATATGTTCGAAATGTATGCTCACCCGCAGTCTATGGGTAACCGTATGGCATTGCGCGAACTCTCACTTGTGAACCCCGAAAATGGTAACACCATTAACATTGCAACGGAGGGTGAGGTTTCATTCTCACTTTCACACTACGACCAGGTGCAGTACCTGACACCTGTAATTCACCCCTGGGATTTGGTGAAGGATGATGTTGTTTATGCTACATTCGATTATATGCAGCGTGGAATTGGTAATGGAAGCTGTGGCCCCGGCACAGAGAGCATGTACCTTTGCCCCTCGGGTTCTACATACAGCCACACATTGCGTATAACTACTGTAAACGGCAGTGATAATACAGGAATAGATGGTGTTGGTGTAGATGCTTGTGTCATTAGATACGATGCTGCAGAGAAAACATTGGTGTGCGACAATATGCCTGCCGATGCTGTGGTTACCGTTGTTAACATGGGCGGTGTAACAGTTGGCAAGAGTGTTGCTCGCGGTAACGATAATGCTGTGGTTTCGCTGGCCGGTCTGCCCCAAGGTTCTTACATTGCCATCATCAACTCTGGTGATGCACAGCGTGTCCACAAGTTCCTCAAATGGTAATTTGTGGCAATGATATAAAAAAGCGAGGTGCTCAATTTACTGAGCACCTCGCTTTTTTATAATATGTAATGTTTGTTACTTAATCTCCCAAGTGTCGTTGGTATTCAAGAGTTCGGTGAAAGTGTGGTATTTCTTCTGTGCCTTAACCTCCTCTATCTGCGCGTGAACGGCATCGTTGTAGGTGGGTGCCTCAACATCGCGTATTACACCGAGTGCGATGGGGAAATCGGGGCCTTCCATCAAGGCGAGCTTCAAGTGTAGGGTGGTGTCCTTGCAGTGAGCGTCGTGAACAAGAATGTCGTTTTCTGTTATTCCGTTCTCACCAAGTTTCACAACTTTAAGGCCGAATCCCTCCTGCATAAGACCGAATTCACGGTTCTCACCAAATATCATAGGTTTGCCGTGTTCGAGGTAGATGGCGTTCTTTGCGCGTCCCTCTTTGGTGTATATGCTGTCGTGTGTACCGTTGTTGAAGATGATACAGTTCTGCAAAACCTCTACAACCGATGCTCCTTTGTGCTGTGCTGCTGCTTTAAGGCAGGCAACTGTGGGCTGCATATCGGTAGCCACGCAACGTGCGAAGAACTGTCCGCGCGCACCGAAACATAGCTCGGCGGGGTGGAAGGGGTCCTCAACAGTTCCGTAGGGCGAAGACTTGCTCACAAAGCCTCTTGCCGAGGTGGGTGAGTATTGTCCTTTTGTGAGGCCGTATATGCGGTTGTTGAGCAATATCATGTTAAGGTCGATATTACGACGTACGGCGTGTATGAAGTGGTTACCACCGATGGCAAGGCCGTCGCCGTCGCCCGAAATCTGCCAAACGGTAAGGTCTGGGTTAGCAACTTTTGCACCTGTTGCTATGGCTGCAGCACGACCGTGTATGGTGTGGAAACCATAGGTGTTCATGTAATAGGGCAGACGCGAAGAGCATCCGATACCCGAAATAACTGCTGTCTGGTGTGGAGCGATGCCAATTTCGCTCATCGCTTTGTGAAGCGCACCCAAGAATGAGTGGTCGCCGCAACCCGGACACCAACGGGGCTGTCCGAATTTATAATCCTGTACTGTATATTCGCTCATCTTATTATTCCTCCATTATTTTTGTAAATGCCTCAACCAATGTCGCAACTGCGAAGGGCTGGCCTTTTACTTCGTTGTACTGATGTAATTCTATGCCTTCAATCTTTGTGCGAAGGTATGATGCAAATTGTCCCATACTCTGTTCGGCTACAACAATTTTCTTGTATCGGCGCAAAACCTCGGCGGTGTTGCGGGGCAGGGGATTGATGTAGGTGAAGTGTGCAAGCGCAACTTTCTTGCCGGCTTTGTTCATTGCCTGCATAGCCTCACACAAGTGACCGTATGTACCACCGAAACCAACGATGAGGAGGTCGGCATCCTGCTCGCCCTCAACCTGAAGTTCGGGTATGTAGTTTGCAATCTTTGCAACCTTTTCGGCGCGTTTCTCAACCATATTGTGGTGGTTGTCGGGGTCGTTAGATATAGCTCCTGTTGCTGCGCTCTTTTCAAGGCCGCCGATACGGTGCATAAAGCCCTCGGTTCCGGGTACAGCCCAGTAACGTACATCGTTCTCGGGGTTACGCTTGTAGGGGCTCCATCCATCTTTCATTTCGGGAGTTACGTAAGGCGGAACAATTTCGGGGTACTCGGCAATGTTGGGGAGTTTCCATGCTGCCGAGCCGTTGGCGATAAATGCGTCGGTGAGCAAAATAACGGGTGTCATATGCTCTACTGCTATTTTGCAGGCGTTGTATGCCGCGTCGAAGCAATCGGTGGGCGATGTTGCTGCAATAACAGGCATGGGGCTCTCGCCGTTACGGCCGTAGAGCGCCTGCAAGAGGTCGGTCTGCTCCGATTTTGTGGGCAAACCGGTTGAGGGACCTCCACGTTGTACGTTTATTATTACAAGGGGAAGTTCTGTTATTACGGCTAGGTTTATAGCCTCGCTTTTGAGACAAACACCGGGGCCGCTGGTGCTTGTGCAAGCAAGTGCTCCTGCGTATGCTGCTCCCACTGCCGAAGCGCATCCGGCAATCTCATCCTCGGCCTGCATTGTAACCACGCCAAGTGATTTGTGTTTAGCCAATTCGTGCAAAATGTCGGTTGCGGGTGTGATGGGGTATGAACCGAGGAAGAGGCGCATACCTGCTTTCTCTGCTGCGGCAATAAGACCATATGCGGTGGCTTTGTTACCGTTGATGTCCATATATTTACCCTTTGCCTTGCCTTGCTTGCTCTCAATGCTGTATGTGTGAGAGATTGACGCGTGGGTGTTGTGTCCCATATTGTATCCGGCATGCAAGGCTTTTATGTTTGCCTCGGCAATTTCGGGTTTCTTTGCAAATTTTGTGCGCAACATATTTTCGGCCAGTGAGAGGTCGCGGTCGAAAAGCCAGCATACAAGTCCCAATGCTACCATGTTCTTGCAACGAATGATGCTCTTGTTATCAAGTCCGCTATCTTTGAGTGTCTCCTGACACAAAGATGTTATGGGACAAGGAACAACCTCGTTGGTTATGTTGAGCTCCTTTATGGGGTCATCGGTCTTGAATTCTGCTTTTTGCAGGTCTTTCTCGGTGAAGGAGTCGGTATCGATGATAATTGCTCCTGTGGGTTTGCAATACTTGTGCTGTGTCTTCAACGCAGCGGGGTTCATCGCCACGAGTATATCGCATTTGTCACCTGGGGTTAATACTTTGTCGGCACCGATGTGTACCTGGAAACCTGAAACACCGGTGAGCACGCCTTGCGGGGCGCGAATGTCGGCGGGATAGTCGGGGAAGGTACATATATCGTTTCCGACAGTTGCCGAAATAGTTGAAAATATGTTACCGGCCAATTGCATTCCGTCGCCCGAGTCACCCGAGAAACGTACTATAACTTGGTCCAATTCTTGTGTATTCTTGAGTTCTGCCATTGTGATGGTTGTTTGGTCATTTTTAAATTATAACTGCAAATTTCGCAAACATTTGTCAATTGGAAAAATTTTTTAACAACAACTTTGCGTTAGAGGATAAAAAATCTGCATATATATATCCTTTTTTGCATAAGTGTCGCTTTAAAGGGTATATATATGCAGAAAATATAATATTTTATGCAACGGTTATTCTATGTACCTGAGTATATTTCCGCTAATTTGCAAAAGTGATATTTCACAAATCTTGGTGTTATATTGTGCCGAAAGAAGGCGTTCTTCGGCATCGAGAAGGCTCTTTTGTGCTTCGCGCATCTCAAAGCCCGAAAGGTCGCCAAGCATATAACGCTCTTTTGCAATATCGTGGTTCTCTCTTGCTGTTATGAGGTTCTGCTCTTCAAGGTTCAGCAATTCTATGTTGTTACGATAGGCTTGCCACAAACTTCCGAGGTCGGCTTTAAGTGCAAGCTCAAGCTGTTCCCGTTGCAGGTTGGCGTTGTTTATCTCAATCTGTGCGTTGCGTCTTTCGCGGCGGCGGTTGCCGTCCCAAAGGTTTATTCCCACTGTAACTCCGCCGTTGACCCCCCAGTTGTTGCGGTGGTTGTAGCTGTTTTTCTCATACTTGTTGTAGCTGTAATCGTAACCGGCATTGAGTTTAAGATAGGGGTAGTTGCGCGAAAGTACCTTTTTATAATCGAGTTTCGCGAGTGCGTTGTTGTGGTCGGCTTTCAGCAGTTCGGCGTTGTTCGATAGAGTGTTGTTCCATAAATCGACAAAATCGAGTGTGGCATCCACATTTATGGTTGTGTCGGTTGTGTAACGCGGGGTGTAAACCTCCTTCTCTGCCATAAGCTCGTTCAAGGCAATGCGGGAACTCATAACCTCTTCCTGTTGGCGCAAATATCGTGCACTGTCGGCGTTGAAATCCACCTTTGCCTGCTGGTAATCGAGACGCGAGAAGTTACCAATGTGGTAGCGCTCTTCAACAATGCGCAGACGTTCTTTTGAGAGCTGCACGGCGTAGAAATAGTTTTTCAGTCGCAGGCGTTGTTGTATAAAGTTGTAATACTCGGCAGTGAGGGTGGCTATGAAGTCCTCAATGGCGATGCGGGTTTTTGTTTCGCCCATAAGTTCAAGTTCCTTCAATTGCTTGTAGGTGGTGCTTATTGCAAAGCCGTTGAATATGGTCCAGTTGAGGTCTATGCCTGTTTTAATGTTTTGTGTAAGTATGTTGCGCTCCTTTATGTTCGCTTCGCTGTCTTGTACTTTTGCACTGTTGCTGTTGTTTGTGAAGTCGTAACCGCCGTTGAGGTCGAGTGTGGGTAGGTAACCGGCATTTGCGAGAGTGGCGTTGTTGTGTGCCACCTCCTCCTCGCCGCGTACTATGCGCAGTGAGTAGTTGTTTTCGAGACCTCGCTGCAAGCACTCTTTAAGCGAAATTTTTTGCGCGTGAACCTGTGCAATGGCTACGCACAGGCATATAGCTGATATTATTGCTTTTTTCATTATTCTTCGTCTTTTTTGCGTTCTGTTGAAATGTAACTGTAAATAGCCGGTACAATGTACATTGTGAGTATTGTCGATACAAGCATACCGCCTATTACCGCAGTACCCATGGCTATACGCTGGTTGGCACCTTCGCCCGAAGCGAAAGCAAGCGGCAAGAGGCCGAGCATTGTGGAGACGCTGGTCATAAGGATGGGGCGCAAGCGTTGCAGTGATGCACTCTTTATGGCACTCATTTTCTCCTCTCCGCTCTCTTGTTTCTGGTTGGCAAATTCAACAATGAGAATACCGTTCTTTGCAACAAGACCAATGAGCATAATTATACCAATCTGGCTGAATATGTTCATCGTGATTCCTGTGAAATACATGAATACTAGCGCTCCGGCAATAGCGAGAGGCACGGTAAGCATAATTACGAACGGGTCTTTGAAACTCTCGAACTGTGCTGCAAGTATAAGGTATATGAGCACAAGCGCGAGGATGAAGGCGAACATAAGGCTCGAAGAGCTCTCACGGTACTCTTTTGAGTCACCCGAAAGTGCGGTGCGGAAGGTTTCGTCGAGCACCTCTTCGGCAATTTTGTCCATTTCGTCAAGTCCCTCGCCAATGGTCTTGCCCTCGGAAAGGCCTGCCGATATTGTTGCCGAAATAAAACGGTTGTAGTGGTAGAGCTTGGGCGGTGCCACCGACTCTACAAACTCTACAAGGTTGTCGAACTGTATCATTTCTCCCTTGTCGCTGCGTATGTACAGCGATTTTATATTAGACGGAGTGTTGCGCTGCTGGCGGTTTATCTGTCCGATGATTTCGTATTGTTTTCCGTTCATATAGAAATATCCCATACGCTGTCCGCTGAGACCATATTGAAGTGTCTCGGCAACATCGCGCACGCTTGCTCCAAGTGTTCCGGCCTTGTCGCGGTTGATGTTCACGCGTACCTCGGGGCTGCTGAATTTGAGATCGACATCGGCCATCTGGAAGGTGGGGTTGTCGTGTACGCGGCTAAGGAATTCGGGCAACACATCTTGCAGTTTTTCTATGCTCACCGCTTGCAGAACATACTGCACGGGCATGCTTCCACGGCGGCCACCGAACGATGATTGCTGTTGTACAAAGGCACGGGCCTTTGTTTTTGTGCTCACTGCCTGTGATAGTTTTGCGGCAACATCCATCTGTGAGTAGTCACGCTCGCTCAGGTCTTTCAGTGTTATTCGTATATTTCCGCTACCGCTCGACACACGTGCTGTAACCGACTCGGCATCGGGAACGATGGAGTCAATAAGTGTGTTAATCTCCTCGGTGTAGTCGCGCATAAATTCGTAGCTTGCACCCTCGGCTCCACGGGTGTTTATGGTTATTTGCGAGCGGTCCTCAAGGGGTGCCATCTCGGCGGGTATGTTGTTCCAGAGAATGGCAATAAGAATGAACATTACAATGGTAATGGGTATTGCCCATACGCGGCGCTCAAGGAACCACGCCAGCGATTTTTCGTATATGTTGTTCATCCCGGCGAAGAAGGGCTCGGTCTTCTTGTAGAATTTGTTCTGCTCTTTTCTTCTTTTCAAAATCTTTGTGGCGAGCATAGGTGTGAAAGTGAGTGCGGCAAACGATGAAATTATCACCGAGCCTGCTACCACAAAACTGAATTCGCGGAAAAGTCGGCCACTGGTACCCTCCATAAAGACAATGGGGAGGAATACGGCAACAAGTGTAATGGTTGTTGATATTACGGCGAAAAAAATCTCTTTTGCACCCTCAATACCTGCGCGGAAGGGGCGCATACCCTGCTCAATGCGTATGTATATATTCTCTGTCATTACAATGGCATCGTCAACCACAAGTCCCACGGAGAGTACCACGGCAAGCATTGTGAGCACGTTTATGGAGAAACCTGCCACGTACATCACGAAGAATGCACCAATGAGCGATACGGGAATAACGATACAGGGGATAAGTGTCACACGCCAGTCGCGTAAGAAAAGGAAGATGATTATGATAACCAATATGAAGGCTTCGTAAACCGTTTGCTTAACCTCGTCGATTGATGCACGAATGAATTTGGTGTTGTCAAAGCCATAGGTGTATTTTACATCTTCGGGAAGGTCCTTTTCCATTGTGCGCATACGCTCATACACTGCGTCGGCAATCTCTATGTGGTTGGCGCCGGGTTGTGGTATTACGGCTACACCCACCATGGGCACGCCGTTCATCTTCATATAGCTTTTGAGGTCGGCAGGGCCAAGTTCGGCGTGTCCTATGTCGCTCACTCGCACAATGTTGCCGTTGCTCTCTTTGAGTATCACGTTGTTGAACTCTTTGGCAGTGTGCATCTGGCCCATAGTGCGGAGTGTGAGTTCCACGGTGTTACCCTCGATGCTTCCCGAAGGCAACTCCACATTCTCGCTTGTTATGGCATTCTTTACATCTATCGGGGTAATTCCGTATGCTGCCATTTTTATGGGGTCGAGCCATATGCGCATAGAGTAGCGTTTCTCACCCCATATACCTACACTACTTACGTTTGCGATGGTCTGCAACTGCTCTTTTACGGTGAGGTCGGCTATTTCGCTGAGCTCGAGCAATGAACGGCTCTCGCTCTGTATAGCCACCATAAGTATGGGGGTTGCGTCTGCATCGGCTTTTGACACTGTGGGAGGGTCGCAGTCGCGTGGCAGGAAGCGTTGTGCGCGTGACACTTTGTCGCGCACGTCGTTTGCGGCTGTTTCAAGGTCGACCGACAATTCAAACTCCACGGTTATGCGGCATTGTCCCTGTTGGCTCACGCTCGACAGCGAGCGTATGCCCGGGATACCGTTGATGTTCTGCTCCAGCGGTTCTGTTATCTGGTTTTCTATAACATCGGCGTTGGCACCGGCGTAGCTGCAGGTTACCGATATTATGGGGTTATCGACCGAGGGGTATTCTCGTACACCCAGAGTGTTGTATCCAATGAGGCCGAAGAGCAATATTATTATGGTAAGCACCGTGGCGAGTACCGGGCGACGTATGCTTAATTCCGAAATATTCATATAGGGCTTGTGTTTGTGGTGTTATTCGATGTTTTCGATTTTTACGGCAGAGCCTTTACGCAACTGCAATGTGCCGGAGGTGAGTATGGTGTCGCCGGCTTGCAATCCTTCGAGTATCTGAACCTCTTTGTCGGTACGTATGCCTATGGTTACCGATACAGGCTCGGCTTTTCCATTGCGGTATGTAAAGACTTTGTTTATACCCATCTCGGGTACTACAGCCTCTGCGGGTATGGCAATGGCATCGGCAATCTCGGTCTGTTTGAGGCGTATATCGGCATAGCGACCCGACATAAGTTCGCCATTTGTATTAGGGTAAATGGCGCGTACACTCAATGTGTGGGTGGTGGCGTCGAGGCTCGACTCTGTGGCATATACCTGTGCGTTGAAGGGGCTTAATTTGCCATCGACCTTAAATTCGAGATTGGTGCCTTTTTTTATATCGCCGGCATAGCGTTCGGGAACGGAGAACTCTATTTTTATGGGTGTCAGGTTGGTGAGTCTTGCCACAATGGTGTTGGGCGATGCGTATGCTCCCACACTTACCTGGCGCAAACCTATTGTGCCATCGAAGGGTGCGCGCAACTCGGTCATCTTTATTTCTGCCTTTACTTTCTCAATGTCGGCATTGAGGGTTGCAAGCTCGGTCTTCACCTGCTCGTATGCCTCTTTACTCACGGCATCGCGTTGTAACAGGGCATTCTGGCGATATACGCGGTCCTCGGCAAGCGGTAATTGCGATTCCAATCGTTGCAACTGTGCCTGCAACTGGCTGTCGTTTACCTTTGCCAGGAGTGTACCTTTCTTTACAAAACTGCCTTCTGTGAAAAAGATGTCGGTGATTTTTCCCGATGTCTCGAACGACAATTCAACCTCTTCGTCGGGTACAAGGCGGCCTGTAATCTGAATTTCATCGGTAAGTGTGTGCGGGGTGATAATCTGGGCATTTACACTCAAAACTTTGCGCGCTTTTTGCTTGGGTTGTGTGTCGGCTGCGCTTAATTCTTCATTCTCGTGAGGGGTAAGCTGGTAGAAACCGAAGATGCCAAATGCTATGGCCAGTATGGCAACAAGTGCCCATTTGATTTTTTTGTTCATATTATTGATTTTGTGTTTTTAAGGGAATGTTTACCTATGTAAATGTCGTTTACAAATATACGAATAAGCGAGCGAGAAATATCAAGTTTACTTGAATATTTTTCACAGCGAGCGCAAGTATATTCGAGGTTTACCTCAAATATGGGTATGGCTGAGCGAGAAATATCAAGTTTACTTGAATATTTTTCACAGCGAGCGCAAGTATATTCGAGGTTTGCCTCAAATATAGCAAATTCTACGTTTTTACGCTTTGTGTGTCCGCTGTTTTATCAAAAAATGTTTACTAATTTTATATTTAAAGGACGGCTTCCTAATAAAGGTGTTCAATAATTGCATTTTTATCGCTTTTTTACTACCTTTGTGCCACTTTATGTAATGGAATAATACTAACAAAAAAATAAAATAGAATTATGATTAATGCTCAAGACATTAAAATTGGTACCGCTATCCGTATGGATGGCAAGTTGTATTTCTGCATCGACTTCCTTCACGTAAAACCCGGTAAAGGTAACACCTTTATGCGTACAAAATTAAAGGACGTTGTTGACGGTTATGTATTGGAGCGTCGTTTCAATATCGGTGAGAAGTTGGAGGATGTTCGCGTAGAGCGTCGTCAGTTCCAGTATCTCTATCAGGAGGGTAACGACTACATCTTCATGAACAATGAGACATATGAGCAGGTGCCTATTGCAGCAGACCAGATCAATGGTGTTGCTTATATGAAGGAGGGTATGAACCTTGAGGTTGTTACCGATGCTTCTACCGACACTATCCTTTTTGCTGATATGCCCGTAAAGGTTGTTCTTGCTGTTACATACACCGAGCCCGGTCTTAAAGGTGACACTGCAACCAACACAACAAAACCCGCAACTCTCGAGACTGGTGCCGAGGTTCGCGTTCCCTTGTTCATCAACGAGGGTGAGCTCATCGAGGTTGATACACGCGATGGCTCATATCAAGGTCGTGTAAAAGCTTAATAGAAAAGATTTGTTATACTCTATAATTGTTCCGGTTTACAACAGGCCCGACGAGATAAATAAACTTCTCGAAAGTCTGGCGGCTCAGACGGTGAAACCATTTGAGTTGGTAATTATAGAGGATGGCTCAAAAGAACGGTGTGACCATCTGCTCGATGGCTACCGTTCTTTTTTTTCAATAAATTACCTTTACAAGGAGAACGAGGGGCGTTGCGAGGCGCGTAACTGCGGTATGAAACGTGCAGTGGGCGATTATATGCTCTTTTTCGACTCCGATGTAATTCTGCCGCCTTTCTATTTCGAAAGGCTTGAAAAGGCAATGGCCGCATCGCCTTGCGATTGCTACGGTGGCCCCGATGCTGCCGATGACTCTTTCTCCGACATGCAGAAAGCTGTCAGCCACTCGATGACCTCTTTCTGGACAACAGGAGGCATACGTGGTGGTAAAGTGGTGATGGAAAAGTTCTGCCCCCGCACCTTCAATATGGGACTTTCGAGAAAAGTCTATGAGGCGGTGGGTGGTTTCAACGATATGTTGGGCGAAGATATAGATTTAAGCCTGCGCATACGCAAGGCCGGTTTTGATATTCATTTGATACGCGAGGTGTTTGTCTATCACAAACGTCGTATCGATTTCAGCCGTTTCTTCAAACAGGTCAACACCTTCGGCCAGGCACGTATATGGCTGCAACTTATTCATCCGGGCTCTATGAAACCGGTGCACGCGATACCGGCTGCAATGCTTGTTGCGGGTGTTATGTTGCTTGTGGCATCGTTCTTCTTTCCGTGGCTTCTTCTGTTGCCGTTCTTTTATGCGCTTATCATCTTCTTCGATTCTCTTTTGAAAAATCGTAACCTCAAAGTTGCTATGCTCTCTGTGGCTGCTGCTGTGGTGCAGATAACCGGTTATGGCTCGGGCTTTTTAAAGGCTTTCTGGTATAAGATGATACTTGGGCAACCTTTGGAGACCAAACGCAATCTCATAAATATTATGAACAGGGATTATGGAGCAGAGAACAAGACAAAGCATTAAGGACTGGCCCGAGGATGAGCGTCCGCGTGAAAAGGTGATGAGGAACGGCGTTGCTACATTGAGCAAGTCGGAACTTCTAGCAATACTCATTGGTTCCGGAAATGCCGAAGAGTCGGCTGTGGAACTCATGAAGAAGGTGCTTGCTTCGTGTGGTGACAGTATTGCCGAACTCTCCAAACTCACAGTTGATGACCTTTGTGAGTTCAAGGGTATAGGCCCTGCAAAAGCCATTACAATTGTCGCCGCGTGCGAGTTGTGGAAACGCCGTCGCGACGACGATAAGGGAGAGCAGAAACGTATAAAATGCTCTTCCGACATATACGAATATTTCTATCCCCTAATGTGTGACCTCACAATAGAGGAGACATACGTGCTGTTGCTCAATAATATGAACAGGGTGATAGACCACGTTAAAATAAGCAGTGGAGGGCTCACTGCATCCACCGTGGATGTGCGTCTTGTGTTGCGCGAGGCTCTTATGAAGCGCGCCACAGCAGTAGCCCTTTGTCACAATCACCCTTCGGGCAACACACGCCCCAGCCGCGACGACGATAATGTTACCGTTAGTATTGCCGCAGCGTGCAAGGTGATGAATGTACGTTTTTTAGACCATTTGGTATTTACCGACGGTGGCTATTTCAGTTACAACGACGAGTCCCGTCTATGATATTTTATATATATGGAAAAGATTGCGCTTGAAGAGAGAATTGTTGAGATGATAAAAACGGTGTACGACCCCGAAATTCCCGTAAACATATACGACCTGGGGCTTATATACCGTATAGAGGTGAAAGAGGATAACTCGGTGGATATCGATATGACGCTCACTGCGCCCAATTGTCCCGCTGCCGATTTTATGCTCGAGGATGTTCGCCAGAAAGTTGAATCGATCGAAGGTATAGGTGCTGTTAACCTGCAGCTTGTATTTGAGCCCGAGTGGTCGCAGGACCTTATGACCGAAGAGGCAAAACTGGAACTCGGGTTGCTATAAAAAACTCTCCCTTATGAAGAAAATTTATTTCCTTTCCGATGCTCATTTGGGCTCTTGGGCGATAGAGCATAGTCGCACTCATGAGAGAAGGCTTGTCTCCTTTCTTGATAAAATTAAGGATGATGCAGCCGCTGTGTATATGCTTGGTGATATGTTTGATTTCTGGTACGAATTCAAATATGCAGTGCCCAAGGGATATACCCGTTTTTTAGGCAAGGTGTCGGAACTTACCGACCGTGGCGTAGAGGTGCATCTCTTTACCGGCAATCACGACCTTTGGTGTCTGGATTACTTTGAGAAAGAGTGTGGCGTAATTCTGCATCGCGAGCCTTGTCTTGTGGAAATCTACGGAAAAGAGTTTTTCCTTGCTCACGGCGATGAGTTTTCAAAGGATAAAATGTTCCTTGTGTTGCGCAAAATTTTCCACAGCCGTTTCCTTCGCCGCTGTTTCTCAATGCTGCATCCTCGCTGGAGTTTGTGGATGGGTAACAGCTGGGCGCGCCATAGTATGATAAAACATAAGGTGAAGGGCGATACTCCCTTCCTTGGTGCCGAGAATGAGTTCTGTGTACAATATGCCGAGGAGTATTTGCGCAAGCATCCGTCGGTCGATTGCTTTATCTTCGGGCATCGTCATGTTGACGAGGATTTGTCATTGAGTGGAAACTCACGTTGCATTTTTCTTGGTGACTGGATATCCAATTTTGCCTATGTGGTTTTCGATGGCAAGGAGATTCTTCGCAAACACTACATTGAGGGCGAGAGCAAGGATTTATAGAAATTATTTCAGCGATACGTATAAAAAAGGAGTAGGAAGGCAATGCCTTCCCGGTCCTTTTTTATATTACTACGTTGTGTGGTAATTATTTCATACCTTTTATAATTTCGTATGTGTCGCTTGCAATCATAAGCTCCTCATCGGTGGGGATAAGCAGAACTTTTACCTTTGATGTGGGGGTTGAAAGTATAGCTTCCTCGCCGCGTGTTACAGCGTTTTTAGCCTTGTCGAGCTCTACGCCCATAAACTCAAGGCCTTCGAGTACAGCCTCGCGGCAGTCTGCCTGGTTCTCGCCTACACCACCTGCGAAGATAATAACATCTACACCGCCCATAGCTGCTGCGTACTCGCCGATGTATTTCTTAATGCGGTAGAAGTACATTGTGTTGGCAAGCTCAGCACGTTTGTTGCCGGCCTCGGCTGCTGCTTTAACCTCGCGCATATCGCTTGATACACCTGAGATTCCGGCTACACCCGATTTCTTGTTCAAGAGGTCTGAAAGACCTTGTGCATCCAAGCCCATCTTGTCCATAATGAAGGGAATTGCACCCGGGTCGATATCGCCGCTGCGTGTACCCATCATAAGACCTGCAAGAGGTGTGAGTCCCATAGATGTGTCAATGCTCTTACCATCTTTTACGGCTGCGCAAGAACCACCGTTACCAATGTGGCAGGTGATGATTTTGCTGCCCTCTGCGGGAATGCCGAGCATCTCCAAGGCGCGCTTGGTGATGTAACGGTGTGATGTTCCGTGGAAACCATAGCGGCGTACGCCATATTTCTCATAGAGCTCGTAGGGTACTGCGTACATATATGCATAGTCGGGCATTGTCTGGTGGAAAGCAGTGTCGAACACACCCACCTGAGGAATCTCGGGAGCAACCTCTTTCACTGCGTTAACACCTTTGAGGTTGGCGGGGTTGTGGAGGGGGGCAAGGTCGTTGCAAGCCTCGAATGTCTCGAGAACCTCGTCGGTGAGAAGGGTTGATGCGCTGAATTTCTCACCACCGTGTACCATGCGGTGACCAACTGCATCAATCTCTTCGATAGAACCTACAACACCGTACTTGTCGCTTGTCAAGAGGTCGATGATGAGGCGAACACCTGTTGTGTGCTCGGGGATAGATGTAAAGATAGTCTCTTTCTCGCCGTTGGGCAAGGTGAACTTTATGAATGAACCTTCGAGACCAATTTTCTCGATACCACCTTTTGCAAGTACATCTTTTGTTTCGATGTCAAACAACTGGTATTTGATTGATGAACTTCCGCAGTTCAAAACAAGTATTTTCATAATGTTGTGTGTTTTTTATTTTTTTGCTGCTATTGCCTGGTTTGCTGTAATTGCAATCATCATATAAACATCCTCTATTGAGCAACCGCGTGAAAGGTCGTTCACGGGGCGTGCTATACCCTGGAGTACGGGACCGATAGCCTCGGCACCACCAAGACGCTGTACCAATTTGTAACCGATGTTACCTGCGCCGAGGTCGGGGAAGATGAGTACGTTGGCTTTACCTGCTACAGTTGAACCGGGAGCTTTGCTCTGTCCTACAAAAGGTACAAGCGCAGCGTCGGCTTGCAACTCACCGTCGATAGAGAGTTCGGGGTCGAGTTCGTGTGCAAGCTTGGTAGCCTCTACAACTTTGTCAACCATCTCGTGTTTTGCAGAACCTTTGGTTGAGAAGCTGAGCATTGCCACGCGGGGCTCCTCAAAGCCTGCGATAGCTTTGGCTGTCTGTGCGGTGCACACTGCAATCTGTGACAACTGGTTTGCATCGGGAGTGGGAGTAACGGCTACGTCACCAACGAAGAGAACGCCATCCTCGCCATATTCCTTAGCGTTTGTAATCATCATCATTGCGCCCGATACACAGCTGATGCCGGGAGATGTCTTGATAATCTGCAATGCGGGGCGGAGTACGTTACCGGTTGTGTTCTGTGCACCGGCTACCTGGCCATCGGCATCGCCGTTCTTAATAATAAGACAACCGAGGTACAAGGGGTTGCACACGAGTTTCTGTGCATCTTCCATTGTCATGCCTTTTGCCTTGCGCAACTCATAGAGAAGTGTTGCATATTTTTCGGCATCGGGGTTGTTCTCAGGGTCGATGATTGTTGCTTTTTCAATATTCTTGAGCTCGAATTTCTCGGCAAGTGCAAGAATTTCGGCTTTGTTGCCTATAAGAATAATCTCGGCAATACCGTCGGCAAGGGCTTTGTCGGCAGCCTTCAATGTGCGCTCCTCAGTTCCTTCGGGGAGTACGATGCGCTGTTTGTTGTTGCTCGCGCGCTCGAGTAGTTTTTTAATAACATCCATTGTGATAATAGTTTATTATAGGTTTAAATAATTTCAAATGGTTTGTCTGTGGAATGTTATCTCGCAGGCAGGGTTTGTTGCGACAGGGGCTCGGGTCGTGCGGCTGTTTGTGTGTTGCTGACGGCAACCGGTGAGGCAACTTGCGAGGAGAAATGCTTGTAATTCTGTTTCATTCTCCTTATTCTTTGCAAAGTTACGCTATTTTGCTGCTTTTAACAAAATATGTGGGTGAAATTTATATATAAATTTACAGTTAGGTGTATATTCGCGTACAGATTATATTTTTTAATGCAGCAACCACTTTTTGACTCGGTGTGTCTCTCGGCAGTAAAGGAACAACTTTACGCGTTGTGGCAGGAGGCTTTCGGCGACAGCCGTGAGTATATAGATGCTTTTTTTGCACATTTCCCTTGTGAGGAGTGTGCGCATACATTGTCGGTCGATGGGCGAGTTGTGGCTATGCTCTATGCCCTGCCGTTTAATATTAAAATTGCGTGCAAGGAGGTTTCGGCGGCTTATATCTATGCCGTGGCAACTTCTGCCGCTTGTCGTGGGCGCGGTTATATGCGCTTACTGATGGAGTACGTGGAACAGCTGCTGAGCGAGAAAGGCGTAAGTTTCATTTTTCTTTTGCCTGCCGATGAGGCTTTGCGTTGTTCTTATTCTCGCCTGGGTTACGAGGTTTGTTCCCGAATGTCGGTCGAGGAACTCTCTCCAACGGCGTGCGATAGGAACGGCTTCTTTTTCAAGCAAGTTTCCGATGCTGCTCTTTTGTATCGTTACTATACCGGCGTCTTGGGCGAAATGAATGCGCCCGTGGTGCATACTCCCGGTTTTATAGGTTTGAACCTCTTTAATTGTGTTTCGCAAGGCGGCGGAGCTTATGCTCTTTTCGATGGTGAGGGTGTTGTGGCTGTGGCTTTTGCAATGGTTGTCGATGGCAATGTATTGCTGCCCGGTATTTTTGCACGTTCATCTTTTGCCGAAAATATACTATTACATACTCTGTCGGAGCATTTTGGAGTGAAGAAACTCACAGTGTGCCGTGCGGGAAGTGGGGAACCATATTGTATGGGACGCTTGCTCAATAAGTGTTTCTCTTCTTGTGATTTTTCAGCTCTTCCCCTTTCCCTTCTCCTTGATAAATAATCTCTCTTCTTTTCTCTTAATTCGGGATTTATTCTTATTTTCGCGACGATAATTGAAAGGACTATGAAATACGTTAAAAACATATTGTTGTTGGTGCTTGTTGCAGCATTCTCGGCCTCTTGCGGAAAACCGGCACCCCTCCCGCCCGACGAGGTGGCTGTAAAGTTTTACAATGACCTTACATCGGGCGATTTGAGATTTGCTAAAAGACATCTATACTTCCCCAACCCGGTGGACTATGATACTTTCTGTGAATATCTTGATATGGCCGTGAGGTCTGAGGAGTATTGGGAACGCACCGAGGGGTATAAAGCCGATTATCGTGTTGTAGATACAAAAATATATGGCGACGAGGCCTATGTGATTATACGAGGAGAAACTCCGTTGCATGGTGATGCTACAATGACAGTGCATCTTCTTTTTATCGACGAGATGTGGAAGGTCGATGGCAATCACGGAGTTTTGCACAGGCATTGATTGGACGATAGGTGATTATACACAAAAAGCGACAACTTTAGTTGTCTCTTTTTGTGTATAATGTTGTGTGTTAATTACGCTAAAAGTTCTTTAAGCTCGCCGGTGGTCATCTGTTTCTGCTCACCGGTGGTCATATCTTTCACAGCAATTGTGCCGTCCTGCATCTCCTGCTCGCCAATGATGGCAACGTAGGGTATTGCGTGGCTGTTGGCATATCCCATCTGCTTTTTCATCTTGTCGCTGCTGGGGAACAGCTCGGCAGAAATACCGTTTGCGCGTAACTCGCCGATGATGCCTAGTGAGTGCATTGCCTCTTTTTCGCCGAAGTTGACAAACATAATTTGTGTTGTGTTGATAGCCTCTTCGGGGTAGAGTGAGAGTTGGTTCATTACATCGTAAATGCGGTCGGCACCGAAAGAGATACCTACGCCCGAAACACCTTCGAGACCGAATACGCCGGTAAGGTTGTCGTAACGGCCACCGCCGGTGATGCTGCCTATTGTTACATCGAGGGCTTTAACTTCGAGTATTGCTCCTGTGTAATAGTTTAGACCGCGTGCGAGGGTAAGGTCAAGGTCAAGTGCGCTGTTAATCTTCAACGCTTTTATGGCATCGAGTATGAAACGTGTCTCTTCCACGCCTTTCTCGCCTGTGGCATTTCCTTGCAATGTTTGAGCAATAATCTGCAACTTTTCGTCGTTGCCGCCTTGTGCCTGTAATATAGGGAGAAGTTTTTCTATTGCGCTTTCGCCGATGCCTTTCTCTTTAAGTTCGGCAATAACGCCGTCGAGACCAATTTTGTCAATCTTGTCAATTGCAACGGTAATATCGACAATTTTGTCGGGCTCGCCTATAACCTCGGCTATGCCGGCAAGAATCTTTCTGTTGTTGAGCTTGATGGCTACGCGTATCTTTAGTTTTGTGAACACATAGTCGATAAGCTGTATAAGTTCAACCTCGTTTATGAGTGAGTTGTTGCCGATAATGTCGGCATCGCACTGGTAGAACTCGCGGTAGCGCCCTTTCTGCGGGCGGTCGGCACGCCATACGGGTTGTATCTGGTAACGCTTGAAGGGGAAAACAAGTTCCTCGCGGTGCATCACAACATAGCGTGCAAAGGGCACGGTGAGGTCGTAACGCAAGCCTTTCTCGCAGAATTTTGATGCAAGCTTTGCTGCATTGCGGCTGAGCAATTCCTCGTCGGTTATTCCGTTGAAATAGTCGCCGGAATTCTGTATCTTAAATAGCAATTTGTCGCCCTCGTCGCCATATTTTCCCATAAGTGTGGAGAGATTCTCCATTGCAGGGGTTTCTATCTGGTGAAAACCGAAGAGGTTGAATGCTTTGCGTATGGTGTCGAATATGTAGTTTCTTTTCGACATCTCGGTGGGCGAGAAGTCGCGTGTTCCTTTGGGTATAGATGGTTTTGCTGCCATTAGTCGCGTCTGTTAAGGTATATCATTACATAGTAGAGTAGTGTTGCGAGCGACGATAGTGCTGCCACTACATAAGTATATGCTGCCGAGCGTAGTGCGCTTGTTGCATATTGGTGGTTGCGTGAGTTTGTTATTCCTGCTGCCGAGAGCCATACCAAGGCGCGGCGGCTGGCATCAATCTCCACGGGCAAGGTAATAAAACTGAATATTGTTGTCGTTGCAAAAAGCACAATGCCACCAAGCAGAATACCGGGGAATGTCTGCACGGTGAGTATGCCGATAAGGAGTATCCACGACATTATACCCGAAGAGAACTGTACCACGGGAACCAGCTTTGAACGCAAGGTAAGCGGTGCGTATGCACGGGCGTGTTGCACAGCGTGTCCACACTCGTGTGCAGCAACTGCTGCCGCAGCAATGCTTGCCGAGTTATATACTCCGCTACTCAAATTCACAGTTTTGTTCATAGGGTTGTAGTGGTCGGTGAGCATGCCGGGGGTGCTTGTTACCTTTACATCGTATATACCGTTGTCGCGCAACATTTTCTCGGCAACTTCGCGGCCGGTGAGGCCGATGGGCATCTTCGAGTATTTCTCGAATTTGCTTTTGAGATTGGCCTGTACAATGTAGCTGACAATGGCAATTCCAATGAAGAGTATCAGATAGGTGTAGTCGTAACCTATTGTACTACTTTGTCCGTATGCTGCTATGAATGATAAAATATTCATTTTCTATTTTTAGATGGAACGTGTTATGGTCTGGTCTCTGTCGGGGCCTATTGAGATATACTTCACAGGTACACCCAACTCATCCTCGAGGAATTTGATATAATCCTTGAATGCCTGGGGCAATTCTTCCTCGCTTTTGAGTTGTGTGAGGTCGGTCATCCAGCCTTTGAGTTCGGTATATACAGGCTCCACACCTTCAATGTCATAGGGGAGGTGTGTGAGTGTCTCACCATTCTTCTTGTAAGCAATACAAGCTTTTATTGTGGGGAAGGTGTCGAGTACGTCGCTCTTCATAAGTATGAGGTGGGTAACGCCGTTGATCATTATTGTGTATTTGAGAGCAACAAGGTCAATCCAACCGCAACGACGCTCGCGGCCTGTTACAGCGCCATATTCGTGGCCACGGTCGCGCATCTCTTTGCCTGTCTCATCGAAAAGCTCGGTGGGGAAGGGGCCTGCACCAACACGTGTACAGTATGCTTTTGTTATACCATAGACATTGCCGATTCTGTTGGGGGCAATGCCAAGGCCTGTGCATGCTCCTGCACACACGGTGTTTGATGATGTCACGAATGGGTAGCTACCGAAGTCAATATCGAGCATACTGCCCTGTGCGCCCTCGCCGAGTACGCTTTTACCCTCGTTGATGAGGTCGTTGATCATCTGCTCGCTGTCGATGAGGCGGAAGTTCTTGAGATATTCAATGCCTTCGAGCCATGTTTTTTCCATCTCTGTGATGTCGTAGCTGTAATTCAAGCTTTTGAGTATATCCTCGTGGCGTGCCTTTGCTGCGGCATACTTAGCCTCGAAGTTTTCGAGAATGTCACCAACTCGCAAACCGTTGCGGCTAATCTTGTCGGTGTATGTGGGGCCGATACCCTTACCGGTTGTACCTACCTTTGCATCGCCTTTTGCAGCCTCGTAAGCTGCGTCAAGTATGCGGTGGGTGGGGAGTATGAGGTGTGCCTTTTTCGATATAAAGAGGTTCTTGGTGAGGTCGTATCCGGCTTTTACAAGGTCCTCGGCCTCTCCTTTGAAGAGTGCGGGGTCGAGTACAACACCGTTACCGATGATATTTGTCTGTCCGCCCTGGAAAATTCCCGAAGGAATTGAACGCAACACAAACTTTTTACCATTGAACTCAAGTGTGTGTCCAGCATTGGGGCCGCCTTGGAAACGGGCTACCACATCATACTTGGGGGTGAGAACGTCCACAATTTTTCCTTTACCTTCGTCGCCCCATTGAAGTCCTAAAAGTACGTCGATATTCTGCTTCATTATTCTAACTTTTTTTTACTCTCGCTCTGCGTCGTTTTGCTGCCTGGTGGCACTTGTTGCATAACCCGTAGATGTAAAGAGAGTAATGGGTTAAATGAAATTTTTTTATACTAGTTGTTAATTTGTCTGTTATATCCAGGTTGTTTATCTCTACCACTTTGTGGCAGTTTGTACATACCATGTGCCCTTTACCGCTGTTGAAGCATTTCTCGTATTTCGACTCTTGCCCGAATTGGTGGTGGGTTACAAGGTTTGCGTTTATGAGCAACGCAATTGTGTTGTATATGGTTGCACGGCTCACTCGGAATTTTTCATTTTCCTCCATATGTTTAAGCAAAGTTTCTATATCGAAACTGCCGTTTATGGAGTAGATGGCTTTGAGAATGGCATAGCGCTCGGGGGTACAGCGCATCTTGTTAACCTTCAAATAGTCGGTCAAAATCTGCTCTATCGTTTCCTCGTAAGTGCTATTCATTCTTTCCGGAGTATTGCATACAAAGTTACCTCTTTTTTTTACAATATATGCCGATATACTCTCTTTTTTATTGAAGTTTGTGTGAAAATGTGGCTTAATATCCTTTACCTCATGCCAAAAGGCTGTATAAAGTGACCATAAATAGATTTTACGCAATGTAGTCGGATATCATTGCGGATAGCTTGCTCTCTTCACCTGCTAGTGATACCATTTCCCCGGCCTTGCTGCTGTCGTTGTCTATGTAACTGCAAAGTGCTGTGAATGCGATGCGTGCAACCACGCTGTCGCAGTCGGTGCCGAAAAGTTCTGTTATTTGTTTCTGGAATGTTTTTTCCTCGGCGGGTGATAGCTCTGTGCCGCTTCTGAATATATGGGTGAGGGTGAGATAACCACAGTAACGCGAAAGCCCTTTGTTCTCCTCAATCCACTTTAAAGCATCGGCCGGTGCTGTGGGGAGCTTGCGCAAAATGTTCATTGCAAGGTGGTCGGCAATTTCGGTAAATGGGGTTTCTGCTATCCACTTGTCGGAAACTTCGGCATAAGAATCTTGTGGCAAAAGAAATATTGCCAGCAGTTTGCACTCTCTTATATTTTCCTGCCACAAGGCTTCGGCAAGTTCCTTGTCTTGCTGGTAGTCCTGTGCTATGGCTTTGAGGCGTGGTACTTCGACTCCGAAGTTTATTTTGTAGTCGAGCCCCTGTCTGCGCTGGTGGGTGGAAACTATCCCGTTCATCGATAGTCTGAGGCTCTGTTTTATTTTCTTTGTTGTTTCGTGTAAATGTTCAGTCATTCTTTTTTACTTTGTGGTAAAGTTACGCTTTCTGTAACTGTTTGGTGTCTCGCCCATTATGCGATAGAATGAGGCGTAGAACGATTGTCTGTTGGCAAAGCCCACGGAAAGACCAATCTCTTCTATTGTCATGTTGGCAAATCTCTTGTCGGTCATGCAATAGAGTGACTCCTTTATGCGGTATTCATTTACAAGACATGAGAAATTAGTCTTGAATCTTGAGTTTATGACAGCCGACAGATAACGAGTGTTGGTGTTTAGCTCTTGTGCAAGTTCCTTGGCCGAAAAATCCTTGTTGCGGTATCGCTTCTCAATAACTATGATGCCGAGGATTTTTTCGTATAATTCATCGGCCAGTTCGGGACGTATGAGGTTGCGATAGTGCGCATTTTTCTCTATCTTATCCTTTATGTTGTAAGGTCGTGTGGATTTTTCAGTCATAACCATATTTCTTTGTTTTCCCAAATGTAATAATTTTTCCATAAATGAGACAAATTTTGTTTTGTGAAAAATAGTGGCTCCTTAGGGAAATTCAACGAAATGGTTTATTTAGATGTTGAACAGTCGTAAAAAAACGACGTTTTTTTTATGGCAAAAGACAATCTTTTGACCAAAAACTGCGTAGCTCTCGCCTTATCGCTGTGGTGTAGCCATCATTTTGGATATTTTTCGTCGGCAGCGTCGTGCAGCGTCGTGCAGGCCAAGGTCCTTTAAAAGCTCGGCGCGCAGAATGTGGTAATTGATGTTTTCTGGTGCAAGTTCTATTGCTTTGTCAACATCTTGCAGGGCGAGCTCATTCTGTTTCTGTGTACGTTCCAGGCTGCTGCGAGCAATGTAATATTCGGGATTGTTGGGGTACTCCTCTATCAGTGTTTCAAGCATCATTAGGCTCTCGTTTATGTTACCTTCCTTTTCGTAAAGCAGTGCGAGTCCCAAACGTGCTTCGGTGTCGTTGTTGTTGAGCGAAATTAGTTTTATATAGTCTTGCTTGCCATTTTTGTATTCTCCGGCTTGTGTATAGGCGTATGCTCTGAAACGTACGATATCGTTATTGTTTGGTTGCCGGGTGAGAATTCTGTTGTAGCAATCAATGGCTGCTTTTGCACTGTCGAGTTCAAGCAATATATTGCCGCGTTGTGTGAGAAGTGCAATGTTGGTTGAATCGAGTGCAAGTGCTTTTGCGTAGCTCTCGGCTGCGCTCTCTTTTTTGCCACACATACGTTGTGAGTATCCGAGATTGGTGAGTGTGTATATCTTCTCCTTTTTGTCTGTGGCTGCATTTGCCGCGCGGTTAAAATATTCGGCAGCCAACTTGTATTCCTTTTGTTCAATATGTTTTTTGCCGCTCTCGCAGAGTTCTGTGTAACTTTGTGCAGAAGAGGCCTGTATTATGGTCAGTATTGATATAAATGTAAAAAATCTCATAGTCTTGTCTCTTTTCACTGCGAAGGTAGTACAATTAATGTTTAAGTATTGTTAAAGTTGTGTATAATATTGCAAAAGGCTACCTTTTGGGGTAGCCTTTTGCAATATTATGAATTAAAGTCAGTTTGTTTCTTTAAATCTTTGGTTTGTACGGTAGCCGTATATGGTTATTACAATAAAGCATATAAGCGGCAGAATGAAAGATATGTGGGTTGCAGGTTCACCTGCGATAGTTCCCATATCAATCATTGTTGCTTGCAAAGGAGGGAGTACCGAGCCGCCGAGTATGGCCATAATAAGGCCGGCTGCACCAAATTTTGCATCTTCGCCAAGGCCACGCAATGCAATACCATATATAGTTGGGAACATAAGCGACATACAAGCCGATATTGCAACGAGGCAATAAAGTCCGTAGATGTTTTCACATACTATTGCACCGGTGGTAAATAAGCAACCGCCTGTGGCAAGTATGGTGAGCAACAGACCCGGTTTGATAAAACGCAACAGGAATGTGCAAATAAAACGGCTGCAACAGAAAATTACCATAGCAATAATGTTGTATTTCTGCGAGAGCACTTCGGCAGCTCTTTCTTCCATACCATCGAGCATAAAGATGTGTGTGCCATATTGTATGATGAAAGTCCAGCACATTGTCTGTGCTCCCACATAGAAGAACTGTGCAACAACGCCTTCGCGGTAGTTGCTGATGGCTGCCAATCTTTTTATTGTGGGAATAAGGTTTATGCTTGTATCCTTGTCGCCATTTTTGGGCATTCTTGTAAAGAATATCAACAGGAAGATTATTGCAATAACGATGCCTATCGCAAGGTAGGGGGCTGTGAGTACATCAAGGTCGGCTTGTTTCAAGGCTTCGAACTCGCTGTCTCCCAACAACGCACGCTCGTTTGTGCTCAGGGGGTTGAGCTTTGCCTGAATAAAGTTCATTGCCACATACATACCCATAAGCGAACCAATGGGGTTGAATGCCTGGGCAAGGTTAAGGCGTTGTGTGGCGGTCTCTTCGCTTCCCATAGAGAGAATGTAGGGGTTTGCACTTGTTTCCAGGAAAGAGAGGCCGCAAGTGAGTATAAAGTAAGCCATAAGGAAGGGGAAGTATGCTCCGCTCATCTTTGCGGGAAAGAACAGCAAAGCTCCCACTGCATACAGAGCAAGTCCCAAAAGGATACCGGCCTTATAAGAAAATTTTCTTATAAAGATTGCTGCCGGAAGAGCCATTACAAAATAACCGGCATAAAAGGCTACCTGTACCAAAGTTCCTTCCGTTACGTTCATACGGAAAATCTTTGAGAAAGCTTTTACCATAGGGTGTGTAATGTCGTTGGCAAAGCCCCAAAGTGCGAAACAGGAGGTAATAAGGATGAAAGGAAGAAGATAACTCACTCCGTCTTTCGATAAGATACTGAATTCCTTTTTGCTCATTTTATGTATAAGTTTTTAATGGGCTCTTTTTGTCATTTGTTTAGTAGATAACATTGTACCCCCGTTGGGAATCGAACCCAAATTTAAGGTTTAGGAAACCTTCGTTCTATCCATTGAACTACAAGGGCATAACCATTGGTGTGAAAATTCTCAATGCTTTTGCGTTGCGAAGATAGAAATTTTATTTGCAATCGTCAAATGTCGAATTGTCAAAATAAATTTTTCTGTTTAAAATTGCTGTTTTGTTGTGATTAATGTATCACTTGTTTATGGGTTGAACTGAAAATTGCATACTGTTGCCTGTTGCTCGTTGCAGTTCGGTCCACTTTACGGCTTTGTTGAAAAGCGATTCAAGGTAGTTGTTTTCCATTTCGCATCGGCGTTGTTCGGCCGAAATGTAGTCGAGGAAGGTTATCTCTCCCAATTCATATGCCATTTTCTTGCTTCTCACAATTTCACCCATCTCATCGACCGTTTGCTGGGTAAATGTTTCGGTTTGTTTAATGGCATAGAGGTATTCGTTGTAGGCCTGCATTACTTCGCTTTGCACGGCAAGGCGTGCATTTTCGGCCTCCTGGAGACTTTGTTGCACTGTAAGGCGGTCGGCAGTGCGGGCTCCTTTGTTGAAATTGGAGAATTTGAGAGGGATGGCAACACCGGCTTTTATGGTTGTGAAATCGGGGTCGTATGGCTCCTCTTTGCGCGCTCCGCGGTTATATGTGGCTCCAATGGTGATATTGAGGTCGGTTCGTCGTTGCGCGGCATTGAATTTACGTGCAGCTTCGGCTACGTTTACACGACAGAGTGCAGCTTGCAGGTCGGCGCGGTTGTTGGTAGCCCTTTCTATGTATGTGTCTAAAGCAGCAGGGCTTTCATCTATTTCCAGTGTTCCGGTTCCTTTGATATTTTCGACTCCTTGCAGGTCGCCCATATAATATCCGAGTGTAATGGCTGTGCTTCTAACGGCTGCTTCGGCATCGAATCGGTTGTTCTGTGCCAAGCCTGCTGTCATTTTGCTGTCGAGCCAGTCGGCTTTTGCAATATCTCCTTTTATAAAACGAAGGCTGTCGTTGTGAGCCACTTCTTTAAGTTCATTTTCTACCTTTTGCTCAATTTCAAGTTTTTTTATGGCTTTAATATGTTGGAGATAGGCAATTGTTGCATCGGCACGAAAATTACGTAAGTACTCTTCAAAAAGAGCCGCTGTCTCTTCTTGTTGTTTTTCGGCAAGTGTTATTCCGCTGCTACGCATTCCGAATGTGAATGTGCGGCTGAGCTCTCCCTCTATTGCGTAACCAAGTTTCCTGCTCCAATTCTCGTTGCTGCTGTATGTTACGGCTAGCATTGGGTCGTTGTGCTTTTTGGACGCAGTTGTATTGGCGGCGGCAATATCAATATTGAGACGTTGCGCGGTGAGTGCGATATTGTGGGTGAGCACTCTCTCCATAAACTCTCCGTATGATATTTCCTGGGCGGCAACAGTCATAGAGAGGGTTGCCCATATTGCGATGAGTATCTTTTTCATTCTTTTTTCGTTTAATCTCTTGGCGAGTTGCGAAGTTAGTGCTAATTATTTGCAAACGGTTTGCAAGGTTTTGTCATTCTTTTGGAGAAAGTCCTAACTTGGCTGCCTGCTCAAAAAGATAATTGAGTGCTGCGTCGTGCTCATTAGGTATTATTCCGTCGAGAATGGCATCTTTAACTGCCGCTTTAAGACGTCCTACCGTGTCGCAGGGGGGCAGGTCGAAGAGGCGCATAATTTCACCACCATCGACAGGCGGTTGGAAATTGCGTATGCGGTCTTTTTCCTCAATATCTTTAAGTTTTTGTCTTACGGTGCGGAAGTTGTTGAGGAATTGTTTTTTTCTCTGTTCATTTTTTGATGTGATGTCGGCTTCGCACAGCAACATCAAATCATCAATATCGTCACCGGCGTCAAACAGCAGACGGCGTACTGCCGAATCTGTTACCACATCATCGGCAATGGCGATGGGGCGCATGTGCAACCCGACAAGCTTTGCCACATAACGCATCTTTTCGTTCTGCGGCATTTTGAACTCCCTGAATATGTGTGCAGTCATTCTCTCGCCCACGAAGTTGTGGTTATGGAAAGTCCATTTAAGCACAGGGTCCCAGCGTTTGGTCTTTGGCTTGCCTATGTCGTGCAACAAGGCAGCCCAGCGCAACCATAGGTTGTCGCTCTTCTTTGCTACATTGTCGAGCACCTCGAGTGTGTGATAGAACATCTCCTTGTGCCCGTATCCGTTCTTTGTTTCCACTCCCTGCAATGCTGTAAGCTGCGGGAAAATGAGGTCGAGCAATCCGCAACGGTCGAGCTCAATGAATCCTTTTGATGGTATGGGTGATAGAAGTATCTTGTTAAGTTCTTCGTTTATTCTTTCGCGCGAGATTATTTTTATACGCTCTTTGTTTTCGCAGAGAGCGTCGAAAGTTTCGTCATCGATATAAAAGTTCAGTTGTGTGGCAAAACGTATGCAACGCATCATACGCAGCGGGTCGTCGCTGAATGTAATGCCGGGTTCAAGCGGGGTGCGTATTATGCGGTCTTCAAGGTCGAGCATTCCGTCAAAGGGGTCAACTAACTCGCCAAACCTTTTGCTGTTCAGGCATATAGCCATCGCGTTTATTGTAAAGTCGCGGCGGTTCTGGTCGTCTTCCAATGTGCCGTCTTCCACTATGGGGTTGCGTGAGTCGTGGCTGTACGATTCGCGGCGTGCCCCCACAAACTCTATTTCGTGTTCTCTGTATTTAACCTGTGCTGTACCGAAGTTTGCGTAAACCGACAGGTGTGCCCCTTTTCCCAAACGCTTGCTGAAAGCGCGTGCCATCTCAATACCTTTACCCACTACCACAACATCAATGTCGGTTGAGGGGCGTTCAAGGAAAATATCACGAACATACCCTCCGACAACGTAGCACTCCATCTCCAATGCGTCGGCTGTTTCCGATATTTTACGGAAAATGGGGGTATCGAGCAGTTTGCACAATTCTTCTTTGGTGGGTTTATACATATTTATATACAGGTTCTGGTTGTTTGGTTGTGCGAAGATACCTATTTTTGGAGAAAAGTATTATCTTCGCAACGATAAAAAAGTCATATTATGAAAAAAATAATTCTTTTTCCGGCTTTGGCCGCGATGTTTTTTGCCTCCTGTGGCGAGTCGGTAGAGAGCAAGGCGGGCCTTTTGTTGCAGAAAGCCAATGAGGCCTATTCGTCGGGCGAGTATCAGAGTGCAAAACTTCTTATCGACAGCATACGAAACAATTATCCGAAGGCTTTTAAGGCTCGTCGTGGTGCATTGGAACTTATGCGTGATGTTGAACTTGCCGAGCAGCAACGTAGCTTGGAATACTGCAACGGTATGCTAGCCTCGCTAACCGCAGTCCGTGACAGTATGTTGTGCTCTTTTGAATATGAGAAGAACAGTCGTTTTCAGGACGAAGGCTCCTATATTGTTCCCTCGCAGGCCAATCGTGTCAACGTTTTTAACTCCTTGTTGCGTGCCCGTGTGACAGAGAGCGGTGTGGCTTACCTTACATCGGTTTATCGCGGAAAGAAGATTGCGCACACGGCTGTTAAAGTATCGTCGGGTGATAGTTATGCCGAGTGTAACAAGGCGTTTATGTCGTACAATTATCGCAATTTGGGCGTAAACAATGAACGTCTCGACTTTATATATGGCGAGGATGGGGGCTTGGTTGATTTTATTTCGGCAACTTCGGGTACTTTAACCGTGGAATTAACCGGTAGCGATGGTACCTATAAATATACCTTGCGTGGCGAGGATGCAAAGGCTATAGCTGCTGTTGCAGAGCTTTCAAAAGTTTTAAAATCAATTTCCGGTTTTCGTGAGATGGCCGGCGAAGCCGAGCGTCACATTGAGTTTGTAAAAAAGAGTCGTGAGCGTTTTGCTGCCGATTCAGTTGTAACTGAGTAATAAAATAAAAGTATAGGACAAGATTAAGGCACCCTCACAAGGGTGCCTTAATTTGTTTTTATTTGTTTAGTGAGAATCTCATACTTATACCGAAGTCGGTAGTAGTGGTGGGGTAAGAACTTGATGATATCAAGGGAACTGTTTTCTGGCGGTCGAAGTAAAGGCTCAGTGTGAGGTTCTTGCTATATGCGTAATCGGCTGTGAAAGAGTAGTTGAAGCTCTTGTTACCGCTTGTCGCCTGTGTCGTTCCCATATCTATGCTGCGGCATAGCGAACTGTTGTTTTTGAATGAGAAGTCGGCACGTAGGTTGATGTCGCTGCCACCGGTGCTCTTCTCTTCACCGTCTTTCTTCTTTTTGCGTGCTTTCTTGCCACCGTCGAATAGTCGTTCCAACAATTTGAAGTTTACTATTTTGTATCCTAAGTTGAATGCAATCTCCTCGGTGTGTGTCTCCACAAGTTGTATGGCGGTGAGGCTTAAATTAAGCACGCGCGACTTGATGAATTTCGCTCCAAGAGTAAGGTTGTTCTTCGTGGTAACATCTACTCCGAACAACGGCGAGAACGACTCGTTGATTGATACTGAACTTATGTCGAATCTGCTGCTGGGTACCGGCATGTTGGTTGCCGAGTTGTTTACGAAACCAATTCCGTTGGTGTACTCCATATATGTGGTGTAGGTACTGTAAGAACCCACTGCATATACACTCTTGTAACCGTGCTCAATATTCACGCTCTTGAAATATTTCTCAAAGAACGCCAGTTTGGAGAGTCCTGAATATCTTATTTTCCAGTTGGGGAGCATACGCATGAAGTTGGGGAAAAGATCGAGCGAACTGCTGCTTGCATCGGTGCCGGTGTATGCACTAAGGAATGCAGGTATAAGCACGTCGGCCGAATATTTGTTTACGGCTCCGTTCTCCGGGTTGTATGGCTGTCCGGCAAGAGAACTTGACACCGGGTAGGTGCTTCCCTCGTAACGTTTCTCCACACGCTGGCGTATGGTTTCAATGTTCTCAATGAATTTGTCGTAGGTCGAAGACTTGTAGTTGTCGCCGGCTTTACCAATGTCGAACGCGCTACCAATGGAAATTGTTGTCATAGAGAAACCTCCCGACTCGCTATAAGGCATTCCGTCGGTCATGAACTGTATGGTGCGGCTCTTGTTGCGTGTCCAGCTTGCATTGAGGTCTATGGTGAGGTCCTTAATGGGTTCAAGTGTAGCTCTCACTTGCAGGTCTTCGCCGGCAGTAGTTGTTGCCTGTGCCGATACGCTGTCGTTCTTCAGCAGCCAGTTTCTCTCGTGTGCTTTTTTCAGATAGCTGTCGCCGGTGAGACCGAATGCGAAGTCGAGACCGGGTGACATAAAGCCGTTCTCTCTGTTCTGTCCGAATATATCTCCCACTTCGGGCATAAAGCCCGGTAGGTTCATCGCATAGGCATTGGTATAGTTGATTGATACGCTGCGCAGCATCATAAGTGCCCTTGTGGGGTATTGCATGGTTTTTGCAAAGGTACCCATTTCACCTTCCTCTTTAATTTTGGGTATAATGGTTATCTTCACCGGAACCGTGTCGTGTGTCTTGATGAGAATCTTGTTCTCGTCAATAACCTTGTATTTAAGTTTATATGTTTTTCCGTTTTTGGTACGTGCGTTAATTTCCAGTTTCTTGCTTTTGAGGTTGTGGGCTAGCGTGATGTTGCTATCCATAGCCAATGTAACCTCTTTGGTAAATGGTTTTGGCTTCTTGGCTTTTACATTCTTGGTTTTGCTCTTAGTCTTGCTGTTACTGCTCTTCTTTTTGCTCGAAGCGAAACGTTTGTTTGTCTCTTCGAGGTAGGGTACGAGATTGTAAAGCTTCTCAAAGTTGAAGTTTCCTTTCAGTGTTATGTTGCGTTTGTTCGATATGTTGTTGCCGAGGTTCATTCCGCCAACATTATTTCCTCTTGCCCAGCTATATGTAGCTGTGTAATTTGCGTCGGCATTGGTAATCCACTCGAATATAGGTATTTTGTTCAGCGGTAGGTTGTACGATGCCGAGAAACTTTGTTGGTAGCTGAGCGGGCGACCGAAGTCCTTGATACTGCGTTTGACAGAATCTTTCCATATTGCATACTCGTTGGGGAAACGATCCTTGTTGACAGGAAGGAACGGTTCCTCTATCTCGGCATTTGTACCGGTGTTAAGGTTGGTACGCAGGTTGGTGGTGGGGTCCCATTTCATTGTGAAACTGCGGTTCCAATAGAATTGCTGTGAGAAGGTGAGAGGAATCTCATTACCTCCGTCCACAGCATTGAGGTCGCGGCGTTGCAACTCGTGGTAATTGCGCACAATGTCGGTGTTGGCCGACAGGCTCTGCGGAACAGGGTTAAAGCCCCAATCCTTGAATATCTTCAACCATTTCGATTTGCTCTTTATGTTGGCGAAAGGTTTAATTGTTTTCAGCGGGTTTGTATAGTTGTATCCCAGTGATGCTTTCCAGTTAAGCTTGTCTTCCCAATCAATGGTAATTCCACTATTCTCTGTTTTTGAGTATGAGAAACTGAAAGTGAAGTTCGCCGGGTCGTATGGCATAGGCGTGGGGCTTACAATGTTAAACCTCGCATTGCTTATGCTGAAGTTTCTTATGCGTGAGCGTGTCTCCGAAATGTTTTTGATAGAGTCGCGCAGTGTACCGCTATAAGAATCGAGCACATCGTCGAGCAAGAGGTCGGTGTCGAAGGGGCTGTATAGCGGAGATGTTACCTCCTCGGTGAACGAGTAATATGTGGGCAAAGACAATTTTACCGCAGCCGGCAAGAAACGGCCAAGGTCGAAAGTTCCGGTTACAGTATAGCGGTAATAGTCGTCGGTGCGTCGCGATGCAAGCTTCTCTTCCAATCCACCAAAGCCTGCGGTTTCTATACGACCTTGTGCCGAGAGTGAACCGAGGTCGGATAATTTTACATTCAAATTACCCTGTGCCGCCCAGCCGCTCTTGTTGTTGAAGCCAAGCAAACGCATCTCGTTTACCCATACAACAGCCGATTTGGGTGCAGCCGTGTTGTTGCGCACACCAATCATCATCACCTTAATCTCGCCAATGGTGGGGTTACCCACAATGCTTATTCTGTTTTTGGGGTTACTGTCGTCGTACTCGCTGTATATTGTGGTGTTGGTTATGCCGTTGGCACTGTTGTTGCGCAAAGCGTTGCGGTTTACTTTAATGTTGGTAAGCTTTGTCAGTGGTATGTCTATCATGTTGCTTTCGGGCCAAACGATAGATGAAGAACCTCCGCCGTATATGTCGTAACTGCCGTGCGGAGTTATCTGCAAAGGTACCTCGTACTCGTAGTAGTTGCTCTTGTAGTCTGAACCCAAGCGTATGAAAAGCGACACCTCGTTGTGTGCAAGGTTGGTTGCATCAATTTCGGGTGCTTCGGCGTGTACGAACAACTGTATGCGCTCGTATTGACGTATATCAAGGTTGCTCTTCTTGTAAACGGCACGCGACTCCTTGCTGCCAAGGTTGTTTACTTGCAGCGAGAGTGCCTGCTCGTTATCCTGTCGCAACTGTGGCTGGCTGGGGTCAATCACGCGGCTGATGCCAGGGGGCAATACATAGTTCACGGGCTTTCTGTCGCCGTGCTCTTCTATGTTGACGGCAGACATCGTAAAATCGCCTGAGAGACTGGGTGCTGTGTTGTTCTTCGATGCAATAGGCTGCATATAGGGGCGCCAATCGCCACGAATAAGTTGCATTGTTGCGAAACGCAAGGTTATGGGTTTGCTGAACGAGGTCAAATACATACGAATGAAACGTATGGAGGTGAAGTCGCGTATGTTACCGAATTTCTTTTCGTAGTCATCAACGGGTATGCGGAATTTATACCAATCGACAGTTTCGATGGCTCCGTTACGCAGGCTCGACATCACACTGCGCTTGTCGGTGATATAGTTGGTACCCACCTGCATATCTTCGGGACGCAACGATATACGGTATTGGAAGAAGTTCTCATACTCGTCCATTGTGAAGTCCTGGTTGGTGTCTTCCACATCGGGAGTGTTCTTGGCTGCACTGCTGTATGTTTCGCCCGATGACGATGGTGAGTTTCCTTCGGTGTTGTTGAAATATTTGTATCGCTCAATAATGCTTTTTTGCATAGCATCATAGTCGGAACCACGATAATAGTGGTATCTGTCACCTGCTGGGTCAGTCGCGATGCTGTCGTATGCCGTTTTGCTTATTTTACCGTTGATGGCATTGAGATAGTTTTGGTAAGCGGGGTGTGACGCCTCCTCAGCACTGCTCAAACCGTTGAGGCCGACATCCTGCTGTGAGCGGCTGTCAGCATTGTTGTCAAAGGCATATACAAGGCTGTTGATGTTGGGCACACGTCCCCAAACGGTCTCTTCGCTGCCGTTGTTGTTTCCATAGGCAGGTAGTCCGTTCTCGAAGAACTTCTTGCCATCTTTGAGTACATCCTCCGATACCTCACCGAGGTTGAAGTAGAGGTCACCTCCACTGCTTGTCGGGTCGTAAATGAAGGGGTCGAGCATCCAGAACTCAATGTACTGGATGTTGGCACTTTCAAAGTCGCTCGATGTCAGTTGACGCATAATACCTCCCCAACGTTTTTCGGGGTTGTTGAGCTTTCCGTTATAGTCGAGGTCGGGGTCTAAGTTGTAGGGGCCTCTCTCGTTGGGGTAATATGTAACGTTGAAGAGCGAAAGTATTGAGCTCTCGCCGTAGGTTGATTCTTTGTTGGGGTAGAGCTCTCGCTCGTAAACATCGCGCACATAGTGATTCGACAATTGGTCAACATCGCTCTTTATGTGTGCGGGTGTGAGCGACGAACCATGGCGGGTGAAAAGCGGGTCGATGGTGTACCAGCTTATAAGCGCACGGTCGTAACCTGTGAGAATGTTGTTTGTAAGGTCGCTGTATGGCATACCCGCCGGCAACGAAGACATAATCCATGATGTGGGGCTCTTTATATCAATGCCGTTTTCGGTGTTCTCGAAATCGTCGATATATGATGCTTCGCTCTGTACTTCGCTTGATGTGCCAGCGTCGAGTTTTGCAAATTCGGCATTGAAGTTTATGCTCGATGGTGCAGTACAGTTTATGAAAGGCAGCCTGTCGATGAGGTTTGTGAGCCATTGGCTCTCTTTTTTCCAAGACAGATTGAAACCCCATATTCTGTTGTTCAAAGGCTCTGAACCCATATTCACTTTTGTGGTCAGCGGTTTTTCGGTAAGTGACATAAATGTACCTCCGATATTCAGGTCGTTTGAGAAATCGTATCGCCAGTTAAGGCCGAGCACTGTTTTACGTTGCATATTGAAGAGCGTGTTGCTCTCGAGTGAAACCTGTACATTTGTGCCGGCATCAATGATGTTCTGGTTCAGGATGGTTACAATACCCGATGCATAATCGACCTGATAGTCGGTATTTTCGGTAAGTGTTACACCGCCTGCAGTTACAACCACCGAACCGCGGGGAATGTTGGTGGCACCGGTGTTGATTACGTTAGCCGATGTTCCTGTGTACTCTCCCACAATGTAGAACTTATCCTTTTCGGCAAGTTGCTTGGCTACGGTCTTGGTTGAGTCGTAGAGCTCCTGGAAGATATATTTTTCGGCTATGGCATCGTTGTTTATCTTGTTTTTGAGGTAGTTACCGAAGGGCTCTACCGAGGGGAAGAAAACAAGGCCGGCCGAAGAGTTTATGGTATATCCCTCCACAAAGTCAAATATACCGTTAGGGTTGGCTTTTGTGTTGTTGCTGTCGAGACGGTCGAGGTTCATCAACTGCAATATAGTCTTGTCTTTAAGTCCGGCTTCGGGCAAGTAGGTGATATTGGTTCCCAGGCTGTCGCTTGCATAATATACATCGAGTTTGAACTCGTTGCTCTTAACGCCTCTTGCACCCAATGAATAGACGTTTTTCATCATAAGGTTCCAGCAAGCGTTGTCGGGTGAACCCGAATTTGGCTTAATCAATTTCAGGAAGAGGGTGGTTTTGGACTCCTGTACGTCGCTCGAGAACTCACCGACCTGGTAACTTTGTCCGCCATATGTGAATTCGTAGGCTACGGCAAGTACCTCGTCGGCACGCAAAGCGGTTTTCAGCGAGATGAAACCCAGGTTCTTATTGAATGTATATTCCGACGATGAAAGTAGGCGTGCACTTGATAGTTTTTCGTAATCTTGTCCTCCATATATGTTATTGTTGCCGTTGAGCAGGGTGTTCACCTGGTCAATGTCGCGTATGCCTGCGTATGTGCTGTTAAGTTCGGCATACAGGTTGTTGGCGTTATTCTGCGGCAACTCGTTAGCCCCTTGTGCCACCCAATTGTCGTTCTTGATGTGTTTATGCTCGGCAAGGTCGGCAAAAGCTATAATGTTACGCGGGTTGTTGTAGTCGCCTCTCTTGTTTGTCACCCAAACCTCGATGCGGTTGATGGTTACGCCCGAAAGGATAGTCGGGAGTTGCGACATGGAACGGTCGTAGTTGTCGCGGAAATAGTGTGCAAGGAAGAAGTGCTTGTTTTCATCGTACTCTGTGATTTCAATTTCGTAGGTCGATAACTGTGTTCCCCCCTTTGAACTTACAACTGTGCTGTTCGATGTCTTTTGCGACACGACCGTTTGCAGGAACAACTTGCCAAATTGCATATCGGCTCTAATACCGAACAGTGATGAGGCTCCTTTGATGAGGCTCGAGTTTGTGGGGAATGTGACGTTACCTGCTTCAAGGAGTTTTATTACCTCGTCCTCTTTTCCTTCGTATTTCAGGTTTATTTTTTTTGCGTCGTAGCTGAATGTGGCTTCTGTGTTATAGTTGAAGTCCATATTCATTTTGTCGCCCACTGAACCTTTTACGTTAAGGTTTATTTTCTCGTCAAAGTCAAAGGTGTTGGTCTTGCGGTTGCGCTCCGTGAGTGATGGGTTGTCAATCTCCTGCATGGAAAAACCCATTTTTATCTCGGCATTACCCTGTGTTTTTATTCTCACTCCTCCCGGGCCGAAAATCTTTTCGGCGGGGCCAAGGTCAAAGTGCATGTCGGTGAAGTCGAATTTGCTCTTACCCTCGGCTTCGGCCCACTCTGCATCTATCTTTTTCCTGAAATAGTTCTGCATTGCACGGTCGGTGCGCCATTTTGCATATTCCTGGGGAGTAAGCAGAATGGGAGTGGTGAGCAGGTTTCCTTCGCCCAGACGTGTACCAATGGAGTATGTGTTCTCCTTCTCGTTGTAGATGGTGTCGGTCTTGATGTTCGCAGGGGTACGGAGATTCAGTGGTTGCTGCTTTGTGTCCTCGATATTTTCGGGCACTAATTGTGAAACGGGGTATATGGGTTTGAGTGTGTCCTTGGCCTCTTTTGCGGCTTTGCGTCGTGCGTCGCGTTGTGCTTTTGCCTCCTCGCGTGAAAAGCGTGTGTCATCGTTCTGCGCAACCGAGATACCATAGGTTGTGCAGAGAAGCAAAATGAGCAATAACACACGTCTTTTCATTGGGTTGTTGCTTTTAAAGTTCTTTGAGTGCGAGTTTGATCACTTGCTCGATAGTGGCGGTGGGGTTGGCTTTCGCAATTCCCTGTACCACTTTTGAAGCTGCCGAACCGGGGAATCCGAGCATAACGAGCGCCGATACAGCGCCATCAACAACATCGTTGTTTATGGTTACGGCAGCTTGTGCACCGGCTGCATATCCCTCTCCAATTCCGCTGATTTTGTCCTTTAAATCCACAATGAGACGTTGAGCGGTTTTAAGTCCAATGCCCTTTACGCTCTTTATGGCTCTTTCATCGCCGCAGGCGATTGCATCGCATAATTCATTGACTGTAAATGCCGAAAGAATGGTGCGTGCCGTGTTGCCGCCAATACCCGATACGGATATAAGCAACAGGAAAAGTTCACGCTCTTGCTTGTTGCTGAAACCGAAAAGCAGATGTGCATCCTCTCGTATGGCTTCGTGAATGTAAAGCTTTGTCTCTTTTTTGCCTTGAAGGGCACTGTATGTGTTCAGGGTGATGCTTGTCTCGTAACCAACGCCGCCACACTCAATAATGGCTGTGGCTGGTGTGAGTTCGGCAATTTCCCCTTTGAGGTATTCTATCATAGTCTTGTTTTATAATCTTTAATTATACGTGTTTTTCTCGTTTTTATTGTGTGCGGTCCGTTTTTTTTATTGTGGTTGCCGTTATATTTTAAGCACGTTGTCGCAATATTTTATTATTGCAGGGCGGTGTGTAACGAATATCAGTGTCTTTCCGGTTTTGTTGTCGGTGAGGCGTTGCAGCATCTCTTCCTCGGTGCTTTCGTCGAGTGCCGATGTTGCCTCGTCGAGTATGAGGATGCTGCCGGGGCGCAGTATGGAGCGTGCTATGGCTATGCGTTGGGCTTGTCCCTCGCTGAGTCCACCGCCTTGTTCGGTAAGTTCTGTGTCGAGTCCTTGCGGCAGGTCGTTTACAAAGTCGGCGCAAGCGGTGTGCAGGGCGTGTTGCAGCATCTCTTTTGTGGCTGCAGGGTTGCCCATAAGAAGGTTGTCCCTGACAGTTCCGCTAATGAGGCTGTTGCCCTGTGGAATATAGACAAAGTTGCAGCGTGTGAGCGGGGTAGAGGGGTGTTGTTCGTTTTGTGTGTATAGCTCAATGTTGCCTTTTTGCGGTGTTATAAGCGCAACCAAAAGGCGTATGAGAGTGGTTTTTCCTGCTCCGGTCTCTCCCACAATGGCGGTGCAACTGTTGGGCGCGAAGTTGTGGCTGAAATCTTTGAAAATATCTCGTTTCCCGTCGTTGTACTTGAAGTTCACTCCGTTGAAACGTACTCCGGCTGTGCCGTTCAGCATAATGGAATCGCCTTGTTTCTCTTCGGGTATATCTTCGAGCTCGTATAGACGCTCGGCGGCTGTGAAGGATGAAACAATATTGGGGATAAAGTGACTTAAATCCATTGTGGGGCGTTGTATAAGCCCAACGAGTTGAAGATAGGCCGAAAGGGTACCGAAAGTTACTGTGCCCGATGCAAGCCCGTATACACCCCAGGAAAAAGCAATCAAGTACCCTGCTGCAAAGCCTGCCTGTGTAAGGCTGTATGCTCCCAATGAGAATTTTGTGCGGTTACGTACTTGTCCTTTCAGTTTCTCTTGCAGGGTCGATAGCCTCTTTTCGGTACTGCTGTTTCTTTCGAGTGTCTTTATGAGTGCTTTATGTTGCAGGCTCTCTTGCAGAACCGATTGTATGCGGCTGTCGCTGTCGCGCACATCGCGATTGAGCTTTCGCATACGTTTTATGTAGAAACGGCTTGCAAGCATTGCCAAAGGCAGTGCAAAAATTACCGACAAGGCAAGAATCGGGCTCATTGTGAACAACAAGGCAAACGATGCCGTGAGTTGTATAATCACAACAAATGCAGCGGGTATTGTTTCGGTAATGAGGGCGGTGATGCTGTTTACATCGCCTTCCAATCGGTTTATGAGGTCGCCGGTGTGGTGCTTTTGCAGTTGCATCCACTCACCGCGCAACAGGCGCGAGAATATTTTGAGCCTCATCTTGTTGCGCACCTCTATGCCTATCACTGCGTGTATCCAGCGGCTGCCCGAGCGTGCTCCAATCTCGGCAAGCATTAGCAGGCCTATGATAGCGCTTGTCACGGCGAGAGCACCCTCCAGCTCGCCTGTGGCAATGTCTATGGCTCTTTTACAGGCGATAACCCATAGTAGCTGAAAGGCAACATCGGCCAATCCGATTATGGTATTGAGGAGTGCCTGGCAGCGTGCTCCCTTTGAGTTCTTCCATAACCATTTTATGATTTCCTGCAACGGTATATTTTTTATTGCGTTCATTGTTCTTTTGGGGCTTCTGTAAAGTGTTGCTCCACGAGTGGAAGTGTGATTTGTTCCACGATGAAGTCATATACTTCGCATTTTACCGCAAAAGTACTAAATATATATTAAAAATAGCGCGCGGGAGGAAAAAAACCGTGTTATTTGGTGATAGTTTCCACAATGTAGTCGGTTCCGGTGGGTACTTCGTCGAAAATAAGTGTTATGCCGCCCTTGCTTTTTTTGAATTTTACCGCCTTTCCATCGGGGAAAGTTACCGCTTTTTTTACCTTGCAGTCGAGTGGCAGGAACAGTTCTTTTTCGCTATGGTTCATAATGTGTATGAAAAGACGGTCGCCTTTGCGGGTGGTTACGCCCCACGGCTGCGGTGCAATGTCGCCCGCAGTGGTTCCGTATATGCTTTCGCCATATATTCTTGTCCACTCACCCATCTCCTTGAATCTCTGCAATGCCACAGCGGGGATTTCTCCGTTGGGTTGTGGCCCTACATTGAGCAACAAGTTGGCACCTTTGCCGGCTGTGCTTACAAGGTACTGTATAAGTGTTTCTGCGCTTTTGTATTCCTGGTCCACAAGTTTGTAGCCCCACATTCCGTTCATAGTCTGGCAGGTTTCAAGCGGCAGGCGGCTCACCTCCTGTCCTGAGAGTCCGGCTTTGTTTTCTCCGGGAAGGTCGCGCTCGAAAATCTGTATATCCTCGCCGTCAAAAGGCTTCTGGTGGTGGTTGTTGCCCACAAGACATTGTGGCTGCAATTTGTGTATGAGAGCATATTGTCCCTCGAGTTGCCAGTCAAAAGGAGTGCTGTCCTTTTCGTGGTCCCACCACCCGTCGAACCAAATAGCACCAATCTCGCCATATTTTGTGAGCAATTCGGTGAGTTGGCGGTTCATAAAGCCATAATAAGCCTCCCAATCGGTTTTTGTGGTATCGCGGCCTATTACTCTTAATCCAGTGCGTCCCACAGGGTATTCGTCGCGTTTCCAGTCGAGGTGAGAGTAGTAAAAGTGCAGTTTGATTCCCTGCTTGTGGCACTCGTCGGCAAGTTCCTTTATTACATCGCGCCCAAAGGGAGTGGCATCAACAATGTTAAAGTCGCTCTCTTCGGTGTCCCACATTGAGAAACTGTCGTGGTGTCGGCTTGTGAAACAGATATATTTTGCGCCTGCATCCTTTATTGCCGAAACCCACGCCTTTGCGTCGAAACGGTGGGGGTAGAATGCATCGGCTGCTTTTGCATATTCTTCTTTATCAATGCTTTCGTTCTGCATGTACCACTCGCCTTGTGCAAACATACTATATATTCCCCAGTGTATGAATATACCCAATTTGCTATCGGCAAATTCCTTGCGGGCTTGCAGGTTTTCGGGCGCAGGGGTGTAAGTGCTTGTTTGTGCTGTGGTGGGGAGAATTGCAGTAGTGAACAGAGCGCATAAAAATGTGGCTTTCAGTAAATTTTTCATTATAAATGCTTTTTAGTAGTTCTCTGCGCAAAAATAGATGTTTGTTGCGCAAGAAATGCGCTTTACTTCTCTTTTTTTTGTTCTTTTTATGTGTAAATGTTAATTTAGCGGTGAAAAATATTGATAACCGGTTTATGGAACTTAACTATTTGGGAATACTTATAGGTGTCGCAACTTTTCTTGTGATTGGTCTTTTTCATCCACTTGTCATAAAGGCGGAATATTACATCGGAGTCAAAAGCTGGTGGCTCTTTCTTTTTGCAGGGCTGGTTGCTGCGGGCGGCTCATTGCTTGTTGAAAATCTGATAATTTCCATTCTGCTTGGTGTTGTCGCCTTTTCCTCTTTTTGGAGTATCGGCGAGGTTTTTGAGCAGAAGAAAAGGGTGGAAAAGGGATGGTTCCCTGCCAATCCGAAGAGGAAAAAGTGAATGTTAAAGTAGGGTTTATAATCATAACATACCTTTAGATTTTATATTAAATATTATGCAAATATTAATTTTTATATTAATTTTGCAACCCATTTTTATTTAATAAGGTATTTTGGATTATAAACTTTTATGAATTTAAAAATCTTTACTATGATTCTGGTTGCAGCACTCTCTTTTATGGGTGTGAGCAATGCTTTTGCCGACGATGCTGCAACAACGAAGAGTGACGATAAAAAGTCGAAAAAAGGATTTCTTTTTTTTAAGAAGAAGTCTACGGTTGAATCTCCCGCTCCTTCTTCGCCCTACAAAAAAATGACAGGGCGCGATTCTCTTGCTATGTCGGGAGTGATGAACGTGATACATAAAGAGGACACAGTGCTTCTTGAACTGCCTACACGCTTATTGGGCAAGCAATTCCTTGTGTCGAACAAATTGCAGCAAGTGCCCAAAGAGTTGAATGAGTCGAGCGCAAACAAGGGTATCAATTATGCCAATCAGGTAGTGCGTTTCGAATGGGATAAAAAGAGCAACACGGTAAAAATTCATCAACAACGTCTTACACCCGAAGTTCCCGAGGGCTCTCGTTTGGCACGTTCGGTGGCCGACAATTACATTGACCCCATAATTGCTTCACTTAAAGTGGAGTGTGTTTCCCCCGATTCAAGTTCGGTGATATTCAAAATAAACGACTTTTTCAACGGTAAGAAAAATGTGTTCAACGACGTGTTCAACGATATAAACATTGGAACATCGCCGGTGGCAGAACTCTCACGTATTATAAGTGTAAAGGCGTACGAGCGCAGTGTAGTTGCATTGTCGGAACTTACCACAACAGTGCGCGAGGGTTTGTCGAAAGTTAATGTTACCGTTGTTGTGAGCACTGCTATATGTCTGTTGCCCGACGAACCAATGGCGCGTCGTCGCGAAGATTGGCGTGTGGGCTACTTTTCCACTCCCGCAACAATTTACAACGACCAGCAGCAAAAGGTGGAGCATACCCGCTACATCACACGTTGGCGTTTGGAACCGAGCGACACAGCTGCATATATGCGTGGTGAGCTGACAGAGCCTGTGAAGCCCATCAAATTCTATATTGGAGATGCTGTGCCCGATCATCTGCGTCCCTATATTGTCGAGGGAATCTTGGACTGGAACCGTGCTTTTGAGAAGGCTGGCTTTAAGAATGCCGTACAGGCTATAATCCCTCACGATACACTCGATGTCGATGGCGATGATATTCACTACTCAGTGTTGACATACGCTGCATCAGAGAAGGCCAATGCAATGGGCCCCTCAACCATTGACCCTCGCACAGGTGAGATTTTGGAGGCCGATATTATATGGTGGCACAATGTTCAGTCGCTTATCAGCGAATGGATTATAGTGCAGACCGGCGCTGTCGATACCCGCGCCCGCTCTCTTGAATTGCCTATTGAACTTATAGGCGACGCTGTGCGTTTCGTTGCTTGCCACGAGGTGGGACACTCTTTGGGATTGCGCCATAATATGATGGCATCGGCAGCTTATCCTACCGACTCTTTGCGCTCGGCTTCATTTACCTCACGTATGGGTGGAACATCTGCAAGTATTATGGATTATGCACGTTTCAACTATGTGGCACAGCCTGGCGACGGTGTAAAAGTAATGTCTCCCAATATAGGCCCTTATGATTTTATGGCAATAGAGTGGGGTTATCGCTGGTATCCTGCCGGAACCGATGAGGAGAAGGTGCTTGCGGAATTTATAGCAAAGCACAAAGGTATAGAGTATCGTTACAGCGAAACACAGTCCCAGCGCTCGGCTATCGATCCCAGAGCGTTGAGCGAGGATTTAGGTGACGACCCGGTAAAGTCGGCACGTTTGGGTATTGAGAATCTCAAACGCATTATGCCCAATTTGGTTGAGTGGACACGCAACAACAAGGCTGGGCAGAACTACGATGAAGCTGCAAATCTCTATTCGGCCATCATTTATCAATGGAACCTCTTCCACTATCACGTAATGGCAAATATCGGCGGTATCTATATAGACCGTCCAACCATTGAGTGGATTGACAATCCCGAAAAGAGAGCCTATACTTTTGTTGAGAAAGAGCGTCAGCGCGAAGCTGTGCAATTCCTCCTCGACGAAGTGTTGTGCTTCCCGGAGTGGCTCTTCGGCTCCCCATTCTCTACACAGATATTCCCGTTGCGCAGAACACCGATAGGTACCACGGAACAGGAACCGGCGATGCTGCTCAAGAACCAACAAAACTACATCCTGTGGGATTTGCTTGCCAACGAGCGCATTGTAAGAATGTATCAGAATGAGTGGATGAACGGTGACAAAGCCTTCTCGGCAGTGGAAATGCTTGATATGCTCCACAAGTCAATCTTCCGCAAGACTATTGCTGGGCAGAAACTGAACGTGATGGAGCGCAGTTTGCAAAAGAGTTTTGTCGATGCACTCATCACTGCTGCCGCCGAAAATGAGGGTGTAAAGATAAACAAGAGCCTTGCCGATGATAAAGGCGTAAGTAGCAGTGCTCCGCGCATCATTGATATGACCATGACGCAGATTACCCGTACCAGTGATGCTTTGAGCGTGAAACGCAGTGAACTTATACGAATTATGCGCTTGATGAAAAATCGTAGGACAAGCGGTGACCTAAGTACACAAATGCACTATGACGATGTAATTCTGCGTATACAGACAGCTCTTGGATTACAGAAATAATAAACTGAAAGAAACATTATATAGATGAAAAGAATAGGTCTACTATCACTTTTGGCAATGTGCGTAATTGCTGCATTTGCACAAATGCGCACAATCACCGGTGTTGTAAGGGATGAAATGTATAAGGACGAGCTCCTTGTCGGTGCTATGGTTACTATAAAGGAAGGTAAGGATACAAAAGGCACCGTTACCGACAGCGAAGGCAAATTCATTTTGTCGTTGTCGCCCGATGTTAAAGTGCTTACAGTTAGTTCTATGGGCTATGAAACGAAAAAAGTGCCCCTTGAATCGGGCGTTAGCCATTATATCGTTACATTGCACCCCATAAATCAGAACCTTGAAGAATTTGTGGTAACAGGTTATCAGCAGATTGATCGTCGCAAGCTCACAGCAGCTGTTACAACGGTTAAAATATCTGACGAAACTGTGGGCGCTGTCAAGAATATCGACCAGGCTTTGGCCGGACAGGTGGCCGGTCTTTCATCAGTAACGTCGAGTGGTGCGCCCGGTGCACCGGCAAAGATTCGCATACGCGGAACCGCTTCGATAAACGGCGTGCAAGAGCCTCTGTGGGTGCTCGATGGAATCCCTATGGAGGGTAACGAGATTCCCGCAATAGAGAATCTTAATGATATTGACGAGATATACCAGACCAGCATCGCTGGCATCAACCCTTCGGATATTGAGAATATTACCGTGCTGAAAGATGCTGCTGCCACGGCAATCTATGGTGCGCGTGCTGCCAACGGAGTTATCGTTATTACAACAAAGAAAGGTAAAGAGGGTCGCCCAATTGTCAATGTTTCAAGCAAACTCACTTACAGCCCGACGATGGATATAGACCGTTTGAATCTGCTCAACTCCGACGAAAAGGTAAATCTTGAACTCGATTTACTAAACAGCGACTACACCTATCGACATAATAAAGGAGGCGTAGCCGATATTCTTAATGAGCTTGGTGAAATAGACACCTACAAAACTGGTGGCTGGGCAGCTCTTTCGCCCGAAGCGCAAAAACGCATAAACAATTTGCGTAGCATAAACTGTGATTGGAACGATATTCTTTTTCGCGATGTATTCAATCAAGAGTACAATGTGAGTGTGAGCGGTGGTTCCGACAGAGCACACTATTATGCATCGGTTGGTTTTTATAACGAGCAGGGTAATGTTAAGGGTGTGGAGAATGAGCGTTATAATATAACGTTAAAAAGTGATTTCAAGATAAACCGATATCTTACCGTCGATGCATCGATATTTGCTAATCAACGTACACAGGAAAGCTATATGACCGATGCCGCGGGCTTCACAAATCCCGTTTATTATTCCCGTATGGTCAACCCCTATTTCGTTCCCTTTGACTCAAAAGGCAATTATATATACGACAAGAATGTGCAGGGCCGCGAGAGTGAGGTTCCCGATTTTAATATTTTCGAGGAGCGAGCCAATACATTGAAAGAGCGTACCGACCGCTCTATTATGGCACTCTTCGGTGCACGGTTCGATATAACAAGTCATCTTAAATTGGTAACACAATTTGGCTTGCAGCACGACAACTATACCCTCACACGCTATGCCGGACACGACAGCTATGCGATGCGCAAGATAAAGGAGTATGGAACATTTATGATTGACGGCGAGTATAAGTCGATTTTCCCCGATGGAGGAATGAATAAAGTCACTGAGTCGCACACCGACCAGTGGACTTTGAAGGCTATGCTCGAATGGAACAGACGCATCTTCAACGTGCACGACCTTGAATTGATGGGAGGTACCGAAATTCGTCACACCGAAACAGGGGCTATCACATCTACCGTATATGGATACGATAGTCGCACTCTCACCACACAACCGGTGGTATTCCCCTCGCAAAGCATTGCTGAAAGCTACCCCCTTTATCAAGAAACACAGACAGAGAATGCCTATGCTTCGTGGTTTGCCACAGGTTCTTACACTTACCTCTATCGTTACACATTGGGAGCAAGTGTTCGTTTCGATGGCAGCGATGTCTTTGGTGTTGCCAAGAAGTACCGTTATTTGCCACTATACTCGGTGAGCACAATGTGGCGTGCAAAGGAAGAGGCTTTATTGCAAAAAGCCGATTGGATTGACGAACTTTCACTGCGCGCGTCATTTGGCTTACAGGGTAACATAGACAAGAATACCTCGCCCTATCTCATTGGAATATACGATAAAGTATCGGTGCTCCCCGGTAATATTGAGTATGTAATTGCTGCCGAAACAGCTCCAAACCCCAATCTCAAATGGGAAAAAACTAAGAATGTGAATGTGGGGCTGAATACGGAGTTTTTCCACAATCGTCTGCGTCTAAATGTTGATTATTATTACCGTCGCGGTACCGACCTCATCAGTTCACGTCAACTCCCGTTGGAAACAGGCTTTTCAAGCACTACCATAAATTGGGCATCGATGGAGAACAGGGGTTGGGAAATTGCGGTGAGCACCACAAATATAAAGACCGAAAATTTCAAGTGGACAACGATGTTGAATTTAGGATTCAATACCAACAAGATTCTCAATGAGAGCGTAGCCGAGAATTCCACCACTCCTTCGCGTGAAGGTTATTCCATAGGTGCAATATTTGCTTATAAGACTGCGGGCCTCGACAAAGATGGCTATCCGCTCTTTGTAGGTAAGGATGGCAGCCTTCTCACGGCAAAGGAGTTCTTTAAACTTAACCGTTTCGGTGCAAGTACTCTTTCGGCCGAGGAGCAACGCGATCTCTATACCTATATGGGAACATCGGAGCCTAAATGTTCAGGAGGTTTCATAAATACTTTTGACTGGGGTAATTGGCAGTTGAATGTGAACTTTGTGTTCAACCTTGGAATGAAGGTGCGTGTGCAGCCTTCATATTCACCGGTTTATTACGACCGTGGTCTTAACACCAACAAGGATATACTTAATCGTTGGACATCGGCCAATACCAACTCTTCGTTGCCGGCTCTTATGACAAACCTGGAAGGACGCAGCGATGAGTACACGCATTATCAGGAGTATAACACATACAGTATGCTCGATATTTGGGTAAAAAAGCAGAATTATTGCCGTCTGCAAAGTGTACGCCTCGGATACCGCATTCCCAAGAAATTGCTTGCCCCGATGGGTATAACATCGGCAACACTCTCGTTTGAGGGCCGCAACCTGCTTGTCATAGCAAGCGATTACGAGAACTATCTTGACCCGGAAACAATGGGTAATCCGTATGCACAGCCTATCCCGAAGAGTTATATCTTTGGACTCAATGTTACCTTCTGACAAACGTAACCTAAAAAAGAACAATACACAATGAAAATAAAAAATCTCCTTTTTGCCATCTTGGCACTGCTTGCCTTTACTGCGTGCGACGATTTTCTCGACATTACTCCCACGGGAAAAGTAATTGCACAAACAGGTGATGAGTATCGCGCACTCCTCACCTACGAGTATAACAAGTTTGCGAAAGACAGATATATGACAACCCTGCTCACCGATGAGCTGAATATGGATGTAAAGAACTCAAAAGATGCCGATAAGGATGCATATCTTGATCTTTGGCTCTGGAAAGAGAATCTCTCTCTCACCACAAGTTATTTTTCGTGGCGCGAATATTATCATCCAATCTACATTGCAAACTACATAATTGAACATTGCTACGAGATAACTGAAGCAACCGACGAGGAAATCAATCAGTTGGTTGGCGAGGCATATATGATGCGCGCCTACTCCCATTTTCTTCTTGTAAACCTCTATGCCGAGCCTTATACGCATTGCGACCCTGCGACAACACGCGGTGTGCCTATGCTGCTGGCTGCCGATGTAAATGCCATTCCTCGTAGCAGCAGTGTCGAAGATATTTATCGTCAGGTGTTGAGCGATATAGACGAGGCCGAAAAGCTTCTCAACGTGGAAAAATGGGAAGAAGGGGAAAACTATCGTTTTAATAAAATATCGGCGCAGGCTCTAAAAGCGCGCGCTTATCTGTATATGGGTGATTGGCAAAAGTCGCTCGACGCAGCAAAAGCTGTATTGGAAGTTTATAACGAGGTTGAAAATCTCGCATTGAACGAGAGCCTTTTGCCCAATAGCTATAAATCGGTCGAGAGCATTGTTTCTTTGGAACGTTTCAGCAGCAATATGTATACTGTGATAAATATGCCCTCCCGCAATTTTATAAATATGTATCGCAAGGGAGATCATCGCATTAAAAAATTCTTTAAGCGTGTAACAACAACAACATATTCACTGCTGAAAGGCGGAGTCGAAGATTGTGTGAGCAGTTTCCGTACATCGGAGATGTATCTTACTGCAGCCGAGGCTGCGGCACGTTTGGGCGAAACCGGCGAAGCTGTGGATTATCTTTTGCCTCTTATAGCGAAACGCCTTGATACAAGTGGATACAATACAACGGTGCAACTTATGAGCGCAATGAATAATGAGCAACTCATTCAGGAAATTCTCGATGAACGTGCCCGTGAACTTGCATTTGAAGGACATCGTTGGTACGACCTTCGTCGCACTACACAACCCGAACTTTCACACTCCTATGACTATGATATGAATGGCAAGTTCGAGAATAACGAGGGTAAAGAACCCGAAATATATACATTGACCCCCGATAAATATACAATGCGCTTCCCCACATCAGCAGTTGAAGCTAATCCGGAGATTGAAATATGGGATAAATAAACTGCGCTTAAAATACGTTATAAAAAATGCAATTTAAATATTAACCTTATTAATAAAAAATTATGAAGAAAGTTTTACTATTTTTAGTTGCTTGCGTGGCCACAATGGCTATGTATGCACAAGCGGAACTCCCCCAGACCTGGAGCGTCTCGTTTGAGCCAGTGTCGGATTCCCAGGAAGTCTATGGTGCGCACACCACAGTTGCCGCAGACGGCTCGGTATACGTATCGAGCAGCTACAACAAGGCATTCAGCTTTGGTAGCAGCGAGGTAGCCGACCCCGAAGGTCTCACCTCTTCTTGCATCGTCAAGTACAACGGTGAAGGCGATGAGCAGTGGGCAGCCACAATCTTCGGCGCAGCCGAAATCTTTGCCCTCACCGCCACCGCCGATGGTACCCTCTATGCTGCCGGTCATTATATGGATGCAGTTATCTGCATCGGTACCGATGGCGAGGAGACAATCCTCGATGGTAACGGTAGCGAATACCACGCATTCGTTGCCAAGATAAGCACCGACGGTAAGTTCGAGGCAGTAAAGACCATCGCCCCCGTAGTCAGCGATGACATCCTT
>JAZQUI010000013.1:0-33395 GCA_045631205.1 Bacteroidaceae bacterium
GCTGAGAGCAGAGGAAGTAACGCTTACTATGCCGAGGCGCCGCCTGTTTTCGCCATTTGATGGCAAAGGAAATCGGTGTTATAATGGTGGAATCACCCACCAAAATATAACTGCAAAATAACTTTTGGATGGTGGTTGGTGGTGGTAAGTGGTTGATAATTAGCAGGTGTTATATGTTGTGCAGAGTCACTAATAGCTGTTATCATTGCCATATGATAAGAAAAGTATAGGACAAAATGTTTTTATGAAGGTATTACGCAAAAAAAAGTTTAGCCACTATCTTACGACTGTGGCTAAACCCAACAAACAAGGTGTAATAACCAATAAGAATTTACGCTATATTATCATCCAGCTTAATCCTGCACTCCGATTTGGTGTGCAATATCTTATAATGTGTTGAAACCTATAACAATGATAATATGAAACTCCGATTTGTTATGTTAGAAATTTAATACTATTTGAATACCTCTAGAATTTCACCTACAAACTTAATTAATAAAGGGGAAGCCTTACCTTGATGAATTAATTCTAATGCAGGAATTATCCATTTATTCTTTTTTCTTGTACCCACTTCGAGCCATCCTTCTAACTCTCCGACAGGAACAATAAATATCCTATATTTTTTTAGTTCATAGATTAATTCATTTACCCTATCTTTGACATGTTCTTCAAAGCCATCTATCCCTTCTGTCTTTATTTTATTCCATGGTTTTATACTCTTCTGTATTCGTTCAATAGCACTTTTGGCACCCGAGAATGAATGTCCTTTCTGTTGTAATTGTGTATTGAGCGTATCAATCTCCATAGTTAGTAATTCAAGAAGTTCTTCATCAGTTCCTCCATTTACAGTTGACGCAATATACTTGCGTAGTTCAATGATATTTTGAGGAACGGGACCTTCTGAGGTAGATGTAATCATGTCATTTATTACTTTCTCATCATTCAAAGCGTCAATATCTGCGATTAGTGCAACTGGGATATTTGCATTGCAAAGCAACCTGGAAACAATGTGTAATGTTTGCTTATTCTGTGAATGTATAAATAAGACATCTTCATTTGAATTATGATTTATAGAGGCTACGCCTTGATATATAGCTCTGTCTGCATCTGCTTCACAAACAACCACTCCTCTATAAAATACACTTTCAATAACTCGTTGACTTGAAAGTAAAGGATGTTCAAATAATAATTTAGTGGACTCAGAAGGTATTAAATTATAGCTAGTGTTATCATCATGTCTATTTAATCTATATATATCAATATGTGCAGCGCTTGCTATTATCCCTGATAAAAAGTTAGCATTATGAGTGCTGATTATTAATTGCCCCTCTATCAATTCTTTGTGTTCTCCAATCCATTTCCCTAAAAATCGTGCCTGTGCAGGATGTAAGAATGCTTCGGGTTCATCCAGTAAAATAATACGCCCTTTAGAAAATAATAAACCTAAAATAATTCCAACAAAACTCCGAAAGCCATCTCCTTGATCTTCAATCTTACCCAGCTGATTTGTTATATGATATGCTTTTCTTGGATCATCAGGAATATCTGGCATCTCTTTCGCAACACGGAAACAGAACTTAACCATTGCACTGTAATCCAAAGCAATATCCATATCAAAAGCATCTTTAAAAGCTCTCTGAAGTATGGGATCATGTGAATCGTCTAAATAAAGCGATTGTAATAAATTAGTGGGATTATTTAATTCAGGATTTACAGCGTTGACAGAACTTGCAAGTTTAAGGCGATTTGATGAACTCAAATCAGTAACAAACCATTTTGTAAATTTACCTAGAATCTCATTATTTCGGCGTTCAATATTGTCATAAGCAATTCGATATGGTTCAATAGGAAAATCTATAGTATCATCGTTAAGCATATCGCTTTTTAAGCCCCTAATAGTTTTGTTTCCAGCAGTTTTAGTGCTTTCCGTTGTATTTAACAATTTTAAGAATGCATCAAAATCTTGTGGAAAGTCAAAATTAGCTTCATTTATGATAACTGGTTTCGCGTTTTTCCCTAATTCTAATATATTTTTAATATCTCGTAATGTCTGAGATTTACCTACATTGTTAGGCCCAACCAAAACAGTTATGTCATTAAGGCGAATTTCACCATCTCCGTTTTTGATTCTAATAGAATTTAATTTCATATATTTTAGAATTATGTTATAACTTATACGCAATGTTACACAATTGTTTTAAGTATTGGGCTCATAGCTCATATAAAATTTGTGTGTAATACTATCTCCTCTTTCAATTTAATCCTGCACTCTGATTCAGTGTGCGACATCTTGCGCTCGATGGTTGAGACTTCTATGTCGCGGAGAGCGTGAGCAAAGACATTCTTAATGAATGTGGCGGTGTGGATGCGCCTTTTGCCGAATGCTTTGCCAATGTTCCAGCCGAAGTGCATCAGGTCGATGCTTTTGAGTGCAGAATCAACCGATACGGGCGATACCTCGCGAGGGGTGTCGCCCAAACTATATTCGGTGATGTAGCCACACAAGCGGTCTAATTCCGCATCGCTCATATAGGCGACCATCGTCTGCTTGGTATAGTCGAGTACACGCTCCAACTTCGCTTGCAATGCACGCTCTTGCTTGGCGATAACATTGGCACGCAAAACCTCATATTCCGTTGGTTGTGGGGTAGTATCCGCAACCTCCTCGATAGGCTCGACTGCGACAGCGGGAGTTTCGGCAACAACTGCCACATTCTCCAATTTTTGAAAGGCTGGAAAGCGCATCAGGACCTTCTCCATTCTGGGTAGCAGCAACTCATTAAGCGTCATTTGCAGACTGATATAGAGTGCCGATAGCACAACCACCGTCGCAAAGAATCCAACCGCCGCACTGAACTCATCATACCCCTTGACAAGCACGAATTTTCGCGCCAACACACCAAAGAGCAATATCGCTCCAAACACGAATAAATAGAGTGCAATATATTCCGTTTGTCTCTTATTCATAGTCATCTTTGTTAATCGTTTGAGGGATAAAAACGGTGCAAGCCGAGCGCAGAGGAAGTTTACTTTCTATGCCGAGGCGCCGCCTGTTTTCGCCCTTTGTAAGGGCAAAGATATATGATTATACAATACAAAAAATGACTCTTGTACTTATTGACCGCACGTGTCATAGGTTGTCCTTTCGTGTCATAGCAACTCTATTTTTACACCATATTCTACATTTGCGGAAATTTATCGTATATTTGTACTATATTCATATCATTGATATCAAGACTTTATAATAATATGAGTGTAAAGAAAAGTGTGTATAAGATATTGAGTGTTATTAAAATTAACCTTGAAGCAATAGGGTTATTGTTACTTTTAATATCCTTTGGATGGCAATGTTTTGAGGATAATTCAAATGAGGCTGTATATGAGGCACATATATTAAATATTAACGAGAAGTTAGATGCTATTTGGGCTGCTGCGTATGATGAGGTTGTTCATACAGACAGGTTTCAAACGGAGTGTTTAAGAAATGGTAATATGCCTTTGTTTTGGTTTAATTATTTGGATGCCAATGTAAGAACATTTAAAGATTGGAGTAGTATAAAAGAAGAACTTAGTGTTATTGAAACTCAAAGGGATTTTGGTTGGATATGTAGAGTAGTGTTATACATATTAGGTAGTATACTTATTATGATACCCAAATTTCGAACAGCATAACATTAATCAAAATCTGCACCACTCAGTGCTGAATGATGCAGATAGTAATTATAGCGTTTTCTCCCCACCTTTCCAGAGTTTTCACCCAACCTTTTTGCGGTTTTCTCCCTACTTTAACGAAATCTTGTTGGCAGTTTCGCGTTTCTTGGAGTTCACAAGGTCGGCATAAATCTGGGTGGTGGTAACATTCTTATGCGTTAGCATCTTCGATACGGTGTAAATATCTGTGCCTAAAGAGATTTGGATGACCGCATAGCTGTGCCTGAAGCAGTGGAAAGTTATTTTCTTCTTTATCCCAGCCTCGGCAATCCACTGTTTTAGGGGATGGTGTGTCATTGCGCGAGTGAGTCCTTTGAACACCAATCCTTTGCCCCATTCGCCGCATAGTTCCAACGCCTCGTGGCTGATGGGGAGTATCGCCTCGGTCTCGGTCTTCTCTGTACAGATGCGGATGTAGTAGCCCTGATCTGGCCCCATTTCAAAGTCACTCCATTGCAATTTGAGTATATCGCTGATGCGAAGTCCCGTCATACAAGCAAATAATGATGCTTGTTTCAGCACCGGAATACGGCAAGGGGTGGCAGCGAGTTGCTTTACCTCATCAAGTGTCAGGTACTCCTTTTTAACCTCTTTCCACTCGATTTTTTCAAGGAAGTCATTGAGGTTTTCGCGCAACATCTTCTCCTTGTAGGCAATCTTCAGCAGGGCACGGAAAGTGGAGTAATATCCCGCTGCCGAATTTCGACTGATATATGAGTTGGGGTGATGTATCTGCTTGCATTTCAAGAGATAATCTCGGAACTTTTCGCATAGCTCAACGGTAATATCTCCGAAAGTACATTTGCCACCGCAGAACTTCTCGAAGTGGTTGCAAACGCAGTCCCACTTTTCATATCGCTCGCGTGCCTTTGCTCGGAAGTAGGCAAGGAAATCAACCTTCTGTTTGTTCTTGTCGAGGAAGCCGAACTCCTCGTTGATAAGCGACTGCACACGAATACAGCGTATCGCCTCCGCCTTGTTGAGCATCTCTTGGTTGAACATTCGTTGCTGCTCGTTGCGTGGCTTGGCATAGAGGTAGATACCGAGGAACTCTCGGCGACTCATCTTCATCGTGTAGGGGTTACGGATTGCTGGGTAGTAATCCAAATAGAGTGAAATACGGTCATTGCGTAACGCCTTTTGGCGCAAGGTTACATTTGTGCAAGTTAGTGTCATAGCTGTTATGTTTTAATTGTTTATACTTTTTGTTGCAAATTAAATTGGTGTTCCGATGGTGGTATCAATCACCATCAAGTAACTTTACTCAATCTTCGGTGGCTCAAAGAACTTGTCGAGTTCGGAGCGCAAAATCTTGGTGTACTTGCCAACCTTAATGCGAGTGATATTGTGATATTTTACATAGTGGTAGAGCTGGTCGCGAGTGAGGTTGTATTTCTCCATCGCTTCGGGAATGGTGTAGTATTGCGGTTCTTCGGGTGTGGCAATACCTTTGGCTATATCGAAATGCTTTTTCGAGTAATAGACCATCTTTCCCTCCTTACGTTTGGGGATTACATTCTTATAAACAAAGGTGTAGATTGCCGATAGCGTCATACCGAACTTCTCTTGCAACTCCGCTACGCTGTACCATTCGGTGATGCTCGCATCAGGAGCTTTCTTGGCAAAGTAGGAGTCGATATGCTTCTTGCTCCAATATGTTCTGCCGCGATTGAATGTGCGAGGGATATTATGCTCCTTCGCAATCTCATAAATCCACGACTCCTTAACACCAAATTTCTCTTTAATCTCGGCTGTGGTGTAGAAGTCGGTGATGGGGACTTTTTCTTTTGGCTTGTTCTTTTCACTCACAGAGATATAGTCAAACATTTTATCTATGTCTGATCGCCTTATGAGTGTTTTACCATCAAATCTAACAGCCTTGATTTTGCCATACCTAATGTAGCGATAGATTGAAGTTCTGCCGACACCTAAAAATGCCGACACTGCGGTTGGTGTTAAGAACTCCTTTTCTGAATGAGGTTTTGCCTCTTCATCAAATTTGAGTTGAAACTCTTGTACTCTCTTTTTCCTTACTCTCTCCTTGTATGCAAGGTTTGCACACCTGTGAGAACAGTAGGCAGTAGAGGTTTTGTGTGCGGTAAAAATAACGCCGCACCACTCGCATTTCTTCTGAATGTCAATGTTACTAGCCATTTTAATTCTCTTTTTAGTTCGCCAAATCTGTTTCATCGCGTACCACAGCGTACCAATGCGTACCAACTTCTCCGTCATCTGACCAATGAAATTTCGTACTTCGGTTTGCGAGGTACACAGGAGGTACAAAAACAGGCGTAAAAAGGCTTAGCAACGATTAACAACGATGCTTGCACAAACAAAAATAGCACCCGTAAAGAGTGCTATATTAATCATTTATGATTGATTTAACTATTTGGTAATCAACTACTTATTTCCCGATGCAAAAATTTGCGAATATAGAGCCAAGAACTTCATTACAGGTCACTTCGCCGACAATTTCCGACAGGTTACGGAGCGCTGCGCGCAGGCTTTCGCTCACAAGGTCGCCACTTAGCCCGTCGGCAAGTCCTTGTTTAACGGCTTGTATGTTGGCGATGGCACGTTTGAGTGCTTCGTAGTGGCGGGCGTTGGTAACCACAACATCGTGCGACGATATTGAGGGTACGGCTGCAGCACGAACAAGGAATTCTTCGAGGTGGTCGATGTTTATTGCAAGGCGTGCCGAAATTGCCCAAAGGTCGCTCTCGTTCCACTCTATTCCATCGCCATATTTCTTCACCATTTCACCACCCCATTGCATTACTTTTGAGAGTGCTATGGGATCTACAACATCGCATTTGTTCACAAGCACAGCAAGACGTTTTCCACGACACATTGGGAGCAGGCGTTTGGCAAGTTCTTCAATGGACTGGGGGTCCTGCAAGGGGTCTATCATCCATAGTGCGATAGAGGATTTAGAAAGCTGGTCGAGTGTGCGCTCTATACCCATCTTCTCCACGAGGTCGTGTGTCTCGCGCAATCCGGCGGTGTCTATGAAACGGAAGGTTACGCCACCAAGTGTCATAATGCCTTCGATGGTATCGCGGGTGGTTCCCTGTATGTCGCTCACAATGGCGCGGTCTTCGTGCAACAGTGCGTTGAGCAAAGTACTCTTGCCGGTGTTTGTTTCTCCCACAATGGCTACGGGCACGCCGTTCTTCACTGCATTTCCAATGCTGAATGAGGCGGCGAGGTGGCTCATAACATCGTCTATCTCGCAACAGAGAGCGAGGAGCTGGCTGCGGTCGGCAAAGGTAACATCTTCCTCGCCAAAGTCTAGTTCAAGTTCAAGGAGCGAGGTTAACTTCAATAGTTTGTCGCGAAGCTGTGAGAGTTGCTCGCTGAAACCGCCCTTCAACTGGTTCATTGCCAAACGATGCGATGCTGCCGAGGTTGAGGCTATGAGATCGGCAACGGCTTCGGCGCGACTAAGGTCCATCTTGCCATTAAGGAAGGCGCGCATTGTGAACTCTCCGGCATCGGCCTGGCGTGCCCCACCCTCGAACAGAGTGAGCAGGAGCTGCTGGGTGATGTAGGGCGATGCGTGGCAACTTATCTCCACGCTATCTTCGCCCGTGTAGCTGTGTGGGGCGCGCATAATGGTTACGAGCACCTCGTCGAGCAGTTCGTCGGGAGCGGTGAAAATGTCGCCAAAGGCTACCGTGTGGCTTTTACGAAGAGCGAGTGAAACACCCTTGCGAGGGGTGAATATTTTATCTACAATGGCCACTGCGTCGGGACCCGACACACGAATCACATTTATAGCTCCACCCTGCGGGGTTGCCAACGCACATATTGTATCATTCATTTTAAATGCTTTATTACGTTTTGTGTTATGGTTATAAACAAAAAGGGGGCAGCGCCCCTTTTTGCTATGTGAGAAAAGAGTGGTATCAAATGCGGTCGAGCACTGTTTGTATGAGCTCTTTCATCTTTTCGTTGTAATCGACCGTTGCGTTCTTTGAGAGGCGGTTGGCGATGACAAGACACACTGTAACAGCCTTGTGTCCCATGAGTGCCGCAAGACCTGCCAATGCCGAGCTCTCCATCTCAAAGTTGGTAATCCTCTGCCCTTTATACTCGAACGACTCAATGAGTTCATTCTGTTTGGGGAATGCAAGAGGCACACGCAATTGTCTGCCCTGCGGGCCGAAGAAGCCGCCACAAGCGATGGTAACACCACGCACCATATCGTTCTGTGCTATGCGCTCAACAAGTTCAGCGTCGGCAGGCACGGTGTAAGGCGCACAAAGGAGTGGCGACCAGTTAAGGTGTTTTTTGAATTCCTCTTCAAACTCGAGGTCACACACATCGTTGCGTCCGGCATAGAAATTGAGAAGGCCGTCAAAACCAACCGACTTCACCGAGCAGATGTATGAACCTGTGGGGCAATACTCCTGCAAGCCACCGCAAGTACCTATGCGGACAATCTGCAACTGCTTGAATTCATCTTTCTCGTAACGTGTTGTGAAATCGATATTTGCAAGTGCATCGAGTTCGTTAACCACAATATCGATATTATCGCAACCAATACCTGTACCAACAACGCTTATGCGCTTTCCTTTATAAGTACCGGTGATGGTGCGGAACTCACGTGCCGAGAGGTCGCACTCCTGCTCGTCGAAGAATGCTGCAACTTTGGGCACTCTGTTAGGGTCGCCAACAAGGATAATCTTTTCTGCCAACTGTTCTGGTTTTACTCCCAAATGGTACACTGCCCCGTTAGGCTCAATGAGCAGCTCCGAAGGAGGAAAATAACGCTTCATATTCAACTTCTTTTTATTGTTAACAGTTAATGTTATAATTGTTTATCAATCTTTTGCAATGTTGTCGCGCATAGCAGTGTCGGCCTGAATATTTTTCATTCGGTAGTAATCCATTATACCGAGATTGCCATTGCGGAAAGCCTCGGCCATGGCTTTGGGAACTTCAGCTTCGGCCTCTATTACATGGGCACGCGCCTCTTCTGCACGCGCCCTCATCTCCTGCTCAAGAGCAACGGCGATGGCACGACGCTCCTCGGCCTTGGCCTGTGCAATGTTCTTGTCGGCATTGGCCTGGTCAATCTGCAACGCTGCACCAATGTTCTTACCTATATCAATGTCGGCAATATCGATTGAGAGAATCTCAAACGCAGTACCGGCGTCGAGACCCTTTTTAAGAACGAGTTTCGAGATTGAATCGGGGTTCTCGAGCACAGCCTTGTGATTCTCGGAAGAACCGATTGATGATACAATACCCTCACCTACACGCGCAAGCACGGTATCCTCGCCGGCACCACCGACAAGGCGTTTGATATTGGCACGCACGGTAACGCGGGCAATGGCTATAAGCTGAATACCATCCTTTGCCACGGCTGTAACGTGGGGAGTGTCAATAACCTTGGGGTTAACCGACATCTGCACAGCCTCGAACACATCGCGACCGGCAAGGTCGATGGCAGTTGCCATCTGGAACGAAAGTTCGAAATTAGCCTTCGATGCCGACACAAGTGCATGCACCACCCTCTCAACGTGACCGCCGGCAAGATAGTGAGCCTCGAGCTCGTCACGGGTTATATTTTCGAGCCCCGCCTTGTGGGCCTCAATCATTGCAGCTACAATTGTGTGAGGAGGCACATTACGAATGCGCATAAGAAACAACTGTATCAACGACACGTGTACACCCGACACCAAGGCCGACAGCCATAGCATGAAGGGTACATAATGAAAGAAAATGGAAAGCACCACCAGCACTGCGACGGATACTATTCCGATAGTTACAAAGTCCATAATATATAAAATTTAAGTTATTCTCTGTTTGTTGCGCGGGCTACCCCGCAATAAAAACCATTTATTTTCTCTTAACGAAGATTGCGCTTTCGGTAATGCGCGACACACGTACCTGTGTGCCTTCGTCAATAAGCCCCTCTGCCGAAATAACCTCCAACTGCGAACCACCGAAATCGGCCTCGCCCACAAGCGCAAGGCGAGTGAGTGCAACACCCTCGGTGCCTATGGCCAAAGTACCGGCAACGGGGTCTTTTACCGTAGAGTTTATGTTCTCTTTAAGGGCAAGTCGTTTGAGCGAGGAGCCGTAAGCAGCCCACATTATAAGCAGCACCACCGAGAGCACCACTATGGCAAGAGTAACCCACCCTGCCAGCACTCCCAGAACGTTGAAAGCATAAACAACCGAAGTTATGAAAGAGAGGATACCCATAATACCCACAACTCCAAAGCCGGGGATAAGAGCAACCTCGACCACTAGGAGCAGAACTCCCAGGAGAACAAAAATAGCAGTCAGCATCAGTTCCATAATTTTTATCTGTAAACAGTTTCTATCTCTAATTTTCTTATCTCGTACTCCTGTTTTTGCAAAGAGTAATAATCTTCATCGACCTTGTTTTCGAGACGCAGTATCTCGTTTTTCAAACCGGCTTTTGCAGCTTCTGTTGCCACTGCGTATGCATCGCGTTTCTGTTGCAACACGGTTTTGTCTTTTTCGTGCTGTTCACACCCTTTCTGCCAATTCAAAAAGAGAGCCTTTGCTGTCGCATTCTTGAAATCGGACAAGGTGGTATAGTCCATTGCGTTGTCTATTACAAAGAGGAAATCGCCACCTTTCTTCTCCTCGGCCAGTTCATAGACAAGCATCGCCAACTGCTGACGAGCCTTACGCACCGCTTCGCTATCGCTCTGGGTATCGGCAATTGAACGCAACTGGGCAAAAGAGAGGACCTTGTCGTAGCCGTCGCGGTCAATATCGAAACGCTCCTTCACATCGTTGGCAACAAAAATATAAACGCAAACCTTGCCCTGGGGTTGGTTGCGGTCGGTAGCAAACCAGCCCAGGCCGGCAACCTCATTCACCGCCATCATATAATCATTGGCAGTTGAGTTGAAGGGCATTCCCATATTGTCGGGGCGCAGGAAACGGCCATTCTCGGTGTCGTAACGTGTGATAAAGATATCGTAACCGCCCACAGAGCCCTCGCCATCACTTGCAAAATAAAGTGTGAGGCCGTCGGCCTGCATAAAGGGGTAATTGTCGTTTCCGCCGGTATCGAAGCCTTTGAGCATTGCCGGCTTGCTCCACGACTCTCCCACCATGCTGCTATGATATATCTTCAACAATGAATTATCGTCGCTGCCATCACACATTGAATAATAGATGTCGGTGCCACGCTCGGTTTCAAAGAGAGTACCGCCGTCCTCGTCTTCCTCGTCGAAAAAGTCGGCAACCGAGTGCAGAGTACCAGCATCACGCCCCATCTTGTAGGCCGAAAGGAATTTTTCCTTATCGACCACCACACTATCAACCACGCACACCTTGGCCGTGGCGCTCACCATTCGATAAATACGGTTCACGGTATTCAGTTTCGTGTGGTAAAGGGAGAGAAGCGAGTCGTCGGTGGCAACATCTATGAAATCCTCGTATTTTTCGGCAGCAGCAAGGTAGTTGCAACTGTCGGCATAGAGGTCGCCAAGATAGCGATGGGCATTGGCAATCTTGCGCGACGCTGCAAACTCAAGCATCTCTTTTACATTTGCAATGGTGTCTTTGGTTTCGTAACAGCACACGGCATACCAATAGTTGAGTTCGGCATTACGCGGGTTGCGTTTTAGCAGTTGCTCGAACATAGGCTTCGCCTCGGCATAATTGCCGGCAAGGAAATGCTCGCGTGCTACATTCTTGTTCTGCGCACAAAGCATACACGCGAACACAAGAAAAAGAAAAGATAATATATACTTACGCATTATAAATCAAATTTATAAAACCATAAAAAAAAGACTGACACCCAAGCCTAAACGACACGAACCTGTTTTCAACCTGACAGCGCGAGTGCAGTATATCTTTGAGTTCACTTCAAAGATACAAACAAAAAACAATAAACACATTTTTTTAGCACTTTTTTATAAAAAAGAGAGAATACTGGCGTTCACAGCGGGCAGGAATGAGCATTTTTACAAGAATAATCGAAGGTAAATATGCGAAAAACAACAACAATTCACTAACTTCGCGACAAATTTGCAACAAATGGCAAAATACAGCGAAGAACAACTGATTTACAAGCGCATACAAAGGCGTTTCTCAAAGGCCACAAAGGAGTATTCGTTACTCGAGGACGGCGACAAGATTCTTGTAGCCCTATCGGGCGGAAAAGACTCACTCACTCTGTTGCAGTTGTTGGCCGAGAGAAGCCGCATTCACAAGCCCTCGATTTCAGTTATCGCCGCCCACGTTGCAATGACAAATATTCCTTACAAAAGCGACAGAAATTTTCTGCAAGAATTATGCAACAGCCTGCAAGTGGAATACCACCACGTAGAGAGCAGTTTCAACACCGAAACCGATGCGCATCGCTCGCCTTGTTTCCTTTGTTCGTGGAACAGGCGCAAAGCTCTTTTTGAACTTGCACAGCAGGAGGGGTGCAACAAAATAGCACTTGGGCACAATATGGACGATTTCCTGGAAACAATGCTTATGAATATAACCTTTCAAGGGGCGTTCAGCGCAATGGCACCGGCAATGAAGATGGAAAAATTCCCCATCACCATAATACGTCCGCTATGCCTTGTCGCAGAAGAGGAGATTGAAAAATATGCAATTCTGCGAGCATTCCCGCCACAGATAAAGAACTGCCCACACGAGAACAGCAGCAACCGCAAACAGATGAAAGACCTGCTTGCGCACCTCACAACACTCAACCCCGAAGCGCGATACAATCTTTGGGGTGCGATGAGCAACATACAACCCGGATTATTGCCGCCAAAAATCGAAAACAAATAGTAAAAATATTATACAATGACAAAAATCATTCTCACTCTCGCACTGCTCATTATTTCGAACAGTTTTATGACACTTGCCTGGTATGGCAACTTGAAATTGCAGGATATGAAGATCATCTCGTCGAACACACCGATGATATTCATTATACTCATCAGTTGGGGTATCGCTCTGCTCGAATACTCGTTCCTGATACCTGCCAACCGCATAGGCAGCGACATAAATGGCGGCCCGTTCTCGCTGGTTCAGTTAAAGGTGATACAGGAGGTTATTTCGTGCCTTGTATTCGGAATAATCGTATCAATCCTCTTCAAGGGAGAAACGCTGCAATGGAACCATTTTGTAGCCGTGCTTTTCCTTGTATTGGCCGTGTATTTCGTGTTTCTCAAGTAAAAAAACGTTTTGCAGCGTAACAAGCGAGCTTGCACAACAGGGATTACCAATATTGAAATAAGGAAAAATATATAATTTTGAAGAAAATTTCTTGTTTCGTAAATAATAATCCTTTATATTTGAAACTGATTTGCGTACACGCGCTTCCACAAAAACCGCAGCGCACAGTAAACAAAGCGGAACTTATTGTAAAACAACACAATACACGCAATAACAATTAAAACAAACCCAATATGAAAAAAGCAATCGCAAAAAATCTGAAAACTTGGGTGCTCCTCTCACTTGCAGTGTTCGTGGGCGGAACATTCACCGGATGTCAGGAAGAAGTGGACCAGAGCAACCGCTTTACATTTACCGGCGAGCTCATCTCTTCACACTTGGAGAACCACCCCGAGACATTCAGCCACTTTGTTGAGATTCTAAGCAAAGCGTCTATCGGTAAGAAAGCCGCTGGAACAATGCTTAAAACCCTCTCGACCTACGGAGCCTACACTTGCTTGGCACCAACAAACACAGCTATCGAGAACTACGTTGACGAGCAGTATGGCATATACAGCAACAGCGTAGAGATGAACAAGATTGACCCAATAAAATACCCCATCATCGAGACTGGCGTAACATCTCCCAACATCAGCGACCTTTCTGCTGAAAAATGTACCGAGATTGCACGTAACCACATCATCGAAGACGAGTTCAAGACTGTTGACTTCGTTGTGGGTAGCGCACTTCCCAAAGTAACAATGAACTATCGTACCGTGGTTGTTGACAGCGACATCGACCCTGAAACCGGCGACAGAAGATACTTCCTTGGTATCAACAAGGCGCAAGTACTCAGCAGTGATATCTCTACATACAACGGTACAATTCACTCTTTGTCAAAGGTACTTAACCCCTCAACACAGAATGCATCGGAGGCTCTTAACGAAGCCGGCGGTATCAGCATCTTCCGCGACGCTTTGCAGGCAACAGGCCTTACAGCCCTCTTGAACATGTATGAGATTGACAAGGAGTACGACAACACACTTATCGGTAAGACTTTCGACGGCCAGCCTAATCAGAAACCCGCTTACCCCGAGGAGAAGAACTATGGTTTCACAGTTCTCATTGAGCCCAACGAGGTTCTTGCAAACCCCGACAACAACTACTTCGGTATGTCAATCAATGGCTGGGAAGACCTCGCCGAATTTGCCGAACGCATCTATGGTTCAGAGCCCGGTTACGAGAAAGAGTACTCACACCCCAAGAACGCCTTATTTAAATATGTAGCATACCACATTATCGACCGTAAGCTCGACTTCGTATCAGGCCCTATGGGTTGGATGATGGAGCAGGACTACAAAGGTGGTAACGGTTTCTTGGCCGAGACCAACATGAGTACCAACTACAACTGGCACGACTACTTTGAGACTTACCTCCCCTACGACGAGTGGGAATACACCGAGGAAGACCTTGAATCAATATCAAAAGGTATTGTTGACGAGGGTTGTATGATCAAGGTAACAAAAGCATACACCGACCCCGAATTCAAGAACAGCGACATCGTTCTCAACTACTGCAACACAACTCCCAGTGATATGATGGCTTATCACACCAACATCAAGGTGATTAAGCAGACCGACGCCGTTAAAGAGTTCCCCGAAACAATGGCTGAATTCGCTATTGACCCCCAGAACGCAAAAATACACCTTCTTAATAAGATACTCGTTTACAATGAGAACGAGATGCGCGAGAACATCATCAACGAGCGTATGCGTTGGGACATCATCTCTTGCTTCCCCGAGCTTACAACCAACCGCGTAAGATGGAACACCGACTACCCCTTCGTTTACATCCCCGCAGGTGGCGACAACTCAGAGGCTGAAAAGCAATTCTGCAAACGCTTGAGATCTATCGACAACAAGGGAGAACTCTTCTACCTCTACCCCTGGGCAACAGGAACCGAGGGTTACGTAAACTACCAGGGTGACGAGTTCCTCGCCGAGGGTATATTCAATATCGAATACCGTTTGCCCCACGTACCTAGAGGTACATACGAGGTTCGTATTGGTTTCGGTATGTCTAGCCGCCGTGGTGTAATCCAGTTCTATCTCGACGATATGATTTGCGGTATCCCCGTCGATATGCGTAACGACGAAGCAAACATCAACCGTATCGGTTGGTTCGACGACAAAGACGAGGACGGCAACTTGCTTTCAGAGAAAGAGATTCAGGACTCTGAAAAAGCTCTCCGTAACCGTGGTTACATGAAGGGCCCCGCAAGCATCTGGGTAGGAAACAAAACTCCTATGCGTAACACAAAAGTTGCTATGCGAAGAATCCTTGTTACAAACCAGGAACTCACCCCCACAAGAGAGGGTCACTGGGTACGCGTTAAGAACGTAACCGAGGGCTCAACCGGTGCCGAGGAGTACAACCACGACTATTTGGAGATTGTTCCCAAATCGGTTTACAACAACCCCTCAAAACCCGAAGACAGAAACTAATAACATAATTTGCAGAACACTTCCTCAAAAGGGAAGTGTTTTGCAAATATAGCCCACCCATATATAATTGGCTTTACAACCAAAAATATCAGAAACAAGATGGAGAAAGGTTTTATAAAGACCGTTGCGGCAAGCCCACTTACAAGCGTAGCCGACTGCGAGCGCAACACACAGGAGATTATATCTATTATAGATAAGGTATCACGCGAAGGAGCCGAGCTCATCACCTTCCCCGAGCTCAGCATCACATCGTGCAGTTGCGGCGACCTCTACACACAACCCTTTTTCCTACAAAAAGTAGAGGGTGCGCTACAAAGAATTGTTTCAAACTCAAAAACAAGCGAAAGTATAATAGTTGTTGGAGCGCCCATCGCCCACAGCAACAAATTGTACAATTGCGCCATTGTAATACACAAGGGCGAAATTAAAGGTATAAGCACACAGAACACACCGGCCGGGAGCAACAAAACTGCATTTGCCGGCAGTAACACACTCCCTGCCGATGCCACTGCAATGATATGCGGTCAAACTGTTGCAATTGGTTCAAACATTCTATACCGTACACCCGCTTACACCTTTGCAATAGAAGTTGGCAGCGATGCCGAAGCACCCATAACACCCGGTGCATTATTTTCACTCGCCGGAGCCGACATTATACTCAACCCCACCGCTACTGCCGCCGAGGCCGGTAGCGAAAATAAGACAAGTACACGCATAGAGACACAAAGCCGTAACAACATCTGCGGCTACGTATATGCGAACGCCGGCTATGGAGAATCTACAAGCAACGCAGTATATTCGGGCTATAATGCCATCTACGAAAAAGGCAACATACTTGCCCATAGCAAAGCATTCAGCAACCAAAGCAGCTACGCAATATCGGAAATAGATGTTGAGAAACTACGCAAGCAACGCTTGGCAAGCCCCCACTTCGGTTTCGCAAGCAACCAATATCGCACGATAGACATTGCACAAGCAGCAACAGAAGCAAAGCTCACACGCACCTTTGATGCAATACCGTTCATACCAAAGGAAAATGCCGACGAGCACTATCGTGAAATCTTCACCATACAAGCCTTTGCTCTTGCAAAGAGAATTGAACATACAAGATCGAAAAGCTGTGTCATTGGCATATCTGGTGGTCTCGACTCTACCCTCGCTCTGCTTGTAACCGCAAAAGCGTGCGACATAATCGGCAAACCACACAGCGACATTATCGCTGTTACAATGCCCGGTTTTGGAACTACGGGACGCACATACAACAACGCCATCGCGTTAATGAAGAACCTGGGTACAACCATTCGCGAAATATCCATCAAAGATGCCTGCATACAGCATTTCAAAGATATCGAACACAATATCGAGCAACACGACGTAACATACGAAAATGCACAGGCACGCGAACGTACACAAATTCTGATGGACATAGCCAACCAGACAGGTGGCATTGTCATTGGTACCGGCGACCTGTCGGAACTTGCACTCGGTTGGGCAACATACAACGGCGACCATATGAGTATGTATGGTGTAAATGCATCGGTACCCAAGACACTTATGCAGCACATTGTGCGTCACATTGCAATGAACAGCAGTAACGAAGAGGTACGTACCACCCTGCTCGACATTGTAGATACCCCCATTTCGCCAGAACTTATCCCTGCCGACGAGAACGGAAATATAAAGCAGAAGACCGAAGACCTCGTTGGCCCCTACGAACTGCACGATTTCTTCCTCTACAATTTCGTATGCTACGGTTTTTCACCTGCTAAAATTGCAATGATAGCCGAAAAAGCCTTCGAAGGAACACACGACAAGGAGACAATAAAAAAATGGCTCACAACATTTATGCGCCGTTTCTTCACACAGCAGTTCAAACGCTCTTGTATGCCCGACGGCCCCAAGGTTGGCTGCTGCAACCTCATAGCACACGAAGGCTGGACAATGCCTTCGGACACAAGTTATGCACTATGGATAAAAGAGTGTGAAGAACTGTAAACAAGCTCAAAATCCATTGCCAAAAGCAATACTACCAAAAGCGCAACATGTTTGCGCTTTTTTTACGCCCGCACACAAGACAAAAAGTCAGCCCCACACGACAAAATGACATAAAAACCAAGATGGTTCAAAATTTGTTTCTTTACGAGTGATAGCGGCAAATGCCACACATATTATTAACCTTTAAACAGTTTCTTAGAATATGAACTTCAACAAATTTACCATCAAAGCCCAAGAGGCTATCCAAGAGGCTGTAAACAGAGTACAGTCACTCGGACAACAAGCCATTGAACCCGCCCACTTAATGGGTAGCATACTCAGAACAAGCGAGCAGATAAGCAACTTTCTGCTACAAAAGGCCGGTTTGAATGCGCAACAGATAAAGAGCGAGATTGAGAAACTAGAAACAACTTACCCCAAAGTAAAAGGTGGCGAGCCTATACTTAGTCGTCAAACTAATGAGGTAATGCAAAAAGCCGAAGATACAGCCAAAAAATTCGGTGATGAGTATGTTTATATTGAACCAATAATACTCTCGCTCATTAAGACCGACAACCCTGTTGCCACCCTGCTGAAAGGGCAAGGAGCAACACCCAACGACATTGAAAAAGCAATAATGGAACTACGCAAGGGCGAAAGCGTAAAATCACAATCGGCCGAGGAGAGCTACCAGGCACTGGGCAAATACGCAATAAACCTTAACGATGCAGCCAAGAACGGAAAACTCGACCCCGTTATCGGACGCGACGACGAAATTCGCCGCATACTGCAGATATTGAGCCGTCGCACAAAGAACAACCCAATACTCATTGGCGAGCCCGGAACCGGAAAAACCGCCATTGTAGAAGGACTCGCCCACCGTATCATACGAGGCGATATTCCCGACAACCTGCGCGACAAAGAGATTTACTCTCTTGATATGGGCGCACTTGTAGCCGGTGCAAAATACAAAGGCGAATTTGAAGAACGCCTGAAAGCCGTTATAAACGAAGTAACAAAAGCCGAAGGCCGAATAATTCTCTTTATCGACGAAATACACACCCTTGTGGGTGCCGGTAAAAGCGAAGGCGCAATGGATGCCGCCAACATACTAAAACCGGCACTCGCACGTGGCGAGTTGCGTTCTATTGGTGCAACAACCCTCGACGAGTATCAAAAATACTTTGAGAAGGACAAAGCACTTGAACGTCGTTTCCAAAGCGTGGTAGTAAACGAGCCAGATAAACTGAGCACAATATCAATACTGCGAGGTATAAAAGAGCGTTACGAGAGCCACCACAAAGTGCGCATACAGGACGATGCCCTCATAGCTGCCGTGACACTCAGCGACCGCTACATAACCGAACGTTTCCTCCCCGACAAAGCAATAGACCTTGTCGATGAAGCCGCCGCAAAATTGCGTATGGAACGCGATTCACTTCCCGAGGAGCTCGACGAAATTTCGCGCCACATAAAACAGCTCGAAATTGAACGCGAAGCTATAAAAAGAGAAAAAGACGAAACCAAGCTCGCACAGCTAAACGCCGAAATAGCAACATTAAAGGAACAAGAGCACGACAAACGCGCAAAATGGCAACAGGAAAAAGAACTTGCCGACAGAATACAGAGTGCGAAACACGAGATTGAGCAACTTAAATTCGAGGCCGACAAGGCAGAGCGCGAGGGCGACTATGGCAAAGTAGCCGAAATACGATATGGCAAAATAAAGAACCTCAACGACGAGATAAACGAAATACAATGCAAATTGCAGGTAGCACAGCAAGGCAATGCAATGATAAAGGAGGAGGTTACCGCCGAAGATATTGCCGATGTGGTTTCACGCTGGACCGGCATCCCTGTCAGCAAAATGTTGCAGAGTGAGCGTGAAAAACTATTGAACCTCGAAGAAGAGTTGCACAAACGTGTAATAGGCCAGGAAGAGGCTATTACAGCCGTCTGCGATGCAGTTCGTCGCAGCCGTGCCGGCCTCCAGGACCCCAAGCGCCCCATAGGTTCGTTCATTTTCCTCGGCACAACAGGTGTGGGAAAAACCGAACTTGCCAAAGCTCTTGCCGCATATCTCTTTAACGATGAGACATTGATGACACGCATCGATATGAGCGAATATCAGGAGAAATTCTCCGTATCGCGCCTCATAGGAGCCCCTCCGGGATATGTTGGTTACGAAGAGGGAGGACAGCTCACCGAAGCAGTGCGCCGCAAGCCCTACTCTGTAGTACTGTTCGACGAGATTGAAAAAGCACACCCCGATGTATTCAACATACTGCTGCAAGTACTCGACGACGGCCACCTTACCGATAACAAAGGCCGATGCGTAAACTTCAAGAACACAATAATAATAATGACGAGCAACCTCGGCAGCAATTACATACAGGAGCAGTTCGAAAAGATAAACAACGGCAACCGAGAGGCTGTTATCGAAGAGACAAAAGAGAGAATACTGGAGATGCTCAAAAAGAACATTCGCCCGGAATTCCTCAACCGCATAGACGAAACCATTATGTTCACTCCTCTCAACGAAAAAGAGATTGAACAAATTGTTGAGTTGCAGATAGCAGGCATCGTCAATATGATGAAAGAAAATGAAGTGACACTCGAAGTGAGCCCGTCGGCAGTAAAATTTATCGCCAAGGCAGGTTTCGACCCCGAATTTGGCGCACGACCTATTAAACGCGCCATACAGCGTCACCTGCTCAACGAGCTATCAAAACAACTGCTCGCCGGCAATGTTGACAAGAACTATCCCGTGAAAATAGAGAGCGATGGCGCAATGCTTATATTCAGCAACAAGCAACCATAAAAAAAAACCGAACCACTAGGTTCGGTTTTTTTTATCCATTATATATAAATCACTTGCTCAATTTCATACCAAGCATCATACCCGTATAGTTCTCCAAGAGCCCTGAAACAGTCTGCAATGTGGCTGCACTTGCCGCAGACGAAGAAGCATTGCCAAGCAAAGAGCTCACCGCACCCGAGTTTGAAGAGACAAGCGATGTTGTTTTCTTTATCAAAGACAACAATTTATCGGCATCAAAAACAAGTTCCAAAGTCGAGAGATTATAGGAAACGTGCGCAGTCATTGATACATACCCATAGAAATTCAAAGCAACAGTTTTATTCTTTGAATCAAGGGTATATGTTCCGTTTATTGTATGTCCTTTAACTGTGAAGGCACAAGAATCGCCATCAAGAAAAGCAAACGTACAAGCTCCGGGAGCAACACCCACCTTTGCCAAATAGCCATCGAGTTTCTTTTCTATAGTGCCCGCAGCTGCGCTACCGCCTATATTAGCCAATGCGTTTTCGCTTTCAAGCACACAAGAGATACCCTGATAGTTCCACACGCCCTTAATCGTTGACTCAGAAACAGACATACTGCTACCAATAAGGTCGCCAAGAACATTTTTCAAAGCATCAGTTGCAGTAGATTTAAGATCGGTAGTTGTTGTTTCAGCTGTTGAACCTGTTGCTTTTTGGAAAAGGCTGCCCAACACATCCCATTGAGCCGATGCATTAACGGTAAACGCACACACGGCTACGAGAATAAATATACGTTTCATTCTTATTCCTCTGTACCCTCCTCTGCAGGTTCTTCAAAATCTACAATTCCGTTAGCTACCAAGATGTTGTACCAAGAATACATCTTTTTGATGTGAGTGAGATATACACGCTCGCGGTCGTAATCGGGCAGAATCTCCTCGAAATAAGCAACAAGTTCCTCGGGAGTAGCCATCTTCAAATCAATAGAAAGGAGAGCACCCTCTTTTTCATAAATCTTCTTGAAAACCTCGCGCAAAGGAATCTCCTCTGTATCGGTATAGATTGCGATATCGTCAAGCATTACCACTTTGTCGGTATTGTGTATGGGCATACGTTTTTTAGTTGCATCAACCACCTCAACTACCAACATATTGCGTCCGCTAGAAAGCAGACGATAAAGACCGGGTTTTCCCGAAATCGTTAAAACTCTTTCAAACATATTAATTAACTTTTTCTCAATTATTCTATTTTTTAAACACGATGCGAATTTATAAATTCACAACATATCTGCAAAAAAAATTATGTTAACGAACGTTTTTTGCACACAACTCGTCAACAATTTCAAGCAAACGAGGCAAAACTGCCGTTTTTCCATCGTTGTAGAGAGCATAATCGGAAAGCAACAGCAGTTCATCGACCGACATCTGATTTTGCAGACGACTTACCACTTGTTCACGCGTAAGAGCACCACGGTTCATCACACGCTCTACTGCGGTCTCCTTATCGGCCCACACAAGCAACACCTTGTCAACCGTATCTCTCATACCCGATTCAAACAAAATTGCACTCTCCACAGCAACAAGACCAGCCGATACACATTCTGCCCACAACAGAAAATCCTCTTTAACACAAGGATGCACAAGAGCATTCACACGAGCAATATTCTCGCTGTCGGTAAAAATTCTCGACGCAAGCCACGGACGATTAAGCGAGCCATCGGCATTGTAACACTCATCACCGAACATACGTTTCAATGATTTTACCAAGTGTGCATCGCTCTCCATAAGCTGCTTAGCACGGCTGTCACAATCATATACTGGAACACCCATAATGGCCAACATACGGGACACGACAGACTTACCGCTGCCCATATTGCCTGTAATAGCCAATTTCAACACCCTGCTCATTGTCTTTCAATTATATATTCCACCAGTGAAGGCTGAATAGTTACATCGGTAGCATAGGATGGCGCACGCAAAAGTTTTACCGAAACCTTGTTGTTGTCCGACTCGAATACATCGAGGTAACTGACTCCCACCTCAAAGTCCTCGGCTACAATTTTGTTGTAATTATCCATACTCACATTCAACATAACCTGGACGTGCGAAGGAAAAGTTCTCAGCTTATAGGTTTCAGGGAAATCTATTCCCAATACCGGTAATTTGAAACTTTTTTGCGCATAGGGATAAACAGGCACGGTAACCGTAACTTCCGCCGGAGTGCAACTATTAGCCGCTGCCGGCAAAGAGAGAGGTATTGTATATACAAGAGTATCGCGCAACTCTTTCTCCTCGCGCCACTCAGTATCGACACATTTCATAGTGTCGGCCACCTGCATAGGAGCAAAAACCCACACAGAATCGGGCGAGAGCGATATTTCGCCAACAGCATATTGCCTTGCAGGAACAAACTCACCTTTCAGCCTTACAGGAAATTTCAAAGCACTCTCCTGTGTATAATAAACAATAGTATCGGGTTGTACAACCACCATAGAAGTCGAAGACTGCAACTGTTTCTTTATGCGTTTCTGCAATGCAGTCAACGGCAGCAACATACGACCTTTACGATTTATGAGTTCTGAGTAATTCACCGACAAAGGCATAAAGGACTCCAACTTATAGTTCATAAGCGTAGTACCCCTGTCGCGCACACGCACTACAACATCCTCACCTTGCGAGGTGAAAGTGACATCTTCGGGAACATCCTTGACAACTACGGCAAAAGTGATATCAGTCTCGTAGTTTTGATTGAGCGTAAGCATCAACCACAAACAACACGAGACCAATACAAAAAAGAGGAAGAGCAGAAACTCTCTTCCCGATTGAGATTTTATGTTTTTGTTCTTCAAGGCTACAAGAACATAAAATTACTGCTGCTGAGATGCGGCAGGATTTGCGAAAATAGTTGATTTATCAACGCGGATATTCACATTGTGTGCAACTTCAAGAACAACAATATTGTCGTTGATTTCCTTGATTTTGCCATAAATACCGCCGCTGGTAACAACCTCCTGACCGGGCTGCAAACCCTTGCGGAAATTATCAATCTCCTTCTGACGTTTGCGCTGGGGACGTATCATCATAAAGTAAACTATTGCAATCATTGCAATAATCATAAACCATTGGTTGCCAAAAATCATCTGCGCCCAATTGCCTGATGCAGCTTGTAGTAAAATCATAATTATTCTTTTTTAATCAGTTATTATTTGTTTATTTTTCCCTCACTGCGAAGTTTCTTTGTTATAGAGTCCAAAAGACCATTTACAAAAGAACCACTCTTTGCAGTGCTGTAATGTTTAGCAATCTCAACATACTCGTTAAGAGTAACGCTCAAAGGAATATCACCAAAGGTAAATACCTCAGCAAGCGCAACCTGCATTATCACAACATCCATAAATGCAAAACGTGACATATCCCAGTTCTTGGAGTTGTCGGCCATCAGCGCGCGATACTCCTCTGCCTTTGTTATTGCCGCATGGAAAAGTTTGCGCGCAAAACCCATATCCTCGATATCCTTATATTCGGGCAGAAGTTCCTGGTCTTCACCGGCGCTTTCCTCGAATCGTTTTATGGTTTTCAGCACAAATGTATCTACGATAGACTTGTCGTCGTTCCAATAAAGGCTCTGCTCCTCGAGCAAAGCATCGAGCTGTTCGTTATCAAAGATGAATGCCTTATAGAGTTTACGCCACAACTCGCGATCCTCTTCATACGAAGACTCTTCGCTTGCCATATACTCCTTATATATATCGCTCTTCTCAATTTCGTCGAGCAACTGACGTACGAGGTCGGAATTTTCCACCCAATTAACCTTGCTTTTTTCAGCAAACTTGCAAAGCTGGGTATTAGCTTCGAGTTGAGCAACGAAACGGTTGTTTACAAACTTCAAATTAGGATTGATATCGCTATCTGTGGGGCGCAATTTCATACTGTTGAAAGAAATTCTGTCGGCAGCATAATGTGTTATCCCGGGGATGAGCAACAAAAGATAGTTGTAGAGATCGTATGCTTTTGAGAGGCTGAAGAACACCTCGTCCTCGGCAGCTTTTATACTCTTGCCGCTGTTCTGATAATAGGCATATACAATCTGTACGATTTTAAGACGGATGAGAACTCTGTTAATCATAAAAATATTGTCTGATTGTGTGCAAAGGTCGCATTTTCCCGCGACACGAGCAAATAAAACCACTTTTTTCTTCTATCAAAAATGCAACATTATCTGTTACGCTTTAAAAACAATCGTTTGTTAATAGTGTTCGGCAATTCGTTCTCATAATGCGAAACAAATATCAATGTTTTTCCCGCACGTTGAGAGAACGCCTCAATCACAGCTTTCACCATAAGCCTGTTATAAGTGTCAAGACCATGTAGCGGCTCGTCAAGGATAAGCAGAGAAGGATCTTTTACAAAAGCACGCGCAAGCAACACCAAGCGTTGTTCGCCGCTCGAAATTTTCAGGAACGACTTATCGCGCAAGGCCGATATCCCCAAAGTCTCCAACCACCAATCACACACAGCCATCTCCTCTGCGGGAGTCTTGACATAAAGCCCTATACTATCGTGCAAACCCGAAGCGACAATATCCACCACCGGCAGATTACGCAAATAAGAGCGATGCATTTCGGGGCTCACATAACCAATATTCTTTTTAATCTCCCAAATACTCTCTCCCGTTCCGCGTTTGCGCCCGAAAAGAGCAATATCGCAGGCATAGGATTGGAGATTATCGGCACACACAAGGCTCAACAGTGTAGATTTTCCGGCACCATTTTCACCCGAAAGGGCCCACACATCGCCCTGCTCCACTACCCAATCAAGTTCCTTCAATATAACACGGTCGTCATACTTAACCGTAACCTTATTGAATTTCACAACCTCTTCACCATCGTTACAGCAATGCACGTTTCGCTTACAAGGCAACGACAGTACCCTTTGCTGGGCATTTTTTATGGCTGCAATATCGGGAACAATATCAAGATGAGAGAGATATTCCTCGCGCGACATCTTCGCACTCACGCTCATATTCTCCACGCTCACCACCGATGAAATAAATTCAGGAATATCGTCAAGCATAGAAAGCACCAGCACTATCTGCAAGTTCTTACGCACAGAAAGACGTGCCAGCACACTACACAAAAGACTTCTAGTTGCCACATCAAGCCCAATGAAAGGGTTGTCCACTATCAACAAACGTGGCGAAGAGAGCAACGCCTCGGCAAGTTGGAATTTACGAAGTTCTCCACTGCTCAACAACACAATACGCTTATCGAGAAGATGCTCAATGGCAAACATCTGCATAACCTCCTGCATAAACGCCTCGTCATCGACCTTGCCCAACAACTCGCGCACAGTGGGTATGGCATCGTCTTGGTCGTGAGCATTCCAGCGCAACTGATAGCAATAATTTGCCTCAGTAGAGCCATAAACATCACGAAAGGTTATATATTTCACATTTTCATACACCCTGTTCGATGCCGAAGGCGAAAAATCATACTCCAATGTTCCTTTGCATAAAGGATAACGCCCAAGCAAAACATCCACGAGCAGTGTTTTACCGGCACCATTCGGGCCCACAATCGCCAAATGTTCCCCTTTCGATATTTTAAGAGACACAGGAGCCGAAAATCTCGCAACCACATCTCTTGTTACTCCTTCCTGCAAATTCAGCATATATAAATTATCCATAAACAGTCAATTTGAAAAACGGCTGCAAAATTACGAAAAAAGCACGATATAATAAAAACAAAACCACAAACGCGCGCACAAATAAAGAGGATATGTAAAAAAACAACCGTAAAAAATAAAAAAAAGCGACAAAAATATTGATTTTTATTTTTTTTTAATCATATTTGTAGTTAGATGCATTTCACACAAGCCGTTATAAGCTACACAAATGCATCACCAACACATTCCAAGTGCAACACAAAGGCGGAAAACACATATAATAAATTACGATGGAAGACTACAGAAAAAGCGGAACTAACGAGAATGAAAAAGAGATTGTATATTCACAGGCAATAAAAGCCGGCAAAAGAATATACTACATCGATGTAAAGAAAAACCGCAAAGAGGAGATGTACCTCTCTATTACCGAAAGTAAAAAAATAGTTGCCGGCGAAGGCGACAACACCTCGGTATCTTTTGAAAAACACAAGATATTCCTTTACCGCGAAGATTTTGAAAAATTCGCATCAAGTCTCAAAGAGGCAATAGACTTTGTAGTTGCCGAGCAAGGCGAATATCGTCCACGCACAATAGCGCAACCCGAAGAAACCACCCCCGAAAAACTCGACATAGAGATAGATTTCTAGAAAACAATACAAAAACGCCTGTAACCCAGTGCGTTTTTACATTCATTATTTGTTTATTAAAAAAATAAAGCGTACCTTTGTGCCCGCTTTAGAGACATCGTGTGATGGCGAATTAAGCAAATTATTAATCTTAATTTAGAGTAACACAAAATTATGAAAACAATCAGCATCAGCGGTTCAGCAAGAACCGAGGTAGGCAAGAAAGCTACCAACGCATTGCGCAACGAGGGTAAAGTACCCTGCTGCATCTACGGAGTACAGAAAGACGAGAACGGCAAGCCCGTTACAAAAACATTCTGCGTAACAACAGAAGGTCTCCGCAAACTCGTTTACACTCCCGATATTCACGTTGTAGATCTCACAATCGATGGCACAACAACAAAAGCCATCTTGAAAGATATTCAGTTCCACCCTGTAAAGGACACTATCCTTCACGTTGATTTCTATGAAATCACAGAGGAGAAGCCCATCGTAATGGCAGTTCCCGTTAAATTGCAAGGTTTGGCCGATGGTGTACGCGCCGGTGGTAAACTCGTTCAGTTGCAGCGTTACCTCAAGGTTAAGGCTCTTTACACAGCAATCCCCGAGTTCCTTACTGTAAACGTAACTCCCCTTGCACTTGGCAAATCAATCAAAGTTTGCGAGCTTTCTTTCGAGGGCTTGGAGCTTGTAACTGCAAAAGAAGCTCTTGTATGCGCAGTTAAGACAACACGTGCTTCTCAGGCAGCAGCCGCAGCAGCAGCGAAATAATTTCACTCTGTATAAGAAATGAAATATCTCATTGTAGGACTGGGTAACATCGGTAGCGAATACGAAGGAACCCGCCACAATATAGGATTTACTGTATTGGATGCCTTTGCAAAGGCATCCAATACTATTTTTTCCGACAAGCGATACGGCTTTGTCGCCGAAACTTCGTGTCGCGGACGCAAACTCATATTGCTAAAACCTTCTACCTATATGAACCTCAGCGGCAACGCTGTGCGATATTGGATGCAGACCGAAAAAATACCATTGGAAAATGTACTGGTCATCGTTGACGACCTCGCATTACCCGTAGGAGCATTGCGCCTTAAAGGGCAAGGAAGCGACGGCGGGCACAACGGTTTGAAACATATCGCCGCCACTCTGGGTACCACATCGTATGCACGCTTACGTTTTGGCATAGGTAGCGATTTCGGCAAAGGACACCAGGTCGACTTCGTACTTGGCTCTTTCGACAGCGAGGAGCAGAAAAAGATTGAAGAGCAGCTTGCAACAACAACCGAAATAATAAAGAGTTTCTGTTTTGCCGGCCTTGCACGCACAATGAACCAATTCAACAAAAAAGGAGCGGGAAAAGAATGAGCGAACAGGCACGAATAGACAAATGGTTGTGGGCGGTACGCATTTACAAGACACGCAGCATTGCTGCCGACGCTTGCAAAAAAGGCCACATCTCCATTGGCGAGCGCAGCGCCAAGCCATCGCACATAGTACGTGAGGGCGATATTGTAAAGGTAAAGAAATCCCCCATCACCTACTCTTTCAAAGTGCTTAAAGCCGCACAGAACCGCGTGGGAGCAAAACTGGTTCCCGAACTCATGGAAAACATCACTCCAAAAGAGCAATACGAGATTCTGGAAATGAGCAAAATAAGCGGATTCACCGACCGCGCACGCGGTAGCGGACGCCCAACCAAAAAAGAGCGACGCGAAATAGACCGCTTCTCCGACGAGGCTTTTGTTATGGATTTTGAAGAATTTGATTTCGACGAAATATAACACAAATCAAAAAAAATAAGCATCACTTCGGGTGATGCTTATTTTTTTTACACAAACAACTTATTCATTTACCATATATCTTAGCAAGGAAGCGTTCGCGATCTACAATAAAACGTGAGTGAGTAGCTTTGCCAATAACACCTTCACCATCGTTTGCTTCAATCTCAAAAACAAGTTTGCGGCCATCAATAGCCACAAGAACAGCGGTTGCCTCAATTTCGGCACCAATACCCGACGCCTTAACATGCGAGGTTGATATTTCAATTCCCACCGTAGTAGAACCCTCGGGCAGAACTTCGGCCACAGCATTCATCGCCGCATTCTCCATAAGCGCCACCATCGACGGTGTTGCAAAAACATCCATACCACCGGAGCCCACCATTGAGGCACAATTTCCCTTTTCAACCGTTACACGGCTCGTATATTTCAATCCTTCTTTAAGCATAATACAAAATTTATTTACAAGGCACCAGCGCCACTATATTTACAACAGTCATAACAGCCTTCTCCATAACTTCGAGCGAAACAAACTCGTAACGGCTGTGAAAATTTATTCCACCCGCAAAAAGGTTGGGACAAGGCAAGCCCATAAAAGAGAGTTGCGCACCATCGGTACCACCACGTATAGGTTTCACCAGTGGTTTAACACCCGCCTGCTCCATCGCCTTCTTTGCAAGGTCAATAATATACATCTTCGGTTCCACCTGTTCACGCATATTACGATATTGCTCTTTAAGTTCCACCGAAACTACACCCGCACCGAAACGAGCATTCATCTCTTCGGCAACAGAAGACATATAAGTCATACGACGCTCAAAGAGAGCGCGATCGTGGTCGCGTATTATATATGACACCTCGGCCCTGTCAACACCGCCGTTTATACCCATCAGATGATAGAAACCCTCATACCCGTCGGTACACTCGGGCGACTCATTGGTTGGAACAGCATCAACAAGAGCCGTTGCAACACGCAAGGCATTAAGCATTTTACCCTTCGCATATCCCGGATGCACGTTACGACCCTGTATTGCAAAAGTTGCAGAACCGGCATTGAAATTCTCAAATTCTATCTCACCCTCGGCACTGCCATCAACAGTATAAGCCCAATCGCAACCGAACAAAGGAACATTAAAATTATGCGCTCCGCGACCAATCTCTTCGTCGGGGTTGAAAGCTATACGCACCTTGCCGTGTTCAATTTCGGGGTGCGATTGCAGATACTCGACAGCCGAAATAATTTCTGCAACACCGGCTTTATCATCGGCACCGAGCAGAGTGTGACCGTCGGTAACAACAAGCGAATGCCCCACATACTCCTCCACTTCGGGAAAATCCTTTGCAGAAAGCACTATATTCTCTTTTTCATCAAGAACAATATCACCACCAGCATACTCAACCACACGAGGCGAAACATTCTTTCCACTCATATCGGGACTTGTATCCAAGTGAGCAATAAAGCCCACCACCGGCAACTCCTTATCAGTATTTGCAGGAAGAGTCGCATAGAGATAACCCTTCTCGTCGAGAACAACCTCTTCGAGCCCCATTCCTTCCAGTTCCTCTTTAAGGAAACGGGCAAAAACCATCTGCCCCGGAGTGGTAGGTACCGTTACAGCATCGTCGCTCGACTCTGTATCAAAAGCCACATACTTTAAAAAGCGTTGCAGCATCTTATCTTTTACTTCACTCATATCATAAAACTGTTTTACATCGTAAAAATAACCATTAAAGTAAAATGACGCAACAAATATCAACAATATTTAGTCACACAAGGCGAAAACCATAAAAAGCCACAGTTTGTTTTAATGCTATAACCACCCATAAAACTAAAGAAGATATGCTGATAACCAAAGTCAAAGGACGCGAAATACTCGACTCGCGAGGCACACCCACTGTTGAAGTAGAAGTAACATTAAGCAACGGCACCATAGCACGCGCATCTGTTCCCTCGGGAGCCTCTACCGGCAAAAACGAAGCCATAGAAATGCGCGACCGAGAGGAGAGATACGGCGGCAACGGAGTTCTCAAAGCCATAAGGAATGTAAACAAAGAGATTGCACCGGTACTCGAAGGCATTTCGCCCTTTCAGCAGCGCGAAATAGACAACATTATAATAAAAATTGATGATAGTTCCGACAAAAGCAACCTTGGAGCCAACGCCACCCTCGCAACATCACTGGCCATTGCCCGCGCCGCCGCCAAGGCAACCGGACAACCCTTATACCGTTATCTTGGCGGTGTCAATACCCACATACTCCCCGTGCCGATGATGAATATAATAAACGGCGGCAAGCACTCCGATGCACCCATCGCATTCCAGGAATTCATGATATGCCCAATAGGCACAGCATCCTTTAAGGAAGCACTGCGCATGGGAGCCGAAACCTTTCAAACACTAAAAAAACTGCTACACAAAAAGGGATACAGCACAGCCGTTGGTGACGAAGGCGGATTCGCCCCACAACTTGAAAGTATCGAGAACACCCTCGACTACATTGTAGCAGCCATAAAAGAGAGCGGTTACACCCCGGGCAAAGATATTACCATTGCACTCGATTGCGCCGCAAGTGAACTTTTCCACGACGGCATATACGACTACGGCACATTTGAAAACAACGGAGCGCAACTTACCCCCGACGAACAGGTAAAATTCCTGACATCATTGACAGAAAAATACCCCATCGACAGCATAGAAGACGGAATGGCCGAAAACGACCTGAAAGGATGGCAAAAACTCACGCAAGCACTCGACAAGCGATGCACCCTCGTTGGCGACGACCTTTTTGTAACCAACCGCGAACTATTGCTGCAAGGTATAAAAGACAAATGCGCAAACAGCATACTTATAAAACCAAACCAAATAGGTACATTAAGTGAGACATTCGATGCAATTGAAACCGCCGTGCAACACGGATACAAGACCATAATAAGTCACCGTTCGGGCGAAACCGAAGACACCTTCATAGCCGACCTCTCGGTTGCAAGCGGCTCGGGACGCATAAAGGCTGGCTCACCCAACCGCGGAGAACGCACTGCAAAATACAATCGCCTATTACGCATAGAAGAAAAACTTGGAAGTTGCGCAAAATACGGGCACTCTTAACGAAATAGATTAACAATGAATATGTATGTATTTATTGTACAAAGGATTATAAGCAGATGTAATTCCAATATCGGATAGATATCTGCTTATAATCAAAAAAGATATACCAATCACGTTATTTTCACCCGAAACACAGATAACACAAAACAGATTTTGACACACGTTACGTACAATGCAGGGGATTTAATTCACCCTTTATACAGCAATAAGGCAAAACCGCCGAAAAACAAAACAGAGATTAACCAACTTTTAAACGAACGACACAAACAACAGGCAGAAACAAAAAAAACGAAATATATAAAAACATATACATCAGTCTTTTATCGTCTTTCATTAAGGTACAAAGATTTTGCACGAACACGTTTGTTGCAAACACTACATCCATACCATTCGCTTGTTTTTTTTACTTACAAAAGCACAAAATATTCTTGTTTTAAACTTATCGGTGATCTGTAAGTTTTTTTTGCTTTGTAAAGTTTTCTATTTTGGAGAAATTACCATTACAAGAGATAATCGTCGCCAAAGGCGAAAGTTGCGAGTAAGAGAGCTAAATATAAGCTTGCTTGTATTTCACCTCGAGCGAAAGTAACTTGTCGTCAAAGACGAAAGGGCAGCATGAGGAGACACAGGGAGCAGTCGAGCAACACAAGAAAAAGACGTGGGCTTGTTTGAGCGATGGAGTGTCGCGTTGTTGTTATTTGGTGAATAGCGAGTTGCCCCCATCCCGCAATGTTGCAACAGAGCTGTGACCGGCAAGGCACACAGCGAGCGAAGAATGTCGCAAGTGCCGACAGAAACCACCCACTGCAAACATAAAAAAAGCAGATGCCTTAAAAAGACACCTGCCTATGGGGGTGGGTAAGCTACCTACATCGCGCCGCTACAACCTACTACCTTTGCTGCGGTCAAGCCCTGGAGGATTCGCAGGGAGCTGGCCGTATAGGACTTACCCATATACTTATCTAAAAAAACTCAAGCCAAAGACACACTCCTGTGTTTGGTAACACCTTTACGTCTGCAAAGATAGTATATTTTTCCAATTAATCAAAGCACTATGACAAAATAATTTCCAATACAACAACAAAAAGTATGCCTAAATTGACAAAAACACACCCATACAACGCAACCATTTGACACAATAACACCATATTTTCAAAATTATTTCACTTTTATTACAAGGTAAGGTGTTTTTTTAGTAACTTCGCGAACTTTCAAAAAAGCGCCGGATATTTTCACATGTGAGAAATATCATCAGCTAAAAGACAAGAGACAGAAACAATTATATTTATCAACAACATTATCTTATGAAAAAATTTTTACTTTCAGTTTTCTGTTTGTTCAGCTTCATGAGCTTTGCGACAGCAGAAGAGGCTCCTGTATTCTCCGTAGAGCCAGGCACATACAACAACCCATTCAGCGTTGAGATTACAGCAAAAGAGGGCGCAACCATTTACTACACTCTTGATGGTACAGAGCCCACAGAGGAAAGCGCAAAGTACAATGAGGCTATCGCATTCAACGAGTTCAACAAAACAACAACAATCAAGGCTATTTCTCGCCTTAATGGTGAGTGGAGTGAGATTGCAACAGCATCATACTCTCTTGAGGTTGCAGCTCCAACATTCTCTGTAAAGGGCGGTGTTTATGAGAAGCTCACAGGCGAGACTGCCCTGAAGTTCACTTGCGAGACCGAGGGTGCTACAATCTACTACAACAACCGTGGTGGCGACCCAATCACAGCGGGTTCAAAGAGCTACGGCAGCCTCTCAGTGCTTTCAACAGCCGAGGTTAAGGCTGTTGCTTTCGTAGAGGTAGAGGGCGAGAAAATCTACAGCGACGTTGTAAGCGAGAAATACTACATCTCTCCAGTCAAGCCTTTCGAGAAGGTTACAGAGTTCACTGCAGGCCAGTACCTTATCCACGCTAACGGCTTTGCTGCAACAGCATTGAGCGAGACAAAGAACTACGATTATCTTCCTCAGTTTGCAGTAGCGGCAAACGGCAACTTCATTGAGACAAACACATTCTACGCGTTCACATTCACTGAGGTTGAGGGTGGTTACACAATCCAGGATACATTCGGCCGCTAT